>NZ_JBMYIX010000009.1:0-577 GCF_049629585.1 Flagellimonas algicida | reverse complement strand
GGATCTGGCGAGCGTGCTCGGCGAGGGCAACAGCGCGGGTACATCCATCACGAACGTGACGGACCCGACCAACGCGCAGGACGCCGCCACGAAGAACTACGTGGACACGCAGATCACGGCGAACGCCGCTGACGGATCGGAGACCATCGTGAACGGTGGCACTGACATCAGTGTGAGCGGAAGCGGTACCACTGGCGACCCCTATGTGGTGAACAATACCTTCACGGAAGTGGACGGTAGCATCACCAACGAGATACAGGATCTGGCCAGCGTGCTCGGCGAGGGCAACAGCGCGGGCACATCCATCACCAATGTGACGGACCCTACCAACGCCCAGGACGCGGCCACGAAGAACTACGTGGACACGCAGATCACGGCCAACGCCGCTGACGGTTCCGAGACCATCGTCAACGCAGGTACGGACATCAGCGTGAGCGGAAGCGGTACCACCGGCGACCCCTATGTGGTGAACAGTACCTTCACGGAGGTCGATGGAAGCGTTACCAATGAGATCAACACCCGCTTCGAGGTAAGTGGGGCGAACCTTGAGATAGAGGACAGCAACGGGACCCTACAG
>NZ_JBMYIX010000008.1:0-668 GCF_049629585.1 Flagellimonas algicida | reverse complement strand
TGAGCGGGAGCGGTACCACCGGCGACCCTTATATTGTGAACAGCACCTTCACGGAAGTGGACGGTAGCGTTACCAATGAGATACAGGATCTGGCGAGCGTGCTCGGCGAGGGCAACAGCGCGGGTACATCCATCACGAACGTGACGGACCCGACCAATGCCCAGGACGCCGCCACGAAGAACTATGTGGACACGCAGATCACGGCGAACACCGCTGACGGTTCGGAGACCATCGTGAACGGAGGCACGGACATCAGTGTGAGCGGGAGCGGTACCACTGGCGACCCTTATGTCGTGAACAGCACCTTCACGGAGGTCGATGGAAGCGTTACCAATGAGATCAACACCCGCTTCGAGGTAAGTGGGGCGAACCTTGAGATAGAAGATGGCAACGGGATCCTACAGGTACCCTTGGCTAACTTGGGCAGTGACGACCAGACGTTATCGGAGGTACTCTCCGAGGGCAACAGCGCGGGGACCTCGATCACGAACGTGACGGACCCTACCAACGCCCAGGACGCCGCCACGAAGAACTACGTCGACACACAGATCACGGCCAATGCCGCCGATGGTTCGGAGACCATCGTCAACGCAGGCACGGACATCAGTGTCAGCGGAAGCGGTACCACTGGCGACCCTTATATTGTGAACAGCACCTTCACGGAAGTG
>NZ_JBMYIX010000007.1:0-676 GCF_049629585.1 Flagellimonas algicida | reverse complement strand
GTCAACGGAGGTACGGACATCAGCGTGAGCGGAAGCGGCACCACCGGCGACCCTTATATTGTGAACAGTACCTTCACCGAAGTGGATGGCAGCATCACCAACGAGATACAGGATCTGGCGAGCGTGCTCGGAGAGGGTAACAGCGCGGGTACATCCATCACGAACGTGACGGACCCGACCAACGCGCAGGACGCGGCCACGAAGAACTATGTGGACAGCCAGATCACGGCGAACGCCGCTGACGGATCGGAGACCATCGTGAACGGGGGCACGGACATCAGCGTGAGCGGAAGCGGTACCAGTGGCGATCCTTATGTGGTGAACAGTACCTTCACAGAGGTCGATGGAAGCGTTACCAATGAGATCAACACCCGCTTCGAGGTAAGTGGGGCGAACCTTGAGATAGAGGACAGCAACGGGACCCTACAGGTACCCTTGGCGAACTTGGGCAGTGACGACCAGACCCTGTCGGAGGTACTCTCCGAAGGCAACAGCGCGGGGACCTCGATCACCAATGTGACGGACCCTACCAATGCCCAGGACGCCGCCACGAAGAACTATGTGGACAGCCAGATCACGGCGAACGCCGCTGACGGATCGGAGACCGTGGTCAACGGGGGCACGGACATCAGCGTGAGCGGAAGCGGTACCACTGGCGACCCTTATATCGTGAACA
>NZ_JBMYIX010000006.1:0-968 GCF_049629585.1 Flagellimonas algicida | reverse complement strand
GAGCGGTACCGGCACCACCGGCGACCCTTATATTGTGAACAGCACCTTCACCGAAGTGGACGGCAGCATCACCAATGAGATACAGGATCTGGCGAGCGTGCTCGGCGAGGGCAACAGCGCGGGCACATCCATCACCAATGTGACGGACCCCACCAATGCGCAGGACGCCGCCACGAAGAACTATGTGGACACGCAGATCACGGCCAACGCCGCTGACGGATCGGAGACCATCGTCAACGCAGGTACGGACATCAGTGTGAGCGGGAGCGGTACCACTGGCGACCCTTATATTGTGAACAGCACCTTCACGGAGTCACAAGAAGCCATTGATGTACCATATGATCCAAGTACAACAACATTGACCTCGGGAAATGTTCAGAATGTAATTGAAGAACTGAAAGCGGAAGTGGATGCCTTTGCAGCAACTTCCGGTCAAACAAATACAGCCTCAAATGTTGGGGCAGGAGGAGTTGGGGCATTTGCTAGGAAGACTGGGGCCGATCTTGAATTTAAGAACATCAATGCAGGATCAAATAAAGTTACGGTAACCAATGATGTTGCGAATGATGAAATTGACATTGATATCAATGAAGCGAATATAACAATTACAGAAAGCCAGATATCTGATTTGAGCCATACTGTGGACACGGACGACCAGACGTTATCGGAGGTACTCTCCGAAGGCAACAGCGCGGGGACCTCGATCACCAATGTGACGGACCCTACCAACGCGCAGGACGCCGCCACGAAGAACTATGTGGACAGCCAGATCACGGCGAACGCCGCTGACGGATCGGAGACCATCGTGAACGGGGGCACGGACATCAGCGTGAGCGGAAGCGGTACCACCGGCGACCCTTATATTGTGAACAGCACCTTCACGGAAGTGGACGGTAGCATCACCAACGAGATACAGGATCTGGCGAGCGTGCTCGGAGAGGGCAACAGCGCGGGCACATCCATCACGA
>NZ_JBMYIX010000005.1:2500-5378 GCF_049629585.1 Flagellimonas algicida | reverse complement strand
AATAAAGAAGTTCATATACATATTGTAACGACAGCGTAAAGAGAATTAAGAACCATTTTGATGCGGGGACTCTGGTTTCCGGGTGTCGGACAGACATTCAAGGAAATACAATGAAGAGTTTGATCCTGGCTCAGGATGAACGCTAGCGGCAGGCCTAACACATGCAAGTCGAGGGGCAGCGGGGAAAAGCTTGCTTTTCCGCCGGCGACCGGCGCACGGGTGCGGAACGCGTATGGAACCTGCCCCTGTCAGGGGAATAGCCCAGGGAAACTTGGATTAATGCCCCATGGTACCATTATATCGCATGATATTATGGTTAAAGATTTATCGGACAGGGATGGCCATGCGTACCATTAGTTAGTTGGTAAGGTAACGGCTTACCAAGGCAGCGATGGTTAGGGGCCCTGAGAGGGGGATCCCCCACACTGGTACTGAGACACGGACCAGACTCCTACGGGAGGCAGCAGTGAGGAATATTGGACAATGGTCGGGAGACTGATCCAGCCATGCCGCGTGCAGGATGACTGCCCTATGGGTTGTAAACTGCTTTTATACGGGAAGAAACCCACCTACGTGTAGGTGGCTGACGGTACCGTAAGAATAAGGACCGGCTAACTCCGTGCCAGCAGCCGCGGTAATACGGAGGGTCCGAGCGTTATCCGGAATCATTGGGTTTAAAGGGTCCGTAGGCGGGCCGTTAAGTCAGGGGTGAAAGTCTGCGGCTCAACCGTAGAATTGCCTTTGATACTGGCGGTCTTGAGTCATGGTGGGGTTGCCGGAACATGTGGTGTAGCGGTGAAATGCATAGATATCACATAGAACACCGATCGCGAAGGCAGGTGACCAACCATGTACTGACGCTGATGGACGAAAGCGTGGGTAGCGAACGGGATTAGATACCCCGGTAGTCCACGCCGTAAACGATGGATACTAGCTGTGGGGACTTCGGTCTCCGTGGCCAAGCGAAAGTGATAAGTATCCCACCTGGGGAGTACGTTCGCAAGAATGAAACTCAAAGGAATTGACGGGGGCCCGCACAAGCGGTGGAGCATGTGGTTTAATTCGATGATACGCGAGGAACCTTACCAGGGCTTAAATGCAGGCTGCATGGGGTAGAGATACCCCTTTCTTCGGACTGCCTGCAAGGTGCTGCATGGTTGTCGTCAGCTCGTGCCGTGAGGTGTCAGGTTAAGTCCTATAACGAGCGCAACCCCTACCGTTAGTTGCCAGCATGTCAAGATGGGGACTCTAACGGGACTGCCGGTGCAAACCGTGAGGAAGGTGGGGACGACGTCAAATCATCACGGCCCTTACGTCCTGGGCCACACACGTGCTACAATGGCCGGTACAGAGGGAAGCCACCCCGCAAGGGGGCGCGGATCTATAAAACCGGTCACAGTTCGGATCGGGGTCTGCAACTCGACCCCGTGAAGCTGGAATCGCTAGTAATCGGATATCAGCCATGATCCGGTGAATACGTTCCCGGGCCTTGTACACACCGCCCGTCAAGCCATGGAAGCCGGGAGTGCCTGAAGTCCGTCACCGAGAGGAGCGGCCTAGGGCAAAATCGGTAACTAGGGCTAAGTCGTAACAAGGTAGCCGTACCGGAAGGTGCGGCTGGAACACCTCCTTTCTAGAGAAAGAGATGCCCGGAAGTTACGGGTCCCGCACGAGGTGGTCCTAAAGATCTTTGTGCTGTCGTTTATGATATGTTTTTTGTGATATAGGGCAATTTTTGGCCAAGACAGTCTCATAGCTCAGCTGGTTAGAGCGCTACACTGATAATGTAGAGGTCGGCAGTTCGAGTCTGCCTGAGACTACGAAAGCGGCGAAGCCGCAAGTTCAAAGTTTTAAGTTTGAAAGTTTAAGGTTTTGAAAAGTTCATTAAGAAATACTGAAGGAAATTTTAGAAGTTGAGTTACAGGGTTATCGCTCATAACTCCTAACTAATAACTCATAACTAAAGAAATGGGGGATTAGCTCAGCTGGCTAGAGCGCCTGCCTTGCACGCAGGAGGTCATCGGTTCGACTCCGATATTCTCCACATCCGAGTTAAGGGTTCGGAGTTAAAGAGTCAAGAGTTTTTACTCTGGACTCAACACTGAGAACTCATAACTTGAAAAGTTCATTGACATATTGGGACGGAGCGTGATGGTCATACCATCATGGCGAAGTCAAAAGAAGAAACACGAAGTAGAATAGAATATATAAGGATTACGAGAGGGCATTTGTGCTTTTGCACATAATGCGACAAGCAAAAGAAGGGCGTATGGGGGATGCCTGGGCTCTCAGAGGCGACGAAGGACGCGATAAGCTGCGAAAATCCACGGGGAGCTGCACATGAGCATTGATCCGTGGGTGTCCGAATGGGGCAACCCGGCTGGTTGAAGGCCAGTCACACCGCAAGGTGGGCGAACCCGCTGAACTGAAACATCTAAGTAGGCGGAGGAAGAGAAAACAAAAGTGATTCCGAGAGTAGTGGCGAGCGAAATCGGATTAGTCCAAACCAATGTTGTTCCGGCAATGTTGGGGTTGTAGGACCACGACATTCTTTGCGTGACGAACTGGAACCCTTTGGAAAGAGGGGCCGTAGACGGTGATAGCCCGGTACAGGCAAGGAACGTTAAAGATAGTGGTATCCTGAGTAGCGCGGGGCACGTGAAACCCTGTGTGAATCCGGCGGGACCATCCGCCAAGACTAAATACTCCTGAGAGACCGATAGTGAACCAGTACCGTGAGGGAAAGGTGAAAAGAACCCTGAACAAGGGAGTGAAAAAGACCCTGAAACCATACGCCTACAAGCGGTCGGAGCGGATTTATCCGTGACGGCGTGCCTTTTGCATAATGAGCCTACGAGTTACTTTTACCGGCAAGGTT
>NZ_JBMYIX010000004.1:0-183344 GCF_049629585.1 Flagellimonas algicida | reverse complement strand
GATCAAACTCTTCATTGTATTTCCTTGAATGTCTGTCCGACACCCGGAAACCAGAGTCCCCGCATCAAAATGGTTCTTAATTCTCTTTACGCTGTCGTTACAATATGTATATGAACTTCTTTATTATTCAAAAACCGAACCTCAATTTCATTAAAATCAATCTTCTTTCGGCTTCAACCGCTCTACCTCTTTGGTTAAGCGGGTGCAAATGTACAACTGTTTTTTAAACCGGCAAGCTTTTTTAAAAAAAAATTCAAAACATTTTCTTGACCTCAAAAAACAACCTTTTTACATGAACTTTCCCTTGAAACACCTTGGTGTTTTTCGGGCTGCAAATGTAAAATGCTTTTTTTGATTACACAATGCTTTTTTAAATAATTCTCTCAGCCTTTCCGACTTATCAAAACAGTATATCAATGAGCTTCTGAACTTACCTAAAAAACAAACCCTTTGTTGTTTTTCGGGCTGCAAATGTAACACCGTTTCCTAAATAAACAAGAGTTTTTTTGCCTTCCGGACACATTAACTTTCAACTAATTGAAAACAAAGCAGATAAAAATACAACTTTTTTCAAACTTCAAAATCATCTTATCATATGTAGAAAATTAATACATATATATAATGTAAGTATTGTAGCATCAACTCAAGATAGTATCTTTGCGCACCATCTCAAAATAAGGAGACGAATGATAGAAATCACATTGCCCGATGGCGCGATAAAGAAAGTTTCAAAAGGCACCACACCTATGGAGGTTGCCAAAAGTATCAGTGAAGGTTTGGCCCGGAATGTCATTTCGGCCAAATTCAATGACACCGTTGTGGAAACAGTCACCCCACTTACCGAAGATGGCACCCTTACTTTATATACATGGAATGACAGTGAGGGCAAAAAAGCTTTTTGGCACTCTACTTCACACGTTGTGGCCCAAGCCTTGGAAGAATTGTACCCAGGAATTAAACTCACCATTGGACCTGCCATTGAAAACGGATTCTACTATGATGTGGATTTTGGGAAGCACACGGTTTCTGAAAAGGATTTCCCAACCATTGAAAAGAAGGCATTGGAAATTGCCCGAGGCAAACATGATTACAAGATGCGAAGTGTTTCCAAAGCGGACGCCCTACAATATTATAAAGACCAAAACAATGCGTATAAGGTTGAGCTTATTGAAAATTTGGAGGACGGCACCATAACCTTCTGCGACCATAGTACATTTACCGATCTATGTCGCGGTGGACATATCCCCAATACAGGTATTATCAAGGCCATTAAAATATTGAGTGTGGCCGGAGCATATTGGAGAGGTGATGAAAACAATCCACAATTGACCCGAGTATATGGTATTTCCTTTCCAAAGCAAAAAGAGCTTACCGAGTATTTGGAGCTATTGGAAGAGGCCAAAAAACGTGATCACAGAAAACTGGGCAAGGAACTGGAACTGTTCACTTTCTCCAAAAAGGTAGGGCAAGGTCTTCCCTTGTGGCTACCCAAAGGGGCCGCCCTTCGTGAGCGCTTGGAGCAGTTTTTAAAGAAAGCCCAGAAAAAGGCCGGGTATGAAATGGTGGTTACCCCGCACATTGGCCAAAAGGAACTTTATGTGACTTCTGGACACTATGCCAAATATGGGGAGGACAGTTTTCAGCCCATCCATACACCTAAGGAGGATGAGGAGTTTCTACTGAAACCAATGAACTGCCCGCACCACTGTGAAATCTATAATAGCACCCCTTTTAGTTATAAAGATTTACCCAAGCGCTACGCTGAATTTGGCACCGTATATAGATATGAGCAAAGTGGGGAGCTCCACGGGCTTACCCGCGTACGTGGATTCACTCAGGATGATGCCCATATTTTTTGTACTACGGAACAATTGAATGAAGAGTTCAAAAATGTGATAGACCTATCCTTATATGTATTGAATTCTTTGGGCTTTGACAATTTCACGGCCCAAGTATCCGTAAGGGATTTGGACAATCCTGAAAAATACATTGGTGATGTGAGCGATTGGGAAAAAGCAGAACAAGCTATCATCAATGCGGCAGAAGAAAAAGGATTGAATTATGTGATTGAAAGTGGTGAAGCCGCTTTTTATGGTCCAAAACTGGATTTTATGGTGAAAGATGCCCTAGGCAGAAACTGGCAATTGGGCACCATACAAGTAGATTACAACCTTCCCAAACGTTTTGACCTTACCTACAAAGGGAGTGACAATGAGTTGCACAGACCGGTAATGATCCATCGCGCCCCTTTTGGAAGTATGGAACGTTTTGTAGCTTTGCTACTGGAACATACCGGGGGAAATTTCCCGTTATGGCTTATTCCAACACAGGCTATTGTACTGCCCGTCAGTGAGAAACATGAAAAATATGCGGAAAAAGTTTTGAATTCACTGGAAAATCACGAAATTCGCGCGCTCATTGATAAGAGGAATGAAACGGTAGGGAAAAAAATCCGTGAGGCAGAACTTCAAAAAATCCCGTTTATGCTCATTGTTGGAGAGCAGGAAGAAGCATCCGGAACCGTATCGGTACGGAAACACGGCGGCGAAGATTTGGGAAGTTTGAGCACCGATGCATTTTCCGACTTGGTATCTACTGAAATAAATAGTACCTTAAAGTCGTTCTAAAAAATTGAGTTTAATTAAAAAGTATACGTCATAGCAATACGAAGAAGATTTAAGCCCCAACCCAGGAGGGAAAACAAAAACCCTCACAATATCAATGAAAAGATCAAAGCCCCCGAGGTAAGGCTGGTAGGGGACAATGTTGAAATGGGAGTTTACCCCATTTCCAAAGCAAGGGATATCGCAAAAGAGCAGGAATTGGATTTGGTGGAAATATCACCCAATGCCAATCCTCCGGTTTGTAAAATTATAGACTACAAAAAGTTTCTTTACGAACAAAAGAAACGGGACAAGGCCCTAAAGGCCAAAGCCACCAAAGTAGTCATCAAGGAAATACGGTTTGGCCCACAGACAGATGACCATGATTATGAATTTAAGAAGCGACACGCGGAAAAATTCTTGAAGGATGGTGCCAAACTAAAAGCCTATGTCTTTTTTAAAGGACGGTCCATAGTATATAAGGACCAAGGTGAAATATTACTGCTAAAACTGGCCCAAGAACTGGAAGAACTTGGAAAAGTGGAGCAAATGCCTAAATTGGAAGGTAAACGTATGACCATGTTCATTGCGCCAAAAACCAATAAGAAATAAAAAATACTGAACTAAGTTCAGCATATAATAAGCGGAGTTAAATACTAGGAAAATGCCTAAGATGAAAACAAAATCCAGTGCCAAGAAGCGTTTTAAGCTTACCGGTTCTGGTAAAATCAAAAGAAAGCACGCTTTCAAGAGTCACATTTTGACCAAGAAATCCAAAAAGCGTAAGCTTAAGTTGACGCATTCAACATTGGTTCACGAATCCGATGTGAATAGCATCAAAGAACAATTACGTTTAAAATAATTGTTCAACCGGTACATTATTTAATAACCATGGAGTCAGGCTCTTTAAAGTGTTAAGTTTTTAGTTTTAAGTTCAGAAAAAATCATTTAGCATTTACAACTTAAAACTTCACCATTCTCGACCGCCTGCTACAAAAAAATGAATCATTATGCCAAGATCAGTAAATTCAGTTGCTTCAAGAGCTAGAAGAAAAAAAGTGATGAAGCAAGCCAAAGGTTACTTTGGAAGACGTAAAAACGTTTGGACAGTAGCCAAAAATGCGGTAGAAAAAGCAATGCTATATGCTTACCGCGACAGAAGAAACAAAAAACGTAACTTCCGCTCACTATGGATCACCCGTATCAACGCCGGTGCCCGTATGCACGGAATGTCTTACTCCCAATTCATGGGCAAAGTAAAATCCAACGGAATTGAACTTAACAGAAAAGTTCTTGCGGATTTGGCCATGAACCATCCCGATGCTTTCAAAGCCATCGTGGATAGAGTAAAGTAAAAATCAATATAAACTTACCCCGCTTATTAAAATCCCGCTCCATGGAGCGGGATTTTTGTATTTTAAGGTCTCGGTAAAATTGATACCATGTACAAAACCATCGTTGTTACCCTATTCTTCCTGTTAAGTTTCGCTCCCATTTTTTCACAGAACGACAGCATTACCTTCTTGGCCTTGGGAGACAGTTATACGGAAAGCACAGGTGAGGTGCAACACAATGGATGGCCCGCACAACTGGTCGGCCTATTGAACAAAAAGAAAATCCCGGTCGCATCACCCAAAATAGTGGCCAAAGTAGGTTGGACCACCACCGACCTTATTACCCATATCAATGCTGAAGACTTACAACCAACCTATGATTTGGTTTCCTTATTGATTGGGGTCAATAACCAGTATCAAGGCTTACCCCTTGACACCTTTAAGGCTGAATTCCCTGCCTTGCTGGAAACGGCCATCCGATTGGCCAACAACAATCCCGATAATGTTTTTGTACTCTCCATACCTGATTATAGTGTTACTCCTTATGCACGTTTTAAGGATAAGGAAAAGATTACCGGAGAACTAGAGACCTACAACTCCATTATTGAGGATGTGGCCAGTCAATATCAGGTACAGTTTATAGAAATCACCGACCTATCCAAAAAAGCCGCCTTCAACCGTTCATTGATAGCATCCGACAGTCTGCACCCCTCAGGGAAAATGTATAAGACCTGGGCCAAAAAAATCGTCAAAAAAAGATACTAATCCCCAAAAGCCGTAACCACCAACCTTCTTCCAGAAGCATGGTTACGATGTTCACAAAGATAGATGCCTTGCCATATTCCCAGGTTCAGTTTTCCGTTGGTAATGGGAATCTGCACCGAAACACCCATTAGTGAAGCTTTGATGTGTGCCGGCATATCATCTGGACCTTCATAGGTGTGCACATAATACGCTGCGTTTTCAGGAACCATTTGGTTCATATGGCTTTCAAAATCGGTTCGGACGGTGGGGTCGGCATTCTCATTAATGGTCAAACTGGCCGAAGTATGTTTTATGAATACCTGCAACATTCCCACCCTTATCTTTTTCAATTCAGGAATGGCGTCCAAAATGGTATTCGTAATCAGATGAAACCCTCGGGGATATGATCGTAATTGTAATTCTTTTTGGTAAAAATCCATAGACATTTAAAAGCACGGCACTAAATTAATATAAAGTTTACCAAAAGGGATTCTTCCATTCCCCCAATAAGAAATACCTTTGCAGCTTAATTTCTGGACAATGGATTTATCGCAGATCAAAATGGTGGTGACCGACATGGACGGTACTTTGTTGAACTCCAATCACGAAGTGAGCCCCCGTTTTTTTGAAATTTTTGACGAGCTCAGAAAAAAGGATATTCTTTTTGTAGCTGCCAGTGGTCGCCAATACAACAGCATGGTGGACAAATTGCATTCCATAAAGGACGATATCATTGTTATTGCAGAAAATGGCGCTTTAGTGAAACAGAAAGGTGATGTATTGCTTACCACGCCCATTACCAAATCTGAAGTGGACCGTATTTTGGCTGTTGTACAGCCCTTGAGCAATGCGCATCCCGTGCTTTGCAGTCAACATGGCGCCTTTGCCAACCCAGATTCTGATGATTTTTTGAACCTGCTTCGGGAATACTATTCCGAGTTTGAAGTGGTTGAAGACCAAACCAAAGTGGATACGGAAATCCTCAAGATTGCCATTTACCATTTTGAAAGTTCGGAAAGACATATTTATCCTGCTGTGAAATCTTTGGAGGATTCGCTAAAAGTGAAGGTATCCGGAGCCAATTGGGTAGATATTTCACATCAGAATGCACACAAGGGCTATGCCCTTCAAAAAGTTATGGACCAACACCAAATCACCTCCAACGAGGTCATGGTTTTCGGGGACTATAACAACGATTTGGAAATGTTACAGCTTTCCAACTATAGTTTTGCCATGGCCAATGCCCATCCCAATGTGCTCAAGGTAGCGCAATACAAGACTTCAAGCAATAATGAATTTGGCGTGGAACGGGTTTTGGAGAAACTTATCTAATATCCCATTTACAGATTGATTTTTTATATATCTTTATGATTAGCAGCCTTTTATAAAAAGGAAGCTTCTCCCCCTATAAAGTCAACCCAATAAAAATCAATCTTATGAAACGTTTGGGACTTTCCTTTGCAATTCTGGGTCTTCTCATGGGCTGTAACACCCAAAAACCGGAAACACCTATCGATTACGACAAGGCCAAAACCCTGATCAATGAAAGTATTGAGTCATGGGACAAAGCCTGGGAAACCAAGGACTTGGAACTCTCCCTAAAGTATTATGCCGATGATACTGATTGGACCAATGCTTTTGGTGACCGGGTGCAAAGTAAAACTGAATTAAGGGAGTTACTTGGTTTCATTTTTAATTTGGATTTTGTCATGTCTGGTGAAAACGATTATGGTGAAAATGAAATTATCTTTCTGAATGATTCCATTGCAACGGTTAGGTCATTGAATATCCGAAAGAACCAACAATGGCCCGATGGCTCCCAAATGGACGATAGACACATCAATCATTTAAGAGTATATAAAAACAGGAATGGGGAATGGCTTATCATCAACCATATGATCAGTCAAGCATGGCCTAAGCGACAACCCAAAGACACCGTACCAACCACGGATTGATGCCAATGCGACCAATAGTGTACTATTATTTGTAACTTCATAGGAATTCATCAACCCATTTATCCCATGGCAACTTTAAAAAAAGAAGACATTAAACAAGAGGTTTTTGATCTCTACGACGACTATGCCCACAACAAAATAGATCGTAAGGAGTTCATGAAAAAACTATCGCTTTATGCGGTAGGTGGAATCACCCTGCCCTCGCTTTTGAGCTTTATCATGCCCAATTACAAGGATACCCTTGTGGTACAGCCTAACGACCCATCATTAGATTCAAAGTTCATTACCTATAGCTCGCCAAAAGGCGGGGGTAATATCCGCGGATTGCTCTCCAAACCCAAAAGTGCTTCAAGTAAACTGGGGGGCATTGTGGTGGTCCATGAAAACAGAGGGCTAAATCCCTATATTGAAGATGTAGGCAGAAGGGCTGCTTTGGAAGGATTTATTTCCTTGGCCCCGGATGCCCTTACCCCTTTGGGCGGATATCCCGGCAATGATGATGAAGGCCGGACCTTGCAACGCCAACGGGACCGGAATGAAATGCTGGAGGATTTTATCGCTGCCTATAACTATCTTAAAAACCATGAAGATTGCAATGGCAAGGTGGGCGTAGTAGGTTTTTGTTTTGGAGGATGGATTTCCAATATGATGGCCGTAAAGGTACCGGATTTGGCCGCTGCAGTTCCTTTTTATGGTGGACAGCCTGATGATGCTGATGTTGAAAAAATAAATGCTCCCTTACTGATCCATTATGCCGAACTGGACCAAAGGGTCAATGAAGGATGGCCAGATTATGAAGCCAAGCTCAAGGAATTGGGAAAAGACTATAAAACCCATTTTTATCCGGAAGTGAACCATGGTTTCCATAACAATACCACTCCCCGTTTTGACCAAGCAGCAGCGGATTTGGCATGGGAACGCACCATGGCCTTTTTCAAGGAAAAATTGGCTTAGGTTTTCTGCTTCTTCTTGCGGGCGGCAGGGAAAAGTACATTGTTCAAAATAAGGCGATACCCCGGTGAGGTGGGATGCAACTCCAGTTCCGTCTTGGGGTCCCCTACCCTATGTTGGTAGTCTTCGGGGTCATGGCCGCCATAGAATGTAAAAAATCCCTTCCCTTTGATTCCATGGATGTAACGGGCCTCTCCATTAATCTTATTCTCTCCTAAAATCATGACCGTAGGTTTTATCTCCTTTCTGGTAAAGGCGGTGGTCTGTCCCATAAACCCTTTTACCAAGGATGTATGGTTTTGGGTCAACATGGTAGGCACGGGATCCCATTTTGCCGAAAACTCCATTAACGAAAAGTAATCTGACTCCTTGGGCACGTTGCCTCGCTTATTGGTCATATCTATGGACGAAAACTCATATCTGAGTGGATTGCGCTCCAAAATAAAATTGGTGAAGGCCAGGGTGTTTCCATACTCCAACTTTCCTTGATAATTGGCATCCGAAGGGTCTCCATCGAACATGGGTTCACAGATATCCACATTTTCCGCGGCCAAGGCAATATCAAAACTATCCGTGGCGGAGCACATGGCAAACATAAACCCACCACCGATCACATAGTTCCTGATTTTTCGGGCAACCGCCAATTTCTCGTCGGATACTTTTGCATACCCCAATCGTTGTGCCAACGCCTCCGCCTGTTCTTTCCCTTCAATATACCAAGGAGCAGCCCGGTAAGCCCCATAAAACCGTCCATATTGGCCCGTAAAGTCTTCGTGGTGTAAATGCAACCAATCATAAAGCGCCAGCTTATCCCCCAACACCTCTTCATCATAAACGGTAACATAGGGAATCTCCGCATAGGTGAGCACCATGGTCACCGCATCATCCCAAGGTTGGTTCTCTTTGGGGGAATACACGGCTATCTTGGGAGCTTTTTCCAAAATAACGGCATCTTGGTTCTGAGATGGACTACTGATTTCATCCAAAATCTGTTCCGCCTGTCCATCGGACAGCACCTCAAAGGAAACCCCACGAATTTGACACTCCTTTCGGATGGCCTCACCATCGGGCATCATAAAAGAACCTCCGCGATAATTCAAGAGCCACTGTACCTTCTGTTGCTTGGAAAGTACCCAATAGGTGATTCCGTAGGCTTTCAAATGATTTTCCTGACTCTCGGCATCCATGGGAATGAGAATGACCGATGCAAAAGAGGAAAGAGAAAACAGCAGAGAAAAAAGAAGCAAGACACCTCTCGACTGCGCTCGAGGTGACAAAAAAGTAGTTTTATTAGAATGGGACGTCATTGTCATCTGGGTCATCATCACTGTTCATTGCACTCCCAAAAGCCTCGTCCGCGCTGGGAAGATTTGGGGTTGCAAAGGGATTTTCTTCGTCCGCATTCATCTTCGATTGGAATTCGAATGGGGAGTCAAAGTCATCCAAGTTATCAAATTTACCCAGAGCGCCCACAAATTTTAACCTAATATTTTCCAAACCTCCGTTACGGTGTTTGGCTACAATGAACTCGGCCTGACCTTGGGTGGGGGTGCGCTCTTCATCATCCCACTCATCAATTTTATAGTATTCAGGTCGATAGATAAACGATACAATATCCGCATCCTGCTCAATGGCCCCGGATTCCCTCAAATCGGAAAGTATGGGACGCTTGCTGCCCCCACGGGTCTCTACCGCCCTTGATAACTGTGAAAGTGCTATCACAGGCACGTTAAGTTCCTTGGCCAATGCCTTTAGGTTTCGGGAAATGGTGGAAATCTCCTGTTCCCGGTTTCCTCCTTTTTGGCTTCCGCCGGCGGTCATCAATTGCAAGTAATCGATGATGATCAGTTTAATTTTATGCTGCGAGGCCAATCGTCTTGCCTTGGCCCTTAAATCAAAAATGGAAAGCGATGGCGTATCGTCAATGAACAAAGGGGCTTTTTCCAAGGCCTTTACCTTTACGTTCAACTGTTCCCATTCGTGCTTTTCCAATTTTCCGGTCCTCAATTTTTCAGATGAAAGTCCGGTTTCCGAGGAAATCAAACGGGTGATCAACTGTACGGAGGACATTTCCAAGGAAAAGAAGGCCACGGCATTACCGGAATTCACGGCAATATTTCTGGCCATGGATAGCGTCAAGGCCGTTTTACCCATACCGGGACGTGCGGCCACAATGATAAGGTCACTGGGCTGCCAACCCGAGGTAAGCTTATCCAACTTATCAAATCCGGATGGGATTCCACTGAGTCCTTCCTTATTGGAAATTTCCTCAATTTTTTTCTTTGCCTGAATGACCAGGTTCTGGGCCGTTTCGGCAGAACGCTTTAGGTTGCCTTGGGTGACCTCGTACAATTTCGCCTCTGCATCATCCAAAAGATCAAAAACATCGGTGGAATCACTGTAGGCGTTTTCAATGATCTCACTGGAAATCTTGATAAGGCTCCGTTGGATGTATTTTTGAAGGATAATCCTCGCATGGAACTCAATATGCGCCGAAGAGGCTACTTTTTGGGTGAGTTTTATCAAATAAAAGTCCCCTCCTACAGCTTCCAGCTTCCCTTCCTTCTTGAGTTCCGAGGAAACGGTTAATAAATCCACAGGCTCTGAAGATTCAAATAATTTGAAGATGGCCTCGTAGATAAACCTATGCGCGTCCTTGTAAAAGACATCGGGATGCAGAATATCGATTACTTCATCCACCCCCTTCTTGTCAATCATCATGGCTCCAAGCACAACCTCCTCTAAATCAACTGCTTGAGGCGGTATTTTGCCTTTTTCTAGATTGATGAGGGTTGACTTGTCCACTCTATGACCGATGACTGGGCTAGGTTTGTCCATGAATGCGAAAGTAGCTAATTGGTCTTAAGTTAACTTTAATTTTACGTAATGCGATTTCCACAGGTAATGAACAAAGTTAATGTTAATAACTCGCGTTGCCTGTTAATAACGCAAAAAAATCGGAGGAAAAAACCTAATAAAAAAAGTTAGCCTTTGAAAAACGAGAATTAGCCATTGAAAACCCCCATTTCGGCGTATTTGTCCATTCGGGTTTTTATAAGCTGTTTTGGTGATAACTTTTTGAGTTCTTCGTAATGGGAGGAAATTTTGTTCTTGACCGTTTCAAAGGTCTTTTCCCTGTTGGCGTGTGCACCGCCAAGGGGTTCCTTGATGATTTCGTCAATGACCTTGATTTTTTTACTGTCCGAAGCGGTCAGTTTAAGGGCTTCCGCCGCCTTTTCCTTGTATTCCCAGCTTCTCCACAAAATGGAAGAGCAGTTTTCAGGAGAGATTACGGAGTACCAAGCGTTCTCCAGCATCAACACTTTATCGCCCACTCCAATACCCAAGGCGCCACCCGACGCTCCTTCTCCAATGACGATACAGATGATGGGTACTTGAAGCCGTGTCATTTCAAGAATATTTCTTGCAATGGCTTCACCCTGTCCCCTTTCTTCGGCTTCCAAACCTGGATAGGCACCGGGGGTATCAATAAAAGTGACCACGGGAATACCAAATTTCTCTGCAGATTTCATCAATCGCAACGCTTTACGGTATCCTTCCGGATTGGCCATACCAAAATTTCGGTATTGCCGGGTCTTGGTGTTATACCCCTTTTGCTGGCCGATGAACATATAGGTTTGATCACCTATTTTGCCCAATCCTCCAACCATGGCCTTGTCATCCTTTACATTTCTATCGCCATGAAGCTCCAAGAACGTATCCCCACAAATGGCATTGATATAGTCCATGGTATATGGCCTATTGGGATGTCTGGATAGTTGCACCCGCTGCCAAGCGGTCAAATTCTTATAGATATCCTTTCGGGTCTCTTGTAATTTCTTTTCAATCTGTGAGCAGGTTTCCGTTACATCAACGTCACTTTCTTCTCCAATCACCATACATTTTTGAAGTTGGTCTTCAAGTTCTTTGATCGGAAGTTCAAAATCTAAATACTCCATGGAAGTTCGATTCTTAAAAATAGTGGGGACAAATATAAAACTTTATGCATTACTTGAAGAAATCATCCAACTCATTTAACGTTAGACAAATACGTCCATTTCTAAAATTATCGCTTGGCTTTCATGAGCATATAAACCGCAAAAATCCCAAAAATGAGATTGGGGATGATCACGGCCAACAACGGAGAAAAACCTGATTGCTCCGCCAAGGTGCCAAAAACCTTGTCGAAGAATATATACACAAAGGCCACCCCAATACCAAAGGCCAAATTAAGCCCCATTCCCCCTCTGCGTTTTACCGAGGAAACCGCTACCGCTATTATCGTTAGGATAAAGGCCGCAATAGGCAAGGCCCATCTTTTATATTTGACCAAGACATAGGCATTTACGTTGGACGCTCCTTTACTCTTCTGATCTTCTATAAAGTCATTGAGCTCAAATAGGTTCTTGGTCTCCGCTACATAGGATACCGGGGTAAGGTCGTCCAGTTTGAAGGTGAACAGGGTGTCCAACCTCCTTTTGGTCTCTATAAGTTCCACCCCATTGCGCAATTTTCGTTTGGTGTAATTGGTCAATCGGTATAAACTGTCATTTTCCACCCATCTGATATTGCTTGCCGAAATTTTATAGTCCAGTTGTTTTATGGAATCAAAATGCTCATACGTAAAGTTGTACCCTATTTTACGGTTGGGGTCAAAACTGCTCACATAGATGTAATCATTTTCATTGAGCTGATTGTAGATATTGTCCGTGACCCGGTCCTGCCTACCCTTTTTAAAGTATTTGTATTCAAACTCATTGAAGCCGATACTGGCATGGGGCACAATGAACATTCCCATCATAAATATAAGGATGGCCACCAAGGTGGCCCCAATCAAGTAGGGCCTCAAAAAACGGCCATAAGACACCCCAGAGCTTAAAATGGCCACAATCTCCGTATTACTGGCCAGTTTTGAGGTAAAGAATATGATGGAGAGGAACAAAAACACAGGTAGCAGCAAATTCCCAATCACCAAGGTAAAGTTGCCATAGAACACGATTACCTCACTTAAAGGGGCCTCATTGTCTATGATCTTGCCGATCTTTTCCGCCAAATTTGCCATGATACCAATGGGAACAAAAAGCATCAGCATCCCCAAAAAGGTGACCAAATAACGCTTTAAGATGTACCTGTCAAGTATGGTGAGCATTACAGTCTTTTATCCATTTGTTGTACCATCTGGTTTTTCCATTCCAGGAAATCCCCTGCTAAAATACGTTCTCTTGCGGTTCGCACCAACCACAAATAAAAACCAAGGTTATGAATGGTGGCTATCTGCTTGCCCAAATACTCATTGGCGGCAAACAAATGTCGTAAATACGCCTTGGAATATTCGGTGTCCACAAAAGTGATGTCCATCTCATCAATGGGTGAAAAATCATTTTCCCACTTTTTGTTCTTGATATTGATGGTCCCGTGCGCCGTGAACAACATCCCATTTCGGGCATTCCGGGTAGGCATTACACAATCGAACATATCCACACCCAAGGCAATATTCTCCAAAATATTAATAGGTGTTCCCACTCCCATGAGATAGCGTGGTTTGTCTTCCGGCAAGATATCACAGACCAGCTCGGCCATTTCGTACATTTCCTCAGCAGGTTCCCCTACCGATAGACCTCCAATGGCATTCCCTTCTGCCCCTACGGAAGCAATATACTCTGCGGATTGTTTTCTCAAATCTTTATAGGTGGAACCTTGGACAATAGGAAAAAAGGTTTGGGTATAATCATAGGTATACGGAAGCTTTTCCAGATGTGCCATACAACGATCCAACCACCTATGGGTCATATGCATGGATCGTTTGGCATAATTGTAATCGCACGGGTATGGGGTACATTCGTCAAAAGCCATGATGATATCCGCCCCTATGGTCCGTTGTATCTCCATCACATTTTCGGGGGTAAAGACATGATGGGAACCATCAATGTGCGATTTAAACTTGACCCCTTCTTCCTTGATCTTTCGATTATCCGAAAGTGAATAGACCTGATACCCCCCACTATCTGTTAAAATAGGGCGTTCCCACCCCATAAATTTGTGCAGTCCCCCAGCTTGTTGCAAAATACTGGTCCCCGGTCTCAAGTATAGATGATAGGTGTTTCCCAAAATAATATCGGGATTGATCTCATCCGTCAATTCCCGTTGGTGCACCCCTTTTACGGAGGCCACTGTGCCCACCGGCATAAAAATAGGGGTCTGGATGGTACCGTGGTCCGTGGTCATTTCCCCGGCCCTGGCCTTACTTTTGGTATCCTTTTGTACTAAGGTAAATTTCAATGCATTTGTTTAAGACCGCAAATATAGCCAACTCATTTTCCCCGTTCCTTAACAAAAAAATAAAGTTTGTGTGCAAAGTCTTTGATTAAATCTTCCATTTCCACTTGTTTAGCCCAATGAATGCGGTTACTTTTGGGCTTTAAATTTATACTAATGCCAAATACACAAGAATTACAGGATTTAGTGACCCAAGTACGAAGGGACATTTTACGAATGGTCCACAAGGTAAATTCCGGACACCCGGGAGGCTCTTTGGGCTGTACCGAGTTTTTTGTTGCTCTGTACAACGAAATTATGGACCTCAAGGAAGGATTTGATATGGATGGAATCGGGGAAGATCTCTTCTTTTTATCCAATGGACATATTTCTCCTGTATTTTATAGTGTACTGGCACGAAGGGGCTATTTCCCTATTGATGAACTAAACACGTTCCGATTGCTGGATTCACGCCTACAAGGACACCCCACTACCCATGAGGGGCTGCCCGGTGTGCGTGTAGCTTCGGGTTCATTGGGTCAAGGGATGTCCGTGGCCATTGGAGCTGCGTTGGCCAAAAAACTCAATGGCGATGACCATTTGGTGTATAGCCTACATGGAGACGGTGAACTTCAAGAAGGTCAAAACTGGGAGGCCATTATGTATGCCGCAGGGAATAAAGTGGACAACCTGATTGCCACCGTTGACCGAAATGGACAACAAATTGATGGGTCTACCGAAGACGTATTGCCCTTGGGCGATGTTGCTGAAAAATTCAAGGTGTTTGGATGGGATGTGATGGAGATTGAAAACGGCAACGATTTGGAACAGGTCATTGCTGGACTCAAAGAAGCCAAAAGTAGAACCGGAAAAGGGAAGCCGGTATGTATTGTCATGACCACCGAGATGGGCAATGGCGTAGATTTTATGATGCACACCCATGCCTGGCACGGAAAAGCTCCCAATGATGAGCAATTGGCCACCGCATTGGCACAAAACCCTGAAACCTTAGGCGATTATTAATTCTGAAGACCTCACAAGATGACAAAATATACAGATCAAGGAAAACAAGATACACGAAGCGGATACGGAGCAGGAATGACAGAATTGGGCAGAACCAACCCCAATGTAGTGGCGCTTTGTGCCGATTTGATAGGTTCATTGAAAATTGAAACCTTTATTGAGGAGAATCCCGAGCGTTTCTTTCAAGTAGGGATTGCAGAGGCCAACATGATGGGCATGGCCGCTGGATTGACCATTGGCGGAAAGATTCCATTTGCCTCCACCTTTGCCAATTTTGCCACAGGCAGGGTGTATGACCAAATTCGTCAATCCATAGCCTATTCGGGTAAAAATGTGAAAATCTGTGCATCGCACGCAGGGCTTACCTTGGGTGAAGATGGTGCTACCCACCAGATTTTGGAAGATATCGGTCTTATGAAAATGTTGCCGGGCATGACGGTGATCAACCCTTGCGACTTTAACCAGACCAAAGCCGCCACCATTGCCATTGCCGAACACGACGGTCCTGTTTACCTTCGCTTTGGAAGACCCAAAGTGGCCAACTTTACCCCTGTGGACCAAAAGTTTGAAATTGGCAAGGCCCTCATGCTCAATGAAGGTACCGATGTGACCATCATTGCCACCGGACATTTGGTTTGGGAATCCCTTTTGGCTGCGGAAAGTTTGGAAAAACAAGGTATCTCCGCTGAAGTGATCAACATACACACTATCAAACCTTTGGATGATGCCGCTATTTTGGCTTCCGTCAAGAAAACGGGATGTGTGGTCACCGCGGAGGAACACAACTTTTTGGGAGGTCTTGGCGAAAGTGTTTCCAGGGTATTGGGCACACACCTTCCCACACCTCAAGAGTTTGTGGCCACCCAAGATACTTTTGGGGAAAGTGGCACCCCGGACCAACTCATGGAGAAATACGGGTTGAACAATAAAGCCATTGAGGCTGCCGTTTTAAGGGTATTGAAGCGAAAATAATTTTCGGTATCACTTTTGTGTGATATTCTTCAATCCATTAAAACGAAATACTTATGAAAAAAACACTTCTAGTGGCAGCAATGGCCCTATTGGGGTCTGCCGCAATTGCCCAAAGCGGTTCAGGATTTGGTATTAAAGCAGGTTTAAGCTACAACAAGAACGGGGATTTGATAAGCTCTGTTGGCGATTCCGGACAGGACATCGTGGATGGCGGCGAAGGAAAGGCGGGTTACCATGTGGGCTTCTGGGGAAAATTGGATTTCCCAAAGATTTATCTTAGGCCCGAATTGGTATACTCCAAAACCAAAAGTAGCTATGAGGTGGACGGTGATTCCCAAGACTATGACATCTCAAAATTAGATCTACCCGTACTATTGGGGTACAAAATCATTGGCCCTTTGCACATTTTCGCGGGACCTGCATTCCAGTATACCCTTAAAAACGATTTGGGAGACCTTGAGGTGGAGGATGTCCAGAACGACTTTACGGTTGGTCTCAATACCGGTGTAGGCGTCAATTTGGGAAAAGTTGGTTTGGATGTACGCTATGAGCGTGGGTTCTCCAAGAACGAGGCTGAGTTTATCGGTGATAACATTACGGACATATCTGGTAGGGTAGACTCGAGACCTTCACAGGTCATCTTTGCGCTATCCTTAAAATTATAGGGGAAATTTGATTCCACAAAAAAGGGCCCNGAGGCTGAGTTTATCGGTGATAACATTACGGACATATCTGGTAGGGTAGACTCGAGACCTTCACAGGTCATCTTTGCGCTATCCTTAAAATTATAGGGGAAATTTGATTCCACAAAAAAGGGCCCGTCAATGACGGGCCCTTTTTATTTTATATCTTTTTCCTAATTGGTATCGGGGTCTAAATAATCCGGGATACCGTCATTATCTGCGTCTGGGTATGGTATAATAATCGCCCCATTTTCATCGGTTATCTCACTTCTTGTAGAGACACCATCACCATCATCATCACCATCCAAATAGTTGGGGGCATTATCCTCATCCGTATCATCATCAAATAAATTCTTGTTTCCATTCCTATCCTCTTCAATACTTGGCACACCGTCCCCATCATGATCGGCGGTATTCACCACCAATAAATTAATATTGAATATAATGGGTGCATAACTCTCTCCTACTTGGGCGCTACTAAAATAGGCCAATCCAGAAGGCATGATAATCATTCCTGAACCAAACCCCTGGACTTCAAAAGTTCCATCAGGATTATCAATTATACCGTCTCCGGATTTAAAATGGGTCAACCCAAACTGAAACCCTTTAATGGCTCCGGCAGTACTTATGGTCCCTTGCAGATCAAACCAAGTCCCGCTGCTGATCGCACTATCGAATAAAGTACCATCCAATCTATAGCCTTCATATAACACATAGGTGGAATCGGCTACAGTGGGATGCTCCCCTTCACCTTCCCTGGCCACCAGATAGTAATAGGTATGCACAATATCCTCATCACCATCAGAAATACCGAACTCAGAAGCCGATACGGTGGCCGTTGCGGATTTTAAGAGCGGGGATTCCGAAATTGGGGTCTTATCTGAATTGTCCCCGGCAATGGTATCTACCTTGACTTTGTAGTCAAAACCTGCCGGTGGATTTTCAAACTCTTCATAATTATAGAAATGGGTCTGTAAATATTCTTTTATCTCATCGTCATCCTCCAAGGCTACTTCGGACAAGTCCCTTGGCGGAACCGTCTCAACCCCATCATCATCCTTTTTGCATGAGAAAAAAGCAAATGTTAAAAATAAAGAAACCAAAATCCCGTATCTCATCAAGTGTGTCATTTAGCTGCGCAAGATACAATTTTCCGCTATTTTTGCTCAGTGCGTTAACAAAGATTTGCAGAGATCATGCGGATAGACAAGTACCTTTGGTGCATTAGATACTACAAAACACGGAACGTTGCCTCCACGGCTGTTAAAAAAGGCCAGGTCAAGGTAAATGGCAGTGCGGTGAAACCTTCCAGGGAGGTATTCCCCATGGACAAAATTGTGCTTCGGAAAAATCAAATAGACTATCAACTTACCGTTTTGGACATCCCGGAAAGCAGGGTCGGGGCCAAATTGGTGGACATTTACCGAAAGGATACCACGCCCAAGGAAGCTTTTGAGCACAACGAATTGCTCAGCTTTGCCAAGACCCACTACCGAAAAAAGGGATTGGGACGCCCTACCAAAAAGGACAGAAGGGATATTGATGATTATTTGGATGAGTCCGAATAGTCTGTTTTCATATCTTTGAATGAATTAATCCATTTCATGAAAAACCACATTCTTACCCACGATCAGATTCAGCATATCGCTAAACGGATTGCCTACCAAATCTATGAGACCAATGTGGATGAAAAGGAGATTGTAGTGGCAGGCGTAAATGGAGGAGGGAACGATTTTGCCAAAAAGATAGTGACCATCCTTAAAAAAATCACGGAGGCACAGATTGTACTCTGCAAGGTGAGCATGGATAAGAAGAATCCCTTGAAAAGTGGTGTGGAAACCTCAATTCCGGAAGATGACTATAAGAATAAATCCATTGTTTTGGTGGATGATGTCCTCAACTCCGGTACCACCTTGATCTATGGTGTGCACCATTTTTTGAAAACCCCCATTAAACAGTTAAAAACTGCCGTGCTGGTCAATAGGAACCATAAAAAATATCCTATTAAGGCCGATTTTAAGGGAATTTCACTTTCTACCTCCTTGAATGAACACATCAAAGTGGAGTTCAAACCCAAAAACGATATCGTCTACTTAGAGTAGTCCTTTGATTTCGGCAACCACCTCATCCAGGTTCTTCCCATCGCATGCCACAATATGCTTCGCCTGCGCGTAGTACGTCCTCCTTTCAAAAAGGTGTTTTCCAACAAACTCGGGCAAATCGGCATCTTCTATATTCCTCACCAAGGGTCTCTGCTCCTTTTCTTTTTTAAGTCGTTCCACCAAGGCGGGTATGGACAACTGTAGATAAATGGAATGATCCGATTTTTCCAAAATAGTATCCATATTTCCGGAATAACATGGTGTTCCCCCTCCAGTGGACAGTACCAAGTTCTCCTTCCCATCCAGTACTTGGGAAAGCATCTTGTGTTCCAATTTTCTAAAAAAAATCTCTCCGTGCTCCGAAAAAATGGATTTCACAGATTTTTGTTGCTCCCCTTCAATATAATCGTCCAGATCCACAAATTCCATCTGTAAATCCCTGGCCAACAACCTTCCAACGGAGGACTTACCACTTGCCATATACCCCATCAAAACTATTCTCATACATCCGATTTAAATACGATTTCAAAAAAACACAAATTTATCATTAATTCACTTTTGGAAAATAGATTATTGATGTTATATTTGCACCCGCTTAGCGAGACAGCCAAGCATTGAAATTTTGACCTGATAGCTCAGTTGGTAGAGCATCTCCCTTTTAAGGAGAGGGTCCTGGGTTCGAGCCCCAGTCAGGTCACTTCCAAAAAATCCTGTACGTTGAAAGACTTACAGGATTTTGTTTTTTTGGCTCTTTTGCATTTTAAATTTTGGTCCAAAAGACTCATTTCCCTTAAAAATTACGCCATTTTTACCCTTACACCACTTTGGTACTGAAAATATGGTGTTGGGTGGCCGTAAAATAATCTTTGAACACATGGTTCAATTGGTGCCTATTACTGCACCCTCTAATCCCCAACAAAGGGTAGACCTCCATCATGCATTCCGAAATGGTCTTAACCGAAGCTGAAGCTTCACTATGAACTTCACGAATCCAATCTTCCGGGAACCCATCTTCCAAATTGATGTTATCTTCGGTCCGTTTTGCCCAACCACCTATTTTTTCATCTGACCGGGACACAACTTCTTTCAATTTCTCCAACATTTCATTCGGCCCCAATACCATTTCGGCTTCTTCCATATAATGGGCTGCCATACCTACATAATTGACCCAAAGGGTCAAATCGGCAAATATCCCAAAAGGGATTTTAAAGATGTTCTGTGGATGGTACCATTGGTTATAGACAAAGCTATACTTTTCATCTACCCATTTGGAAGATACTTCAAAGGAATGGGTAGCGGTCGCCTTCAACCCCATGGTATTCCAATCCTTAATGACCTTTACATCCTTTCGGTCCAAAACAAAACAACGTACCATGGTCTCACCCGCTTCATTGAGCACATCCTTTCCCTCTTCTTGGATTTTTGCACTCAGGGTAAAATGGGTAAGATAGGGGGCACCCGTGGCATATTTCCAGATTCCGTTAATAATGTATCCGTCCCCTTTTCTCTCGGCTGTGCCAAACACTCCCCCACTACCCCCAAAACAAACGGGTTCTTTTGGGTTGTTGAATAGTTCATCAGCCGTTTCCTTGGGCAAGTTCCCAATAAAGAAATTCGCCCCGGAGCACAGGGTCACGGTCCACCCCAAGCTCCCATCCACTTGGGCCAGATGTCTTAACGTTTTCAATCCATCGGTCAAGCTCAATTCCAATCCACCATACGACTTGGGCACCCATAAGTTCCATAGGTTTTCCTTGGAAATTCCTTCCAAAACCTCT
Organism: Flagellimonas algicida; assembly: GCF_049629585.1. Lineage (NCBI taxonomy): Bacteria > Pseudomonadati > Bacteroidota > Flavobacteriia > Flavobacteriales > Flavobacteriaceae > Flagellimonas > Flagellimonas algicida. The sequence goes on along the minus strand of NZ_JBMYIX010000004.1, from coordinate 162,944 downwards.
TTGGGGAGTTCTTCCTTTCCAAAGCAGAGCTCCCTAAGCCTTTGCATGTTGTCCTTCAATTTCATCTGCAAGTATTTTTCTCCATTTGATATAACCCGATACGGCCACGATGAACAAAAAGGCCGTTAAACCTGCATAGATGTACAATCCTTTATAGATCAATAGTGGGATGGATATCAGGTTGCTGATGTTCAAGTATATCCAGTTTTCAATCTTTCGTTTGGCCATGAGCCACATTCCGGCCCATGCAAAGGCACAGACCATGGCATCCCAGTACGGAACATCCGAATCGGTATGTTGCCCCAGCCAATAGGCCATCAACACAAAACAGCCCACAACAATTCCCATGGCAATCCCATGCTCATTTTTGGTGGAATACGAAATTGGGGTTTCCTGTTTTTGCTTTCCCATTTTCCAATAGAACCAGCCGTAGATACTCATGACCAGATAGTACAGGTTCAACAAGATATCTGCATACAATTTGGATTGATACAACACCCACATACTGATCAAAATGGCAACGATGCCAAACAGATAGTTATGGATATTGTTCTGACGGGCCAAAAGGACTTGGACCACACCAAAGCCTGTTCCCACCCATTGCAATAAAGTAAGTTGTGAAAGTAATTCCATTTAACCGGGTTATCCATTATCCAAACAAACCATGGGAACCCCTAATGGAACACGCGCAAAGCACGTTTGCCAAAATCCCTACGCCAGCATGATCTGGATCAGGTGCGAAGTGGTCAACTTCCGGGTATAATCTCAGCCCTGTTCTCCAGGACACCCCATGTAGGCTTCAAAGGTATGAAAACCTACATGGACAAATTGGAATTTATACGTTAAATTAGCAAAGACAAGGGTACTGGGCATCTACATTTGGTATACTAAAAATACCTCTCCAGTATCCAAACAAAGAAAATGTCATTTCCTTAAATCTTCAATATTCATGATAGACATTCGGGATTTTATTGCTGATATTCCTTTTTATGACCGTTTAAAAAAATTTACCTCACCCTGGGAGGTCACAACGAACTTAAAAGAAATCATCCTTGATATTTTACCGTTGCTTGGAACAGATTTTGAGATTGAAAACGATGTGGCCATCCATAAATCGTCCATTGTGGAACAAGGGGTCACTTTTAAACATCCCACCATCGTTATGGAAAATTGTCATATAGGGGCCCATGCCTATTTTAGGGAAGGGGTCTTTTTAGATCGGTCGGTAAAAATTGGGCCTTCCACTGAAATCAAGGGTAGCCTCATATTCTCAAACACTGCCATTGCCCATTTAAATTATGTTGGGAACAGCATCATTGGTTCAAATGTGAATTTTGAAGCAGGCTCCATAGCAGCCAACCACTACAATGAAAGAAACGATAAGGAGATTGTATTAAATTTTGAAGGCGAAATCATTCCAACTGGGGTCAAAAAATTTGGGGCTTTGGTGGGTGATAATTCCCGAATAGGTGCCAATGCGGTTTTGTCCCCAGGTACCCTCCTGAAAAAAAATACCATTGTGAAAAGACTGGAGTTAGTGGAACAGCATCCTCTTTAAAATTCCTCAGGTGTAAAATGGTTACTTCTTATCCGACACCTTATTTCCCGCAATCCAAACGGAGGAAATAGTCCTTGTATTGGATATGTCTTCCAACGGGTTTTTGTCCAGAACTATAAAATCTGCCCATTTGCCCTGTTCCAAGGAACCAACGCCTTCCAATTTCATCACCTTGGCCGTATTCGCCGTGGATGCCATGATCACTTCCATGGGCGACATGCCGGCATCTACCATCATTTCCATTTCCAAATGTTCAAAATACCCGGGGAATCGACCTGCAGGTCCACTATCCGTCCCCATGACAATAGTGACTCCCGCATCCGATAGCCGCTTCAGGTTTTTCATGGCCGTGGGCAGCGCTGCCTTATATGCTTGGGCACTGGCACTCTTGGCAATACTTTCCATACGTTCCGGATTACGTAATTCCGCAATGGTGGCAGCATTCACCTCCTTGGTAAAAAAGGGATCGGTAAAATAATCGGGTTCACCCCCAAAGACAAAGGTGGACACTTCCCGCATCAAAGTTGGGGAATAATACACCTTGTTTTCTTTCATCAATGTGATAAATTCCTCATCCACCAGTGTATCCCGAACGCTATGCGCTATGTAATCGGTACCTGCCCGCAATACATTTTTGGCATCTTCCAGATAAAAAATATGCGAGGCCACCCGATACCCCAATTCATGGGAATACTCAATTACCGCTTTATAAATGTCTTCGGTCATTTTTGGTGAGGTGCCGAGGACATCATCTACCCGTATCTTCATAAAATCCACTTTGAGCGAATCGTTATGATCAATGATTTCCCTGACATCTCCCTTGGTGTCCCCAGAGATAACCTCTCCTGCTATAAAAAGTCTGGACCTATTCAAGGTCGGCACGTTTTGCTTGTTCCGAAGTTCTGCCGAAATCTCTGTTCCGTCCCCTAGGGAAACCAAGGTGGTAATCCCATACCTTGCATAGGTATTTAGATGTTTCACCACATTTTCTCCGCTATACCCCGTCTGCAGGCCATTGGCCAAACCCACATGGCAATGGGCATCAATAATCCCAGGTATTATGGTCTTTCCGTTCACCTCCACAATTGAAGCTCCTGCGGGAACTGTAATGGACTCCTTTGTTCCTATTCCTATAATTTTACCCTGCTCCACCAAAAGAACACCTCCCTTGATGGTTTCGGCTCCCGTTCCATCAATGATGTTTGCCCCAACAAATGCAGTCACTTCGGTCTTATCCCCTGCGGAATTATTTTGCCTACACCCCAATAAACAAATGGTGGTGACAAGGATGATTATCGTAAACCTATACAGATTTTTTGAAAGGGCTTTACTTTTTGGGTTCATGCTGTTCTGGGAATATTTTGGCCTTGCCATTGTTGCAAACACCTATTAAAACTGAAAAATACAACATGTACATCGTAAAATCCATTGCTTTTTTGTTATAAATCGAGAAAAGAACATTCCTCTTATGGCGATACCGTCCTAAAAAAGGTTTGGTTGATTTTTGGAACAAAAGTCCCAGAAAACGAATCATCCGTAACAACCCAATGCCAACGCATCAAAATTGTTTTGCTTTTACCTTATTTTAGAGTTCAAACCCACATTCCATCAAATGAAAAATAGCAAACGAATTGTATGCTTCCTTGGATTGCTCACCACCTTCGGATGGGCCCAACAACAAGTACCCCAAGTAGAAATAAGCAATGGTGATGTCTCCGCAACCCTATATCTCCCAGATAAGGACAAGGGGTATTACCGCGCCTCCCGATTCGACTGGGCGGGAATCATTCCCAAGTTGGAATACAAGGACCACACCTATTTTGGCAAATGGTTCCAGGGTTATGACCCCTTATCGCACGATGCCATTATGGGACCAGTAGAAGATTTTAAGGCAGTAGGTTTTGAAAAAGCCACTACGGGTGAAGCATTTTTGAAGATCGGGGTAGGTCTGCTCAAAAAGGATGACGGGGACAAGCACTCATTTTCCAAGACCTATGATATTATCGATCATGGCAAAAGAAAAGTAAAGGTGCGATCCAATGCCGTTACGTTCCGTCATGAGATAACCTCTGACAGCTATTCGTATAGCTATGAAAAAAAGGTGAAACTGACCAAAGGAAAGCCTCAGCTGGTACTGCAACATCGATTTAAAAACACAGGAAAACTGCCTATTGAGAGTTTGGTGAACAACCATAATTTTTTTGTGATAGACAATCTTTCCATTGGCCCAGGCTATTCCGTAACTTTTCCGTTTACCCTAACCGATAAGGATGGTGTGCCTTATGCTTCTTCACCAGAGGAGACCGGTCTAGGGGATTATGCCAAAATCGAGGACAACAAAGTAGTGTTCACCAAAGCACTTGTTGATGACTTTGCACAGATTCGTCCGGCTTTTGGTTTTGACCCCAATGACCCAAAGGATTATGACATCAGACTGGAAAACCACGACGCTGGAATCGGGGTGCGAATCACCTGTGATCAACCCATATCGTCCTTAGCCGTTTGGTCGGCACCACAAACTATTTGCCCCCAACCATACATTAATGTAAAAGCGGACCCCGGCGAGGTATTCACCTGGACCATTACCTATACATTTTATGCCCTCTAGGGTTAAAATAGATAGGTAACCCCTATTTTACCGTAGTAATTCCTACCATTGGCAGGATAGTAATAGCGGGGCAGGTTTCCACCAAAACCCACTGCATTGATCAATACAGACCCAGCGTAATTGGTATCAAATACATTGTTTACCCCTGCATTTAAGCCCAATTTGAAATTCTTGCCCATGGGAACGGCATATTTGGAAGAAAGACTGAACACATTATAGGACTCACTGGACAAGCTATTGGCATCCGTTAGTGGAATATCATCCACGTACTGATGCGATATGTTAAGGGAAACCCCACTATCATGAACCATATCCAACCCGGAGCTGAGCCTATGTTTTGGCACGCCTGTCAATGGGTTTCCACTGTAATCGTTATCGCCATCAACAAAATCAATAAAACTGTGATCGTTCAGCGTGTAGCTCAAATAAGGGGTTAACAAAAATGTATTGGTGACCGAAATGGCATACCTCGCATCCAACTCCAAGCCTTGGTGACGGGTCTTACCCGCATTCTTCCCTATATATTGGTCTTCTCCCACCCGTTGGGCCACTAAAAGATCCTTGATCCGCATGGTATAGAGGTTGGCCGAAAGTTGCAAGGCGTCGTTGAACAGTCCAAATTGACCTCCAAGCTCATAGCTTATCCCCTTTTCTTGGGCAATATCAGGATTGATAACCCCTTCGGGCGTCAAGGTTTCCTCCAATCCAGGATTGGAAAATCCCCTGCTCACATTGGCATATACAAACCCTTGGTCCAATTTGTACTGAAGTTCCAAGCTTGGTGATAGGATAGCATCAAAATCACGATCGGCCGATGTATTGGCCTCCCCACTGTTGAACAGATCCCTAAAATCGTATTTGGTCTTATTGAGGTTCAATCCAACCTGCGCCGTCAAATTCTTGTCCAAGGGAAGTTCAAAAGTCCCAAAAAGATTCAACTGCCTTCTAAACTCCGTATTGTTGCTCAGCCTATCTCCCTGAACACTTCCAACACCCTCATTGTCCCGGAACAGATTCTCAAAAGTGCCCCAGTGGTATTCATCATTATAAATTTCGGTTCCCAAGGTAAAATGGCCGGAGAGGAACTTTCCATCAAAGACCGACCTGAGGCCAAATCCGTTGGTAAACTCATCCAAGATATTGAACGGGCGGGGTTCATAGTGATCCAAATAGGTGTAAAAAAGGCTTGTCCTGTTCCTTAGACCCGGATTGAATTCATAGGTATGCGTAACCCCGGTCAAGGTATATTTGTTGGCCTCAAAACCTTGTGCCGCCAACCAGTTGCCATCTGCATTGGTGGGGTTTTCTTCAAAATCGGTTTGGTTGATGGAACTGGGGATTCCAGCCGTGTAATCTATATAATTGAGCATAAAATCCAACTTGCTCTTGCCTCCCAACACTACGGATGAAGTAAGTAAAATGCCATCCCTTTCAAACTGGTTGTTCTGTCGATACCCCTCCGTTTTCAAATGATTATAGCTGAGACTCAAGTTGAAGTTTTTTTCGGAATGCCGAAACGCCAGATTGTTCTTGAACATCTCATACGAACCCACAGTTAGGGAATTCGTCAAAAATGTCTTGCCCACCTCCGGAGCTTTGGTATTGAGAATGATCGCTCCTCCCAAATTGGTCCCAAAAGTGGACCCCTTGGGGCCTTTTATGATTTCAACTGCCCCAACATTTTCCAAGTCATAGGCCTCAATGGTTGAAAAACCCGTTCCGTTGGTGACCGGGATATTGTTAAAGTATAAACGAAGCTTATCCGTACCATAAGGTGTACGCGCTCCTACCCCCCGTATGGTAATCCTGTTGGTATTCAATGCTCCCGAGAGCAGGTACACTCCAGAAACTTGATTGATGGAAGAGGCAATGTCCAACGGACCAAACTTTTCTATTTCCTTTATCCCAATGGAACTGGACGGGGTTATGCCCACAGCCCTTTTCTCTATTCCTTGCTCTATAAGCACCACCTCCTGTAAAGTGTTTAAGGAATCTTGTGGTACATCTTGAGCAAAAACAAAGGTTAGGGAAATTGCATAAAAAGCTAGGGCGAGGGAGGTCTTCATTTCGGTTTTACCGTTACATTATAAAATAGGATGTGCAAAATTATGAACTTTTCAGGGCATTTATTTCTTTTGGAAAAAAAATAACATTTTCCCCATTTTTTGATGGAACAGGTCCAAAACCCCCATTCCATGGGGATTTGAAAGGAAATCAAGGGTATCCAAAGCATTCTCGACACCTATCCTCAAATAGGGGATTTTTACGGTTAAGGGGTGGGTTTCCGTCGTTGGCCCGAGGTATTAAGACGTTTACAGAAAAATAGGACATTTAACTTTTTACCTTTCTACAGATTAGGCCATTAGGGCTATCTTTGGACAAGCCCGATCATGGGCTTTTGTGGTATTTGCCATACATCGATATTCATGAAGACGAAACATATTGTTTATGCCCTTTTTGTTGTTGGATTGGGCGCCCTCATAGCCTACAGAATCAAGTCCAACAACAGTGTCCAAAAATCAGCTCCAAGTGGTCCCGCAATCACTACGGTGAAAGGAATGGTTTTAAGACCCAAGACCTTTAAAGATAATATATCGCTTTCCGGTACTTTGGAAGCCAATGAACAGATAGACCTACGCAGTGAAATTTCCGGCGTGGTGGAAAGTATCAACTTCAAGGAGGGAAGCAAGGTATCCCAAGGACAGGTACTGTTCAAGGTAAATGACATTGAACTTCAAGCCCAGCTTTCCAAAGCGCAAACCGCAAAGAAACTGGCCTCTGAAAACGAAAGAAGAGCCAAACTGCTCTTGGAGAAACAGGCCATAAGCCAAGAGGAATACGACATCGCCAGTGCAGACTTCCAATCGGCCAATGCCGAATCGGAACTCATTGCCGCACAGTTATCAAAAACCACGGTAAGAGCACCTTTTTCAGGAACCATCGGATTACGTTCCATATCTAAAGGGACCTATGTAACGCCATCGACCACTATAGCCAAATTGGTGAATACGGACGAGTTGAAGATCACATTTTCCATTCCCGAAAAATATGCTTCCCAAGTAAGCGTGGGCACAGTACTTTCCTTTACCACATCGGATTCCAGGGAAGAATACAACGCTACCATATACGCCATTGACCCAGAGGTGGACATTGCCACCAGAACCCTTAGAATGCGGGCAAAAATGGACAACAGGAACAGGAAACTTTACCCAGGGGCCTATGCCAATGTAAGCCTTCCCTTGGAGACTTTGGACGATGCCTTGTTGGTGCCATCAGAATCCTTGATTCCCGTACAGAACGGAAAGAAGATTTTTGTGCTTAAAGACGGAAAAGCCAAGGAAATTGATGTGGAGACCGGTTCGCGTACCGGAAAAGCGGTACAGGTGCTTTCCAATCTCCATCCCGGGGACACCGTTTTGACCTATGGGGTAATGGCCTTGAAGGACGGAGCTCCCGTAGAGGTTGTTTTAGAAGAGTTTGAACCCTTGACCGCGGCGCAATGAACCTTTCCACGATAAGCATCAAACGGCCCATCCTGACCATTGTGATGAACATTTCCATCATTCTGTTCGGAATCATTGGCTATACATTTTTGGGGGTTCGGGAATTTCCATCCATAGACCCTGCCATGGTATCGGTACGGACCAGTTATTCAGGGGCCAATGCGGACATCATTGAATCACAGATCACGGAGCCTTTGGAAAAGGCCATCAATTCCATTGATGGGATACGGAACATCACCTCATCCAGTGTGCAAGGTTCCAGTTCCATCAGTATTGAGTTTGATTTGGACAAAAATCTGGAAGATGCCGCCAATGATGTGCGGGACAAGGTTTCCCAAGCAGTCCGAAGCCTTCCCGAAGACTTGGACGCGCCACCCGTGGTATCCAAGGCCGATGCCGATGCACAACGCATCATTTCCATGACGGTACAGAGTGACAACAAGAACATTCTGGAACTTTCCGATTATGCCGAAAATGTCCTTGCCCAGCGTATAGAGACCATTCCAGGGGTAAGTAGCGTACAGATCTGGGGACAACGCCGCTATGCCATGCGCTTGTGGATAGACCCCTTAAAACTGGCCTCCTATGGCCTTACCGTGGCCGATGTAAGAAGTGCCCTATTGGCCCAAAACTTGGAACTCCCCTCGGGAAAACTTACTGGTAAAAACACGGAGTTGACCGTTAAGACCTTGGGGAATCTCAATACCGAAGAAGAATTCAACAATATCATCATCCTTGCCGATGGCGAAAAACTGGTACAGCTCAAGGATATTGGAAAAGCAAGTCTGGAAGGGGAAAACATGGAGACCAAAATGAGCGATTCAGGGCAGCCCATGGTAGCCATTGCCGTGGTGCCGCAACCCGGGACCAACTATCTTGAAATCGCCGATGCCTTTTATGAGGAGTACGAAAGACTGAAAAAGGACCTTCCCAAGGATTTTAAGCTGAACGTGGTCATAGACGATACCGTATTTGTCAGAAGAGCGGTAACCGAAGTGGCCGAGACGATTTTGATATCCATTGTCCTGGTTATCCTGGTCATTTATCTATTCTTTAGGAACTGGTCCATGGCACTTCGGCCTTTATTGGACATTCCCGTTTCGCTGATCGCCACGTTCTTTTTTATGTGGCTGTTCGGTTTTTCCGTAAACGTTTTGACGCTTTTGGCCATTGTGCTTGCCACCGGACTTGTGGTGGATGATGGTATTGTGGTCACCGAGAACATCTATAAAAAAGTGGAGGAAGGAATGAATCCCATTGAGGCGGCGATAAAGGGTTCCAAAGAAATCTTTTTTGCGGTCATCTCCATATCCATTACCCTGGCCGCGGTGTTTTTGCCGGTAATCTTTTTGGAAGGATTTGTGGGACGGCTCTTCCGGGAATTCGGGGTGGTCCTTGGTGCTGCGGTATTGGTATCGGCCTTTGTGTCCTTGACCCTAACTCCCATGTTGAATGCCTATTTGACCAAGCCCGGAAAACAAAGTAGGTCACGGTTCTATCAGGTCACGGAAAAATATTTTGTGGCGATGAACAAATCCTATGCGGAGCTATTGGGCCAATTCATGAAGCGAAAATGGCTCAGTTTCCCCATATTGTTTGGCTGTATTGGACTCATTGTACTGTTCTATTCGCTTTTGCAGAAGGAGACCGCACCTTATGACGATCGTAATTTTGTTCGACTCAGTGTAAGCGCCCCTGAAGGGTCGTCCTACGAATATATGGACCAATTGATGACGGGTATCACCGAGCTCATCAACGATTCCATTCCAGAAAAGAAAGTAAGTTTGGTACTGACCTCCCCTGGTTTCGGTACCTCTTCTGTAAATAGTGGTCGTGCCAACGTTGCCCTTGTGGACCCCAGTGAACGGGAACGTTCCCAAAAAGAGATTGCGGATGATCTTGGCCAATGGGCCAAAGTCTTTGTTGGAGGTAAAACCAATGTTTCCGAACGCCCCACCATTTCGGTGAACCGGCGCGGTGGACCACCCATTCAATTTATCATCCAGGCGAAAAACTTTGAAAAACTTGAAGAGAAAATCCCTGAGTTCATGGCCGAGGTTGAAAAAGACCCAACCTTTTCTTTTTCGGATGTCAATCTAAAATTCAACAAACCGGAGCTATACGTATCCATAGATCGTGAAAAAGCGGAAAGCTTGGGGGTATCTGTACGCGATGTGGCCCAAACCCTCCAGTTGTCCTTGAGTGGACAACGGTTCGGATACTTCCTCATGAACGGAAAACAATATCAGGTCATAGGTCAGTTTGACAAATTGGATCGTGATGAGCCTATGGACCTCACCTCCATTTTTGTAAAAAGTAAAGATGGTCTTTTGATCCAACTGGACAATTTGGTTACCACGGAAGAGCACAGTAGTCCACCTCAATTGTTTCATAACAACCGATATATGTCGGCCACGGTTTCCGCCAGTTTGGCCCCAGGTATGAGTATTGGCGATGGCATTGATGCCATGAATACCATCAAGGACCGTGTATTGGACGAAACGTTCACCACCGACCTTGGTGGAGAGTCCCGTGATTTTGTGGAAAGTAGTTCCAATACCATTTTTGCCTTTGGTTTGGCCTTTTTATTGATTTTCTTGATTTTGGCAGCACAGTTTGAAAGCTTTATCGACCCATTTATCATTATCCTAACCGTACCCATGGCCGTGGCGGGAGCCATGTTCTCCCTCTGGTTATTTGGGGAAACGTGGAACATTTTCAGCCAGATTGGAACCATTATGCTCATCGGACTGGTGACCAAGAACGGGATTCTTATTGTGGAGTTTGCCAATCAGTTGCAGGAAGAAGAGGAACTGTCCAAAATGCAGGCCATCATGAGAGCTTCGGAATCGCGTTTGCGTCCCATCCTTATGACGAGTCTTACCATTGCGTTGGGAGCTTTGCCCATTGCCCTTTCATTGGGTGCGGCATCGGCCAGTAGAACAGGTATGGGGGTCGTAATCATTGGTGGGACTCTATTTTCCTTGGTCCTCACCTTATTTGTGATTCCGGCTTTGTATCTCATGTGGTCCAAGAAAAAGGTCGTTCGACCAGAATTCAAAATTCTTGAAGCATCATAATATGGGGATTCGTCTAAAATTTTATGTCCTTTTATTTGGATTGGGTGTTTGTTTTGTAGGGACGGCACAAGAGCTTCTTACCGTGGATGAAGCGGTGAAAATCGCTTTGGAAAACAACTATCAGGTTAAAATGGCCCGAAACGACCTGAGGATGGACGAACTTTCGGTCAGTCCTGGACAAGCGGGAATGCTTCCCCAAGTAGATGCCAATATCTCCGACAACAATAGCAGACAAAATTTGTCCCAAGTCCGATCGGATGGCACCGAGGTGGAACTAGACAATGCCAAAAACAGGAACCTCAACTATGGAGTGGCCTTGGAATGGACCATCTTTGATGGGTTCCGCATGTTTGCCAACCATGAACAGCTCAAAGAAACCCAAAAATTAGGGGAAGCCGAGCTAAAACAGGTCATCCTCACCAAAGTTGGCGAAGTACTGGTCACCTATTACGATTTGGTACAACAGCAACAGCAATTGTCCGCTTTGGACAGCACCTTGATCATATCCGAACAACGGGTGGAACTGGCCCAAAACCGCTTTACCATCGGAAAAGCCTCAAAATTGGAGGTGCTCAATGCGCAAGTGGACCTGAATACCGACCAGACCCAAATACAACGTCAGCAGGAGTTGTACAAGAATACCAAGATTCAATTGAACGAGCAATTGGCACGGGATTTAAAAATTGATTTTCAGGTCGCTCCCGAAATTTTTGTGGACCAAGCCTTGATCTTGGAAGAACTGGAAAACAGGGTTGCCGCCGAAAACCCCCAATTGCAAGCCGAAATCATCAACAAAAGAATCAGCGAACTGCAACTGAAACAGATAAAAGCATCACGGTATCCTTCGGTTTTTGTGTCCACGGGATACAATTTTGGCCATACGGAATCCAGTTTGGGGTTTACCACCAGCTCAGATTCCAGAGGCTTTAACTATGGGTTTGGGGCCACCTTGAACCTTTTTGATGGTTTTAACCAAAACCGTAATGAAAAACTGGGTAAGATGGCCGTGGAAAATGCGGAGATTGCCATCGCCCAACAAAAACAATCGCTCATTGCCATGGTAGGCACCACCTATCAAACTTACCTGACCAACATTAGCCTTATTGAATTGGAGGAAAAAAATGAAAGCATTGCCAAGGAGAACTTGGATATCACGGTTGAAAAATATCGGATAGGTATTATCCCCACCATTGAATTCAGAACGGCACAATTGAACTACATCAATGCCCGAGTACGGCACAGCAATGCCAAGTTCCAGGCCAAAGTATCCGAAATCATCCTAAAACAACTGGCCGGAAATCTGGACCTATAGCATTAAGACATATTTTCTAAACGATAATGCAGTTTGTAGCGATGAGGTTTTTACAAAAGAAGTATATTTGTGCCCCTCAACGATTCCCCGTTACAATCGTTGAACATAAAAGCCTGCCCACGTGGTGGAATTGGTAGACACGCTACCTTGAGGGGGTAGTGTTCGTAAGGACGTGCTGGTTCGACTCCAGTCGTGGGCACCAAAATCCCCAACAACAGTATGTTGTTGGGGATTTGTTTTTATAACCCGAACTCCCATGTATTTTCTACTGTATTCCATTCATTTCCCATCCATTCTACTTACCTTGTATATCATGGATAGAACCATGACCACAACTATATAAAAGACTGGAAATGAATCGATCTTTACATTTTCAAAAAGGACTGATTATCTTTGGAACACCCTTATGTATTATTGGGTTGATGGTATTCTTGGCCCAATCGTCCGCCTTTATACTCCATCCTGATAGCATGGCCATAGGGATAACACTGGATTTGGTATTGACCGCTCCTCTGGTTTATTTTTTACTCATTAGAAAAACAACTATCCCCAAAACCACCATTGTTCCTTTTTTCATATTCGGAATTATAGTTTGTTCCCTTATTCTCCCCCTTGAAAATCAGTACTACCTTGGCCTAGTTAAAACTTGGGCACTCCCAGTGGTAGAAATTTTGGTGTTGTTCTACATAGGTTATCATATTAGAAATGCCATCCAACAGTTTAAACTGGATAGAAAAGAATCCTTTGACTTTTTTACCACATTAAAGAGCACCTGCCAAAAAATACTTCCAAAAATGGTGGTAATGCCAGTTGTAATGGAAATGGCAGTTTTTTACTATGGATTTGTATATTGGAGGAAAAGGGCACTAAAGAAGAATGAATTCTCACATTATAAAGAGAGTGGTAGTATAGCCCTGTTCATTGCCATTATATGTATTGTTTCCATTGAGACGGTTGTCCTTCATATGCTGCTGGCCAAATGGAATACCATTGCAGCCTATACAGTAACTTTTTTAAGTATTTATTCCGGTATTCAGATTTTTGGATTTTTAAAATCCATGCTTAAAAGACCCAGCTCTATTGAGGGAAATCGTTTGTTTCTTCGCTATGGTATCATGGCGGAAACGGTCATTGACCTTGAAGACATCGATGCTATTGAAATTACCTCTAAGGACATTGTATTGGACAAAGAAACCCGGAAATTATCGGTTCTGGGAGAACTGGAAAGTCATAATCTTATTATCCGATTGAAAAAGGAGAACGAATTGATAGGGCTTTATGGCCAAAAAAAGAAGTATCGAAATTTAGCTTTGTCCGTCGATAACACAGCAGAGTTTAAAAAACAGGTACAACTTATCCCTCAATAATACATCGATTTTATTGGACTATAATTAGGGATATAGGATATTGGTTTGGCTTTATCGAACCACATTATCCACCATCCAAACTTCTTCTCTTTTTCCAAAAACTCCATCTTATTCATATTTCTTTCCTAAATTTTACGATAAAAAAGTAGGTCATCTCGGTCAAAATTGTAAATTTGTTTAATGTTTTTTAATAAAAGATGAACAACGTAAAGAAATCTTTCAGCATCCGCGACATGGAAAACCTTTCGGGAATAAAGGCCCATACCATCCGCATTTGGGAAAAAAGATATAAACTGTTCTCTCCTGAGCGTACCGATACCAATATCAGGACTTATGATATTGTAAACCTGCAGAAGTTGCTAAATGTAACCTTACTCTATAATCACGGGTATAAAATCTCCAAGATTGCCAAACTGGATGAATCACAGATTCCGGATTTAGTGAGGGACATCACTTTAAAGGACAGAGACAAAGACCATGTGATCAACCATCTAAAAATGGCCATGCTCAATTTTGATCAAGCCCTCTTTTTAAAGACGTATGACACCCTGCTGTCCACTAAAACGTTCAGTGAAATATTCAATGAGGTCTTTATCCCATTCCTAAACGAATTGGGACTTCTGTGGCAGACGGACACTATTAGTCCGGCCCACGAACATTTTATCAGCAACCTCATAAAACAAAAAATATACAGTAATACCGAAACGCTTCAGATTGAGAAACCCTCGAGGGACGATCAGGTCTTTGCGCTTTTTCTTCCTGAAAATGAAATCCATGAACTCGGTCTGTTGTACATCAACTACGAAATTGTCAATAGGGGGTACAAATCCATTTATTTGGGACAGAGCATGCCAATAGAGAGTTTGGTGGACCTTGCGAAGTATTACCACAAAATTGACTTTATCTCTTATTTTACGGTAGCTCCGACCAAGAGCGATTTGGATGCCTATTTTTCCAGATTCTCGGAAGTAATGGATCTCCCAGAAGGTTCAAGGCTCTATGTTTTGGGACATCAGGTCCAAGAACTAACGGAGGACGACCTCCCCAATTACATAAAATCCTTTGGTTCCATACAACAGCTGTTGGAATCCATATAAAGCATCCCATGAAAAAAGCCATTGTCATAGGTTCCGGTTTTTCGTCCCTCTCCGCTGCATGCTATTTGGCAAAAGCGGGTCTGGAAGTGGAAGTCTTTGAAAAAAACGATACCGTTGGCGGTAGGGCAAGACAGATGATAAAGGAGGGGTTTACTTTTGACATTGGTCCCAGCTGGTATTGGATGCCGGATATTTTTGAGAAATTCTTTGCCGATTTTGGTAAGAAAACCACAGATTACTACCAATTGGACCGGTTGGACCCTGCCTACAAGGTGTTTTTCAAGGACGACACCTTGACCATTGGGGATACCATGGAGAAAATATGTCAGGAGTTTGAACGAATAGAACAAGGTAGCAGTGAACATCTGAGACATTTTATTTCACAGGCACAGGAAAACTACCAAATTGCCATTAACAAAGTAGTGCTTCGGCCCGGGCTTTCACCACTGGAGCTGGTGACCAAGGAAACCGTGCTCAGGGTAGACCAGTTCTTTAAGAGCATCAGTCAAGAGGTTCGCAAACGATTTAAAAATCCTAAGTTGATCTCCACCTTGGAATTCCCTGTACTCTTTTTGGGGGCCAAGCCGAGTAAGACACCATCGTTCTATAATTTCATGAATTTTGCAGATTTCGGTCTGGGCACCTGGCATCCCAAGGGTGGCATGTACGAAATTATCAAGGCCATGAAAAGTTTGGCCGAGGAATTGGGGGTTACCATACATACCAATAGCCCCGTGTCCAAAATTTTGGTATCGGACAAAGAAGTCATTGGCATACGTTGCAAGGGCCACAACCATCTTGCAGATTATGTGGTCAGTGGCGCAGACTACCATCATTCCGAAACCTTGTTGGACCAAAAACACCGACAATATTCAGAGGAGTACTGGGAAAATAAGACCTACGCCCCTTCTTCCCTACTCTTTTATATTGGTTTTCGGAAAAAGTTGGAGCATGTAGAGCACCACAATCTCTTTTTCGATACGGATTTTGAAAAACATGCCCAAGAAATTTACGATACGCCCCAGTGGCCCAGTGAACCTTTGTTCTATGCCAACTTCCCTTCGGCCACCGATGCCTCCATGGCCCCAAATGGCTGTGAGACGGGATTCTTTCTGGTACCCATTGCCCCAGGATTGGAAGATACCCCTGAACTAAGGGAGCAATATTTTGATATTGTGATGGATAGGTTCGAAAAGCGAACCCAACAAAATGTAAAAAATTCGATTATATTTAAGGAAAGTTTCTGTGTAAACGATTTTGTGGAGCAGTACAATTCCTATAAAGGAAATGCATATGGTTTGGCCAATACCCTACGGCAAACTGCATTTTTAAGACCTAACCTCAAAAGTAGCAGGGTAAAAAATTTATTTTTTACCGGTCAGCTTACCGTACCGGGACCAGGAGTGCCCCCTTCCCTGATCTCAGGAAAATTGGTATCTGATCTAATCATTAAAAACGTAGTAAAATGAAATCTATTTTTGACGATGTCTCTTACCACTGTAGCAAGATTGTGACCCAATCCTACAGCACTTCATTTTCCTTGGCCACTAAAATGTTGGCCCCATCCATTCGTGCGGATATCTATAATATTTATGGGTTTGTGCGCTTTGCGGATGAAATTGTGGATACCTTTCATGATTACGACAAGGAAGAGCTTTTTGCCAATTTTGAAAAGGACATGGAACATGCCATTGCCCATAAGATAAGCCTGAACCCTATCCTCAATGCCTTTCAACATACCTATCATAAATATGAAATCCCGCATCATTTGGTGGAATCGTTCATGAACAGTATGCGGATGGACCTGACCAAGAAAACCTATGTTTCCTTTGATGAATATCGCGAATACATCTATGGTTCAGCGGATGTTGTAGGACTGATGTGTCTCTGTGTTTTTGTACATGGCGACAAGGAAAAATATGAGGAACTCAAGGAATCGGCCATGGCGCTGGGTTCCGCTTTCCAGAAAATCAACTTTTTACGGGACTTAAAAGCGGATTTCGAAGATTTGGACCGGACCTATTTTCCCAACACCAATCTGCTGGAACTGGACGAAGTTTCCAAGAAAAGAATCATCAACGAGATCAAGGCCGATCTGGCCGTGGGATACTCGGGTATCATTAAATTACCGGAGCAGGCCAAGTTTGGGGTATATACCGCATATCGGTACTATAAAAAATTGTTGCAAAAACTACATGGAACACCTTCCCTTGAGATCAAGAACACTCGGATTAGAGTGCCCAATTATCAAAAATTCGGACTTTTGGCCCACTCCTACCTCAACTATAAACTTCAACTGGTATAAATGAAAATAGCGCTCTGGATATTCCTTTTTTTGGCCACCTTCTGTTTTATGGAATTCATGGCTTGGTTTACCCATAAATATGTGATGCACGGTTTTTTGTGGTCCCTCCACCGAGACCATCATAAAAAAGACCATGACTCTTGGTTTGAGCGGAATGACGCCTTTTTTATTTTTTATGCGGTGGTAAGCATGACGTTGTTCTTTCTGGGCAACTACACTTCATTTTGGTATGGATGGCCCTTGGGCTTCGGAATCCTGGCCTATGGCATAGCTTATTTTTTGGTGCACGATATTTTTATCCACCAGCGGTTCAAATTGTTCCGAAATGCCAATAATTGGTATGCCAAGGGGGTAAGACGGGCCCATAAAATGCATCACAAACACTTGGGGAAGGAAGATGGGGAATGTTTTGGAATGTTGTTAGTGCCCTTTAAATATTTCAAAAACCAACAAACTACTCCAAAATAAGGCGGTCCAGCAATTCCCTTGTATTTTGGGAGTTCCAATCGGCCGCTCCTTTTTCATCGACCACAATCTTTCCCGACTTACTGATAATATATGTAGCTGGGATGCTTTTGGAAACCAATTCCGTGGGTGTGGACGTGGCTTGAAAATAGACCGGTAGCTTATACCCCTTCCTATTCAAGAACTGCTTCACCTTATCTGTATCGTCATTCGCCACAAAGGCAAATACCACCTTATCCTTATAATCCCCATAGAGGTCCACAAAGCTGGGCAATTCCGCTACACAAGGTGGGCACCATGTGGCCCAGATATTCACCACGACCACTTGGTCTTTAAAAGAATCAAAATTGATGCGTTGGCCCTTAACATCCATAAGCCCCCAACGATAGTTCGTCAAGGTCTTTTGCTCATCCATGTCCACTTCATCGGCACTCATCACAAACACCTTAATCTTGTTTACGAGCACCCGGGCATGAAACCCAATCGGGGTAAAAAGAATCAAGACAATGGCCAACAACCATATTCCGTTACCGATCTGTTCTTTGGAAAATTTCATTCTGCATCTACTCTTCTATCAGTGTATCCAACACTTTGTATAATTTCCGATTGCTCCAATCCGCAATACCTTTTTGATGAATGACAATATGCCCTGATCTATCAATCAAATACGATGAAGGAACTTTTTGGGGGTCTATGGGCATTTTCTCCCCAATGATCAAATAGGTTACTGGAAACGTAAATCCGTGTTCTTCTATAAAAGCTTCCACGGGTGGCCTATTCTCATTGGTAATGATATAGAAGTCCATTTTGCCTTTATACTGGTCATACAACTCCTGGACACTCCCCAATTCAGCTTCGCTGGGTAAGCGCCACGATGCCCAAAGATTAATGAAGACCACATTTCCCTTGGACTTTTCAAAATTGAAAATGTTCCACTCCTCATCCTTCAGTTTCCAGTCATAATCAGTTATAACCTGCCTTTGCGACTGTTCTATCACCGTAGGGGAGAACGCAAGTATCCGATTGAGAAAAATCTTTCCATAGTGCCCCAATGGGGTCACAAAAAAGGAAAGTATGAACAAAATCAGTACAATATTGAGAATAGTTTTTTTACTGATCTTCATTCTGGGGGATTTGGTTAAAATTAAAAACTCCTGACATTTTAACAATATCAGGAGTTTTCTTGAATTATCTAAAAAATAATTTAGGCATTCTCCTTTTTGATCAAGTTCAATGCGGAACCTTCATTAAACCATGCAATCTGGGCATTGTTGTACGAATGGTTGACAATGATGGTATCCTTGCTTCCATCGGCATGTACCACCTCAATGGTCAATGGTTTGTCTGGAGCAAATTGGTCAATGTCCAAGAAGTTGAAGGTGTCATCTTCCTGAATCAAATCATAATCACTCTCATTGGCAAAGGTCAAGGCCAACATTCCTTGCTTTTTCAAGTTGGTTTCGTGGATCCTTGCGAAGGATTTCACCAAAACAGCAGCAACACCCAAGTGACGAGGCTGCATAGCAGCGTGCTCCCTTGAAGAACCTTCTCCGTAGTTATGGTCACCCACAACAATGGTTTTGATTCCCGCTTTTTTGTATTCACGTTGCGTATCCGGTACCCCTCCGTACTCACCTGTCAACTGATTTTTAACAAAGTTGGTCTTTTGGTTGAAGGCATTCACGGCACCTATCAAGGTGTTGTTGGCGATATTGTCCAAATGTCCCCTGTAACGCAACCATGGTCCAGCCATAGAAATGTGATCCGTGGTACATTTTCCGAAAGCTTTGATCAACAACTTCATCCCTTGAAGACTTGCTGGAGTAATTGGCTCAAAAGGTGTCAACAATTGCAAACGCTCAGAATCTGGAGCAACGATCACATTTACACCACTACCATCTTCCAAAGGATCAACATACCCGTTTTCCTTTACTTCAAATCCTTTTGGTGGCAATTCCCATCCTGTTGGCTCATCCAACATTACTTCCTCACCATCTTCATTGATCAAGGTGTCCGTTAATGGGTTGAAGTCCAAACGTCCTGCAATGGCAATTGCAGCAGTCATTTCCGGAGAAGCCACGAAAGCGTGTGTGTTAGGGTTACCATCGGCACGCTTGGCGAAGTTACGGTTGAAGGAATGCACAATACTGTTCTTTGGTGCATTCTTTGGGTCTTTGTAACGTGCCCACTGACCAATACATGGCCCACAAGCATTGGTGAAAATCTTGGCATCCAACTTTTCAAAGATTTCCAAAATTCCATCACGCTCGGTGGTATATCTTACCTGCTCAGAACCTGGGTTGATCCCGAATTCGGCTTTGGTCTTCAATTTTTTATCCAAGGCTTGTTGCGCGATTGAAGATGCTCTGGACAAATCTTCATAAGAAGAGTTGGTACAAGAACCTATCAATCCCCACTCAACGGCCAATGGCCAATCGTTTGCTTGCGCCTTTTCCGTCATGGTACCTACTTCGGTAGCCAAATCTGGCGTAAAAGGTCCGTTCAACAATGGCTTCAATTCTGTCAAGTTGATTTCAATAACCTGATCAAAATATTGCTCTGGATTGGCATACACCTCTGGGTCTGCGGTCAAGTATTCTTTTACCTCATTGGCTGCATCGGCAACATCTTCCCTATCGGTAGCTCTCAAGTAGCGCTCCATAGACTCGTCGTAACCAAAAGTGGAAGTGGTAGCGCCAATTTCAGCACCCATATTACAAATGGTTCCTTTTCCAGTACAGGACATGGAAGTAGCACCTGGGCCAAAATATTCTACGATGGCTCCTGTTCCTCCTTTTACGGTAAGGATTTCAGCAACCTTTAGGATAACATCTTTTGGAGCGGTCCAACCAGAAAGTTTACCAGTCAATTTTACACCAATCAATTTTGGGAATTTCAACTCCCAAGCCATACCGGCCATAACATCAACAGCATCAGCACCACCAACACCGATGGCCACCATTCCCAATCCACCTGCGTTTACGGTATGGGAATCGGTACCAATCATCATCCCCCCAGGGAAGGCATAATTTTCAAGCACTACTTGGTGGATAATACCAGCTCCTGGCTCCCAGAATCCGATTCCGTATTTGTTGGAAACCGAGCCCAAGAAATCAAAAACCTCCTTACTGGTCTCGTTGGCATGTCTTAAATCGGTGGCTGCACCTTCCTTGGCCTGAATCAAGTGGTCACAGTGCACGGTTGTTGGAACAGCTACTTTATCTTTTCCTGCTTGCATAAATTGAAGCAATGCCATCTGGGCAGTCGCATCTTGGCAAGCGATTCTATCTGGAGCAAAATCAACATAATCTTTACCACGGGTAAATTTTGTGGTGGGTGTACCATCCCAAAGGTGGGAATACAATATTTTTTCAGCTAAAGTCAACGGTTTACCAACCAATTCCCGGGCCTTGTCCACACGCTCCCCCATGGAAGCGTAGACACCCTTAATCATGTCTATATCAAATGCCATTCTATTAAATGAATTTTAAGATTTTAGTAATTCGGTAAATTTACTAAAATGCTAAGTATTTTGGAATTAGAATTGATCTAAATAATGTTAGAAGATTTGTTATTTATAACAATTCTGATATTATTTTCTCTTCGGTAATACCTTCGGCTTCCGCCTTGTAGTTTTTAAGGATTCTATGGCGAAGTATGCCAACGGCAACTGCCTTTACATCCTCAATGTCCGGAGAAAACTTGCCGTGAATGGCTGCATGGGCCTTGGCGGCCAATACCAAATTTTGGGAAGCCCTTGGTCCCGCGCCCCAGTCCACATAATTGTTCACGTAGTCCGAAGAGCCTTCCATACCCGGTCGGGTGCTGTGCACCAATCGAACCGTGTAATCCACCACATTGTCCGCAACGGGGATTCTACGCACCAAATGTTGTACTTCAATGATCTCTTCGGCGTTGAACAAGGTTTTAATTTCCACCTCATCATCCGTTGTGGTGGATTTCACCACTTGGATTTCTTCCTCAATGGATGGGTATTTTAACTCAATGGCAAACATAAACCGGTCCAATTGAGCCTCTGGCAAAGGATACGTCCCCTCCTGTTCTATCGGGTTTTGGGTCGCCAATACAAAATAGGGCTTGTTGAGTTTGTGCTGCTTTCCGGCAATGGTCACCGCCCGTTCCTGCATGGCTTCCAATAGGGCTGCCTGCGTTTTGGGTGGTGTACGGTTGATTTCATCCGCTAGAATGATATTGCCGAAAACAGGGCCCATGATAAATTTAAAGTTACGGTCCTTGTCCAAAACCTCACTCCCCAGAATATCGCTGGGCATTAAATCTGGCGTAAACTGAATGCGTTTAAAATCGAGTCCCAAGGTCTGCGCAATGGTATTGACCATTAAGGTCTTTGCCAAGCCGGGAACACCAATCAAAAGGGAATGTCCTCCAGTGTAAATGGACAACAGTATCTGTTCAATTACCTGCTCTTGGCCCACAATGACCTTGGCAATTTCCTTCTTAAGTTCTTGGTGTTTTTTTACTAGATTTTCAACAGCAGTTACGTCAGACATGCACTTATTCCTTTACCCAGTTGTTTGCAAAATCGCAATCCTTGCTTTCTGTGTTCACATGGATATAAGTGTCCTCAATATGCTCGTCCATCCATTTTTTAATGGCCTTGAACTGCTTTTCACGTAGGGCCAGTTCCTGTATTTTAAGGTAATCTTTTGCGAAATCGGCCTTGTGTTCATCATACCGATTGGAAATCTTCATGATCTTGAACTTAGGGGCACCTCCCCTGGGATCATCTTCCCGTAGTGGTCGTGAAATTTCACCATCCTTAATATCCCTTACCTGGTTGTAGAGGGCTGGATCCATCTTGGTCAACTCAAAACGAGAGTCGAAGTTGATGGGGTTTCGAAGAAGGCCTCCATCAAACTTGGTCTCTTTTTCATCCGAAAAGTTCAGGGCGGCCTCCGCAAAGGTGTACTTTCCATCCAAAATATGTTGTCTAATGCTATCCAGCTCCTTTACCGCTTTCTCTACGGCACTCTTAGGCACTTCAGGAATCAAAAGAATATGCCTCAAGTCCAATTCCTGTCCCCTGATTTTTTCAACATAAATGATGTGGTATCCAAAATCGGTCTCAAAAGGGTCGGATATTTCCCCTTCCCGAAGGCTGAAAGCCACATCCTTGAATTCTTTGACAAAGGGAGTTTCACGCGTCATACTGTAAAAACCGCCATTGGATTTTGATCCTGGGTCTTGGGAGTACAATATGGCCTTTACATTGAAACTGGCATCGTTTTCCACTATATCCTGCTTGATCTGCTTCAATCTGTCTACCACCTTTTGTTTCTCTTCCTCCGGTGCCGTAGGTTGTTTCACAATTTGGGCGATTTCCAGCTCAGCTCCAAAAACAGGTCTCTCGTCCTCGGGTATCTTATTGAAGAACTGACGTACTTCTTCCGGTGTCACTTCAATTTCCTCAACAATACTGCTCTGCATTTTTTCAGACAGCATGTTCAGTTTATTGATTTCAAAAAGTTCCTGTCTAAAACTCTCAATATCGGTTTTCTTGTAGAACTTCAATACTTTTTCCATGGAACCCACTTGGGCTATCAATTGTTGGATCTGTCTATCGCTTTGGGCATTTACCTGATCATCGGAAACCAACAAACTGTCTTGCACGGCCTGGTGGGCGTACAGACGGTCTTCCATAAGTTTTCCCAAAAGGCCACAACGGGTTATATCCTGGGTGGACGCTCCTTGACTTTTTAGGTCGATCAGGGTTTTATCGATATCGGACTCCAAAATCACATAATCCCCAATTACCGCGGCAATTCCATCCAATTTTACTTTGTTGGAAGAATTTGTAGTATCCCGAACGGTTCCCAAAGCTTCGTCCATTTCTTGGGCTTGTACAAGTCCCAATGATGCAACACAGGCCAAGGCCCATACTATTCTAGTTTTTGTCTTCATAAACCTCAAATTCTTTCTTCTTAATGGCTTCATCTATGATTTCGGTTTCCAGTTTTTTTATGTAGTTCAATCGCCGTCGGTTCAAAATCAACTGGCGGATATCCGGTTCAATATATTCAAAAGGTGCTGTATCATTGACTTCCAGAACATTGGTTACCATCCCCAAATATACTTCTAACGAATCTTGCAGCTCAAAAAATTGTGATTTTTTTAAGTACGAGGTCTCATTTGATGGTGTTAGGGGCGGTATTTCCTCCACAACCCTTGAGGCGCTTACCCAAATGGAATCGTTAAAATGCATTTTCTTGAACTGCACCGCAATGGAATCCAAGTAGCGTTTGTCCGAATCTTTCCAATTCCGAATCCGGGTCTTTACCCCGTCCAAATCCAAAAATTGGTTGGGCATGCCCACGAAACGGAGCTGTACCAGTTTCTCGTTGAGTTTAAAGTTTTCCTTTTCCCGCTCGTAATACTGTTCCAGCTGGGAACGGGTTACCGCAGTGTCCTTGGCCTGAAGCACCAGAGCTTCGATATAGGCCCTGGTATACAGATCGGCGCGATAGTCGGAGACCAGTCGGTCAAACTCGGCCAATTTTTCCTCTGGAAGATTGATCTTTGATTTGGACAACAACAATTGCTTTGAAGCCCAATTGTTGATATAGTTGGTCACAAACAGGGTACTATCCTCGGGCGACATATCGTCTTGAACCAAAGCAGCAACATCTTCCCTGTACAAATAGGTGTCCCCTACCCGGGCCAAAGGTTCCCTTTCTTCTTGCTCCTTAAAAAAGGAACTGCATGAGGAAATCAACACTGCCGATGTACAGCAAAGTAGGTACAGAATGTTTTTTTGGAGCATATGCATTGCGCAAAAATAACAAATACAACATCCCGTACAAGTAGGTTCCTTTCTCATTAACAGATTTTTAGTATGCGGGCAAAGACAAGGATAATTTAGTATCTTGGCACAAACCAGACAGAATGAAGTACACTACAGAAGTTACCGTGGACCTACCACGTGATGAGTTCATTAAAAAATTGGACGACCCCGAGAACATGAAGCATTGGCAAAAAGGCCTTGTGGGTTACGAGCAACTCTCCGCAAAACCAGGATTGGAAGGAGCTCAAATGAGCCTCACCTATAAAATGGGAAAACGTGACCTCCAAATGGTGGAAACCATCATAAAACGCAACTTACCGGACGAACTCCATACCTTTTATGACACCAAAGGCGTGCACAATATCCAAAAAAACTATTTCCATGAAGTGGATGGGCAAACCAAATGGGTTTCAGAAAGTGAATTTCAATTCTCTGGATTGGGCATGAAAATCATGGGCTTTTTAATGCCGGGAGCTTTTAAAAAACAATCCTTGACCTACATGCAGGATTTCAAGGCCTTTGCCGAAAAAGGAATATCCGTTCTTGACTCATAACCATGGAAAAAACATTGGACAGAAAAATTAGGGCCATTTGGGATTTTAGAGGTCCCAGTGCAGCACATACCGCCGAACATTATCAAATACACCTAAAAGAATTTGCCGTTGTGGAAAAGGTTCCCTTTGAGCAAATTGGTGTGGAACAATACAGCCCATCGCACAGTATCGTGTACATGGTCATAACCGAACAAAATGTAAAAAAGGTTCGAAGTCTTCTAAGGCCCCATCGCGGCGAGATCTACACGGAGAACCCGTAAAAGCCCATGAGATGAAAAGCACATTTTTCGCCTTACCCAAAAAGTGCATCGGAACCCTCCCGTTGTTGCTGATTTTTATGGGTTGCACCACTAAAAATGTCGCTGACCCCCTCAAAACTGCCCTAGCGTCTGAAAATCCCCTTATCAAAAGGGTCATGGATCAACGGGATGCGCATGAAATCCAAATACGGTACACCCAGATAGACCGTCGCAACGATAGCATTCTTTTTACCGATCATGATTTTCAGGTGGATAAGGACAACTACTTTTATCCGGCCAGTACGGTCAAGTTTCCCGCTGCGGTCGCCGCCCTTGAAAAACTCAATGAAGTGGACTCCCTTTCTAGGGACACCCGATTCTATATTGAGGGGGATTCCGTTGAAACCACCTTCGCCAAGGCCATTTCAGAAATTTTTGCGGTTTCAGACAATGCCGCCAATAACCGATTGATAGAGTTTTTGGGACAGGATGGTGTCAACAACAGAATGCAGAACCGCGGTGTAGCCCCCATTCGTATTGCCCATAGATTGTCCACAGGCAATGCAGATGACGTAACCACCAAACCCTTGGTCATTTATTTGAATGACTCCACAACGGCAGTAAGCAGTCCCATCATCAACACGGCAGTCCAACCCATGACATTGAACCGGATAAAAAAAGGAAGAGGATTTTATGCGGATGATTCATTGCAATTGGAAGCTTTTGACTTCTCCTTGAAAAATTACTATCCTATCCAAGCGCAGCATGCCTTGCTAAAGCGGGTCATATTTCCGGAAGCCTTTCCCAAAGAACAACAATTCAACCTAAGTGAAGACCAACGGGCATTTCTTTTGGAGGCCATGCATACCTTGCCTGCCAAACTAGGGTATGA
Organism: Flagellimonas algicida; assembly: GCF_049629585.1. Lineage (NCBI taxonomy): Bacteria > Pseudomonadati > Bacteroidota > Flavobacteriia > Flavobacteriales > Flavobacteriaceae > Flagellimonas > Flagellimonas algicida. The sequence continues at coordinate 137,144 of NZ_JBMYIX010000004.1, read as the reverse complement.
CCCGGAACAATATTACGACAGCTATGTAAAGTTCTTTATGTTCGGGGATGAGCTTGACCCTATACCGGACCACATCAAAATCTACAATAAGGTGGGCTATGCCTATGGCACTTTAACGGACTGTGCGTACATTCAGGACACCAAAAACAACATCGACTTTATGATCACGGCCACCATTTTGGTGAATAGTGATGGTATTTTTAATGACAATGCCTACGAATATGACGAAGTGGGCATTCCATTTTTGGCCCAACTGGGCAGGGAACTCTACCAATATGAACTAAATCGGAAGCGATGAACAAGCTTACTTTTGACTGTTTCAACAAAAAAATTTTTATCAAGTCCTTCATGAAAAAGCTGTATTGGTGTTGGGGGACTTCCGAAGGGATCAGTTCTTGGTTTTTGAGGGAAGCCATCTATACTTCGGATGGAAAACCACGCTTACCAGAAACTTTTATCCAACCCGGAGACGATTATATCTGGAAATGGCACAATTGGGACGGAAAGGAGACTGGAAAAGTATTGCAAGCCAATGGAACGGATTTTTTGGAGTTCACCTTCACGGGCTGCAAGGTTTCCATAAGCTTGGAAGACCATGGTAAAGCGGTTCTTCTAACCTTACGGCAGTTTGAAATCCCCACTGATGAGGAAAACAAACTCAATATACACCACGGATGTAGCAATGGTTGGACCTTTTGGCTGGCCAACTTAAAGGCTTATTTGGAGCATGGCATCCTGCTCAATGAAACCGAGTTCGACCTAAGGGATATCCCTTTGTCGGGTTTCGAATTTGTGAATATGTAACTATTTGGATGTTGCGGGGACCCCGTATAGATCAAAATCGGAAGCGTCCGTAATTTCAATATCCACAAACTCACCCACTTTCACATAATGCTGGGCCGCATCAATGAGAACCTCATTGTCCACATCCGGGGAATCGTGCTCTGTACGCCCCACAAAATAATTGCCTTCTTTTCGATCAATGATACAACGGAAGGTTTTCCCAATCTTCTCTTGGTTGAGTTCCCATGAAATCTGGGATTGGATTTCCATGATCTCGTTAGCCCGTTGTTGTTTGATTTCTTCAGGAACATCATCCTCCAAGGAATAGGCATGGGTATTCTCCTCATGACTGTAGGTGAAACATCCCAAACGTTCAAATCGCATTTTCCTGACCCAGTTTTTCAAGATTTCAAAATCTGCTTCGGTCTCCCCAGGATAGCCTACGATCAAGGTAGTCCTAATGGTCATTCCGGGCACGGCCTCCCTAAAATCCTGCAACAATTTAGTGGTCTTGGCCTGGGTGGTCCCCCTTCGCATGCTTTTTAGGATAGCGTCGGATATATGCTGAAGTGGAATATCTATATAATTACAGACTTTGGATTCATTGCGCATCACTTCCAATACATCCATGGGAAAACCCGTGGGAAAAGCATAATGCAAACGTATCCATTCAATGCCCTCCACTTTTACCAGTGCCTGTAAAAGCTCTGCCAAATTGCGCTTTTTGTAGAGGTCCAACCCGTAATAGGTAAGGTCTTGGGCTATCAAGATAAGTTCCTTGACTCCTTTGGCCGCCAGTTTTTCGGCTTCAACCACCAGCGCTTCAATGGGTGTGCTTTTATGTTTGCCCCGCATCAAGGGAATGGCACAAAAGGAACAGGGACGATCGCAACCTTCGGCAATTTTTAAATAGGCATAGTTCTTGGGCGTGGTGGTCAAACGTTCCCCCAATAACTCATGCTTGTAATCCGCACCCAAAGCTTTTAGCAAATTGGGCAGGTCGCTGGTCCCAAAATATTCGTCCACATTGGGGATTTCCTTTTCCAAATCGGGTTTATAGCGCTCACTTAAACAACCAGTGACAAAAACCTTATCCACAGCTCCGGCCTCCTTCTTTTGAACATATTCCAAAATAGTGTTCACGCTCTCTTCCTTGGCATTGGCAATGAATCCGCAGGTATTGATCACCACCACATTGCCTTCCTCTTCATGGACCACTTCTTTGTTGTTGGCCCTTAATTGGCCCATCAACACCTCAGAATCGTAGACATTCTTGCTACATCCCAGTGTCACTACATTGATTTTGTTCTTTTTAAGCGATTTTGTGCGCATAGTTGCTATAAATGGAGTGCAAAAATACAACAACACAAGGCATTACATCTATTTATAAGGAGATTTTTGGCGTGGGAAGAACTGAGACCGAGCCTAAAGATCAGTCTTTGTAGGCCGCAGGAATTTTTCTTGATTTGGTCAAATCTTCAAAAGCTTTGCCAATTCTCAGCAAATGAGCCTCTGTCCAAGGTTTGCCAATAAAGGTCAGGTTGGTTGGCCTGCCTTCCTTGCGATAGCCCATGGGAATGGTCAGTGCTGGATATTCCGCGACTGCCGCCAAACTGGAGTGGCCGCTTCCCACACTTAGCACAGCATCCAGATTTTCCTTGTCCATAATGCTGAAATACTCCTTTCCCGATGCCTTTAAAGTTTCCTTTAGGACCTGAAAGTCTTCCTCGGATATGGAATCTTGCAGAATGCCATCAAAACGACCTTGGCCGTAGGGAATTCTGACCAAGGAATCCCTCTTGTTGAAGTTCACAATATCCCGAACCGACTTGACCTGCACTAGACTATCCTTGACCTGGCTGTCCAAATAAGCCACTAAATCGTTACGCATATCAATGTTCAACAAGGACAAAAAACCATCCAAAGCCACATCATTGGGTTCATATTCCACAATCTGCGCGCCCGCTTCCTTCAACCGGTTTACCGAAACGGCATAAAGGGAGTCCCGCTCCAACAAATCCTTCATCACCCCCAAGCGAACATCCTGGAGGGGCTCCGGGTTTAACCACGCGGATAAAATTCCAGGTTCGGGGGCCACTGATTTGGAATCCTTTTCATCTTTTCCCAACATGGCATCCAATAAAATGGCATTGTCCGTTACATTTTTTGTCATGGGACCCGGTGTATCCAAAGTACTGGATATAGGCACAATCCCCGTTCTGCTCAACAAGCCAATGGTAGGTTTTAGGCCCACCACGGAATTATTGGTAGACGGCGAAAGGATGGATCCTGAGGTTTCGGTACCCACCGCACCCACCGCGTAATTGGCGGCTGTGGATGTTCCACTACCGGCACTGGACCCTCCGGTATCAAAAATCCTTCGCCCATAGGGGTTAAGGGTTTGCCCTCCCACCGCACTTTGGCCATTGGGGCAGCCCTCGCATATATAATTGGCCCATTCACTAAGGTTTACCTTACCCAATATCAAGGCACCATTGGCCTTAAGACGTTCCACAATGAAGGCATCATCGGTCTGGTTCTGCTTGAGTGCCACGGCACCAGCTGTGGTCTTCATTCCCAAGGTCCCAATATTGTCTTTCAGTAGGATGGGCATTCCATAAATGGGGTGGTGAATCTCAAGGTTTTCATCCAATCCACGTGCCTCCTCCAACACATTCGGATTCAAGGCAATGATGGTATTTAAAGTAGTATTGTTAGGCAGTTCGTATTTATAGATTCTGTGGAGATAGAACAATACCAAGTCTTCATAGGTGAATTTTCCTTGGTCGATATGGTTTTGGATGGTGGGGATGTCTTGTTCCAAAACCAAGGGCTTCATCATTTCGTAGCGTTCTTCAGCAAATTGGGAAACCTCATCGTATAGGGGCAAAAACACCTCATTCTTATCCAACACCTTGCTTTGGATGAACTTGTAGCGCATCCTCGTATTCTCGTGCTCCGCATTGGCGGCCACTTCCGTAGAATCGTTGTAAGGAAACCACAGTACCTTGTCTTTGAGGGATTCTGCCTTTTCCGGTTTACACGAAAAAAAGCCGAGAATCAAAAAACAATATACCGCGTATTTGCCCATAAATATCCTCTACATCTTAAAAAAGGAATCCACAAACTCGAATTTATTGAAGACTTGAAGATCGTCAATGCCTTCACCTACCCCAATGTATTTTACAGGAATCTGGAACTGGTCTGAAATACCAATGACCACCCCGCCCTTTGCAGTACCGTCCAACTTGGTGACCGCCAAACTGGTCACTTCGGTGGCCTTGGTAAATTGTTTGGCCTGCTCAAAGGCATTCTGCCCCGTGGAACCGTCCAATACCAAAAGTACCTCGTGCGGCGCATCGGGCACTACTTTTTGCATGACCCGCTTTACCTTGGAAAGTTCGTTCATAAGGTTGACTTTATTATGAAGTCGGCCTGCGGTGTCCACCAAAACCACATCGGCGTTTTCCGCCACGGCTGAATTCAAGGTATCAAATGCCACTGAGGCGGGGTCACTCCCCATTTTTTGCTTAACGATGGGGACGTCCACGCGTTTTGCCCATACTTCCAATTGATCTATGGCAGCGGCCCTAAAGGTATCCGCAGCCCCCAAAACCACTTTCAGGCCTTGGTTTTTAAACTGATGGGCCAGCTTACCAATGGTAGTGGTCTTACCCACTCCATTGACACCCACCACCATGATCACATGGGGTTTTTTATCTGTAGGAACGGAAAATTCGGTTTCCTCACCCACATGGGTTTCCGACAAAAGCCCTGCTATTTCTTCCCTGAGTATGGTATTGAGCTCATCGGTCCCCATATACTTGTCTCGGGATACCCGTTCCTCAATACGGTCTATGATCTTTAGGGTGGTGTTCACCCCAACGTCCGAAGTGACCAAGATTTCTTCCAGACTATCCAGTACTTCATCATCTACCTTGGATTTTCCGGCCACTGCCTTGCCCAACTTACCAAAAAAGCTGGTTTTGGACTTTTCAAGCCCCTTATCCAGGGTTTCTTTCTTTTCTTTTGAAAAAATTTTTTTGAATAAACTCATCAGATATACATCATTCCAAGGCTCAAAGATAGGAAAGTACAGGCAGTTTTGTTAAAACAAAATGGCTTTTGCCAATTTCCCACATCCCTAAATACAGCCTTCCCCACAAATTGACAAACCTCATGCAGACAAGGTTTTACCGATGAAATGCACAACTACACAACAAATATTAGAACACTTATGGCAACACCCTTACTTTTATATTGGTTTAGTTTCTCAACCTATACCATGAAAAAACCTCACAACAAACTATATTTAATAGCTGCGGTCCTGTTTTCCATAACAGTTTCCGCACAAGACACCTTTTCTGATACCTTTAGTTCCGTATCCTACTCCAATAACAATGGCTCCCAAAATTGGGCAACGAATTGGATAGAATCCGGTGACGACAACTCCGCTTCGAGTGGCTATATACGGATAACCGGAAACGAGTTACGATTTAGTTATTTATGGTCCGAAAATATTAGAAGAAGGGCCGACTTGAGCGGATATACTGCTGCCACACTTACTTTTGATTGGCAAACCTCCAGTCTTGAATCCGGGGAGACCCTAGCGATTCAAATTTCCAGTGACGGGTCTTCCTATACCACTTTGGATACATTTGCCGGCTCCACAAGCGGTTCTTTTAGTCAAGACATAACGAGCTACATATCCAGCAATACCACTATACGATTTTTAAAGGGAGGAGCTGATTGGAGTCAAAGCAACGACCGTGCCTATATTGACAATGTTGAAATCTCGGCCACCTCAATCCCAGTCATAGATACAGACAATGACGGCATCAGTGATGCCGTGGACTTGGATGATGACAACGATGGTATCACGGATGAAGAGGAATATTGTACCACAGCCAATGCTTCTTTTTTGGTATCGGCCGATGTAGGTGAACGTTCGGTGGTCATCAATCATACCGATACAGGGTATCTACGGCTCGACTTTTCGTCCATGGACAACTCCTTTCAATTGGATATCAACGGAACCACCGTGCACCCTTCTATCTTAGAATTTGAAAATGGTGCCCTTGGCGGTGGTGAAGAATACTTTGTATTTCAATCAGATGGTAGCTTTATCAGCTCTCCATGGGTAGCCAACTCCAACGGATTGCCCAGACTGCGATTGATCATAGACGAGTTTGGTCAAGCCAACTTGTACGGCACCAAGACCACTTCCTCCACTTCCTTGGAATTGATGCAGGCCCAAGGGGGCACACCGTTCAACACCATAACATGGGTGCCGGGCAACAATAACACCTTTACCGTGACCAACCAAGCGGGACCCGGTCCAGAAGGGTTTACGGGCGACCTATTTGCCAGTGCCATATGCGATACCGACGGGGATGGTATCAGCAACGAAGTGGATTTGGATTCTGACAATGATGGAATATTGGATATTGTTGAATCTGGAGTATTGAACTTGGGAGGGGTTTCCGACAGCAATAATGACGGGGTCATTGACGGGGCCACATCCGGTTCCGGAAACAATGGACTATATAATAGCATTGAAGACAATGATACCGTTTATGCCATTCCAACCTATTCTGTATTGGATTCTGATGCCGATGGCACCTACGACCCCTACAGCACCGATGCGGATGGGGATAGCTGCAATGATGTAGTGGAATCTGGTTTTACCGATAACAATGATGATGGGTATCTGGGGCCATTGCCCATAACCGTAGATGTGAATGGTGTGGTCACCAGTGGTTCGGATGGATATACCACCCCAGCAGACAATGATTCCAACACCACATACGATTACAGGGAAGCCGGTACGGCGCCAAGTATTTCCTCCCAACCGGCCAATGTAACCACTTGCCCCGGCTGTTCTACCAGTATATCGGTAACTTCAGCTGGAGATCAATTTCAATGGCAGGTGTTCAGCGGCGGATCATGGAACAATCTCACAGATGCGGGGATTTATTCCGGAACCACCACCAGTACGCTATCCATCACCAATCCAACACCCTCGGAACACAATAACCAATACCGGGTAATCGTGACCAATGATGGCTATATTTGCGGGAATACTTCATCCAATACAGCTACATTGACACTTCAAGTGAATACCGTGGTCACCAACCGCAGAATCACCTATCGAGTGAACAAAGATTAATTTCCAGTAACAAAAGCATACAAAAAAACCGCCTTAAAGGCGGTTTTTAATTTTGTTCAAGAAACGTAAAAAAGCTTCTTATTGCTTGTTCAACCAATCGTTGACCATTTCAGGGGCCATAACGGATTCTACAAAAGTGTATGCTCCTGATTTAGGTGATTTAACCATTTTAATGGCCTTGGTCAATCTTTTGGATGATGACTGAAGGGTTGCTACTGTTTTCTTTGCCATGGCTTATATTTTTTAGGTCTACTGTTGAAAAACCTATTATTTAATTTCTTTGTGAACGGTCATACGCTTAAGGATAGGATTGAATTTTTTGATTTCCATCCTGTCTGGCGTATTCTTCTTGTTCTTGGTGGTAATGTACCTTGACGTACCTGGCATGCCAGACTCTTTATGCTCTGTACATTCCAAAATTACCTGAATCCTATTTCCTTTCTTTGCCATTGTATCGTACTTAAGATCTTAGACTACTTACTTTTTGGAATTGATTTCCTTCAACACAGCAGAGATTCCTCTTTTGTTGATGATCTTCAACCCTCTGGACGACACGTTCAAGGTTACCCAGCGGTCTTCTTCCGGAATGTAAAATTTCTTCTTGGAAATATTTACATCGAATCTTCTCTTCGTTTTATTGATAGAGAAAGAAACATTGTTCCCGAACATCACTTTCTTTCCTGTAACTTCACAAACTTTAGACATCTCCCTAACTATTTGAGTGATTTTATTGAGGCTGCAAATTTATACCATTTTAATGGGACGTACAAAATTCTTTTTCAGAAATTTAAAATTTCTTTTAAAAGGAGCTCAAAAGCCTTGTTCACAGACTTCTCCACAACACGTTCCCGATGGTTTCCCATATTGAATTTCTCTGCAAAAGTACGCTTGGGCGTACTAATGGCAACATAAACCGTTCCCACATCCGCATCGGAATCTCCTTTGGTGGGACCTGCATTGCCCGTGGTGGCTATGGCAAAATCCGTATTCAGGATATTCCTGACATTTTTGGCCATGGCCATGGCCACTTCCTCGCTTACCACGGAATGTTCTTGGATCAACGCTTCCGGAACCTCCAACAACCTTATTTTGGTTTCTGTGGCATAACTCACCACACTTCCTTTAAAATATTGGGATGCCCCGGGTATTGAGGTAATTTCTTCCGCAATTCTCCCTCCTGTAAAGCTTTCCGCCGTGGCCAAGGTCATATGTTTTTCGGTAAGTAAAGAGGCTATCTGGGCTTCCACGGATGCCTCTTCCTCTTCACCATAGATAATATCACCAATAATGGTATATAATTTTCCCACCTCATCATTCACTGCAGAAACAACTTCGTCTTTATCAGACCCCCTAGCGGAAAGTCGGAGTCGCACCTTGCCCAAGTTGGGCAGGTAAGCCAACTTTATGAAAGAGGGAAGGCCATCTTCCCAATCCTCTATCTTCTCCGCAAGGGCACTTTCCCCCAAACCATAGGTCAATATGGTTCGATGTAAAATGAAGGGGCGATCAAACTTTTCCATGATCATGGGCAAAACGGAAGCACTCATCAGGTTCTTCATTTCCATGGGAACGCCAGGAAGTGACACATAGACCGTTTTCCCCTTTTCCATACAAAGTCCCGGTGCAGTACCATAAGCGTTGTGCAACACCGTGGCCCTTGATGGGACCAAGGCCTGCTTCCGGTTCAATTCTGAAATGGGTGTGGAAATATACTTTTGAAACAGCACTTCAATATGTTCCAGTACCTTCTGGTCCATAACGAGTTCGTCTCCAAAAAAATCGCAAAGGGTGTGTTTGGTCACATCGTCCTTGGTAGGACCCAAACCTCCGGTTATGATGACCACCGAAGATCTATTTCCTGCTTCCTCCATAGCGTTCAGGATATGTTCTTTATCGTCTTGAACAGAGGTGATCTGATAAACGGAAACACCTATCTTATTCAGTTCCTTGGCTATAAAAGTGGAGTTGGAGTCAATTATCTGCCCAATAAGGATTTCATCCCCAATGGTGATGATCTCTGCTTGCATCTATAGATTAAAATCGTTCTTGAGTTCGGATACTACTTGGAGAACGTCTTTCTTCAAAAGAGGGAATTTTTGTTCAATCTCGTCAAAATTACCGGTGTTCTTTCCCAAGGTTTCAATTTCCAAGGCTCTTTCCCTGGTCTGTTCCATCCCCAAAATATCAACGTTGGGCTTTATTTTATGTGCCAACTTATATACATTTTCGTAGTCCTTTGCATTGATGGCTTTTTCCAAGCCTTCCAAATCTTCTGGGACTTCTTCCAAAAAAACGGCAATAACGGAGTTGATGAAATCTTGGTCTCCTTCCGCCATTTCATTAATCTTATCGAGGCTGTAAATCATTATCTTACGTTAATTTCAAATAGTTGCTCTCCTTCAAGCATCCCTGAAAGGTAGTCATTTGGACTTACTTTACCAACACCTGCCGGGGTGCCCGTAAACAAAATATCTCCCTTTTTGAGCATAAAATATGTGGATACATGGGCAATGAGTTCATCTATCTTCCACAACATCAAGGAAGTGTTTCCCTCCTGTACTTTTTCACCGTTCTTGGTTAAAGAAAAGTTTAAATCGTCCACATTCTTGAATTGGGACTTGGGCAACCATTTTCCAACCACTGCCGCGCCATCGAACCCTTTTGCTTTTTCCCAAGGCAATCCCTTTGCCTTTAATTTGGATTGAAGGTCCCGCGCTGTAAAATCGATTCCCAAACCTATCTCATCATAGTAATTGCCGGCAAACTTTGGATCAATGTGTTTTCCCACTTTTTTGATTTTCACCAAGACCTCCACCTCATGGTGCACATCATCGGAAAACTCGGGAATATAAAAATCCTGTTCCTTGGGCAAAATGGCAGAATCCGGTTTAATGAAAACCACAGGTTCGTCAGGGCGCTCATTTTTGAGCTCATCAATATGGGCAGCATAGTTTCTACCTATACATATCAATTTCATAGCGTGTTTTTTTTAAGGTTGACTCTTATGAGAGTTTGTTGTTGAGTTTGCTCAACTTGATCTGTGTAAGTACTTTTTTGGTGTATAACGGAAAATCGGCATTTAGGATCCACCCAAAGTATCCGGGTTCTTTTTCCATAATTTCATCCACAGTCTTGCCTTTGTGTTTTCCGAAGGCAAAAATAGGTTGGTCTTCTTCATTGATACCTATAAATCCGGCAAAATCCATGGATTGCTTTCGGGTTGTGAATTCCGACAGTTTTTTAATGTTGTTCTCCAATTCCGGATAACGTTCCAATTGGGCCAACAACACTTCATAGGTAGCCATGGTATCGGCTTCGGCGCTGTGGGCATCATCCAAGTTCTTGTCGCAATAAAATTTATAGGCCGCTTCCAGGGTGCGCTTTTCCATTTTATGGAAAATGGTCTGCACATCTACCGAAACCATGCTCTTCATATCAAAATCCACATCGGAACGCAACATTTCCTCGGCCAACAAGGGAATATCGAACCGATCGGAATTGAATCCGCCCAGATCACTGTCCTTGATCATTTTGTAAATTTCCTTGGATAGCTGTTTAAAGGTAGGCTCATTGGCCACTTTTTCATTGGATATACCATGAATTTCCGTTGATTCGGGAGGAATGGGCATTTCCGGGTTCACCAACCAGGTCTTACTTTCCTTGTTTCCATTGGGGAAAATTTTTAGGATGGAAATTTCTACGATTCGGTCTTTGGCCACATTGGTTCCCGTGGTCTCGAGATCAAAAAAACAAATGGGCTTGGTCAATTGTAACTGCATGTAACTTTTTTATTTTGATTTAGAAAATATCCATGTCAACAACTCGGGTTCTGCAAAAGCATTGTCCCAGCTGTTGTGCCCCACACCTGGATAAACGGAATATTTTACATTGATGCCTTCTTTTTCCATGGCCTCCACCATTTGGGCCGAATATTTTTCGGGTACACTTTTATCATCTGTCCCATGAAAGACCCACCAACTTAACTTCCTGAGTCTTTTACTGATCTTAGGATTTGCCCCTCCACAAATGGGAAAAGCGGCAGCGAACATCCGTGGGTTTCGGCGTACCAGCTCAAAAGTACCCATCCCACCCATGGAAAGGCCTCCCACATATAGCTGGTCCCGTTCCAATTTGTAGTTTTTCTTCAGGTATTTTAAAAGCCCTTCCAACAAGAGCATATCCGTGGTAGGCTTTGATTTTTCATGAAACACAAATTCTCGATCGGCCCCTTCTCCTTCAACATCTATCCTTGCCCATGAGCTATTGGTCCTGCATTGGGGAAACACCACTATGGCCGGATGTGCGTTTCTGTTTTCATCCTCTGCAAATAGACTTCCCCCGTGCATCAATTGCGAGGCATTGTCTTTGCCACGTTCCCCGGAACCATGCAGAAACAACAACAAGGGATACTTCTCGGCAGGATTGTAATTTTTAGGTAGTAATATGCGATACGGAAGGGTGTCCCCTCTTTTTATGAAATATTCTTTTTTATATGCGTCATTATTTTGCGCATAAGAAAAATTACAACATAATGAAGCTAGTAAGGCACAGCGTAGTAGGATTTTAATTCTCATGTAGGTAAAATAATTAGAATCCCTAAAATACTAATAGTTGATAGAAAACCTTATTTTTTTGGACTAGATTTCCCTATTCATGTCCCAAGCTTCGAGATAATCGGCTACGGCCTTGACAAACATTCCCCCCAAGGCCCCGTTCACCACCCGGTGATCATAGCTATGGGACAGGAACATTTTACTACGGATACCGATGTATTCCCCTTGGTCGGTTTCAATGACCGATGGAATCTTACGGATGGCCCCCAAGGCCAATATACCCACCTGTGGCTGGTTGATGATGGGGGTCCCGAAGACACTGCCAAAAGAACCCACATTGGTTACGGTATAGGTACCGTCCTTGATCTCGTCCGGTTTCAATTGATTGGTACGTGACCTATTGGCCAAATCGTTCACGGTTTTTGCCATGCCCACCAAATTGAGTTGGTCCGCATTTTTGATAACGGGCACTATCAAGTTTCCGTCAGGTAGCGCAGCGGCCATCCCAAGGTTGATGTTTTTCTTTTTGATGACCTTGTCACCATCCAACGAAATGTTCATCAGCGGGTATTTTTTCAAGGCTACGGCCACAGCTTCCATAAAAATTGGCGTAAAGGTGAGTTTTTCCCCTTCACGCTCTTCAAAGCGCTTCTTTACCTTGTTCCTCCAGTTGACCACGTTGGTAACATCTACCTCCACAAAACTCTGGACATGGGCCGATGTGGCCAGACTATCCACCATATGTTGGGCAATGAGCTTGCCCATCCGGGTCAAAGGTATGATCTCGTCCCCAGCCCCTACAGGAACGGGGGCCGGTTTTGGTTTTTCCACGCTTTCCTTTGGTTCTTGTGGAGCTGTCTCAACGGTCTTTATGGGCGCGCTAACGGGTGTATCCACCGGTTTATGGCTTCCATTGGTGGAGCGGTTTTCCAAAAAGGCCTTGATGTCATTTTTGGTGACCCTTCCTTCTTTTCCGGTGCCTATGATGGATTCCAATTCTTCCATGGAAACCCCTTCTTCCTTGGCGATGTTCTTCACCAAGGGGGAATAAAACCGTTCTGTTCCTGAAAAGTCAGGTGCAGGGGCCGATACGGATTCTTTTGCCTGGGCCATTTGGCTTTCCAAGGCCATGGCGGATTCTTCCACAACCACATCTTTTTTCCCATCGACCACATCCAAATTACTTTCGTCACTATCAACCGCTCCTTCAACCTGGATCACGGCGACCACTTCGCCCACTTTAATGACATCGTCTACATTGAATCGTTTTTCCAACAGCACACCTTCCACCTCGCTGGGCACTTCGGAATCAACCTTATCGGTGGCGATTTCAAATACGGCCTCGTCCATTTCAATGGTGTCTCCCACTTCCTTGAGCCAAGTGGTCAATGTTGCCTCGGCAACACTTTCTCCCATCTGCGGTAATTTCAATTCAAATTTTGACATATTCTTATTTAACGAAGTGATATTGACTTATTTTTTGCAAAAATACTAAAGAAATCGACTCTTCATTGATTTATGCGCACAAATTAACAACGATCAAGTGGCCTTAATGGAGCTTTCAAAGGGAACCCGGTTCAAAATACTTCTTCCCAAAGTTACCTCATCGGCATATTCCAACTCATCACCCACCGAAATTCCACGGGCAATGGTCGAGGTGGCCGCTTCCGTCCCTTCCAATTGCCTATAAATATAAAAATTGGTCGTATCTCCCTCCATCGTGGAACTCAGTGCAAAAATGAGCTCTTTTATGGTTCCCTCCTTTACCCTTTGCACCAAAGAGGCAATGTTCAGGTCTTGTGGGCCCACTCCTTCCATGGGGGATATCTTTCCTCCCAGAACATGGTACAGACCATTGTACTGCGAGGTGTTCTCTATGGCCATTACATCCCTGATATCCTCCACCACACAGACCACGGACCCATCCCTTTTAGTGCTGGCGCATATTTCGCATAGCTCCGTATCGGAGATATTGTGGCATTTTTTACAGAAATTGACCTCGCTCTTGAGTTTCACAAGGGCATTGGACAGGTGCTCCGTGCGTTCTTCGGGCTGTTTCAATAGATGCAGGACCAACCGCAAAGCGGTCCGTTTGCCTATGCCAGGCAACTGGGACATTTCGTGGACGGCATTCTGCAATAGCTTTGATGAAAATTCCATAGCCTTGATTGTTCCAACAAAATTACGATTTTAGCGTTACCAATTAACTTTTGTACTTTGCAAATCAAAATACATTTATGACATCCTCACAAATTCTCCTACTCATCGGTGCCTATTTCTTGGTGCTGATACTAATTTCTTATTTTACCGGTAAAAATGACTCCAACGCTGATTTTTTCAAGGCAGGGAAACAGTCTCCTTGGTATGTGGTAGCTTTTGGCATGGTGGGCGCTTCGCTTTCCGGGGTCACATTTATTTCGGTTCCAGGGTGGGTAGAAGATATTCAATTCAGCTATATGCAGGTGGTACTGGGATATCTTTTCGGGTATTTTGTGGTGGCTTTTGTATTGTTGCCGCTCTACTACAAACTTAATCTAACCTCCATTTATGAATATCTGTTGGAGCGTTTTGGTGCGGTAAGTCATAAAACCGGGGCCTTTTTCTTTTTCATCTCCAGGGTTTTGGGTGCCGCTTTCCGATTGTACCTAGTGGCCATAGTATTGCAACAGTTTGTTTTTGACGACCTCGGGGTGCGGTTTGAGTTCACCGTGATCATCTCCATTTTGTTGATTTGGCTCTATACCAACCGTGGTGGCATTAAAACCATTGTCTGGACCGATACTTTGCAAACTCTTTTTATGCTCATTGCGGTAGTACTATCCATTGTATTGATCAATGATGCACTGGGATGGAGTTTTGGGGAATTCTTGACTTCCGATGAACTTAAGGACTATAGTTCTTTCTTAAAGACCGATGACTTTTTGGACCGAAATTACTTTATCAAATCCTTTGTTGGCGGAATGTTCGTGACCATCTGTATGACAGGGCTGGACCAAGATATGATGCAGAAGAACCTTACTTGTAAATCATTGAAGGACGCGCAAAAGAATATGGTATCCTTTAGTTTTGTTTTGGTGGGGGCCACCTTTTTGTTCATGCTGTTGGGAGCCCTACTTTTTATTTACGCCAAACGAAATAACATAGCCGTCCCCCTAATGGATGGAACTCCGAAAACCGATTTACTTTTCCCGGAAATTGCACTGAACGGTGGATTGGGACTTGCACTCGCGGTCACCTTTATGCTGGGACTCATTGCTGCAGCTTATAGTAGCGCGGATAGTGCGCTTACCTCCCTGACGACTTCTTTCTGTGTGGATTTTTTGAATGTGGAGAAAAAGGATGAGGCAGAACAAAAGAAAGTGAGAAAGCGTACCCACATTGCCATGAGCATATTGTTGGTCTTGGTCATCATTGCCTTTAAATATATTCTGAGCAGCAATGTGATCGATAGTCTTTTGACCGTGGCAGGGTACACCTACGGACCACTATTGGGACTTTTCGCCTTTGGTATTTTCACCAAACATACCATCCATGACAAATATGTTTGGCTCGTGGCCTTACTTTCAGTAGTGACCATTGTATTGGTCGCCAATGTGCCAGCATCCTATTTGGGCGGATATGTGGTTGGATATGAACTTCTACCGCTAAATGGGCTATTGACCTTTTTTGGACTTTGGCTGATTCGGAAAAAGGGAGCAAACCTCAGTACTGCCCAGTAGCGAGAAGGACCAAGGTACAGGCTTCCTGTACCTCAATACCTTCCTTTGAAAGGATTTCTTGGAACTCCGGGTTTTCCGTACCAGGGTTAAAAATGACCCTTCGCGGTTTTAAATCCACTATCTTTTGATAGTATTCCTTTTGCCTTTTTGGGTTTAAATACAAGGTTACCGTATCTATATTTTGAAAATTGTCCAAGTTGTCCTTAATTTGTACTCCTGATACAGTTCCCCTACTTATCCCAAATGCGGTTGTTTCCTCATGGTTTTCAACCAATCTACGAATTGCTATATTGCTGTATCTTCCAGGGTTTGTAGAAGCCCCAATGACAAGTGTTTGGCCCATTTGTTAATTTATGTGTTAAACTGGGTTAAAGATTGCAACTTTTTATAAAAAATAACGTCTATTGTATATAAGAAATCATTCATTGGTAAGACTGTATTTTTTTATAGTTAATGGTTAGTGTTTAGTATAGCTTATCAATGTAAAACCCTGGCAGTCAACTTCGGTTGAATATGTCAGGGTTTCTTTTTTTCAACCCTATGTTGGTCCGCATGTTTACCCTCAACTTACACCTTTGCCGCACCGCATTTGTTAAAGAATGTTAAAATCAATTTAAAGTGTAACATTCCAACCCTGATACCGTCTTGTAGGTATCATCGTCAATCTAATCAAAAAACGAACAGCTCATGAAAAAAGTAGTCTTACTTTTTGCACTGCTCTTATGTAGTGTACCCTCAACCAAACTTTTTGGAAACAACCCGGAAAACGAAGCTTTTGGCTCCATATCCGGCACCGTTATTGACAACACTCTCCAAGAACCCATTGCCTATGCAGCCGTGGTGATAAAATCCGAGGATGGCACAGAGACCATTACCGGTGGCATCACCTCGGAGGATGGTTCCTTTGAAATCAACAAACTCCCTGATGGCTCTTTTGTACTGGAAGTACAATTTATTGGGTATAAGACCCACTCACAGCCCTTGGTCATCTCCAAGAACAACCGAAACTTAAAGGTGGGCACCATCACTTTGATGGAGAACACCGAGGAACTGGCTGAAGTGGAAGTGGTTGCCGAACGTACCACCATAGAACAGCGGGTAGATAGAAAGGTCATCAATGTGGGCAAGGACTTGACCACGGCAGGTGCCACTGCTTCAGATATTATGAACAACATTCCATCGGTAAACGTGGATGCCCAGACCGGGGACATCACCCTAAGGGGCAACTCCAATGTACGGGTCATGGTAGACGGAAAACTATCCAATGTACCCGTAGCGCAATTGTTGCGTCAAATTCCATCTACCTCCATTAAATCCATTGAATTGATCACCAACCCATCCGCCAAGTACAATCCGGAAGGGATGAGTGGTATCATCAATATTGTACTGCACAAAAACGCCAATATTGGGTTCAACGGAAACGTAAACCTTGGACTCACCAAAGGAATTGAGGCCAAATTCAACAGCTCCATTGATTTGAACTACCGAAACGGGAAGTTCAACTTTTACGGAAACTACGGCAACAACATTGGGAAATATGTCAATGACGGAAGTATTTTCAGGCTGGAGGAGAACTCACTGCAAGAGTTTGATTTCTTCAACAACAACAAATCCCACTTGTACAAATTGGGGGTTGACTTCTACCTTAATGATAAGAATACCATTTCTTTCTTCACCAACCAGAACATTTTTGAGGGCGATGGAAGCGGTATCACCGATGTAACCTACAATACGGATGCCTCCCGCAACGTGACCCAGTTTTTCAACGATGTTTCGGACAACCGAAGCGAACAGTACAACTTTAACTACAAGCTGGATTTTGGCAAGGAAGGCCACAATATTGAATTGGAGGTAGACCATAACCGTTTTGAGAACAACCAAGATGCCAATTTCAGGTCTGTGGGTGCCTCACTATATCCTAACTACATGGATTTTGTGGATACGGAAAGAACCCAGACCATTGCCAACTTGGACTACGTGAATCCGTTGGACAGTATCTCCAAATTGGAAGTTGGATTGGAATCCAGAAACTTTGAAACCGATGTGGACTATGCCTCCACCGGTTCTTCATTCAACTCGAACGGTGTTTTGGTACCCACTCCCGACACGAACTTTGTTTACGGGATGGATATCTACTCGGCCTATGCCACTTTTGGTCAAAACTACGAGAAGTGGTCCTATCAAATGGGGGTACGTATTGAAGATGTGGAGGTTCAAGCGGATACCAACCAAGTACGGGCCTTTACCGATAAGTATACCGAAATATATCCTTCGGCCTTTGTAACCTATAGCCCCAACGAAAAGAACCAACTCCAGGTAAGCTACAGCAGACGTGTGGACCGTCCCGGATTGCAACAGGTAAATCCTATCAGGGAGTTTGCCACACCGCTGATCTCTTCTTTTGGTAACCCGAATTTGGTGCCCCAGTTCACTAGCTCCTATGAGGCCAATTATACACGTCGCATTAAAAATGGTAGTATTACCGGAGGGGTGTTTTACCGAAGCATCAAGGATGAGATCAACAGGGCTGTTTTTGTAGACCGATTGGATTTCAACAAAATCATACTCACCTTTGATAACTTTGATGAAACCTCTGCCTATGGATTTGAACTTTCATCCAACTACAGACCGGCAAAATGGTGGAACATCAATGGAAGTTTCGATATTTTCTCCCAAACCAATAGAGGTATCACAGAGAGTATTCCCGGCAACATTCCCGATCCCACTGAGGATGATATTACCGTGGAAAGCGTTAAGGTGGACAACACGGCTTGGAACCTACGGATGAACAACAGTTTTACCGTAACCAAAAAGCTGACGCTACAGGCCTTTGGATTTTATCGAGGCAAAAACCGTAACATCCAATTTAATGTAAAGCCCATGTACTTTGTAAACTTGGGAGCCCGATATAGCTTTGCCGAAGGCAAGGGAACGCTCAGTTTCAATTACAACGACATCTTCAACACCATGCGCTTTGCCTTTGAAGGAGACCGCCCCTATTTGCAAGAGGGAGGATTCAACTGGGAGAGCAACAATGTATATGTAGGATTGTCCTATCAGTTTGGAAGTGGTAAAAACCGTGCCAAGCAACGAAAAAGAAGGGACAACCGTACTAAAGATACGGGTGGCGGCATCCTATAACCCAACATTGGTATCCTCTGCAAAAAAGTGTTGGTTGGTTAATATTGCAAGAGGTATCAATAAAAAACCCCGGTCTGGAAAGATCGGGGTTTTTATTTAGTCAAACTTATGCGGGAGACCATCCAAACTGACGGTGTTTTTCTTCTCCCAATATTTTTTCAGACCACTTTCTCCCTGCTTTTGTGCCCAATCCACCAGTTCTTTCCGTTGGTGTTGGTATTCCATAATGGGAATTCCCATACCGCATGAGGTCTGCACTTTTTCAATATGTACGTCAACCAACTGCCTACCACCCGCGATTTCGGGAAACAACCCAATATACTCTTCCCACTCAGTACTATTATAGGAATAGACCTTTGCTGTTCCATACAATCGTAAAATCAAAGGGTCGCCCTCAAAGGCACAGAACATAAGGGTAATTCGGTTTTTGTGCTCCAAATGGATGGCCGTTTCATTTCCGCTTCCGGTAAGGTTGAGCCAAATGACCCGTTGGGAATTGATCACTCTCAATGAATCCAATCCTTTTGGGGACAGGTTCACGGAACCCTCATCCATGGCCGTGGCCACAAAGAACATTTTTTGGTTTTTGATGAATTCAATCAGTGGCGGGGTCAGCTCCGGGATCTGTCTTCCCATATTACCATCTAATGATTACACTTCCCCAGGTAAAGCCACTACCAAATGCAGCCAAGACCACCAAGTCGCCTTCTTTGACCTTCCCTTGTTCCCATGCCTCGGTAAGGGCAATGGGTATCGAGGCCGCTGTGGTATTCCCATAGCTCATGATGTTGTTGAAAACCTGATCATCCGAAAGTCCGAACTTCTTTTGTATAAACTGCGAAATGCGCAAATTGGCCTGATGGGGGATCAACATATCAATATCCTGCGGACTCAAATTGTTTGCCGCCAACCCTTCCATGATTACCTCACTGAAACGGACCACGGCATTCTTAAAGACAAATTGTCCGTTCATATATGGAAAATAAGAGGTGTCCTCTTCACCGCTACCCACATCGGCCAAAATATCGTTCACCCAACGTTTTCCCATCCCCGGGGCAATCAGTGAAAGTTCTTCTGCATGTTGCCCTTCGGAGTGCAAATGGGACGATAAAATTCCTTTGGACGTGTCCTCTTCACGGGTGAGCACAGCCGCTCCGGCCCCATCACCAAATATTACGGAGACTCCCCTACCCCGAGTGGTCATGTCCAACCCATGGGAATGCAGTTCGGAACCAATGACCAGCACATTTTTGTACATGCCGCTTTTAATGTATTGGTCCGCTACGGATATGCCATACACAAATCCAGAACATTGGTTGCGTATATCCAAAGCGCCCACCGTCTTGATATCCAAATCGCGTTGCACCAAAACCCCCGGGCCTGGAAAGTAATAATCCGGGCTCAAGGTGGCGAACACAATAAAATCGATGTCGTTCTTATCAATCCCCGCCCTTTCAATAGCCTGTTGAGCCGCTTTTACCCCCATGGATGTGGTGGTATCGGTACCCTTGACCACATGTCTACGTTCCTTGATACCGGTCCGTTCCTGAATCCATTCGTCATTGGTGTCCATTATTTTGGACAAATCGTCGTTGGTGACCACATTTTCAGGCACATAGAATCCCAGTCCTGATATTCTTGAATTGTACATTATCCTATGTTTATAAATAAATTATCAAAAATTAGGGGCTATTTAACGGAAAAGTAAAAAATATATCCTTAGAACTGCACATTTATCAACAAAATAAACTTTCCATCAAGGTGGATATGGGTATTGAAAAAGGAAATGCACTTCCTAGCGAAAGTGCATTTCCAACAACCTAACCAATAAATAAAAGTGCGTTATAGATAATTCCATTTCATAGCAATCTTTCCTATAACGACATAAAGATACTATTTTTGTTTAATTTTTTAACCAAAAAGATAAACAAAATTATGTTAAATTTTCACCTCGCTCCTATGTCAAGGGTCAATGTCAGTTTGTCACCTTTATCAGTATGGTATTTTTTTTGTCCTAATGGCGTAAAGAAAATGTAAAAACAATGGCAACAGGTAAAATCAATGTTTCAGTAGAGAACATCTTTCCCTTGATCAAGAAGTTTCTGTACAGTGATCATGAAATCTTCTTAAGGGAGCTTATTTCAAATGCAACGGATGCAACCCTAAAGCTAAAGCACTTGACCTCCATTGGAGAGGCCAAGGTGGAATATGGAAATCCCATCATCGAGGTCAAAGTGGACAAGGACAACAAACGCATCCATATTTTGGACCAAGGGGTCGGGATGACAGAGGATGAAGTGAAAAAGTACATCAACGAGGTGGCTTTTTCGGGAGCAGAGGAGTTTTTGGACAAATATAAAGATGCCGGTAAGGACGCTGGAATCATAGGTCATTTTGGACTTGGTTTCTATTCGGCCTTTATGGTGGCGGAAAAGGTAGAGATCATCACCAAGAGTTTTAAGGACGAGCCCGCGGTACATTGGGTCTGTGATGGCTCCCCTGAATTCACCTTGGAAGAAGCCAAGAAAAAAGACAGGGGTACGGAGATCATCCTTCATATTGCGGAGGATTCCACCGAATTTTTGGAAGATGCCAAAATCCGTGAACTGCTGACCAAGTACAACAAGTTCATGCCCATTCCCATTAAATTTGGAACCCGCACCGAAACGCTTCCCAAACCGGAAGATGCCAAAGAGGACGAGCCGGCCCCAACAAAAGAGGTGGACGATATCATCAATAACCCCTCTCCAGCATGGACCAAGCAGCCCACCGACCTTAAGGACGAGGATTACAAGAATTTTTACAGGGAGCTTTATCCCATGCAGTTCGAGGAGCCTTTGTTCCATATCCATCTGAATGTGGACTATCCCTTCAACCTGACCGGAATCCTATATTTTCCAAAGTTGACGAATGACCTCAACATCCAGAAAGACAGGATACAATTGTACCAGAACCAAGTGTTTGTTACGGATAACGTGGAAGGTATTGTTCCTGAATTCCTGACCATGTTGCGTGGGGTCATTGATTCCCCGGACATTCCCTTGAACGTATCACGATCTTATCTGCAGGCCGATGGCGCCGTGAAGAAAATCTCTTCCTACATCACCAGAAAGGTGGCCGATAAGTTGAGTTCCCTATTCAAGAACAACCGTGAGGATTTTGAACAAAAATGGAACGATATCAAAATCGTGATTGAATACGGGATGCTTTCCGAAGAGAAATTCTTTGAAAAAGCCGATAAGTTTGCCCTTTACCCTACCGTGGATGGCAAGTTTTACACTTTTGAGGAACTGGAGGCCAAAATCAAGGACAACCAGACCGATAAAGATGGCAAATTGGTAGTGCTTTATGCTTCGGATATGGAAGCACAACACAGCTACATTGAAGCCGCCAAGGCAAAAGGCTATGAGATTTTGCTAATGGACTCCCCCATTGTTTCCCATTTGATGCAGAAACTGGAGGGCTCCAAGGAAAATCTATCCTTTGTCCGCGTGGATTCTGACCATATAGACAACTTGGTCAAAAAAGAGGATACGGCCATTTCCAAATTGTCCGATGAAGAAAAAGACCGCCTAAAGGAAAATTTGGAGAAAGTCATCAGTACCGATAAAGGATATACCATTCAATTGGAGGCCATGGACAGCAATGCTTCCCCCTTCATCATCACCGAACCGGAATTTATGCGCCGCATGAAGGAAATGCAACGAACCGGAGGTGGCGGAATGTTTGGTATGGGCAACATGCCCGATATGTACAACCTTATCGTGAACACCAACCATGAGTTGGTCAGCGAGATATTGAACACCAAAACCGACAAAAAGAGGGAACGTTTGATCAATCAATCCCTGGATTTGGCCCGATTGAGCAAAGGTCTGCTTAAAGGGGAAGAGCTCACTAAGTTCATTAGTCGTAGCTACGATATGATCAAGTAAACATCTATCTACAACAATACTGTCACATCGAGCGCAGTCGAGATGCAATTCTTCTATATCCTAAATAAGAGTTCTCGACTGCGCTCGAACTGACAATTTCCCTTTTGGTATCCATTTTCCTATTTTTAGGATATGGAAACCCCTTGGCATCTTTATGCAATGGCCGTACTGTACCTAGTTGCAGGCTTGGCCCATTTTATATTTCCCAAGATGTATTTGCGTATTATGCCCCGTTACCTCCCCTATCCCAAATTTTTGGTGTTCTTGAGTGGTGTGGCCGAAATGGTTTTAGGGCTGGGCCTATGTTTTCCGGTGACCAGAAACCTGAGTGCCTATGGAATCATTGCCATGTTGATTGTATTTCTGACGGTGCACTTTTACATGCTTTCCGGAAAAAAAGAGGCTGCCGGAATCCCCAAATGGATTTTAATCCTCCGGATTCCATTACAATTTGTATTGATGTACTGGGCTTATGGGTATATATCACCCTAAGGTCCCGTGTTGGTCCAAATAACGTTTTAGCCAAGGTATTTGCACAAAAAATAACACCCCAAAGAGCAAGACAGCATATAGGGTTGCCTTGGAAGCGGTATATCCCTCCATCCAACGCCATGTATTGGAGAAATCCAAATTCCACTGCATATTTTTAAACCATCCTTGACTGGAATCAAAACCATAGGTCATCAGCAGATAAACAAACCCAGCCACAAAGCCCAGAAACAGGACTGTGAGGAGCTTTTTCGGCAAAAGGGGCTGGGACACAAATACCTGCTGTTGGGATTGCGCCTCAATCTTTGCCATGAGTTTTTCGGTAAAATCCGGTGAGGGCGACTCCAAGGAAGTTTCCCCCATAACCTTGTCCACAAATGTTTCCAGTTCCTTTTTTTGTTGCTCATCCATTGTTTTGAAGTATTTCTGGTTTTAACTGGCCCTCCAATACCGCTGCCAATTTTTTCCTTGCCCGGAACAGTCGCACCTTTAACGAACTTACCGGAACATTCAATATATGTTCAATTTCCAAAAGACTTTTCTCCTCAAAATAAAATAGGGTCAATAGTCCTGCATCCTCACTGGGCAACTTTGCCAAGCATTGCCCTACAAGCCTTCCCCGCTCTTCCCTAACCATTTTGTCAAAGGCCGTATCCATTTCCGTAAAGATAAAATCTTCCATGTCGCCAACGTCCAAGAATGTTCTGCTCTTCCGTAACCGTATCCGGTCCAAACAGGCGTTGTAGGCAATCCTATAGATCCATGTCGATATCTTGGAATCACCCTTAAAGCGCTCCAACGAGTGGAATACCTTTATAAAGGTATCCTGTGACACCTCCTCGGCCTCTTCCCGGTTGCCCAGCATACGAAGGGCCAAGGTATAGACCAAATCCTTGTATCTATTGACCAATTCAGAAAATGCACGGGTATTTCCCTTGCGAATGCTCTGGATCAATTTTCTTTCCTTGGTGGTCAACATTACAGATTGGACGTCCAACCCATAGTTTTGGTTACATCAATTCCATTTTTTTCTGAAACCTTGTAACCTGGTCCACAAAAAACCCGTCATAGGTACAAAACCGATAACGTATAATCATTAAAAACGAACAATCATGGGATCTGAAGTAATCATCTTACCCGTAATTTTTGGAGCAGTCTTTGCGATTGCCTATCTGTACTATTCAACCCGGAACAAAGAACGCATGGCCTTAATAGAGAAAGGAGCCGATGCCAGCATCTTTTTTCAGGGAAAACGTGAAGGCAAAGTTCCTTTTTGGAAAATCATCCTTATCAATGTCGCCCTACTCTCTATCGGTATTGGCATAGCCATTTTTCTGGCTGCTTTTCTGGTTTATAACTTGGGAGTAAATGAAGATGTAGCCTATCCCGGAACCATTTTCCTAATGGCAGGGGTTGGGTTATTGGTGGGATTTGCCGTCGCCAAGCGTTTGGAAAAATAGTATGTCCCATTGAAAACATGATGAAAAACCATCGCAGATTGCGATGGTTTTTTTTACCTTGGAGGCATGCAAATCATCTCCACCAACTTAGGAAAACCCACTGAAGTTTCTTGGAACGGCAAGTTGATCACCACCGGTATTTATAAATCCCCGGTGGACACACCTTTACTTTTGGAAACCGAAAGTGTGTCGGGGGACACCATTGGAGACCGTAAGGTGCATGGAGGCATCTACAAGGCCTGTTATTTGTTTTCGGCCGAACAATATCCGTATTGGAAGGAAAAATACCCCCATTTGGATTGGAATTGGGGCATGTTTGGTGAAAACCTTACCGTTAAAGGATTGGATGAATCCCAAATAAGAGTGGGCAGTATATACAGATTGGGTACCGCGTTGGTCCAGATAACACAACCTAGGGAGCCTTGTTTTAAGCTCGGTTTGAAGTTTAGAACCCAAGAAATACTGAAACAATTTATAGACCATGGATGGCCCGGTACCTATGTTCGGATTTTGGAAGTAGGAAAAGTTAACTCTGGCGATACCATGGAAATGGTAGAGGAGTCCAACAACCCATTGACCACCCAGCAATTCTACAGGCTTTTGTATGCCAAAGAAAAAGACAAGACTGCCCTAAAATTGGCCATATCCAATGATTCCCTCCCCTTGCACAAAAGGGAACGGCTTAAAAAATTTCTATAAAAAAAGGGGCCAAATGGCCCCCATGCACATAAAAATTAACTAAACAAACTATTTTACAACCATGGTCTCTGTGTAAGTTCCCAACTTATCGACCACAACCACGGTGTATTTATCTTCAAAGGCTTTTTCAAAGTTGAATGCTTTTTCAACAACCACTTTTCCATCTATGGTTTCATTATAAACCAACCTTTTCTGACTGTCATATACTTTAACCGTAACTTTTTCCTGTGATAGATTCAAAAGGTTCATCATCAATTTCCCTCCCTTTTTCACAAAAACGGGCTCTACCTTCACATTGACCAACTTCAATTCCACCTCACTCTTGGCATTCCCTTTCTTATCAAAAGAATCCTTGGATATATTGGCAAGTCCTATTGTTGTTGCAAAAAGGAACATCACCGCTACGGTATATCTTTCTACTGTTTTCATAACTTTTTGTTTTTGGATTACAGTACAAATCTATTGCAGGATATTCCCCGGAAACACTACCATCTTTTCCAGTATATGTACAATTTTACCCTATGATTATACTTAAAATTAGGTTAATGGTAAAATACCATATATTTTGGTTAATTTTGTGGAGACACCGTTTTATGGACCACTATAATTTTACATTGTGAAAAAGAATACGGCCAAAATGATTCAAAAACCTGCTTTTGAGGCAATTGCACCCAGTTTTGGGCACTCATTCCTATATCAAAAATTCAGTGAACGGCATGAGAACAAGAACATTGGCTGGCATTACCACCCCGAACTGGAGCTGGTCTATATTAACGGAGGCTCTGGAAAAAGACAAATAGGCAGCCATGTGTCCTATTTTAGAAATGGGGACCTGATTCTCATTGGGTCCAATTTGCCCCATTGTGGTTTTACCGATAAGTTAACTGGCAACAAAAGTGAGACCCTGATACAGATGAAGGCAGATTTTTTGGGAAGCGACTTTTTCAGCATCCCAGAGATGAAGAACATCCAAAAACTGTTCGAAGTGGCTAAGGGCGGTATTGCCTTTTCGGGAAAGACCAAGACCAAAGTGGGTGAAAAAATGGAGATTCTGGAATACCAGACCGATTTTCAACGCCTGCTTTCCATTTTGAACATTTTGAATGTATTGGCCACCTCGGACGAAATCAAGGTGTTGAATGGGGAAGGCTTTTCCATGGAAACGGAGGTAAAGGACAACGACCGTATCAATATTGTCTTCAACCATGTAAAGACCAATTTTAAAGAGGATATCAGTCTAGGTGAAATTGCAGACTTGGTAAGTATGACGGTTCCCTCTTTTTGTCGCTATTTTAAAAAAATCACCAATAAGACCTTTACCCAGTTCGTGAACGAATACCGTTTGGTGCATGCTTCCAAACTACTGGCCGAGCAGCCCATCAGCATTACGCAGGTGTGCTATGACAGCGGTTTCAACAACTTTTCGCATTTCAACAAGTCGTTCAAGGCCTTTACCGGACAAAACCCATCCGAGTACAGAAATCAGCTCAAAACCGTTTTGCAATAAATAAAACCTTGTTTAGCTGAACAGATCGTTCAAGACCTTGGCCAATCGCAATCCCCCTTTTTGTAGTTGTTCGAACAATAGATCATTGTAATCATAGGTATACCGATAGCCTAGTTTTTCACCCACCTCGGCAGATTCGTAAAGCGTGGCGCAAATTTCATGGGACTCATCCACCCAATCGTAAATAGTCCCCTCTTGGATTTTTTTACGCTCTTTACGGGAAACCCCACGATCTAATTCCGTTGCCATTTCAGTATAGGTCATTCCGTAGGATACGATCAAATCCTTGTCCCATACCCTATGCAGATTGCTTCCTTGGCCGAACCACTGCACTTGGATATCATTTCCTCCCTTATCCTCTGCCCTACTGGCATGCATGGGCTGATGTAGATCTCCAATGAGGTGAATCAACATTTTTAAATGAAAAACCCGATCTGCCCTGCTATTGTTTTTGTTCTTGACTACCTTGGTACACTCCTCAATAGCAGTGATAATATCCCCGTACTTGCTTTTTTCTGAATCCACATACCTCATCCCCAAAGGATAGTTCACATAATGCCACGCCGAGAATTTGGAATAGGAACGATCGGCCTTGATTTCATCGGCATAGTTGGAAACAAAGGCCAGACTATGCCCTTCCAAAAGGTCGTTCAGGGCCCTTTTGGCCTTTCCTGTCAAATGATTTTGAGCAATATGTCCCGTTACCCGGTGACCTGTTTTGCCCCAAAAGTTACCAAAGGTGCATAAGGGTACAAGTAAAAAAAGAAGTATGGCTTTTCGCATCATTCAAGGTTTGTCCAAAAGTAGGGAACTCTAAAACTAAAAATCGGGACAAGTAAACACCATTTTTTGTAACCTACTACTAATGAGAAATGTTACAACAAAACTTTGGGATTTTTTTAACGAACCTAACACTTAAATTTGGGGCACCGACTAGACTCAAAACAATGCTAAAATTCCGTCTTGTACTTGCTACAACACTATTTCCTTTGCTATTTTTTGCGCAAACCCAATCCAAAAGCTTTACCGTTAAATTCATCAATGACCCCATACAGGTAGATGGTGTTTTGGATGAATCGGTTTGGGAAATTGCCGAAAGTGCCCATGATTTTCAACAATATTTTCCCTCTGATTCCACTTTGGCCGCACAACAGACCGACATTAAGATGCTGTACAATGCCACCACCCTTTTCATTGGTATTAAACTCAACACCGAAGGGGACAATTATGTGATTCCTTCCTTGGAAAGAGATTATAGGGCTGGGGGAAACGACAATATCAGTTTGTTGTTCGATACGTTCAACGATGGCACCAACGCTTTCCTTTTTGGGATGAACCCCTACGGGGTCCGAAGGGAGGCCCTGATTTCCAACGGAGGGGCCGGTCCAAGTGGTTTCACCACTTCTTGGGATGTGAAATGGCAGGGCGAAACCCGATTGTATGATGGGTATTACGTATGCGAACTGGCCATTCCACTGACCTCGTTCAAGTTTAAACAAGGGGAGACCAAATGGCGGTTCAACAGCTACCGATTTGATATGCAGACCAATGAAACCAGCACCTGGATGGAAATTCCCCAAAACCAATTGATCTATAGTTTGGCTTTTATGGGAGATATGGTCTTTGAAAAGCCCTTGGGGAAATCCCGCACCCCTATGGCCATCATTCCTTATGTAAATGGCATTGTGGGCAAGGATTACGAGAACGACAATGACCTCAGCGCCTTGAATTTTGGTGGGGATGCGAAGGTATCCATTGGCAATGGAATGAATTTGGACATTACGGTGAACCCCGATTTCTCCAACGTGGAAGTGGATAATTTTGTGACCAACCTTACCCGCTTTGAAATTTCGCTACCTGAAAGAAGGCAGTTCTTTATTGATAACAGTGATCTTTTTGGGTCCTTTGGTAGTGAAGAGGATGCCAACCCCTTCTTTTCAAGAAGAATTGGCATTGCGGAGGACTTGGAAGAAGAAACCATCGAGAACGGGATTATTGGTGGGGTTCGGCTCAGCGGCAAGCTCAATGAAAATCTGCGATTGGGTTTTTTGACCATACAGACCGAAAAGGATGAAGCCAATCATATAGCCAGTAACAACAATACGGTACTGGCCCTTCAACAGAGAATGTTCTCCCGTTCCAACCTTAGTTTCATTTTTGTGAACCGACAAACTTTTGATGACTATGATTTTTTGGAGGAAACGGACCGATACAACCGGGTTTTGGGACTGGATTACAATCTGGCCTCAGCGGACAACACCTGGACCGGAAAGTTCTTCTACCACAAATCCTTTGCCCACGAAATAGGTTCCCGGGATGCAGCTGGTGGGATAAACCTCAACTACAATTCCCGTTACCTCAATGTTGGGTTGAATGGCAACTTCATTGGTGAGGATTTCCGCTCAGATCTTGGTTTTATCAGAAGGGAAGACGTGGTGGTGGCCAAACCTTTTGTGGAGGTGAATTTTTGGCCAAAGAAAGGACAGTTAAATTTCCATGGATTTACTTTTAACCCCAATTTTGAGTGGAAACCCACCTTGGAATATAAGAATACCGACTATTTTATCTTTTCGGGGTGGCAAGCACAGTTCAAAACCCAGGAAGAGCTATCGGCACGTCTTTTTAACCGATTTACGTTTCTCACGGAGCCTTTTGATCCTACCGGGACCGATGGCGGTGTGGAACTTCCTGCTGATCAAGGGTACTACTACACCAGTTATGAAGTGGAATTCCAGAGTGATCGCCGAAAGGTCTTCTCCTATGCCCTTGAACCCGGATATGGCGATTTTTTTAATGGTACGCGATTTTCATTTGAAGGGGACATGAGCCTCCGCCTGCAACCTAAGGTCTTCCTTTCCCTAGGACTGAATTACGACAGCATAAAACTCCCCGATCCGTATGAAAGTGCGGATATATGGCTGGTAAGCCCCCGAATCAACATCACCTTCAACAAATCCATTTTTTGGTCCACCTTGATCCAATACAGCAACCAAAGGGACAATCTAGGCTTTAATTCAAGACTGCAATGGCGTTTTGCGCCCCTATCGGACCTTTTCTTGGTCTATAACGACAACTATTTTGTGAACTCCTTTATGCCCAGAAGCAGATCTATTAATTTAAAGCTGACCTATTGGCTGAACATTTGATCCTGTATTAGGTAAAGGTGCCTTATCACAACCATTTTTGATTTTCCTATATTTGGGGCTGTCACTATTGAAATTCTATGGATCAACTACCCTTTACAGAGGATACGGTCATTTTTGGACTCCTCTGTCTCTGCCTAGGTTTTGTTTTTTACACCTCATCCCTCAACACCGGTTTTTGGAAAAAATTCTACTCCATTGTACCCACGGTACTCATGTGTTATTTGCTCCCGGCCATTTTGGCCAGTTTGGGCATTGTGGATGAATCCTCTTCACAGACTTATTACATTGCCAGTAGATACCTCTTACCGGCAGCCTTGATTTTAATGACTTTGAGCATAGACCTTAAGGCTATTGCCAATCTGGGCTCCAAGGCCCTTATCATGTTCTTGACCGGTACGGCCGGAATCATCATTGGTGGTCCCGTGGCCATATTGATCGTTTCCATATTTTCCCCTGAAACAGTCGGCGGCAGTGGTTTTGATGCCGTATGGCGTGGACTGGCCACCATTGCGGGAAGTTGGATCGGAGGTGGTGCCAATCAGGCGGCCATGCTGGAAGTGTTCCAGTACAACCAAGAAAACTATGGGGGTATGGTATTGATCGATATTGTTGTGGCCAACCTTTGGATGGCCATCCTTTTATTGGGAATTGGCAAGACCAAGCAGATAGACCGCTGGTTCAAGGCAGATAATTCCTCTATTGAGGAATTGAAGGAAAAAGTATCTACCTATACCGAAAAGATTGCAAGGGTCACCTCGCTTAAGGATTTTATCATGATGCTGTTCTTTGCCTTTGCCGGAGTAGGCATTGCCCATTTTTTGGGTAGCCATTTCGCCGGTTTTCTGGAAGACAATTTTGAAGTCATCCGAAACAAACAAAAAATTCTATCCTCCTTAGGTTCCCAGTTTTTGTGGATGGTGGTATTTGCCACCGCCATTGGTATTGGGCTTTCTTTTACCAAGGCCAAAAACTACGAAGGTGCCGGGGCCAGTAAGATCGGTGGCATGTTCATCTACATTCTGGTGGCCACCATTGGCATGAAAATGGACTTGGGCAAGGTTTTAGAAAATCCCGGGCTTATTGCGATAGGCTTGATATGGATCACCATTCATGCCGGACTTTTGATCTTGGTGGCCAAACTTATCAAAGCTCCCTACTTTTTTCTTGCTGTGGGCAGTCAGGCCAATGTGGGAGGTGCGGCCTCCGCTCCCGTGGTCGCCGCGGAATTTCATCCTTCATTGACCTCAGTGGGGATTCTTTTGTCAGTTTTTGGGTATGTTGTGGGTACGGCCGGTGCTTATTTATGTGCTTTGTTGATGGAAGTCGCCGCCAAAGTTTAAATATTTCAGAAGTTTATTTGATATTTGCCCTGCAAAATTTTTATCGATGAAGAGGTTATTGTTCGTATTGTCATTGGGAATGTTGGTACTGTCTTGTGAAAAAAGTACAGAAAACACCATGACCGTTTCCGGAAACGTAAAAGGATTGAAAAAAGGAACCCTATATCTACAGCAGTTCAAGGATTCTACCCTTATGGTCTTGGATTCGCTGGAAATTGAGGGAGATGGGACCTTCAGTTTTTCAGAGGAGTTGGAAAGCCCGGATATTTTTTACCTCTACCTGAAAAAACAGGACAACAACGACCTCAACGACCGTATCACCTTTTTTGGTGAACCCGGACAAATCACCATCAACACCACTTGGAAGACCTTTGATATGGACCCAGAGGTATCCGGTTCCAAGTCCCATGAAAAATATCTGGAGTTCAATGAAATGATATCCAAATTCAACATTAGGGATATCTCTTTGGCACAACAGGCCGCACTACCAGAATTTCAGGAAGATTCCATCGCCTTGGATTCCCTACAGAATTTGGCGGATATCAATCTGGTAAGACGCTACCGATATGCCCTTAACTTTGGTTTGAACAATGGCGACTCGTACGCCACACCATACATTATGATGTCCGAGGCCAGCGACGCCAATCCAAAATATTTGGATTCAGTGTACAACGCCCTTACGCCAGAAGTAGCCTCCTCCAAATACGGAATGGCATTCCAAGACTTTTTAAGCAAGCAGGACTAACTAACTGGCAAGATTGTTCAAATCGTTGACCAATTGTGTGGCCTTTTCCTCGAGTTGGGCCCGCACACTTTTAAAATGTGCTTTTTGGTCCTCAACATTTTTTTGGTTGATTTTGTCCATGAGCTCATCAAAAGCTTCAATGGCCTTGTCAATGATGACCGTTCCCTCTTCGGATTCTTTGTTATCTGAGCCTGCCTCCCAAATGTAGACCGCTTCTATGATGTCTCCCAAGACAAAGTTGACATCCTTTTTTAAATCACGTATACTTGGCATACCAGTGTTTTTTATAAAGGTACTATTAAATGGTAACTTCCAAAAGTTTGGCGTTACCGGTATTTATTTCAATGGTGGAACTGGACGCTGCGACCAGCACCGTCTCTCCTTTTTGAATGGATGCAGTGCCCCAATCATTGGTAATCTGTGCCTCACCTCCCACACACATGTATATGGTAAATGAATCCCTTTGGGATACATCCAGTTTAAGGGGTTGGGTCAACTCCAAAAAGTTGGTTTTAAAATAGGGACAGTCCACCATGGTATTGGTTTCATCCTTACCCTTTGGGTAATCTACCTTAAAATCGTTCTTTCGCTCGTAATCAATGGCATCAACAGCCAAACTGGTATGGAGTTCCCTTAGGTTGCCATCCTTGTCCTTTCGGTCAAAGTCATAGACCCTATAGGTAACATCTGAGGTTTGCTGGATTTCGGCCAACAACACCCCAGCTCCTATGGCGTGTATCTTTCCGGTATTGATGAAATAAGTATCTCCTTCCTTTACCTCTTCATAATTCATCAAATCCAAAAGAGTACCGGACTCCAGACTTTCAATATATTCGCTTTTTTCAACATCCCTGTTGAAACCCACGATCAACTGGGCACCGGGATTGGCATCCATAATGTACCACATCTCTGTTTTTCCAAAGGAATTATGCCTTTTCTTGGCCAAGGCATCATTGGGATGCAATTGAATGGACAGGTCTTGTTTGGCATCGATAAATTTAATCAAAATGGGAAATTCATTCCCAAACCGTTCCATCACACCTTTTCCCAAGAGGCTTTCTCCCTGAAGGCTTATCAACTCTTGAAGTGAAGTTCCCTGCAAAGCCCCATTGGCCACTTCGGAAATATCTCCACTTACTCCGGAAAGTTCCCAGCTTTCGCCAGTAATATCACTTTCTATAGGTTTATTGAGTACATCTTTTAGTTTTGTTCCTCCCCAAAGACGTTCTTTGAGAATAGGCTTGAACTTTAAAGGGTATAAATCCATTTTATCCTGAATAGGTTACAAAATTACGTGGTGTTTCATAGAGCACTACCTCTAGTTCATTGGCTTGATCTATATGGGGTCTAAGTTTGTTCCAAATGACCACGGCAATATTTTCTGCGGTTGGGTTGAGTTCCTTGAACTCAGGAACATCTGCATTAAGGTTTTTATGGTCCAAAGCCTCTTCCACATGCTCCTTGATCAAGTCCTTGAGCACTTTTAGATCCATCACAAATCCGGTTTCTTGATCAATCTCACCCGTAACACTTACAATAAGGTCATAATTATGCCCATGGTAACGGGGGTTGTTGCATTTTCCAAAAACGGCTTGGTTCTTCTGCTCATCCCAATCAGGTCTGTGCAATCGGTGGGCCGCATTAAAATTGGCCTTTCTGCTCACTTTTACTCTCATTGGGCAGTGGTGTTTTTCGTGATATGGTCATAGAAGCGTTCAAATATGATCTTGAACCACTCCGTATACTCATGGGGATTGGCGGCTATGTCTTTTTTGATATCTGCCGGATACATCCATTTCCAATCGGCCACTTCCTCGGGATTGATATTGGGAGAGTCATTATAGGACCCCATCATCACATGATCAAATTCATGTTCGGTAAGGCCATTGTCAAAAGGAGCTTTGTAGACAAAAGAAAACAGTTCCGTAAGTTCCGTTTGAAACCCCATCTCTTCCATGAGCCTGCGCTTACCGGCCTCAATGTTACTTTCACCATCGCGCTGGTGACTGCAACAGGTATTGGTCCATAACAAAGGGGAATGGTATTTATCCTGGGCCCGTTGCTGGAGCATGGTCTCTCCTTTATCGTTCATCACAAAAACCGAAAAAGCCCTATGCAGCAATGCCTTTTCATGGGCTTCCATCTTGGGCATAAGACCAATGGGCTCATCCGCCTCGTTCACCAATATCACTTTTTCCTCTTCCATGAGGTAAAAATATGACCTTTGGAGGAATTTATGGGGTCAAGGGTTTTAAATTGTTCCTAAAAGAAACGTGGGGACTTGAGGTTACCGATATTTCTGAGGAAATCGTACCGAAGAATCACCTCAAAGGAACCGTCGTTGAAAGTAGCGGCACCCAATTCGGTTATTTCACGGTCATAGGCCAACCCTAGCATCAACTGATCGGAAACCATGAAACCAAACAGTCCACTAAAGGCCGCGTCCCATCGGTAGGCCACACCCCCAATAAATCGCTCGTTCATCATAAAATTGGCCGAAACGTCTACTTGTAAAGGGGCTCCCTGTACCATTTTGGTCAAAAGGGTGGGTTTGAATTTCAAGAAAGGATTCAAATCCCAAACATAACCGGTAATGACGTATAAATTGATCTGTTCCTTTGCCGTGGATACGGAAGAGGTATCAAAATGGGTGGTCTCCAAAATCCTTGGGGCAGAAAGCCCAGCATAGAATCTATCCGTATGGTAGTACACCCCTGCACCAATATTCGGAGAAAATTTATTCTGAATATCTTGTTGGGACTGCAGCTGTGGGTCTATTTCAAACTCATCCAATTCGGAATAACGAATATCCAGCATATGGGCACTGGCCTTAAGGCCAAAACTCAGTTTAGCATCAAAAGAGGTTTGTATGGTATACGAAAAGTCCACATCAAAATAGGTTTCGGAAGTAGGGCCTATCTTATCATTGACCACAGAAATTCCCAGTCCAACCCCTCTATAACCCATGGGTGTATGGATATTCAGGGTCTGTGTTTCAGGAGCTCCATCCAATCCCAACCATTGGTTTCTATACAATGCCGCAATGCTCAAATGTCCACGCGAACCTGCATAGGCCGGATTTACACTCACTGTATTGTACATATACTGGGTATACTGTGCATCTTGTTGGGCATGGGCAGTTCCCACAATCCCTAAGAAAAGTAAGGCCAGTAGTCCTTTTATGTTCTTCAATAGATGTTTTACCTCCACAGTAACCATGTTTATCTGTTAATGTATATGTATCCTGAGATTTGTTTCATGTTTCCACCTTGATCTTGATAATCGATGACGTAGAAATAGGTACCCACAGGAAGCTTGTTGTCTTGATCGACCGTTACTCTACCTTGGGAAGTACCATCAAAAACATTTCCAGTAGTATTGTATGCTTTGGTCTGGAAGACCATTACTCCCCATCGGTTATAAATCCTGACTGTGTTGTTCGGATAATCCTCGATACCGTTGATGGCCAACACATCGTGAATTCCATCCCCATTGGGTGTGATGACATTGATCACATCAATGGTTTCGGCCGTAGTTTCACCCAAATCAGCATCCAAATAATTGGGTATGCCATCTTCATCGGAATCGTCATTGGCATAGTTGCCATCCATGTTCAAGTCTTCGTCAATGGTCTCGATACCATCGTCGTCGTCGTCGGAATCCCTAAAATCTGGAATACCATCAGAATCGGTATCCAAAAGGTCAGTGTTGGGATCGTCAATTTCATCATTGACATCCAAATCGATGACCGTACTGCCCTCAAAGGCATCATCAAGACCATCATTGTCCTTATCTGAACCTATGAGTGTTATATCGGCAATTCCGTCTTGGTTCATATCGTGGCCCTCAATAATATCTGGAACATTGTCATCATCACTGTCCGTATCCACATAATCTGGAATACCGTCATTATCGGAATCTTGAGGAATCAAACCAATATTCCCATCATTTTCATAGGCATCATCCAATCCGTTTCCATTGGCATCGACCATACTTGGTGGAATATACCCCAAAGCAGGTTGTGCTTCAATATTATCCGGAATGCCATCATTATCACTATCTATATCCAAATAATCTGGAATACCATCCTCATCCGTATCCGTTGGATTGGTGGATGGATCATTGTCATTATCCGCATTGAGATCCTCAAAACTGTCCACAATACCGTCTCCATCACTATCCAGGTCAATTCCAGAAGTGTTTACGATTACTGTGATCGTGGCTGTATCACAATGTCCATTGTCATCACAGACCGTATATTCAAAGGAATCCGTTCCTGTATAACCTGGATTGGGTATGTAGGTAATATTGTCATCCGATGGATTGTTCGTGGTGCCATTATCATTTAGTTGGATGGATCCATTGGATGGATCTGTGGCTGTAATGGTTCCTATATTGGGGATGTCATTATCATTGCCTTTCCATAAAATAACAACATCCACTCCTTGATCTGTGGAAACCGAATCATCATTGGTATCCACGATTGGAAGTACATCAACAGTCACCGTAGCAGTACTGCAATCCCCAAAAGTGTTACAGATGGTATAGTCAAACGTATCGGTTCCGTTAAAGTCCGGTGCGGGAATATAGGTTACCCGATCATCCGATGGATCATTGGGTGTTCCATTGTCATCAATGTTGATGGTACCATTGGCTGGATCCGTAGTAGTGAGCGTTCCTGTTGGAGGCAAATCCGAATCGTTATCAAAGATAGGTACCTCAACGGATTCATCTTCATTGACCGCAATCAGATCATCGACCAATGTGGCCGCTTGGCTCATACAGACTACTGTAAACCGTGGAAGCTCACTACTATTGCCCACCTTGGTGATTGTGGCCGTGTACCGCATCACACTTTGTGTGCTTATGACTGTTGGTCGGGTTTGATCGCCACTCAGTGACGGGCTCCAACTTACTGTAGCCCCTGAAGGCACACTGGCAGAAATATCCAATGTAACTTCATTGTTTGGTGCTTCACAATCGGTTAAAATAAAATATCCTGTGGCATTGGACCCGCAAAGGGTACCATCGTACGTTGCAAAATAAACACCGGGTTGGGTTGCTTCGTAAAAAGAATTTGTTCCGAGAACTGTACCCAAATCGGAAGCTTCAAACCATTGGTAGTTATTTTCATCACCCGTATTTGGAGCCTGAAGCAAAAACTGGGCGTTTGCAAAGTTCATTCCCAAAAACAGGATGAACAATCCAATAAATAAAGACTTATGTGAGGTGATGGATTTCAAATCTTCTAGCGTCTTTATCATTCTTATTTTACAACAAACACCACATTGATCAATGCATTATAGTCTGATGGCTGACCAATAATATCATAGGTAAGCTCTCCACTGGCATCAATACTCATATTGTCAAACACGGCAGGGTCTGCATAGGTTACATAATAATATAGGTCCGTTGCCGCATAGGTAGGTATTGCCGCAGGAGCCCCTAAACTTGCCACTGCAGGAGTACCAAATTGTGCTACATACTGATCATATAGGTTTATTGTTCTACCGATTCCGTTTGTTGAAGCATCAACTGCGATAGAAGGTGGATAAAAAATCCGAGCCGCTTTGGAGACAATCGGCGACATGGCCTGAATTGCCCCTTCAACAGTTGTTTCCGAACTACCATCTCCATCTGAATCAACCGATGTATCCAAATCAACATCTGAAGCAGTTTGATCAATATTGATATCAGCCAAGGGTACCTGTAAGGTGCCGTTACTGTCCTCTATCTCAAGGTTCGCCCCACTTACCTCGAAGCGGGTGTTGATCTCATTGGTAACGCTGCCATCGACCTCCGTGAAGGTACTGTTCACCACATAGGGGTCGCCGGTGGTACCGCTTCCGCTCACGCTGATGTCCGTGCCCCCGTTCACGATGGTCTCCGATCCGTCAGCGGCGTTCGCCGTGATCTGGCTGTCGACGTAGTTCTTCGTGGCGGCGTCCTGGGCGTTGGTCGGGTCCGTCACGTTCGTGATCGAGGTCCCCGCGCTGTTACCCTCTCCGAGCACGCTCGCCAGATCCTGTATCTCGTTGGTGATGCTNGGGTCCGTCACGTTCGTGATGGATGTACCCGCGCTGTTACCCTCTCCGAGCACGCTCGCCAGATCCTGTATCTCGTTGGTGATGCTGCCATCCACTTCGGTGAAGGTACTGTTCACAATATAAGGGTCGCCGGTGGTGCCGCTTCCGCTCACGCTGATGTCCGTACCTCCGTTGACGATGGTCTCCGAGCCGTCAGCGGCGTTGGCCGTGATCTGGCTGTCGACGTAGTTCTTCGTGGCCGCGTCCTGGGCGTTCGTGGGGTCCGTCACATTGGTGATCGAGGTGCCCGCGCTGTTGCCTTCGGAGAGTACCTCCGATAACGTCTGGTCGTCACTGCCCAAGTTCGCCAAGGGTACCTGTAGGGTCCCGTTGCCATCTTCTATCTCTAGGTTCGCCCCACTTACCTCGAAGCGGGTGTTGATCTCATTGGTAACGCTTCCATCGACCTCCGTGAAGGTATTGTTCACCACATAGGGGTCGCCGGTGGTGCCGCTTCCGCTCACGCTGATGTCCGTACCTCCGTTCACGATGGTCTCCGATCCGTCAGCGGTGTTCGCCGTGATCTGCGTGTCCACGTAGTTCTTCGTGGCGGCGTCCTGGGCATTGGTAGGGTCCGTCACGTTCGTGATGGATGTACCCGCACTGTTGCCCTCTCCGAGCACGCTCGCCAGATCCTGTATCTCGTTGGTGATGCTGCCATCCACTTCGGTGAAGGTGCTGTTCACGATGTAAGGGTCGCCAGTGGTGCCGGTACCGCTCACGCTGATGTCCGTACCTCCGTTCACGATGGTCTCCGATCCGTCAGCGGCATTGGCCGTGATCTGCGTGTCCACATAGTTCTTCGTGGCGGCGTCCTGGGCGTTGGTAGGGTCCGTCACATTGGTGATCGAGGTGCCCGCGCTGTTGCCCTCGGAGAGTACCTCCGACAGGGTCTGGTCGTCCGTATCAATCAAAGCCGCAATATCTGCCAGTGCAACGGCATAGGTATTGGTATCAGAATCTGTAATCACCAAATTGGTATTGGCCCCATCAATCCCAAAAGAGGCAATTGTAGTATTGGTATCTATTAGACTATCACTCAAACTACTTAAATCAACATTGACACTTCCCCCATCTTCCAGTGTCAATGTCAACGTATTGGTTGCATCATTAAAAGTAAAGCCCGTTAATTGCTGGTCATCTGTAGCTGTGAGCTCCCACGAGTTCCCATCCCAAAAATAAATGGTTCCTGTGTTGGTGTTCACATAGATGTCACCTATATCTGCACCACTGGGAACTAGAGCTCCTGGACTGGAGACATCGGTTCCTGACAATACTTCACAATTGCATTGGTCTTGTAAAGTAATCGTTGTTTGAGAAAAGGCAATTCCTGTAGAAAGCAGCAAGAATAAGAATAATACGCTCTTTTTCATGGGGTTATTATTAGTTGAGGATCGTATTGTTTTTTTATGATTTGTTGTTCGATTTCCAGTGTTTTCCGATTCCATCCAACACTTGAATTCTATTACATGCTACAAAATTACCTTTACTAATAGGGGGTGAAAATATTTGTTGTGTATACCATGAATCCAATTGTATAGTCTTAATTTTTTGAGGTGATTGCATAAATTACCCGTTATTTTCAAAGGTCGTTTATCGATAATACCAGCAATATCAATGGTTTGCCATGCCCTCAAAAAGATGCTTTGAAAATGTTAACAAAATTGTAAGAAACGTCTTTCATGCTCTTTAAAAGAAGAAAGGAGAAAAAGAAAAGCATTAAAAACTAAAAAAGCAGGGCCCGACCTCACTTCATAATCAGAAAATGCTAAAGCCGGGATAAGGTAGTTTTTTCAAAAAAAAACTTCCCTTGGTTTACCAAGGGAAGTTTATATAAGTTGATAGTTGGAATGCGCGGTTAAGCCAATATCATTCAAATATGATGAACTCAGACCTACGGTTCAGTTGGTGCTGTTCTTTTGAGCATTGAACTCCATTGAAACATTCATTTACAAGTCTGGACTCCCCAAAACCTTCACCTTGCAACCTATCTGCGGATATTCCTTTGGAAATCATATACTTAACCGTTGACTCAGCTCTTTTTTGGGATAACCAAAGGTTATATGCATCGTTTCCACGGCTATCGGTATGCGAATTGACCTTAATTTTTAGGCTTGGATATTTTTCCATGGCCACAATCACTTTCTGGATTTCAATCTCCGCATCAGGTCGGATGTTGTATTTGTTCAAATCAAAATAGATGGTGCTCAACTGAAGTAGTTTGGCCAAATCATCGCCAAATCCACCAGTTACCAAATCGCGTTCCAGATAAAAGTCAATAATTCTGGGCTTGCCATCCGACTTATTAAAGTATTCTTCAGCGGGTACATATCCATCCCTGGATGCCCTTACAAAATTCCCTTTGGAGCAATCCAGTTGCAAAATGTAATTGCCTTTGGAATCGGTTATTGTAGATGATATCTCTCTATTTTCCTCATCAATGACCTTTACTGTGGCACCTGCCAACACTTCATTGGATATACGATCTCTGACGGTTCCCGATACCTCTTGTATGCAGTCCAAAACCAAAGGTTCGTTCTCCACAAATCCATAGATATCGTCTTCTCCCATACCTCCTTCCCTATTGGAGGAAAAATAGCCTGTATTATCTTCTGAATTGAAAATAAAGGAGAAATCGTCCAGAGGGCTGTTAATGGGTCTCCCCACGTTGACCACCGGTTGATCATAATCGTTATACGTAATTTTTGTTGCAAAGACATCCAGTCCTCCCAGACCTTGATGGCCATCCGATGAGAAATACAACACCCCGTCCTTTGCTATGAACGGAAAGGTTTCCCGCCCAATGGTATTGATGTTTTTCCCTAGGTTGATGATTGGCCCATAGGTACCATCACCAATAATTTCTGTCATAAAAATATCCGATTGCCCAAAACTTCCGGGCATGTCGGAAACAAAATAGAGCTTTTTCCCATCTGGGCTCAACATGGGATGGGCCACAGAATAGGAATCATTGTTGAACGGAAGCTCGGTGATGTTCGTCCAAATCCCATTGACCCGTTCTGCACTGTAGATCTTTAAACGGATGATACCCTCCTCATCTTTTTTCTTTTTCCCATCAAAAAAGTTATTTCGGGTAAAGTACATAATGGTGCCATCCTTGTTCACTACCGATGTGGATTCATGAAGTCGGGTATTCACATCTCCTTCAATCTTTACCACTCTATCATTGGAAATGCTATCGGCATTGACCTTGTACAAATCCAAGAAATCCTTTGAATTCCATGTATGTCTATATCGGGCCAAGTTACCCGTATCCCTATCCGAGGCGAATATGAGTCCTTTCTCATAATACGATGCGGCAAAATCCGAGTATTTGCTGTTATATTCAAAAGGTTTTACCGTATATCTTCCAGAATTCTTCTCAATCTTGGCCAGATAGTCCTCATCGAAATCAATATTGACAGCTGTCAAGGTCTTGAACCTTTCCATCAATTTTGTGGCTCCGTCATAATTTCCCAAGGATTTTAAACTTTGGGCATATCTGAAGATATAGTCCACCTCCATCTCATCAGGATAGGTCTCATCCAATTTTTTATAGATGCTGGCGGCCTCTTCATACTTGGCATTAAAATAATAGGCATTTCCAAGGCGCTTTAATAAATCTGAGGATACGTATCCCTTGTCCAGTACCTTTTTGTAAATATCAATGGCCGGACTAAATGAATATTCTTCATAACGTTGGTCTGCCTTGGCCTTTCGTTTGGCCTGTTGTTTATCGGGAATACTGTCTTGTGCCATCATGCTTGTGACACATCCTGAAACCACAATGAGAAGTATGAGTATTCTTTTTAGCATCCTAACCTATTTAAAAGAATCTTGGTGAAACGGTCCTTTGGAACGATTTGAG
Source organism: Flagellimonas algicida (assembly GCF_049629585.1). Classification (NCBI taxonomy): domain Bacteria; kingdom Pseudomonadati; phylum Bacteroidota; class Flavobacteriia; order Flavobacteriales; family Flavobacteriaceae; genus Flagellimonas; species Flagellimonas algicida. The sequence continues at coordinate 95,507 of NZ_JBMYIX010000004.1, read as the reverse complement.
CAATTCCAATCTCAAGAAAATCTCAAACGAACCATCATTGAACTGGGTTCCTCCCAATTCGGTCACCTCCCTATCATAGGCCAAGCCCACCATAATCTGATCTGTGACCTGAAATCCTGCCAAGGCACTTACTGCCGCATCCAAGCGATAGGCCGCACCAAAACTGAATTTTTCGGCATACAAAAAGTTGGCAGACAAATCTACCTGCAAAGGGGCACCCCCAACGGCTTTGGTAAGCAGTGCAGGTTTAAACTGCAGATCGGCGCCCACATCAAAAACATAGCCTGTTATAAAATAGAAATTGATTCGCTCCGCGGACAAAAAGTTCACCGAGTTATCATCATTATCGTTGTCAAAATACTCGCTTTCCAAAATATTGGGTGCCGATACCCCGGCATAGAACTTATCGGTATGGTAGTACAGTCCCAATCCAAAATTGGGGTTGAACTTGTTGTCGATATTATCTTGGCTGACCACTTCTTGATCAAAGTTCCTAAGCCCGTTGAAATCCAGACTGAGCATGTTCCCGCCCGCCTTTAATCCGAAGGAGAGTTTTGCGTCACGGGCCACTTCAATAGTATATGAGATCACAGCATCCAAATAGGTTTCCTGTACCACGCCATCCCCAATATTGTCATTGACAATGGAAACACCATAACCCAGTCTGCTATTTCGAATAGGGGAATGAAGATTAAGGGTAAACGTCTCGGGAGCACCGTCCAGACCTACCCATTGCGAACGGTATAGTCCGGCAAAACTCAATTGCCCCCTAGATCCTGCATAAGCGGGATTCACGCTCAAGGTATTGAACATGTATTGTGTATACTGCGCATCTTGCTGGGCAAACAGCCCCATGGACATCATTCCCAATACAACAAACGGAACTAAAAAATGTTTTTTTATCATTCTATCACTATTGTTACCTGCTTATATAAATGTAATCGGTGTCCGTGAAACTTCCTTTATCGGTTTCATAATTAAAGATATAAAAATATACCCCGGCCGGAAGATAGTCGTTCACACTCAATGAGGACCTTCCTCTGGAACGACCGTCAAAAACATTTCTCACATTATCATAGTTTTTGCCTTCATAGACGGCCACGCCCCATCTATTAAAAATCTGCAATGTGCTCGACTTAATCTTGCTCACCCCTCGGATAAATAGGAAATCATTTTTTAAATCCCCGTTGGGGGTCACCATTTGGTTTACTTCTATCGCCTCTATGATTACCGTAACCGTTGCCGTGTCACAATTTTCAGGGTTGTCTATCTCGCAAATGGTATATTCTATGGTATACTCCCCTTCTGTAATTCCTGAAGCAACGGTGATAGTACCATCATCATTGATCGTGAGTGAGTTTGTTGGTTCCGAAGTCAAAATGACATTTGACAAGGTAACTTCCCCCCCATCAAGTCTATCATTCAACAGTACATTGGCATTTGGAATAGTACCACCTCCTGTTCCTTCAGTATAAAAATCATCCACGGCATCGATGACGTTGGCCATGCCCTCCACGACCTCCACAGTGACCGTGGCCGTATCGCAGTTTTCCACATTGGCAATCTCACAAATGGTATAGGTGATAGTATAGATACCCTCGGCCGTTCCGGCAGCAACAGTCACGCTCCCATCGGGATTGATGGTAAGCTCGTCCGTAGGCGTCGAGGTCAAAATGACATTCGACAAGGTAGCGGGCTCTCCGTTCAAGCTATCGTTGGAAAGCACATCACTGTCCGCAATGTCCCCATTTCCGGTATATGAATCATCCACGGCATCGATGACGTTGGCCATGCCTTCTACTACTTCCACAGTAACTGTGGCCGTATCACAGTTTTCCACATTGGCAATCTCACAAATGGTATAGGTGATAGTATAGGTACCCTCGGCCGTTCCGGCAGCAACAGTCACGCTCCCATCGGGATTGATGGTAAGCTCGTCCGTAGGGGTTGAGGTCAAAATGACATTCGACAAGGTAGCGGGCTCTCCGTTCAAAGTATCGTTGGAAAGCACATCACTGTCCGCAATGTCCCCATTTCCGGTATATGAATCATCCACGGCATCAATGACGTTGGCCATGCCCTCCACGACTTCCACAGTGACTGTGGCCGTATCGCAGTTTTCCGCATTGGCAATCTCACAGATGGTATAGGTGATGGTATAAATTCCCTCGGCTGTACCGGGGTTAACGGTGACACTACCATCAGGGTTGATGGTAAGCTCGTCCGTTGGGTCCGAGGTTAAAGTAACCTCTGACAATGTCACAGGGGCTCCGTTCAATGTATCGTTGGAAAGCACATCACTGTCCGCGATGTCTCCCCCAGAAGTGCTTCCAATATAAGAGTCATCCACGGCATCAATAGTATTGGCACCCACTTCAATGGTAACCGTAGCCGAAGCACAAACATCTGGGTCCGGCATTACGTTACATACTTGATACACTACCGTAACTGTGGAATTGGATTCCAATTCCGTAGGGGTATAGGTCATAAACCCAGTATCTGGGTCAAAGGAAACAACTCCGGCCGCAGTTCCTCCAATTCTTGACAAATTGGTAACACCTACATTATTGTCATCATTGTTAGGGAGATAATCATCATTCTCCAAAATATTTATGGCCACCTCCGTCAAGGCTGGGGTTGATCCAGAATCATCAACAGCCGTAGCTTCTAAAGGATTGGGATCTTTATCGTTGGGGTTTCCGTCTCCATCGCAATCCAGTTCTTTCCATTCTGCTGATGGCTCCAATGTGACACTTTCCGGATTATAATCACAAGGATCCAATGGGTCGGTACCATCTTCTTTCTCATCTTCATTGGTCACCCCATCTCCATCACAATCAGCAGTATTCCATGTAGAACTTGGATCCACGGTCTGACTATCCAATACGAAATCACAGGCATCGTTAGGGTCCGTTCCGTCTTCCTCTTCATCTTCGTTCGTCACTCCATCACCGTCACAGTCCGCGGTCAAATAATCCCCGCTCTGTGGCAAGGTGACATGGTCAGGGTTGTAATCACAGGGATCCAATGGGTCGGTGCCATCTTCTTTCTCATCTCCGTTGGTCACGCCATCTCCATCACAATCAGCAGTATTCCATGTAGAGCTTGGGTCCACGGTCTGACTATCCAATACGAAATCACAGGCATCGTTAGGGTCCGTTCCGTCTTCCTCTTCATCTTCGTTCGTCACTCCATCACCGTCACAGTCTGCGGTCAAATAATCCCCGCTCTGTGGCAAGGTGACATGATCTGGGTTATAATCACAGGGATCCAATGGGTCGGTACCATCTTCTTTCTCATCTTCATTGGTCACGCCATCTCCATCACAATCAGCAGTATTCCATGTAGAACTTGGGTCCACGGTCTGGCTATCCAATACAAAATCACAGGCATCGTTAGGGTCCGTTCCGTCTTCCTCTTCATCTTCGTTCGTCACTCCATCACCATCACAGTCCGCGTTCAAATAATCCCCGCTCTGTGGCAAGGTGACATGATCTGGGTTATAATCACAGGGATCCAATGGGTCGGTGCCATCTTCCTTCTCGTCCTCGTTGGTCACGCCATCTCCATCGCAGTCCATGTTCTTCCATTCCTCTGACGGGGTACAATTTTGATGTTCCAGAACAAAATCACAAGGATCAAAGGGGTCTGTACCGTCCTCTTTTTCCTTTTCATTCGTCACCCCATCGCCATCGCAGTCCATGTTCTTCCATTCATCGGAAGGAGAACAGTTTTGGTGCTCCAATATAAGATCACAAGGATCAAATGGGTCCGTACCGTCCTCTTTCTCTTTTTCATTCGTTACCCCATCACCATCGCAGTCCATGTTCTTCCATTTATCGGAAGGAGAACAGTTTTGGTGCTCCAGTATAAGGTCACAAGGATTTAACGGGTCGGTGCCGTCCTCCTTTTCTTTTTGATTGGTCACTCCATCGCCATCACAATCAGAATTCTTCCATTCATCTGAGGGCGAGCAATCTTGATGCTCCAAAACAAAATCACAGGGGTCGTTGGGGTCTGTACCATCCACCTCTTCCTGTTTACAGGTAACACCGTCCCCGTCAAAATCAGGGTCCACGGAGATTTTAAAAAATGGATTTAACCATTCAAGTCCATTCCATGATGAGGGCAGGGCAATATGGGCATTGGAAATAGTGCCTGTATCTCCTGAGACAGATATATGGTCGGGTGTCATCCCAAAGGAGGAAATCAGTCCAACAACCAAGAAAAAAACCGTGGCCGTTATATAGCGAACTATAGTATTCCAAAGTTTTACAAACGTAATGTTCTCCATAAATGATAAGTTTTGGTCAACTAATCACCATGGCTCGTAGTTCTCGTAAGTGTAAGAAAATTGGGGCTTTCTTATTTTTTACTATTCGGTCTTGGTCTTTCCGACACGTACAAACACAATTTGGTCACATAAATAGTGCATTTCACGCTCACCGCCTATTTTTCTCGATAAAAGGCTTATTCCTCATCATTATTTACCACTTGTGCCGTAACGTCCGTTTCAATACAAAATCATACCGAAACCTTGGCAAAACCAAAGCGGGGCGAAAATTACTTTACTTTTTCCTATTGAGGCATGCCCAACACTTCCTTTTTTTCCAAAAATATCAACAATGTCTATCTCCCTTTACATGCATGCCATAAGCTAGAATTACCCTATTTTTGCGCAAAATTTTGTTGATGGACTTTGAAAAGGAAATAGCACGCCGCAGAACATTTGGTATTATCTCCCACCCTGATGCCGGTAAAACCACCTTAACAGAAAAATTACTTCTGTTCGGTGGTGCCATACAAGAGGCTGGAGCGGTTAAAAGCAATAAGATCAAAAAATCCGCCACCAGTGACTTTATGGAAATTGAGCGTCAAAGAGGTATCTCCGTGGCTACTTCCGTATTGGCCTTTTTATACAATGGAAAGAAAATCAACATTTTGGATACTCCGGGACACAAGGATTTTGCTGAGGATACTTTTAGAACCTTGACCGCTGTTGACAGCGTGATCGTGGTCATAGATGTTGCCAAAGGGGTTGAGGAGCAGACCGAAAAATTAGTTGAGGTCTGCCGCATGCGCAATATTCCCATGATCGTGTTCATCAACAAATTGGATCGTGAGGGAAAAGATGCTTTTGACCTACTGGATGAAGTGGAACAAAAGTTGGGATTGTCCGTTACCCCCCTGAGTTTCCCAATTGGGATGGGCTATGATTTTAAGGGCATCTACAATATTTATGAGAAAAACATCAATCTTTTTAGTGGGAACAGCAAAAAAAACATCGAGGAAACCATTGCCTTTGATGACCTTGACAGTCCTGAACTGGAAAAAATAATAGGTGCCGAATCTGCCGAGAGCCTCCGTGACAATTTGGAGCTTGTGCATGGTGTATATCCGGATTTTGACAAGGAGGCCTACCTCAAAGGAGAGCTTCAGCCCGTCTTTTTTGGTTCTGCCCTGAACAATTTTGGGGTTCGGGAACTCTTGGATTGTTTTGTGGATATTGCCCCACCACCCAGGGCCAAAATGGCCGAGGAACGTCTAGTAAAAGCCAATGAAAAGGATTTTTCCGGATTTGTGTTTAAAATTCATGCCAATATGGACCCCAAACATCGAGATCGGTTGGCGTTCATTAAAGTGGTATCGGGAACATTTGAACGCAACACGCCCTATTTGCATGTGCGTCACGATAAAAAATTGAAATTTTCCAGTCCCAATGCCTTTTTTGCCGAGAAAAAAGAGATTGTTGATATTTCCTATCCCGGTGACATTGTTGGTCTTCATGATACCGGGAATTTTAAGATCGGGGACACCTTGACCAGTGGAGAAAAGTTACATTACAAGGGCATCCCCAGTTTTTCCCCTGAACATTTCAGGTACATCAACAATGCGGACCCAATGAAGGCCAAGCAGTTGTACAAAGGGATAGACCAGCTTATGGACGAAGGGGTGGCCCAGTTGTTCACCTTGGAACTGAACGGTAGAAAGGTAATCGGAACTGTGGGAGCACTTCAATATGAGGTTATCCAATACCGATTGGAGCATGAGTATGGTGCAAAATGTACTTATGAAAATTTCCCTGTGCACAAAGCCTGTTGGGTAGAACCCGAGGACAAAAACAATGAAGAGTTTGAAGAATTCAAAAGGGTAAAACAAAAATTCTTGGCCACGGACAAACGCGGCCAACTGGTCTTTTTGGCCGATTCTCCTTTTTCACTCCAAATGACCCAGCAAAAATATCCTACGGTGAAATTACACTTCACCTCGGAATTTGAATAAATCCCACCACCCAACACCTAAACTGGACAACTCTTGTGAAAAACTAGAACCAGAATCCATAATGTGTTAATTTTTAGTACATTGTATACCACAATCTAATAAAAAAAACCATTATGACAGCTACAGTAAAACCACCTATCTGGTTCTGGGTAGTGAGTAGTATCGCCCTTTTATGGAATCTATCGGGTGTCTTCAACTACTTGAACCAAGCTTTTAACCAACAAGCCATTTTAGAAAGCATCAACCAAGCCCAACGCGAGGTTTTTGAAGGTATCCCCGCCTGGGCCACGGCAGCCTTTGCCCTTGCGGTTTTTTCCGGGACCATTGGATCTATTGGGCTTTTGCTCCGAAAAAAATGGGCAAAGCCTCTTTTCATTATTTCCTTGATCATGGCTGTGGCACAGTTTATTCATTGGCTTTTTGTCTCAAACGCCGTGGAGGCCTTTGGACCTTCCACTTACACCATGCCCATCATTGTGGTAATCATTGGTCTATATCTCATCTTCTTTTCCAAAATTGGAACCCAAAAAGGATGGTTAAAATAGTATAGCCCATAAAAAAAAGCCCTGATTTAAAAATCAGGGCTTTTTTTATGCTTCTCCCGTAGGTCCAAAATTCAAAGGAATCGGGGGCTGCTCATAATCTTTTATAGGGCCGTGTGCCTGTTCAAAACGGGCCACATTATCGTTCAATGCCTTCAAGAACTTTTTGGCATGTTGGGGAGTCAGCACTATTCTGCTCTTCACTTTTGCCTTGGGTGCTCCCGGCATCATACTAATAAAATCAACCACAAACTCCGATACAGAGTGATTGATAATGGCCAAGTTGGAATAAGTCCCTTCAGCGGTTTTCTCATCCAACTCTATATTGATCTGCTTTTGTTTCTGTTCTTTTTCTGCCATGCGTTTGTCTTTCAAAAATGGAAAAAGAAAACCCTGACGCTAGGGTCAGGGTTTGTTTGTATTTAGAATTTAAATTCCTCTTTTCGGGCCATGATTTCATCATATTCCTCCTTGGAGCCTACAATAATACTATCGTAATCCCTCATACCGGTACCGGCCGGAATCTTATGACCTACAATCACATTTTCCTTCAATCCTTCCAAAGAATCCACTTTACCACTTACAGCGGCTTCGTTCAATACTTTGGTAGTCTCTTGGAACGATGCGGCAGAGATAAAGGACTTGGTCTGCAACGACGCTCTTGTGATTCCTTGAAGAATTGGTGTAGCGGTAGCTGCAACGGCATCTCTTGCCGTAACCAAGGTCTTGTCCTCTCTTCTTAGAATAGAGTTCTCATCCCTTAGCTGACGAGCCGTTAGGATCTGACCTGGTTTCAATCTTTCGGAATCCCCGGCATCCTCGACCACTTTCTTGCCAAAGATTTCATCATTTTCATTGATGAAGTCATCTTTGTGTACCAATTGGTTCTCCAAGAACGTAGTATCCCCGGAATCCTGGATCTGTACCTTACGCATCATCTGTCGTACCACCACCTCAAAGTGCTTGTCATTAATCTTTACACCTTGTAAGCGATATACTTCCTGAACTTCGTTCACCAAGTATTGCTGAACGGCAGATGGTCCTTTGATGGCCAAGATATCTTCTGGGGTAATAGACCCATCGGACAATGGCATACCTGCACGTACATAGTCATTTTCCTGAACCAAGATCTGGTTGGAAAGTTTAACCAAGTACTTCTTGATCTCACCCGTTTTGGATTCGATAATGATCTCGCGGTTACCTCTCTTGATCTTACCAAAAGAAACCACACCATCAATCTCGGATACAACGGCTGGGTTGGATGGGTTACGTGCCTCGAACAACTCGGTTACCCTTGGAAGACCTCCTGTGATATCCCCTGCCTTGGCAGATTTACGTGGGATTTTCACCAAGATCTTACCTTCCTTGATCTTCTCGCCATCATCCACCATAATATGGGAACCAACAGGTAGGTTGTAAGAACGTAGGGTTTCTCCTTTTCCGTCCTTGATCAACAAGGTAGGAATCAATTTCTTGTTCCTTGATTCGGAAATTACCTTTTCCTGGAAACCGGTCTGTTCATCAATCTCCACTTGGTAGGTTACCCCTTGCTCAATATTCTCATAGGCAATCTGCCCAGTGAATTCTGATACAATTACACCATTATAGGGATCCCACTGGCAGATCAATTCACCTTTACTGATCTTGGCACCGTTCTTCACGAACAATTGGGAACCATAAGGAATGTTATTGGTGCTCAAGGTAATTCCTGTCTTGGCATCCATGATCTTGATTTCCGATGTTCTGGAAATTACAATATTCGTTTTGTTTCCTTCGGCATTTTCACCTTCAACAAGTCTCAAGTCTTCAATTTCCGCAACACCATCAAACTTGGCTTCCAACTTGTTATCCTCGGAAATGTTTCCTGCAATACCACCCACGTGGAAGGTACGAAGCGTCAGCTGAGTACCTGGTTCCCCAATGGATTGTGCAGCAACAACACCAACGGCTTCACCACGCTGCACCATTTTATTGGTCGCTAGGTTTCTACCGTAACACTTGGCGCAGATTCCTTGAGGAGCCTCACAGGTCAATGGTGACCTTACTTCGATTTTCTCAATCGGAGCGGCTTCCACTCGCTTCACATCGGCCTCGGTGATATCCTGGCCTGCTTTAAGGACCAGTTCCTCTGTCAATGGATTGTACACATCGTGAAGAGATACCCTACCTAAGATTCGCTCACCTAGGGTCTCCACGATTTCCTCATTCTTCTTCAATGCTTCCACTTCAATTCCACGAAGTGTACCACAATCTTCTATGTTGATGATCACATCTTGGGAAACATCCACCAAACGACGGGTCAAGTATCCCGCATCCGCAGTTTTCAAAGCGGTATCCGCAAGACCTTTACGCGCACCGTGGGTAGAGATAAAGTATTCCAAGATCGATAGACCTTCCTTAAAGTTGGAAAGAATCGGGTTTTCGATAATTTCACCACCACCAGCGGTAGATTTTTTAGGCTTGGCCATCAATCCACGCATACCGGTCAACTGACGAATCTGCTCTTTGGAACCCCTCGCACCGGAATCCAACATCATATATACCGAGTTGAATCCTTGTTTGTCCTCACGGATTCGTTTCATGGCCAATTCGGTCAACATGGCGTTGGTAGAAGTCCAAACATCAATAACCTGGTTATATCGCTCATTATTGGTGATAAGACCCATGTTATAGTTCATCATAATACCATCAACCTGCTCGTTGGCTTCGTTGATCATATCTTGCTTTTCCGCAGGGATGATGATATCTCCCAAACTGAAGGACAAACCTCCCTTGAAAGCGAAATCATATCCCATGGATTTGATCTTATCCAAGAATTCGGCCGTTGTAGGTACATCGGTCACGGCAAGAATATCCCCAATAATGTTCCTTAGGGCCTTCTTGTTCAATACTTGGTTGATGAATCCTGCTTGTTCCGGTACTTCCGAGTTGAACAATACACGACCTACAGTGGTTTCAATAATTTGATTGACCAATTCTCCATTTTCATTGAAGTCTTTGGTTCTCACCTTGATTCCAGCGTTAAGATCCACTTTCTTTTCGTTAAAAGCAATCTCAACCTCTTCAGCGGAATAGAACGTCAAGCCTTCCCCTTTTACAGGAACTTCTTTGGTAGACTTTCTTTCCTTGGTCATATAGTACAATCCCAAAACCATATCCTGGGATGGTACCGTAATTGGCGAACCATTCGCAGGGTTCAAGATATTTTGGGAAGCCAACATCAACAATTGGGCCTCCAAAATGGCCTCTGGGCCCAATGGCAAGTGAACCGCCATCTGATCCCCATCGAAATCCGCGTTGAATGCGGTACACGCCAAGGGGTGCAAACGAATCGCCTTACCTTCAATAAGTTTGGGCTGGAACGCTTGGATACCCAATCGGTGCAATGTGGGGGCCCGGTTCAATAGGACTGGATGTCCTTTAAGGACATTTTCCAGGATATCCCAAACCACGGGCTCTTTCTTGTCTATGATCTTCTTGGCAGACTTCACTGTCTTTACAATACCTCTTTCTATCAGCTTACGGATAACAAAAGGCTTGTACAGCTCGGCCGCCATATCTTTTGGCAGACCACATTCGTACAATTTCAATTCCGGTCCAACCACGATTACGGAACGAGCAGAGTAATCCACACGTTTACCCAAAAGGTTTTGACGGAAACGACCTTGTTTACCTTTCAAGGAATCTGAAAGGGATTTCAATGGTCTGTTGGATTCTGTTTTTACCGCAGAGGCTTTTCTTGTGTTGTCGAAAAGGGAATCCACAGCTTCTTGAAGCATACGTTTCTCATTTCGCAAGATCACCTCAGGGGCTTTGATCTCCATCAATCGCTTTAGACGGTTGTTACGGATGATCACCCTACGGTATAGATCGTTCAAATCCGAAGTGGCAAAACGACCACCATCCAATGGCACCAATGGGCGCAATTCTGGTGGAATCACGGGAATGACCTTCATGATCATCCACTCAGGATTGTTTTCCCTGTTGTCCTGTGATTCACGCAAGGCCTCAACCACTTGAAGACGTTTCAAGGCTTCGGTCTTACGTTGTTTTGATGTTTCGGTGTTTGCCTTGTGACGAAGTTCGTAGGACAATTGTTCCAAATCGATTCTGGACAATAGGTCGATCAAACATTCGGCACCCATTTTGGCGATGAACTTGTTGGGGTCCGTATCTTCCAAGTACTGGTTCTCAGTAGGAATGGACTCCAAGATGTTCAAATATTCCTCTTCGGTCAAGAAATCCATTTTTTGGATTTCCTCTCCTTCGGGACCTTTGGCAATACCGGGTTGGATGACCACATACCTTTCGTAGTAAATGATCATGTCCAACTTTTTGGAAGGCAATCCCAAAAGGTATCCGATTTTATTTGGCAATGAACGGAAGTACCAGATGTGTGCTACGGGAACCACTAGGTTGATGTGCCCTACACGGTCCCTACGTACTTTTTTCTCGGTTACTTCAACACCACAACGATCACAAACGATTCCTCGGTAACGGATACGCTTATACTTTCCACAGGCACACTCATAATCCTTTACGGGACCAAAGATACGCTCGCAGAACAATCCATCACGCTCGGGCTTGTGCGTTCTATAGTTAATGGTTTCAGGCTTCAATACTTCGCCACGGGATTCGGCCAAAATGGACTCTGGAGAGGCCAATCCTATGGAAATCTTATTGAACCTTTTTGGTGCGTTATTGTCTTTTATTCTAGCCATAACAATATGGTGATGATATAATTAATGTAATATAGTGTTCTACTCTTCCAAACGGATATCCAAGCCCAAACCTTTAAGTTCGTGCATCAATACGTTGAAAGATTCTGGCAATCCAGGTTCTGGCATGGTCTCGCCTTTCACGATGGATTCATAGGTCTTGGCCCTTCCGATAACGTCATCCGACTTAACGGTCAAGATTTCCCTTAGGGTAGATGAAGCGCCATAGGCTTCCAATGCCCATACTTCCATCTCTCCAAAACGCTGACCACCAAACTGGGCTTTACCACCCAATGGTTGCTGTGTAATCAACGAGTATGGTCCAATGGAACGTGCGTGCATCTTGTCGTCTACCATGTGACCCAATTTCAACATATAGATTACCCCAACGGTAGCGGCCTGGTCAAAACGCTGACCTGTTCCACCATCATAAAGGTGTGTATGTCCGAAACGTGGTACACCAGCCTCATCAGTAAAGGCATTGATCTCATCTAAGGTAGCTCCATCAAAAATTGGGGTAGCAAACTTTTTGCCCAATTTCAATCCGGCCCAACCCAATACGGTTTCATAAATCTGACCAATGTTCATCCTTGAGGGTACACCCAATGGATTCAATACAATGTCCACTGGAGATCCATCTTCCAAGAATGGCATGTCTTCCTGACGAACGATACGGGCTACAATACCTTTGTTACCGTGACGACCCGCCATTTTATCACCTACCTTCAACTTACGTTTTTTGGCGATGTAGACCTTGGCCAACTTCATGATACCTGCAGGAAGCTCATCCCCTACGGAGATGGTGAACTTGTCCCTTCTTAGGTTACCTTGAATGTCGTTCAATTTGATTTTGTAATTGTGCAACAAATCGGCCACCAAGGCATTGGTATCCTCGTCTGTTGTCCAGCTACCTCCAACCAAGTGGGCAAAATCATCAACGGCGTTCAACATTTTAATGGTGTATTTCTTTCCTTTTGGAAGTACTTCTTCACCCAAATCGTTGATGACACCTTGTGATGTTTTACCATTGATCAAGCCAAACAATTTCTCGATCAATACATCTTTCAGTTGTTGGAATTTCACCTCGTAATCCATCTCCAATCTTGAGATGGCTTCTTTGTCCTCGGAACGCTTGCGCTTGTCCTTGATGGAACGGGAGAACAATTTCTTATCAATAACCACACCTCTCAAAGATGGTGAGGCTTTCAAGGAAGCATCTTTTACGTCACCGGCCTTGTCACCAAAGATGGCACGCAACAGTTTTTCCTCTGGGGTAGGGTCTGATTCTCCTTTTGGAGTGATCTTACCAATAAGGATGTCACCAGGTTTTACCTCGGCACCGATACGGATCATACCGTACTCGTCCAAGTCTTTGGTAGCTTCCTCGGATACGTTTGGAATATCGTTGGTCAATTCCTCTGCACCCAATTTGGTATCCCTAACCTCAAGAGCGTACTCATCAATGTGGATGGAGGTAAAGATATCCTCACGAACCACTTTTTCAGAGATTACGATCGCATCCTCAAAGTTATATCCTTTCCAAGGCATGAAGGCTACTTTCATGTTTCTACCCAAGGCCAATTCACCTTTTTCGGTAGCATATCCTTCACAAAGTACTTGACCTTTTTTCACCTTGTCGCCTTTCTTCACGATAGGCTTCAAGTTGATGCTGGTCCCTTGGTTGGTCTTTCTAAATTTCACCAATTCGTAGGTCTTGGAGTCTTCTTCGAAGCTTACCAAGCGCTCTTCATCGGTTCTATCGTACTTGATAGTGACTTTTTGCGCATCCACATACTCCACGGTTCCATTTCCTTCGGCATTGATCAATACCCTGGAGTCGGTAGCTACTTGTCTTTCAAGACCTGTACCCACGATAGGTGAATCAGGACGCAACAATGGTACGGCCTGGCGCATCATGTTGGAGCCCATCAACGCACGGTTCGCATCATCATGCTCCAAGAATGGAATCAAGGAAGCGGAGATGGATGCAATCTGGTTGGGGGCAACGTCCGTGTACTGGATTTCAGCAGGATCAACCACTGGGAAATCCCCTTCTTCACGGGCAATTACCTTATCCCTATCAATGGTGCCGTCATCTTTCAAAGGAATGTTCGCCTGGGCAATTTTCATTCCTTCTTCTTCCTCTGCACTCAAGTAGATATGATCTTTCACGTCTACTTTTCCGTCGGCAACTTTACGGTAAGGAGTTTCCAAGAAGCCCATGCTATTCACTTTCGCAAATACGGAAAGTGAGGAGATCAAACCAATGTTTGGTCCTTCAGGGGTTTCAATGGGACACAATCTACCGTAGTGGGTATAGTGAACGTCACGCACCTCGAAACCGGCTCTTTCACGGGAAAGACCACCTGGCCCCAATGCGGACAATCTTCTTTTGTGTGTAATTTCAGCCAATGGGTTGGTCTGGTCCATGAATTGAGACAACTGGTTGGTTCCGAAGAACGAGTTGATCACGGAAGACAAGGTCTTGGCGTTGATCAAATCGATTGGGGTAAACACCTCGTTGTCACGAACGTTCATACGCTCACGGATGGTACGTGCCATACGTGCCAAACCTACACCAAACTGCTGGGACAATTGCTCACCAACGGTACGTACACGACGGTTGGACAAGTGATCGATATCATCAATCTCTGCTTTGGAGTTGATCAACTCGATCAAATACTTGATGATGGTAATGATATCTTCCTTGGTCAAGACTTCTTTGTCCATACCAATGTCCAAGCCCAATTTCTTGTTCATTCTGTAACGACCTACCTCACCCAAAGAGTAACGTTGGTCGGAGAAGAACAATTTGTCGATAATACCACGAGCGGTCTCTTCATCTGGCGGCTCGGCATTACGCAATTGTCTATAGATGTGTTCTACCGCTTCTTTTTCGGAGTTGGTAGGGTCTTTTTGCAAGGTGTTGTGGATAATGGCGTAATCTGACTGCGCATTGTTTTCCTTGTGAAGTAGAATGGTCTTCACATCGGCATCAATGATTTCATCGATATGCTCTTTTTCCAAAACGGTATCACGATCCAAAACGATCTCGTTACGTTCAATGGAAACCACTTCACCGGTATCCTCGTCCACGAAATCTTCATGCCATGTGTTCAATACCCTTGCGGCCAATTTACGGCCCAATACTTTTTTAAGTCCGGCTTTTGAAACCTTAACTTCTTCCGATAGGTCAAAGATTTCCAAGATATCCTTGTCCCTTTCAAAGCCAATGGCACGGAAAAGAGTGGTTACCGGCAATTTTTTCTTCCGATCAATGTAGGCGTACATCACCGCATTGATGTCGGTAGCAAATTCAATCCAGGATCCCTTGAATGGGATTACCCTGGCCGAATACAATTTTGTTCCGTTTGCGTGGAAAGACTGTCCAAAGAAAACTCCTGGAGATCTATGCAACTGGGAAACAACAACACGTTCGGCACCATTGATCACAAAGGTTCCACTTGGAGTCATGTAAGGGATGGTACCCAAGTACACATCCTGTACAATGGTCTCAAAGTCTTCGTGCTCTGGATCGGTACAGTACAATTTAAGACGTGCCTTAAGAGGAACGCTATAGGTAAGTCCACGCTCAATACATTCTTGGATGGAATATCTGGGTGGATCTATGAAGTAATCCAAAAATTCCAGTACAAACTGGTTTCTGGTATCGGTGATTGGAAAATTCTCCATGAAGGTGTTGTAGAGACCTTCGTTCCCTCTTTCGTCAGATTTAGTTTCTAATTGGAAGAAATCCTGAAACGATTTTATCTGAATGTCCAAGAAATCCGGGTAATCCGGTATGTTCTTAGCGGATGCGAAATTAACTCTTTCAATAGTGTTTGTGAACATCTATGGACAAATTTTGATCGTGAATACTATGGGGTCTGTGTACGGCTTTATACACTCCTTATTAAAATAGGCTAAGGTCTAACCAAAAAATGGAAAGACCTTAACCGAACCTTTATGGTATAAGCTGTTATTTAAGCTCAACTTCTGCTCCTGCTTCTTCCAATGAATTTTTGATACCTTCTGCCTCATCTTTGGAAATTCCTTCCTTAACAGCTTTAGGTGCACTGTCAACGATATCTTTAGCCTCTTTAAGACCAAGACCTGTCAATTCTTTCACCAATTTAACAACTGCCAATTTAGAACCACCGGCGGCTTTAAGGATTACATCAAATTCGGTTTTTTCCTCAGCAGCATCTTCACCACCACCAGCGGCAGCACCACCAGCAACAGCTACTGCAGCAGCAGCAGGCTCAATACCGTATTCTTCTTTCAATATGTCGGCCAACTCATTTACCTCTTTTACTGTAAGGTTTACCAACTGTTCTGCAAAATCTTTTAAATCTGCCATTTTTCTATCGTTTAATAAAAATTTTTAAAAATATACTTAGTTTATTGTGCGCGAATTATTCTTTCTCAGATAATGTCTTAAGGATACCGGCCAATTTACCGCCACCAGATTTAAGTCCAGAAATAACATTCTTGGCTGGTGATTGCAACAATCCGATAATATCTCCAATGACTTCCTCTTTGGACTTGATGTTCACAAGTGCCTCAAGGTTTTCATCCCCAACATAAATGGCTTCTTCAATGAAGGCTCCTTTCAGAAGGGGTCTATCTGATTTTTTTCTAAAGTCCTTGATAAGTTTCGCAGGTGCGTTTCCAGTTTCGGACAACATCATTGATGTATTGCCTTTCAACACTTCGGAAAGTTCACCGAATTCCTTATCAGAAGCTTCCATTGCTTTTGCAAGCAAGGTGTTCTTAACCACTGCAAGTTTAATATTGGCCTTAAAACATGCCCTTCTAAGGTTAGAAGTGGCAACGGCATCCAATCCTGAAATATCGGCCAAATAAATATTGGCATTTTCAGCTAACTGTGCAGTCAAATCTTCTATTACTGTTGCTTTTTCTTCTCTTGTCATAGTTAAAATATTGAACTACCAGTTAATTAAACTGCTTTGGGATCCAATTGGATACTTGGACTCATGGTACTGGACAAATAGATACTTTTCATGTACACCCCTTTTGCAGCGGCAGGCTTCATTTTCACCAAGGTATCAATCAATTCCTTGGCGTTTCCTGCGATCTTATCCGCAGAGAAAGAAGCTTTACCAATTGCGGCGTGTACAATTCCTGTCTTGTCCACTTTGAAATCTATCTTACCGGCCTTAACATCGGATACAGCTTTAGCCACATCCATGGTTACGGTACCAGTCTTTGGATTGGGCATTAATCCCCTTGGTCCTAAAACACGACCCAATGGACCCAATTTACCCATTACGCTTGGCATGGTGATGATTACATCAACATCGGTCCAACCGCCTTTTATCTTATCCAAATATTCATCCAACCCAACAAAATCTGCACCGGCTTCCTTAGCCTCTGCTTCTTTGTCCGGAGTCACCAATGCCAAAACTTTAACGTCTTTACCAGTTCCGTGGGGAAGGGTAACAACGCCACGCACCATTTGATTTGCTTTTCGTGGATCTACACCCAAACGAACTGCAATATCAACCGAGGCATCAAATTTTACATTGGTTATTTCTTTTACTAAAGCTGATCCCTCTTCCAAAGAATAGAGTTTATTTCTATCTATTTTGGCTTGGGCTTCTTTTTGCTTTTTAGTCAATCTTGCCATTTAAATACTGCTTTAAGATTTTAAAAAGGTTTGGCTCCGGCTACTTTAAGACCCATAGATCTTGCGGTACCTGCAACCATACTCATTGCAGACTCGATGGTGAATGCGTTCAAATCCGCCATTTTGTCTTCGGCAATGGTCCTAACTTGATCCCAAGTCACGGAACCATTCTTTACCCTGTTAGGTTCTCCCGATCCTTTTTTAATCTTAGCTGCTTCCATCAATTGAACTGCCGCAGGTGGTGTTTTTACAACAAACTCGAAAGATTTGTCTTTGTAAACGGTGATAACAACCGGTAAAACCTTACCTTGTTTGTCCTGTGTACGCGCGTTAAACTGCTTACAGAACTCCATGATGTTAACACCAGCAGCACCTAAGGCGGGTCCAACCGGTGGCGATGGGTTCGCAGCACCTCCCCTAACTTGTAATTTAACTACCTTATCTACTTCTTTTGCCATTGTTTCTAATTAAATTTAAAGTTGTGTCAATTGGAAGCAACACAGCTTTATATATGTAACAGCTCTATTTAATTCTTACTTTTCTGATTCAAGACTTATAGAACCAAGAGCCAAGACATTCATCGTCTTTTATCTTGTTTCTCCCGGTCTTGAGTCTATACTTTCTCGACTTGCATATAGCTGAGCTCCAAAGGTGTTTTTCTTCCGAAAATCTTCACCATCACTTCCAGCTTACGTTTTTCTTCATTGACTTTTTCAACAGTTCCATTGAATCCATTGAAAGGCCCATCAATAACCTTGACCGTTTCACCCAACACAAATGGAATGGCCACATTGTCTGTATTGACAGCAAGCTCATCCACTTTTCCTAGCATACGGTTTACTTCTGACTTGCGCAAAGGCACGGGATCACCTCCCTTAACCTCGCCCAAGAAACCAATTACATTGGTAATGGAGCGAATAATGTGAACCATTTCACCACCAAGATTGGCCTTGATCATGATATATCCTGGAAAGTAAACCCTTTCTTTGTTGATTTTCTTTCCGTTTCTGATCTGCACGACTTTCTCGGTAGGCACCAAGACCTCCTCAAGATAATCTCCGAAACCGGCACGCTCTACCTCGCTTTCAATATAGCCTTTGATTTTATTCTCTTGACCACTGACAGCTCGTACCACGTACCATTTTTTCTCCAGAACCTCAGACATACCGACTTAACCTATTATTTGTTCAAAATACAATCCTACCAACTTACTGAAAAGCGAATCCACACCCCATGTTGCCAAGGCAAACAGGATTGAAAAAACAGCTACTACCACCATTAAATTGGAAGCTTTGTCCCTGTCCAACCAGGTAACATTATTCTTTAGTTCCTCAAAGGATTCCTTAATGTAAGTCAACATAGTACTACTTGTATTTTCTTGCACGGGAGGAGAGACTCGAACTCCCGACACCTGGTTTTGGAGACCAGTGCTCTACCAACTGAGCTACACCCGTTTATAATTACATTGAAAGGTATCCCAGGAACCTGGGACACCCTTTAGTGCATTATTATTATGAAATGTTTAATCTAAAATTTCAGTAACCTGACCAGCACCTACTGTTCTACCACCCTCACGGATAGCGAAACGTAGACCTACGCTCAAGGCGATTGGCTGAATCAAATCTACAGTGATTGTCAAGTTATCACCTGGCATTACCATTTCAACTCCATCAGGAAGGTTGATGTTACCTGTTACGTCAGTTGTACGAACGTAGAACTGTGGACGGTAGTTGTTGTGGAATGGAGTGTGACGACCACCTTCTTCTTTTTTCAAGATATAAACCTCAGCTTTGAATTTAGCGTGTGGCTTAACAGAACCTGGCTTACAGATTACCATACCTCTTTTGATGTCGGATTTTTCAATACCTCTCAACAAAAGACCTACGTTGTCACCAGCTTCACCTCTATCCAAAATCTTACGGAACATCTCAACACCAGTGATAGTGGAAGACAATTTCTCAGCACCCATACCAATGATATCAACAGCATCACCAGTGTTAGCTACACCTGTTTCGATACGACCAGTTGCAACAGTACCACGACCAGTAATGGTGAATACATCTTCGATAGGCATCAAGAAAGGCTTATCAACATCTCTTTCAGGAAGTTCGATCCAGCTATCAACAGCTTCCATCAACTCCATAACAGTGTCAACCCATTTTTGCTCACCGTTCAAAGCACCAAGTGCAGAACCAGAGATTACAGGTCCGTTGTCACCATCATACTCGTAGAAAGAAAGCAATTCCCTTACTTCCATTTCAACAAGCTCCAAAAGCTCCTCATCATCCACCATGTCAACTTTGTTCAAGAAAACAACGATACGTGGAATACCAACCTGACGACCCAAAAGGATGTGCTCACGAGTCTGTGGCATAGGACCATCAGTAGCAGCAACAACCAAAATAGCACCGTCCATCTGGGCAGCACCGGTAACCATGTTCTTTACGTAATCCGCGTGACCAGGACAGTCAACGTGAGCGTAGTGACGGTTAGCTGTTTGGTACTCAACGTGAGAAGTGTTGATAGTAATACCTCTTTCTTTTTCCTCGGGAGCGTTATCAATAGAATCAAAGCTTCTAAGCTCTGACAATCCCGCGTTAGCCAATACGGTAGTGATGGCAGCAGTCAAGGTAGTTTTACCGTGATCCACGTGACCAATGGTACCAATATTTAAGTGGGGTTTGGAACGATCAAAAGTTTCCTTTGCCATTTTAAAATAATTTTAATCTTAGTTTATATTAGTGTACAAATCGTTTTGAGCCAATGAGGGGATTTGAACCCCTGACCTCTTCCTTACCAAGGAAACGCTCTACCCCTGAGCTACACCGGCCTATTGCGTTTTCAGGTTTAGCGTTTAAAGTTGCAAGTCCAGCATGTTAAACTTCAACCTATACCATCTTGAAACTTCTCGTTTCAAAATCGGTTTAGAGCGGGAGACCGGGTTCGAACCGGCGACATTCAGCTTGGAAGGCTGACGCTCTACCAACTGAGCTACTCCCGCATTTTTTTGGGACTTACACCCAAATAATATCAACATTTCAAAAAACTTTCCACGCCCTGTTGTTCGCTAACAACATTGTGGGGGGAGCAGGATTCGAACCTGCGAAGGTGAAAACCAACAGATTTACAGTCTGTCCTCGTTGGCCGCTTGAGTATCCCCCCGCCTTATTTTTCAGTATCTTACGAGCCGATAGAGGGACTCGAACCCACGACCTGCTGATTACAAATCAGCTGCTCTAGCCAGCTGAGCTATATCGGCATTTTTACCGCTTTTTTGAACATAAAAAAGTCCGCTATTTCTAACGGACTGCAAATGTAGAGATTTATTTTTTTATTCAAAATAAAATTCAAAAAATTTTGATCAAACTTTAGCCCTTAATTTTTCCTTCCGCCTTACCAACTGTCTTTCCAGGGAACTACAGGCCGAATCGACCGCCTCCTCAAAAGACTTACATTGCTTTTTAACCATCATCTTATCCCCAGGGACAGATACCATGATTTCCACGATCTTATTCTCCTTGGCACTGGTGTTCTCAACTTTTAGGAAAACATCCGAATCAATGACCTTGTCATAGAACAATTCCAATTTGTCCATCCGTTTTTGGACAAAGTCCAAAAGTTTACCATCCGCCACAAAATTTACCGATTGTGCGTTTACTTTCATAAGATGTAGTTTTAATACTGCCAAGCGACAGTGAAGTTAAACAATACAAGAGTTCTATTTCTTGTTTCTAGGGTGGGCCTTCCGGTGAACCTTCTTGAGTTCGGCAATGCTGTTGTGCGTATACACTTGAGTGGATGCCAAACTTGAATGACCCAACAATTCCTTGACTGAATTCAAGTCCGCCCCCCTATTCAGCAAGTGCGTTGCAAAGGTATGCCTCAAAATATGTGGGCTCTTTTTTACCTTGGGGGACACTAAACTAAAATACTTATTTATGATACGATAAACAAGTGTTTCATAAATTTTAAGACCGCCTTTGGTCAAAAAGACAAATGCCTCGTCCACGACTTCATCCAATTGGGAACGATGCTCCATATACTCCCGAACAAGCACCTCCGTTGTAGGCAAAAGTGGAAGAATACGCTCTTTGTTTCTCTTTCCCAAAACCCTTAGGGTTCCTTTGGAATGATCAATATCCATCAATTTAAGATGTACCAGCTCCGCCCTGCGCATTCCCGTGGTGTACAACAACTCAATGATAAGTTTATCCCGAGACCCCTCAAAACTTTCCTCAAAAGGTATTTCTGACAGGATTCTTTCCATTTCAGGTTCCGAAAAGGGCACTTCCACCTTCTTTTCGGTTTTGAGCGCCCTATGCTTTGCCAATGGAGTACTTTCTATTTCCCCTACTTTCAACAAGAACTTGTAATAGGCCTGTAGTGAAGATATTTTTCTGTTGATGGTTCTGTTGGACAGCCCTGTATTGGACAGGGACACGATCCAATTTCGGATGATGGGGTAGCTCATGGAAACAATGGATTCCATTTGATGGTCTTCCCCACAAAATTTGGAAAACTCAACAATATCCCGTTCATAGGCCTTTACCGTATGTTCAGAATAGTTTTTTTCCAACCGAAGGTAGGATATGAAAGCAGGAACCGACATACACCAAAGGTAGCCAAATCCGTTTCCCGACCCATATAAAAACAAAAAATCCCGTTTCATAAATGAAACGGGATACTGTATATGTTCTAATCAAGAGCTTATACTTCCTCCTGATCCCTCAAGCCTTGAATGTACTGTGCTTTCTGGATCTCGGCTCTGCGCCTTACTGAAGGTTTTGTGAACTGCTGTCTGCTTCGCAACTGACGCATGGTCCCGGTCTTATCAAACTTACGCTTGAAACGCTTTAAAGCTCTATCGATGTTTTCTCCTTCTTTTACTGGTATAATTAACATGGGCTACAACCTCCTTTCTTTTAGAATTTTGGAGTGCAAATATACACCTAAATACTATTTACCAAACAAATTACTTGAGAATATTTCTGGAAATCACCACTTTTTGGATTTCAGTGGTACCCTCCCCTATGGTACAAAGCTTGGAATCCCGATAAAATTTCTCAACAGGGAAATCTTTGGTATATCCATAACCACCATGGATTTGGACCGCTTCGTTGGCGACTTTCACACATACTTCCGATGCGTACATTTTGCACATGGCCCCGAGTTTGGTCATGGGCCGACCTTCATTTTTCAGGAACGCGGCTTTATGCAGCAATAGTTCCGAAGCCTCAATTTCCGTGGCCATATCGGCCAATTTGAAAGATATGCCTTGGAATTCGCTAATGGGCTTTCCAAATTGCGTGCGCTCCTTGGAGTATTTCAAGGCTGCCTCATAAGCTCCCTTGGCCACACCCAAAGACAGGGCTCCAATGGAAATTCGGCCACCATCCAAGACTTTCATGGATTGGATAAACCCATCTCCCACTTCTCCCAAACGATTGGCATCCGGTATCCTACAGTCTGAAAAAATCAATTCAGCGGTCTCACTGGCCCGCATGCCCAATTTATCCTCTTTCTTTCCGCTGGTGAACCCGGGAGTTCCTTTTTCCACCACAAAAGCGGTCATACCATGACTATCGCCCTTCTCTCCCGTTCGGACAATCACCACAGCGATATCCCCACTTTTTCCATGGGTGATGAAATTTTTTGCTCCGTTCAATATCCAAGAATCCCCATCCCGCACAGCGGTAGTGTTCATTCCTCCCGCATCGGAGCCGGTATTGTGCTCTGTAAGTCCCCAGGCACCTAACCATTCGGCCGTGGCCAACTTGGGAATCCAACGCTGTTTTTGTTCTTCATTCCCAAAACTCAAAATATGATTGGTACAAAGTGAGTTATGGGCCGCAACGGATAGCCCTATGGCGGGATCTACTTTTGAAATCTCTTCCAAAATGGCAATGTACTCATGATATCCCAATCCAGAACCTCCAAGCTCCTCGGGCACCAAAATGCCCATAAATCCCATTTCCCCGGCTTTCTTAAAAACCTCAACGGGAAAAGTTTGGGCCTCATCCCATTCCATGACATGGGGAAGTATATACTGCTGGGCAAATTCCCGGGCAGACTCGGCGACCATCTTTTGGGTCTCTGAATAATCAAAGTTCATTGTATATAGGGTATCCGTAACCATTCGTGCAATTTTATAGGGTCAAATATAACTTAATTCTCTCAATCCTATCGGTTGGAAACGCCCCAACGCCAACTAACTCGTCCAAGGAAGAAAACGGTCCGTTGCTTTTTCGATGCAACACAATTTCTCGGGCAACATCTTGGGTAATATACGCCAACTGGGCCAACTCTTCCGCTGTGGCTTGGTTTATATTGATTTTCTTGATGATCGGGGGTTGAAGTACTTGAAATTGTTCCAACGTTCTTTGGACCACTTCCGGTTCCAGACCATACACATCATGCAGTTGCTCGTTCACCACAAAGCCACCCAAACGGTCCCTGAACTTTACAATTCTTTTGGATAAGGTGGGACCTATACCATTGATTCGCATCAATTCCTCGGCGGTGGCACCATTCAAGTCCTCTACCTTATTAATTTCACTATTGTTCTGATAGAATTTCTTTTGGACACTGGGCTCTGTCTTGACCCAAGCTGGAAACTTAAAGTAAGGTGCTATTTTGTTCAGAAGGGAATCTGAAATCTGGGTTACCTTTTGAAACTCCTCAGCCGAGTTTATAAATTTATTTTTATCCCTGTAGTCAAAAAGCCGATCCAACTCTTCCAGTGACATTCCCAGGGTATATCCTTTATGATCAGTGATGTAATTGGGATTGAACGGAAAGATTTTCCCGACATCCATTTGGGTCATTTCTTTTAAACTATCCAAATGGGTTTGCTTCGCAGTATTGACCTTCACCGCTGGACTTGCGTCAAAGGGTTTCGCTTTTATGTAAAAATATATCCCTTGAAAAATGAAGATGATCAACAATAAAAAAAAGATCCCACTTCGTTCTTGTTTGTTGAACCTGAAGTGGGATCTTGATTTTTCCAATTAAAACTGTATCAGTAGACCTTGTTTATGGCCTTTGTGTATCGTTTTAATTCCTCCTTGACCCTTGGGAACAAAATCAATAGCCCCACCATATTGGGGAAAACCAATGCCAAAATCATGGCATCTGAGAATTTGATCACTGCATCCAGGGTCGCTGCAGCTCCAACAACCACGAACAACAGGAACAATACTTTATATGCCATGTCGGCTGCTTTTCCTCTTCCAAAGAGATACTTCCAGGATTGTAACCCATAGTAAGACCAGGAAATCATGGTAGAGAAGGCGAAGAGCACAATGGCTATGGTGAGCACATATCTAAATCCGGGTATCACCGAATCATAGGCCATGGAAGTTAGGTCAACACCTCCTATATAAGACCCTGTATCATTGATCAGCACCGTGCTTCCTACAGCATTACCATAATCAAAGGCCCCTGCATCCATGTTGAAGAAAATGATGACCAAAGCCGTCATGGTACAAATTACAACTGTATCTATAAAAGGCTCCATAAGTGCCACCAAACCTTCTGAAGCGGCATACTTGGTTTTCACTGCGGAGTGTGCAATGGAAGCTGAACCAGCTCCAGCCTCATTGGAGAACGCCGCTCTTTGGAACCCAACAATGATCACACCCAAAATACCACCCAAACCAGCTTCAGGGGTAAATGCCCCGGCGAAAATCATGGAAAATGCCTCTCCTATATATTTAATATTGGCAAAAATAATTATCAGGGATGCAATCACGTAGATCACGGCCATGAACGGAACTATCTTTTCAGTTACACTGGCTATTTTCTTGATTCCACCAATAATCACAATTCCTACCAAAACAGCCAAAACCACTCCTATGACAACACCAACGGCCCCACCCTGTAAGTTAAACATGGTGGACAACTGTACCGCGGCCTGATTGGACTGAAATGCATTTCCTCCTCCAAAGGAAGCACCAACACACAATACAGCAAAGATTCCTGCCAATACTTTTCCAAGGTTTTTAAGTCCCTTTTTTTCCAGACCCCTTGACAGGTAATACATAGGCCCGCCATGAACCACACCATTCTTGTCCACATCCCTATATTTTACGCCTAGGGTACATTCCACAAATTTGGTGGACATCCCTATCAAACCGCAGATTATCATCCAAAATGTGGCACCGGGACCACCAAGGGCAATCGCTACGGCAACACCGGCAATGTTCCCCAAACCTACGGTTCCCGAAACGGCAGTGGCCAATGCCTGAAAGTGGCTCACCTCCCCTTCCTCACTTTCATCTCGAATAGTGTCTGGAATATCGCCGTCATCGGTCATGTGAAGCTCCACTTTTTCAAGACCGTACATTTCAACTTCCTCATATTTACCACGAACCACATTAATGGCCAATGGAAACTTCAATATATTGGGAAATTTAAAATAGAGGGTAAAGAACGTGGCCCCAAAAACCAATAAGATAAGTACAATGGGGATGTTGTATTCCCCTATGGGCACAGAAGTCAGGACAAATCCTTCCCACCAAACCGCAAAAGGCATGAATGCATCGTTCACACGTTCATCCAAACCTTTTTTTGCAGCTTCCTGTGCAAAGGTTGATAGAGGTAACAATAAGGTTAAAATTGAGAGAAGTCTATACTTCATAAATGAGTTTTTGATTATTTGATTTGATGTAAAGTGGGCAATATCCTAAAAAAAATTTACGCAGAAAAATTTAATGATCTTTTAACTATCCTATCTGAAACATTTGGTTGAGTTTTCGTATTTGCTCTGGCCTCCCCAATACAATTACCTTGCTTTTGGGCTGAAGTACCAAATCGGCCTCGGGGTTGATGATATATTCCCCCTTGGGATCTATGTACCCTATAATGGTACAACCTGTTTTTCGCCTTAAATCCAGATCACGGATTGAGTTGCAGTCCATTTGGTTGGTAAAATCTTCGATGCCCACTTCTTCCAAGTTTGTTGTATGCTCTCCCTCAATGGAGAGTTGGTCCAAAAAGGTAATCAAATCGGGCATGACCACCAATGAGGCCATATGGTCCCCTCCTATCTTATCGGGCATGATGACCTTGTCCGCCCCTGCAAATTCCAATTTTTTCAAGGAAGTCACTTGGGACGCCCTGCTTATAATGAACAGGGACCGGTTCAACTGGCGGGCCGATAGCACAATGAACAGATTGGCCGCATCATCTGGCACGGCGGTGATCAAATATTGGGCCTTTTCTATACCTGCCTGCAATAAGATATCGTCCTCATTGGCATCGCCTTCCACAAATAGGATCTCGTCTTCATACTTGTCTATGATCTCCTTGTCCCGTTCTATGACCACAAAGGGTTTTCTATAGGCCATCAACTTTTCGGCGGCCTGCATCCCATTTCTACCAAAGCCGCAGACCACCACATGATTGGAAAGACTGTCTATCTGTTTTTTCACTTTTTTCTTTTTTAACAGCTCCAAGGAGCTTTTTCCCAAAATATATTCCGTGACCACCGATATGGCAAAAGCAAAAATGAAGACACTGGTCACAATTAAAAATACGGTAAAAATCTTTGCCTCGGCATCCAAGGGCCTTACTTCGGAGAAACCTACCGTGGTGACCGTGATTATGGTCATATACAGTGCTTCCACCCAGGTATAATCGGACAAGAACCTATACCCTATCATTCCAAACAACAATACCAACACCATTAAGGACAGGGCCAATACTATTTTGGAACGCAGAAGTCGTATCATAGGTTACAAATCAAAAACTGAGGTTCTCTTGGTGTAGACCAAATCCTTGATCTTCAACCAAAATGCAATAAATAGGTAGAGGGCAAATCCAAATCCCAAGGTAACAAAGGTCAGGTAGATAAACGTGGTGCGAACCACCCGGGCGCGTATGCCCAAACGCTCGGCAATCCGTCTACAGACTTCAAAACCTCTTTTTTGGAAGTAGTATAGCGTGTCGTAAAATAAAGCCATGGCTAAAATTATGTATTTCTATTCAATAAATGCACGCCCAAAGCGCATTGAAGACATTTATTTTTGGAACAGTACTGGGTGTAAAGCTGAATTTTGGCCTGACTTTCCAGTGCATTTTTGGTAGGGGACCCCAAGTTGCCAAACCCATCCATGATGGCATTCTTTTCCGTAGGGATCTGTAAGACCATGGCAATAAGGTTTTCATTGATATCCATCCCAAGATGCTTTGCATAGCAAAACTTTAAAGGAACAACGGTATTGACGATCAGCAAGTCAATAAAATTTTTAGTAAGCTTTTTGGGGCTCTCCTTGGAGAGTTTACCAAAGGTAAAATGGTTTTTCCAATAGGGTCCAACACCTACATCGAAGGCTCGGTAAAAGTCTTCCAGCTGTTCCAATTCCATGAGATGGGCAAAAACATTGGGTTGTTTTGCGTACAAATGGGACAATTGCGACACCCGTATCGTTGGAAAGTTAGGCGGTCGCAGTCCATAGAATTCCGGTCGGGACAACACTGGGGACAATTCAAATTTTCTGGCCAGATACTGATATTCCTTTTTGAGTCGGATAAAGTATTGGTCCATACAGTCTATTCCCTCCAAGAGTCCAAAGTGCCCCAATAACAAACTTTCCAATTGCTCCACCTCATCACTGGTCTTCCTAACCACGGAGAAATCCAATTTTTGTGCCCGTTGCAAAAAATAATCCCCGTTGACCTTGGTGCCAAAGTTCTTGGCCAATAGGGTAAACAACACACCTTCCCAATCGTTGTTGGATTCTTGCAGGAGTTTAAAAATGAAATCGGATTTCTGCTCCAACCGCTCAATATAAAGCCGGTGAAGCCAATTATCTACCAAAAAAGCATCGATTCCCCCCAAATCCTTTTCACAATTGATGAATTTGGGTTTTGCGTTTTCCAACAGGTCTTGATACCCGTTTAAAAGTGCTTCGGATACATACTTTTTGAGTTCCAAGGTGCAGATTTGAGATCCATCCTTTCGGAATACCGAAATATCATCCTCCCAAACCACATGTAGAATAACATTATTGTAGTTGGGGTCGATCTCATGATGATGGGCATACCAATCCGATGATTTCAGATGGATTTCCACATTGCCCACCCAGGCTTGCGAACCGATTTCCACTCTGGCATTGAAAAAATCCGGACCCGCATACTGATTTGGGACTCCCGGGGCCTTAATGCGTATGGCTTCGTTGGCAGTTGAGGTAAGTTGTCTTCCATGAAGCTTTTTTTGCCCCCATATGTAATGGAGCAAGTCTTCCTTCATAGGAGCAATATAGAAAAATACCTACCAATTTCCAGCATATGTCAAGGAATCCCCTGAATTTTGCTTTAAAAATTGATACTTGATGCGATTGATTTGACGAATATGATGGTAATCGTGAGCCAACCAATTATATAAAAAGGAACGGGCAGACATGGTACCCAACTCAGGATGGTATAGGGAATTATCCCAATTGAGGTCGGTAGCGGTCTTTAACCATGCGATGGATATTTGCCGCTCCTTGTCAAATTGTTCCACTTTATTCTGGAAGTCCTGCCCACCATAATCCCGTTTTGTGACCCATCCTACCGGGTCAATGGAGGTAAGGGGATCATCTGGATGCTGTAGGGTATGATCCACCCGAACTCTAAAATCTTCTTTTTCCTCATCCACCAAATGGCAGATAATTTCCAACAAGGACCAATCTGTGGGTCGCTGTTTCCAATGGATAAGTGGATGGGGCAAATGGGCCATAGTTTCCCTAAAAACCTTGCGGTTTCTCTCCAGTTCCTCTATGACCTCCGGTAGTTGCATAGGGTTTTACTCGGCAATTTCGCCTTCCCAGTCCATAAAACCTCCTTCAAGGTTGTACGTATTCTCAAAGCCAATGCTGTTCATAATGGCACAGGCCTGCCCGCTTCGGTTACCCGATCTGCAGTACACGTAATAGTTTTTGGACTTGTCCAATTTCTCCAGTTCATCTATAAATTCCTGGCCCAAATAAATATCTATCTTAATGGCATCTGGAATATACCCTTCCTCAATTTCTTCGGGGGTTCTGACATCCAAAATAACGGCCTTGTCATCATTTTCCAATTGCTCTGTCCACTCTTCTTGTGATAAATCCATCTTTACTATAGGTTTAGATACTGCAAAAATAAAAATCCGGAGCGTTACCCCGGATTAGATGCGTATATTTTTTTTGACTGACTTCTTCTTACACTTCTGAAAGTTGATGAGCTTTTATGATACTTAATTTAAAAATTTCTCCAACTCCTCATTCAATTCCTCATAGGTGAAGCCTTTTTCATAAAAGGTACGTTTGTCCTTATTATATATTAAGGTAGCCGGTATTCCCCCACCCCAATCTTCCGAGACTTTGGGAATCCATTCATTTTGCTTGGGGTCATCCAAAATGACCACTTTGGATTTCATCCCTTTTTCTTCCACGAAAGGTTCCAAACGCGATTTCCACATCCCGGGCATATCCAAACTCACGAGCAATACTTCCACATTGTTATCCTTTTGCTCGGCATGGATACGCTCAAAATAGGGCATCTCGGCAATACAGGGTTTGCACCACGTGGCCCAAAAATTCACCACATAGGTTTTATCATCATTTTGATGTAAAAGAGGCTCAAAATCTTCGAAGCTATACACGGGAAATTTTACGGGTTCTTCCTGTCCCGTTTTTACTTCGATATGCGCTTCGGTCTCCAAAGTATTATCAGATGTATTGGGTTCCGTCTTGTTGCCACAACCTATCATCAATCCCAAAAGAATCACCCCTAAAAACTTTAATCCATTCATTACCTGCATTTTAACCCTATAAAATTACATGTTGCCACTGCCGTTCCTTTTGTTTTAACAAAAATTTATCGGTGACACCAAAGGTAGAAACAAAAATTCAACATACATTTGTATATACAAATATTGTTTATACATGAATGTTGAGGAAATCATAAAGACAGCCAAGAAAATGCCGTTGGAGACGCGAACGTTGATTCACATCACCCTGATTCACAACAAAATATATGAACATGTGGGAAATGCTTTAAAGCCTTTTGAGGTTTCGCTTCAACAATTTAATGTACTGCGGATTTTAAGGGGACAGAAAGGTAAACCCGCCAACCTATCCACCTTAAATGAGCGCATGGTGACCAAGATGAGCAATACCACACGTTTGGTGGACAAGTTGTTGGCCAAGGGGTATGTTGATCGCAATGTATGCCCGTCCAACCGGCGTAAGGTTGAAATCCTGATCACCAAAAGTGGTTCGGAGGTACTTTCCAAAATGGACAGAGTAGTGGCCGAAGCCGAGCATGATATCGTTCAACATTTTACCAAACAAGAACTGGAACAATTAAACCTCCTTTTGGATAAATTTTAAATACAGATGAGCAACATTTTAGAACATAGGACCTGGCGCTACGCCACCAAAAAATTTGATGCCTCAAGAAAAATATCGCATCAAGATTTGAACAGTCTATTGGAAGCCACGCGTTTGAGCGCCTCTTCCTACGGATTGCAACCCTACCATGTATTCGTGATTTCCGACCCAGAGGTTCGGGAAAAATTGAAACCTGTTTCTTGGAACCAATCCCAAATCACGGATGCATCGCACCTGATTGTTTTTGCCCATGCAACAGATTTTGGCGAGGAACTGGTCGATGATTTCATCACCAACCTAAGTGATACAAGGAACATTCCGTTGGATGGCCTCAATGGCTACGCCGAAATGATGAAATCCAACTTAGTGGGTCTACCCACGGATGTGAAGGCCAGCTGGGCAGGAAAACAGGTATACATTGCCTTGGGTAATGCCCTACAGGCTGCAGCGGAGCTAAAAATAGACACCTGTCCCATGGAAGGTTTTCAACCCGAAGAGTACAACAAAATCTTAGGCCTTACTGATAAGGACCTTAATGCAGCTGTGGTTTTGGCCGTGGGCTATAGGTCCGAAGAAGATCAGACCCAAAATCTGCCAAAGGTCAGAAAATCAAAAGAGGAATTATTCACCCATATATAATCGTAATAGTTAAAAACAAAAATTAAACACAATCATGAAAAAGACAGTTTTAAGCTTGGTATTGACCACAATCATCGGTGCATCCGCAATGGCAAACCCCATTGAAAAGGAAACCAAAACCGTTAAGGCCGAAGAAAGCAGTGTAACCTGGAAAGCCTATAAAGTTGCCGGTTCCCATACCGGGACCGTAAAATTGCAATCCGGTGCCTTGGAGTTCAACGGCGAAAAATTGGTTGGTGGTGAGTTTGTGGTAGACATGACCTCCATAAACACCACTGACCTCGAAGGTGATTATAAAAACAAACTGGACGGGCACTTGAGCTCTGCAGATTTTTTTGCCACTGACAGCAACCCCACATCAAAATTGGTGTTCACCAAAGTAAAATCCTCGGGAAAAAATAGCTATGAAGTTACCGGTGATCTAACCATTAAGGGCATTACCAAGCCCGTTACCTTTGATGTATCCATTTACGGAGATAAGGCCACTGCCACTTTAAAAATTGACAGGACCAAATACGATGTAAAATACGGATCGGGAATCATTGGAACAGCCAAAGACAAATTGATCTATGACGAATTTGATTTAGTAGTTGATCTACAGATGTAATCAGCTCCTGTTTAGTGTGTGGAAATCCCGTTTGAGACTGTCTTGGACGGGATTTCCAATTTTAAAACAAATCTTTGTTTGCTGGTTAAATTTTCCTTTCTATATTTGAAGCAATGAATCACAGAATTGCAAATACTTGGTGGTGGATCAACTTACTTCGAAAGTCGTGAGCTAAGTCCCCATTATAATCATACAAGAGGCTTGTCATCACGACAGGCCTTTTTTAATTTATAGAATCAACATGAGTTACACCCTCGAGACACATTACAAAAAAATCCTGGCAGACACCATTACCCCGGTGAGCGTCTACCTGAAAATTAGGGACAAATTTCCCAACAGCATCCTTTTGGAAAGTAGCGATTACCATGCCAACGACAACAGTTTTTCGTATATCTGCTGCAATCCCATTGCCTACATCAAAGTGGAGAACGAAACCATAACCCAACGGTTTCCCGATGGCTCCAAAGATATTACCCCGATCACACCCGAAACCGATGTCACTGAGGTGATACACAACTTCGGGCAGCAATTTTCGGTGACCCAAAACGGGTTCAAGTTTATAAATAATGGGCTTTTTGGCTATATGGCCTACGATGCGGTCCGCTATTTTGAGGATGTGGAGATCTCGAAAAAAGAGGATTCCGTCAGCATTCCGGATATCTACTATGCCGTTTATCAGAACATCATTGCCATAAACCACTTTAAGAACGAAGCCTATCTTTTTGCCCATTGCTACAAAACCCAAAGCAATGTGGATGAGATAGAACAACTTTTCAATGTTCGGAACTTTGCTTCCTACAATTTTATCAAAGAAGGCGAACCCAAATCCAACCTGAAAGATGAAGACTACAAGGCCCATGTGGAACTGGCCAAAAAACACTGTCAACGCGGCGATGTGTTCCAATTGGTTTTGTCCCGAAGGTTTATCCAAAAATTCAAAGGGGATGAATTCAATGTATATCGTGCGCTACGCTCCATCAACCCCTCCCCTTACCTCTTCTATTTTGATTATGGCAACTTTAAAATCTTTGGCAGCTCGCCCGAAGCACAATTGATCGTAAAGGACGGCAAAGCCGAAATCCATCCTATTGCCGGCACCTACAAACGTACCGGAAACGATGAAAAAGATGCCGAACTGGCCAAACAATTGGCCCAGGACGATAAGGAAAATAGCGAGCATGTGATGTTGGTGGATTTGGCTCGAAACGACCTTAGCCGCAATGGAAATACCGTAAATGTGGACACCTATCGGGAGGTGCAATATTTCTCCCATGTAATCCATTTGGTATCGAAGGTGACTGCGGAAAAAAAGCAGGACATCACCACCATGAAAGTGGTGGCCGATACCTTCCCTGCGGGAACCTTGAGCGGTGCACCCAAGCATATGGCCATGCAACTCATTGAAAAGTATGAAAAAACAAGTCGGGCGTATTATGGAGGTGCCATTGGCTTTATGGATTTCAAGGGTAATTTTAACCATGCCATCATGATCCGCACCTTTTTGAGCAAAAACCATGAGCTGCACTACCAAGCTGGGGCAGGATTGGTGGCTGCATCCAACCCCGACGACGAACTACAAGAAACCTATAACAAACTGGGCGCATTGAACAAAGCCCTTGAAATTGCAGAAACCATCTGATCATGGGAAGAAAGATTTTAATGATAGACAACTACGATAGCTTCACCTATAACCTGGTGCACTATTTGGAAGATTTGGATTGTGAGGTTACTGTAAAACGGAACGACCAGCTTACCTTGGATGAAGCGGAACCCTTTGACCTTATAGTATTGTCTCCTGGGCCCGGGATTCCAGATGAAGCCGGACTGCTCAAGGAAATCATCAAGACCTATGCCCCTACCAAGCGAATTTTTGGTGTTTGTCTGGGGCAACAGGCCATCGGTGAAGTGTTTGGAGGGAGCTTGATCAACCTCGATCAGGTATACCACGGAGTGGCCACCACCATCACAGTGACCCAAGACGACCCCATTTATAAAGGATTGCCCAAAGAACTCCAAGTGGGAAGATACCATTCTTGGGTGGTGGACTCCAATCTACCCGAGGAACTGGAAGCCACATCGGTGGATGAAAACGGACAGATCATGTCGCTTCGCCATAAAAAGTACGATGTGACCGCCGTGCAGTTTCACCCAGAGTCTGTACTCACACCAGAAGGAAAACAAATGCTAAAAAATTGGTTAAACAGTTGATTGTTTATGTCATTCCCGCGGAAGTGGGAATCCAAAATGATTCAAAAAAATAGATTCCTGCCTTCGCAGGAATAACAAGCAAAGAAGATGAAAGAGACATTAAATAAACTTATCAATCACGAGATACTGCCCAAGGAAGAGGCCAAACAGATTTTGGTGAACATTGCCAAGGGTGATTACAACACCTCTCAAATTGCGGCATTCCTTACCGTGTATATGATGCGAAGCATCACCATTGAGGAACTGGAAGGCTTCCGGGATGCCCTCTTGGAACTTTGCTTGGCCGTGGATCTATCCGATTACGACCCCATCGACCTGTGCGGAACGGGCGGGGATGGTAAGGACACCTTCAATATCTCTACACTGGCTTCGTTTGTAACAGCTGGAGCCGGAGTAAAAGTGACCAAGCATGGTAATTATGGGGTTTCCTCAAAATGTGGAAGCAGTAATGTCATGGAATTTTTGGGCATCAAATTCAGCAATGAGGCCGATTTCTTAAAGAAATCCATTGAGGAAGCGGGTATCTGTGTACTGCATGCCCCTTTGTTCCACCCCGCCATGAAAAATGTGGCCCCCATCCGAAGGGAACTCGCTGTAAAGACCTTTTTCAACATGTTGGGGCCCATGGTAAATCCCGCTTTCCCTAAAAACCAGATGGTGGGTGTGTTCAATTTGGAACTGGCACGGATGTACGGCTACCTGTATCAGAACACCGATAAAAAGTTCACAGTACTCCATGCCTTGGATGGGTATGACGAAATTTCCTTGACTGGAGACACCAAAACCATTTCAAACAACTCAGAAAGCATGTTGACCCCTGCGGATTTTGGTGTGACCAAAATTTCACAATCAGAGATCACCGGAGGTGAGGATATTGCTGCATCGGCACAGATATTTTTGGATGTATTGAACGGTAAAGGTACCGAAGCACAGAACAATGTGGTCTGCGCCAATGCCGGAGTGGCCATCGCCACCGTGGAAAGCATCACCCCAAAGGCCGGTTTTGAAAAAGCCAAAGAAGCTCTGTTGGGCGGTAAGGGATTGGAAGCTTTGAAAAAATTGCAGGAATTGAGTAAAAACTAGCTGTCATGT
Organism: Flagellimonas algicida; assembly: GCF_049629585.1. Taxonomy (NCBI): domain Bacteria; kingdom Pseudomonadati; phylum Bacteroidota; class Flavobacteriia; order Flavobacteriales; family Flavobacteriaceae; genus Flagellimonas; species Flagellimonas algicida. The sequence goes on along the minus strand of NZ_JBMYIX010000004.1, from coordinate 60,411 downwards.
CGAACGAATGTGAGACATCTCTACAAAAAAGATTTCTCAATCACTTCGTTCATTTCTAAATGACAAATAACAACTTATGAACATTCTAGATAAAATAGTAGCCGATAAACGCAAGCAGGTCGATTTAAAAAAATCATTGATCACTCCCTCACAATTGGAACAATCCGTATTGATGGAACATACCTCCGTCTCCTTGGCCGCTGCCTTGCGAAACAGTAGCACGGGAATCATTGCGGAACACAAACGACGTTCACCTTCCAAATCGGTCATCAACCAAAGTCTGAATGTACAGGATGTGGCCATGGGGTATGAAACGGCCGGTGTATGCGGCATGTCGGTTTTGACCGATGGCAAATATTTTGGAGGCTCTTTGGACGATTTGATCTTGGCCCATGCTGCGGTGAACATTCCCCTGCTTCGCAAGGAGTTCATTATTGACGAATACCAGATATTGGAAGCAAAGGCTTATGGTGCCGATGTGATTTTGCTCATTGCCGCCATTTTGACCCGGGAAGAAATCAAATCCTTTTCGGAAATGGCAAAAAGTCTGGGCTTGGATGTGCTCTTGGAAATACACAATGAAGAGGAACTGCAAAAATCCATCATGCCCAGTCTGGACATGCTTGGGGTAAACAATCGGAACCTCAAAACCTTTGACGTAAGTTTGGAGACCAGCAAATCCCTTTCGGAACAGATTCCCAACGATTTTGTAAAGGTTTCTGAAAGTGGCATCAGTTCGGTAGAAGCCATAAAGGACCTCCGGACCTATGGTTACCAAGGTTTCTTGATCGGGGAGAATTTCATGAAAACGGATGATCCCGGAAAGAGTGCAAAGGAATTTATAAATGAATTAAATAGATAAGGTCATTTCGAACTGTCAGATTGAGCGCAGTCGAAATCAAAGTGAGAAATCTGATCTGAGATTCCTCAATCACTTCGCTCATATCGGAATGACAAAAAAAGCAAACTATGAAACTAAAGGTCTGCGGAATGAACCAAAACCCCCTAGAGGTGTCCCAATTGCAACCCGACTATCTGGGTTTTATTTTCTGGGAACCTTCTGCACGCTTTTTTGAAGGCAACATGCCCAATGTACCCAAATCCATCAAAAAAGTAGGGGTGTTCGTGGATGCCCCTTTGGATGAAGTTTTGGAAAAAGTTGCACCATATCAATTGGATGCCGTACAACTTCATGGCAAGGAAAGTGTTGCTTATTGCGAGGAATTAAAATCCAACTTTTTGTCATTTCGAGCGCAGTCGAGAAATAAAAAAGTATCCGATAAAAATGAGGTCTTCTCGAAATCCTTCGGGACGCTCGACCTGACAAGTATGGAAATCATCAAAGTGTTTTCCATCAAGGACGATTTTGATTTCTCCATTTTGAAAGATTACGAAGCGGTATGCGATTATTTCTTGTTCGACACCAAAGGCAAACTGCCCGGTGGGAATGGCTACACCTTTGACTGGTCCATCTTGGAAAACTATCCATCTACCAAACCCTTCTTTTTAAGTGGGGGCATTGGTTTGGAATCCGTGGAAAAATTGAAAGAATTCATGAACAGTCCGGCCTCCACATACTGTTACGCCATCGACGTCAACAGTAGATTTGAGACTCAACCTGGACTAAAGAACATAGCGTCATTGAAAGCGTTCCAAGAAGCGCTCAACGACCATTTACAACTTAAAACCAATAACGAATGACGTATCATGCTGATGAAAGGGGCTATTATGGTGAGTTTGGGGGTGCCTATATCCCAGAAATGCTCTACCCCAATTGCGAGGAACTCCGGCAAAACTACCTCCGTATCATGGCGGAGCCTTCCTTTCAGGAAGAATTCCATCAATTGTTGAAGGATTATGTGGGCCGGCCCACTCCACTCTATTTTGCCAAACGCCTTTCCGAAAAATACAACACCAAAATCTATCTGAAACGGGAAGATTTGTGCCATACTGGGGCACACAAGGTCAATAACACCATTGGTCAGATTTTGATGGCCAAAAAATTGGGCAAAAACCGAATCATTGCCGAGACAGGCGCCGGTCAGCATGGAGTGGCCACAGCCACCGTCTGTGCACTGATGGGCATCAAGTGTGTGGTGTATATGGGTGAGATTGATATTGCCCGACAAGCCCCCAATGTGGCCCGCATGAAAATGTTGGGAGCCGAGGTACGTCCGGCACTATCGGGCAGTAGAACCTTGAAGGATGCTACCAACGAGGCCATCCGGGATTGGATCAACAACCCGGTGGACACCCATTATATTATCGGTTCGGTAGTGGGACCCCACCCCTACCCAGACATGGTGGCCCGGTTTCAGTCCGTGATTTCTGAAGAGGTCAAATCCCAGCTTCAGGAAAAGGAAGGTCGTGAAAATCCAGATTATGTAGTGGCCTGTGTGGGAGGTGGAAGCAACGCCGCGGGAGCCTTCTATCATTATTTGGATGAACCTGAGGTAGGCATCATTGCCGTTGAGGCTGCCGGGAAAGGCATCCATTCCGGGGAAAGTGCCGCCACCTCAGCACTTGGTAAAGTAGGGATCATTCATGGCAGCAAGACCTTGTTGATGCAAACAGCGGATGGGCAGATCACGGAACCTTACTCCATTTCCGCCGGACTGGACTACCCAGGTGTTGGACCACTGCATGCCCATCTATATGTTTCGGGAAGAGGTGAATTTATTTCCATTACCGATGATGAGGCCATGAAGGCAGGATTGGGACTTTGTGAATTGGAAGGCATTATTCCCGCTATAGAATCGTCCCACGCACTCGCCATTTTTAAGGATAGAAAGTTCAAAGAGGACGACATTGTTGTGGTGAACCTATCCGGACGAGGCGACAAGGACCTACAGAATTATATTGATTATTTCAACCTATAAGGACCAATGTCATTCCTGCGAAAGCAGGAATCCAATGCTAGATTGAAAATGGACTCAGCATCAGGTGCGGAATGACAAAAACAAAGCTTAACATGAACAGAATCAAACAAAAACTACAAGAGGATAAAAAGATTCTCTCCATCTATTTCACTGCGGGTTATCCCCAGTTGAACGATACCGTAAAAGTCATCCAGGATCTGGAGAAAAACGGGGTGGACCTTATTGAAATTGGATTGCCCTTTAGCGATCCCTTGGCGGATGGACCTACCATTCAGGAAAGTTCCACCATCGCCCTAAAAAATGGGATGCATACCGAACTGCTCTTTGAGCAACTCAAGGATATACGGGAAACCGTTTCCATTCCCTTGATCATCATGGGCTATTTCAATCCGGTTTTTCAATACGGGGTGGAGGCCTTTTGTCAAAAATGTCAGGAAATAGGAATTGATGGGCTTATTTTGCCTGATTTGCCCTTGGATGTCTACCAAGAGGAATACGAACCTATCTTTAAAAAATATGGATTGATCAATGTGTTTTTGATCACCCCCCAAACCAGTGAGGCACGGGTTAGGGCCATTGACAAGGCTTCGGACGGATTTATTTACATGGTGAGCTCTGCGAGCACCACTGGGGCCAAATCGGGTTTTGGGACCGAACAGACCCAATATTTTAATCGTATTGCCTCCATGGAACTGAACAATCCCCAAATTGTGGGCTTCGGTATCAGTAATTCCGAAACGTTTGATCAAGCCACCAAAAATACCAAAGGAGCAATCATTGGTTCGGCCTTCATCAAACACTTGACCCAAAATGGAGTTGAGCAAATCGGTGATTTTGTAAATCAAATTCGTTAATTTTCGTGTTCAAAAAACAACCCGAGAATTACTATGAAAAAAGCTGTCTTTTTCCTTTTTACCATATGCTCCTTTTCTGTTTTTGCACAAGATGAAGTGACCATAAAAAGTCAAGTGGCCCAAGCCATTACAGAGCTTAGGGATTTCATTTCCATTCCCAATGACGCCCTAAATGCCGATGACATTGATGACAATGTGCTTTGGCTCAAGCGAAAATTCAGTGAGCGTGGCTTTAACACCGCAGTGTTGGAAACCGAAAACATGCCTTTGTTCTTTGCGGCTTTACCCATTGAAGATGATAAACCTACCATGCTCATCTATATGCATTTTGATGGGCAGTCCGTGGACCCTTCCAAATGGGACCAGCCCAATCCGTATGAAGTTGTATTGAAGGCGCCGGATGGGGATGGGTTCAAGACGGTTTCTTTTGATGAATTGGATGATGACATCAACTATGACTGGCGACTTTTTGGGCGTTCCACTTCGGATGACAAATCGCCCATAGTCATGTTGTTGAACACCATCGACCTGCTTAAAAAAGAAGGGGCACAAATTCCGTTTAACGTCAAGGTCATTTTGGACGGTGAGGAAGAAAAAAGCAGTAAACCTTTACCCAAGGCCGTAAAACAATATCGTGAATTGCTGGAGGCCGATTTCTTGGTCATTGCCGATGGTCCTGTACATGCTTCAGGAGACCCTACTGTGGTCTATGGATGTCGCGGCATAACCACACTTACCCTAACCACCTATGGCCCGGTAAAGCCACAACATAGTGGCCATTATGGGAATTATGCACCCAATCCAGGCTTTCAATTGGCCCAGTTGCTGGCCAGCATGAAAGACGCCCATGGCAAAGTGACCATTTCTGGATATTATGATGGCATCTCCATAGATGAGCCCACCATGGCCATATTAAAGAGTGTACCGGATAGCGATGCGGAGATTTCGGATAAACTACAGTTCAAATCTGCTGAACAAGTAGGTGGCTTTTACCAAGAGGCCTTGCAATATCCCTCTTTGAACATCCGTGGGATGGGGTCGGGTTGGATCGGGGAAAAAGCCCGAACCATTGTTCCGGAAAGTGCCACAGCAGAGCTTGACCTTCGTTTGGTAGTGGAAACTGACGGTAATCGGCTGAAGAAATTGGTGAAAGACCATATTGCCCAACAAGGCTATCAGGTCTTGGACCACATACCCACCAAGGCGGAACGAATGGCCCATGAAAAAGTGGTCACAGTGACCGAAGAAAGTGTCACCGATGCCTTCCGAACTGATTTGGACAACCCCTATGGCCAGTTTTTAGTGAATACTTTAAAGGATACTTTTGGAAAGGATGTCATTCAAATCCGGACCACGGGAGGAACAGTCCCCATTGCCCCCTTTATCAACGAATTGAAGATTCCCGCATTCATTGTTCCCATGGTAAACCCGGACAACAACCAGCACAGTCCCAATGAAAACTTGAAAATTGGGCAGTTAGCGTACGGCATCAAGACTTTTTATGGGATACTTACCACTAAGATGGACTAAAAAACTCCCTATACTGCATGACCCTGAAATCAACCGTGTTGAATTCAGGGTTCTTATTTTTAAGTTGTTTGTACAGGAGTAAGCTGCCTACAGCTCGGTTAGCCGCCCCAGAAGGAGCTGTCAGGGATACCGTCTTAATAGTTCTCGACTGCGCTCAAACTGACAATGAACTTGAAATGACAGGCAATTCCAGCTCATGAATTCTTGGCACCTCATTGGATATTACTTTCAATTTTAAATTGTGTTCTTTCAATAGTCTCCTGAAAAAGTATTCCGGACCATTCTTACTGTTCCCGCCTGTAAACAAAAGGGTTTCAATATTGGGGTATTGTCGTAAATACCCCAACATATCCCGAAGTACCACGTTCTGCATCCCCAAATCCGAGGCATCTATTTTTTCCCGCTCCGCACTATGGACAATATCACAGACCCCTATTCCCTGTTCCAACAAGAAGGTTTTACGCTGTTCAATAGCTTCTACGGTGGTTTCATATTGGAGTCCCAAATTGAAAATACGGTCCAAAATGGGCCATAACTGCCCATTGCAGCTTCCGTAACAGAAATCCACATCCTCCGGTCTTAATTCCCCAGTAGTGAAACGCGGTGGTGGCAAAGTGCCCACAATCAATTTCGTGGCCTCTGGAAACAGGAAGGGCTCATAAGGATGGGTATGCAGAAATGGCTTTGAATTCAATACTCCATATTTTGAACCCAAAAAAGGGCTAAGCCTTAGGCCGAGTTCCTACTCGCGTTAATGTTACCGTATAGTGATCGCGTCACTATCTTTTCATACAACTCCTTGAATTCCGAGTTTTGGGTGATGTGGTACAACGCATTTTGTTGAATGACCAACAAAGGCAATACAATCTTCTCCCTGATCTTAACGGATTCCCTGGAAACCTCTTCGTCCTCCATCAAAATCTTTTGTCCGGAAATCTGAAGTAGCATTTTTTGGGACAATTGGAATTCACTGTACAGAATGTCCCAGAACTCACCAAACTCTGGATCTTCCTTCATGTAGCTGGTCAGGTCAAAATTGGTTTTGGCCAAGGACATCATACTGTTGTGCATCAACGCCCTAAAAAATGGCACCTCCTTGTACAATTTTTTGATTTCGTTGAGCTTGCCCTCTTGTTTCAGTTGTTGAATGGCCGTCCCCAATCCAAAATAGCCAGGGACATTCTGTTTCAACTGGCTCCAAGACCCCACAAAAGAGATGGCACGTAAATCGGATAAGGTGAGTTGTTTTTTATTCCCCCGTTTGCCGGGTCTACTACCAATATTGGCCTTGGTATAATATTTTAAAGTACTGCGATGCTCCAAATACGGAATGAACTTTTCATGCTGTTTCAATGCATCGTATTTGTTGAAACTCAATTCTGAAAGTTCCTCTATCAATTTGCGTTGGGCCGCCGTAATGGTGTGCTCCTTTCCAAAAAGGTTATTGCGCAGACCAGCGGTGAGCAACTGTTCGGAATTGTGTTTGAACTGCTCTTTGGTACCATAGGTACTGGTTATGGTCTGACCTTGAATGGTAAGTTGAATCTCATGGTTGGCCACATCCTTGGTCTGGGCGGCATAGAACCTGTGGGTCTTTCCTCCTCCTCGCGCCGGTGGTCCACCCCTACCATCAAAGAAAATGGCTTTAATCCCATTCTTCTTACATACCTTGCTCAGGGTTTCCTTGGTCTTGAGAATGGACCAGTTGGCCTTGAGGTAGCCCCCATCCTTTGTGCCGTCCGAAAAGCCCAACATAATGGTATGGGTCTCATTTCGTCTCTCCAAGTGCTCCCTATATTTTGGAATCTGGAACAAGGTCTGCATTACCTCTTCCGAAGCTTCCATCCCTTTCATGGTCTCGAATAAAGGGATGATATCAAAAGTGATGTCCTTTTCATCCCAACCGCTCCATCGGAATAGACCGAACACGAACAGAACGGCAAAAATATCCTCGGAGTTACTGATGATATACCGATTACAGCCTTCTTCCCCATTCTTCTTCTGGATATCCTTTAATTGTTGGATGTTCAGAATGGTATCTTTTACAATCTCCTCGTCGTAATCGTTGGGGTTGAGTTGCAAGTCCTTGTGAAGCAGCCATTGTACCAATTCCTCTTCCCGAAGCTCCTCAAGATTTTCCTTGATAGCACCTTGTTGCTTCAATATGGTTTCTATGACCAACTTGTGTTTGCTATGATCCTGACGGATATCCAAAGTGGCAAAATGTGTCTTGAAGATATGCACCTTATCAATCAAATGGTCCAAGCGGTCCAAATACAGCTCATGATATTCTGCCACCAATTTTTCCCTGATGCTATAGAGACTTTGTATGACCTCTTCATAGGCGATATGCACATCGGCATTGAACATGGCATTGTACAGCTTTTCGCTAAGCTGGTTGATGTCTTCTTGAAGCCCCTTGAACGTCAGCTTTTTTCTTAAATCCTTCAGCTCATTGTAATAACACTTCATAAGGGTGAGCCTCAACTCATCTGCAACCTTGCGGGTTATATCCGCAGTCACGTAAGGGTTTCCATCACGGTCACCACCGGGCCAAAAGCCCAGTTTGATAATGTTATAGTTCTCAAATTCGGCATCCCTAATATTACGCTTCACATATTGGTACAGTTCTCCAACCGCATCGTAATAGGTATTCCGTAAAATGTATATGATATTCTTGGCCTCATCCAAGGGAGTGGGTTTCTTGGCATTTACCAAAGAAGTAAGTCCCAATTGCTGCAAGGTCACATCAATATCGTAAATGCGATCATTGTCTATAAGCGAACGTAATTCTGCAATGATATCCAAAACGGCAGGCGTATAAAACTGGGTTGGGTGGGCCGTGAGTACAATCCTCGCACTAAAGGTAGACAGCTTTTTGGAGGCCTTGTCCCAATTCTTTGTACGGTTGACCAACTCAAAATAGTCCTTAATGGTCAATGAGTTGCTGTATTTTTGAAGCTCGGGAAAAGCAGAATCCTCAACACTATCGTACAATACCACTTGGCGCTCTACATACTGGATGATGCGGAACATCAAATCCAATCGCTCCTGTTCATCCTCAATTCCAGCAAAATTGGTAAAAAAGACCTCCAAAATTTCTTGGGGATCTTTTCCAGCCTTCAATCCCTTTTCACATTGATCCAGTAAAAGTGGAATGAGCATCCCCACATTTTCCACATTCTTGTAGGGTAGGCTCAAAAAGAGGCTGTTGTAAATATTGAACTTATTGGTAACCGATTTTTTAAATTCTTCTAACCGTTTGGACTGCTGCATGTAATTTCGGTATTTTTCTATTTAATTTGATTGAATTCCCAAAGGTCGTGATAAATGACAAACCTTGGGATTAAATTTAAGCGTATCACAATTTAGGAGATGTGCTCCATAAACTTAACACTTGGTAGTATCCTATCCAAAAAAAAGGAACTTTTCAAGGCCTTACAAGCCTTATCTCACAAATACGGGTTGGTTTTCCTTTAGGGTATGCTCCGCGCTGAACGTATAGCCATCATGATCAAAACCTTTAAGGTCTTCCAAGGTTTTGGCATCGCTGTCTATAATATACCGTACCATGGATCCCCTGGCTTTTTTGGCGAAAAAGCTAATGACCTTGAGCTTATCGTTTTTCCAATCCTTAAAAATTGGGGTGATGACCGGCACCTTGAGTTTCTTTTCATCCACAGCGCCAAAATACTCGTTACTGGCCAGATTGATGAACAGCTCATTATCTTCCAATTCACCGTTCAGATGATCGGTAAGCTCTTTTTTCCAAAACTCGTACAGGTTCTTTTTACGGCCAATTTTCAATTGGGTGCCCATCTCCAACCGGTAGGGTTGAATCAAATCCAAAGGTCTCAGCACCCCATAGAGTCCCGATAAAATCCGCAAGGTATCCTGCAATTTGTCAAGCTTTTTCCCTGGCAGGGTATAGACATCCAAGCCTTGGTAAACATCTCCATTGAAAGCGTATACGGCCGGTCTGGCATTTTCCGGGGTAAACGGAGGTGAAAATTGTTGATTGCGTTCCCAGTTCAACTCGGCAAGCTTATCTGAAATGGACATCAATTGCGATAAGGCTTTTGGCTTCTTTTTTTTCAGGATGGCGTTCAGCTTTTCGGACTGCTCCAAAAACTGGGGTTGTGTATATTGTGATGTGGGCAATGCTGTTTCAAAATCAAGCGACTTGGCCGGAGAAATAACAATTTTCATGGAAATTAATTTTCCGTAAAAATAACGAGGATTTTCCTTTTTTTCGCCTTACGGCCATGGGGTTTATCAATCTTAAGATTGAGGTAACCTATGATTCATGGTGCTTGGCATATCCGCGCCATTTTTCTATACAGTTGACCATGTCTTGGGGCAATTCAGATTCAAAACGCATAAACTCCCCGGTCTTGGGATGCTCAAACCCCAAGGTTTTGGCATGAAGGGCCTGCCTGGGAAGGGTCTTGAAGGCGTTTTCCACAAACTGTTTGTATTTGGTAAAAGTGGTTCCTTTCAAAATCTTATCTCCTCCATAACGCTCATCGTTGAAGAGTGTATGGCCAATGTATTTCATATGGACCCGTATCTGGTGGGTACGTCCCGTTTCCAGTTTGCAAGCAATCAAGGTAACATAGCCCAAACGTTCCAGCACCTTGTAATGGGTCACGGCCTCCTTGCCTTCATCCCCTTCAGGAAAAACCACCATCTGTAGTCGGTTTTTGGGGTTTCGACCAATGTGCCCTTCAACGGTTCCCTCATCTTCTTCCACATTGCCCCATACCAGGGCTACATACTCGCGTTCACTGGACTTTTCAAAAAACTGTTGGGCCAAATGGGTCATGGCCGCCTCGGTCTTGGCAATGACCAATAACCCAGAAGTATCTTTGTCAATACGGTGCACCAGTCCGGGACGTTCCGAACTATTATTGGGGAGATTGTCAAAATGATGGACCAAGGCATTGATCAAGGTACCTGAATAGTTACCATGACCGGGGTGCACCACCATGCCGGCCGGCTTGTTCACCACCAAAAGGGAGTCATCTTCATAGACAATATCCAAAGGAATATCTTCTGGGGTCAAGAGGAATTCATACGGGGGGTGCTCAAACATCACCTTGACCTCATCCCCTGCCTTTACCTTATAATTTTGCTTTACTATGGTACCATTTACCCAAATATGACCTTGCTTGGCGGCTTGTTGAATTTTATTTCGGGTGGCATTTTCAATGAAATTCATCAAAAACTTGTCCACACGCAAAGGGTCTTGGCCTTTTGATGCCACAAACCTGTGATGCTCAAAGAGGTCTTCCTGCGAAAGTTCTTGGTTGTCCGAATCGTCCATGACTATTGCGAATCTGCTTGTACGCGGGCACTACCGGGAATGGTTCCGTTGCCACAGATGAGTTCTACCTTGGAGGTCTTGGGCAACTTGTCCCCGGGTTTCACGTATTTCCCTTTAAACTTCATGTTGTAGACCATGTCTTTACCCAATTCGTCAATGTAGGTAACACGTTCCACATCCAATCCCACAGCCCTCAACATGGAGGCGGCGTTACGTTGGGTGACTTGGATGATATCCGGCACACTCACCTTTTTGTACCCAGATGGATTCACGGTGAAATATATTTTTCGGTTGGATTTGACCTTGTTTCCCGCGGGAGGGTCTTGATCCAAGATGGAAAACCTTGGGTAATCCGGATTGTAGTTGGAGGAGTCCAACACTTGATATCGCAATCCGGCCTCTTCAACAGCTTTTCGCATATCCATTACCGACATTTTGGAAAAATCGGGCACCTCCACAAACTCGCCATGGTTGGTGGTACTTTTAAGCCATTGCAACGCCAAAAAAACCAAAAGCACTGTGGCCACGACCGCTAGGCCCAATTGTATGAGAAAGGTCTTGCTTTTTAAAAATCCAAAAAAATGTTTCATGCGATATGCTTATGTGGACAAATATAGGAAAGCCAGTGCTTTTTTCTTTACTTTGGCATCGCGATATTCGACAAGCTGATGAAAAAAAACATTGCCATTATCATGGGCGGTTACTCCAGTGAACACGCCATATCCATAAAGAGCGGTAACGTGGTCCATAAGTATTTGGACAGAGAGCGATACAATTCCTATCGGATTGTGATCACCAAGGAAAAGTGGGTGTATCTGGATGATTCTAACAAGGAATTTCCTGTAGACAAATCTGATTTCAGTATTCAACCTGAAGGCGGGAAAATTGTATTCGAATGTGTTTTCAACGCGATTCATGGCACACCTGGTGAGGATGGACTGCTCCAAGCTTATTTTGAGCTATTGGGAATTCCACAAACTTCCTGTAACCACTATCAGTCTGCTTTGACTTTCAACAAGCGGGACTTGTTGAGTACCTTAAAGCCTTATGGCGTGCATTGTGCTACTTCATACTACGTGAACCATGGACAGGAAATCGATGAAGATGCCATCGTGGAAAAGGTTGGACTTCCCTGTTTTGTTAAGGCCAATAGGGCCGGAAGCAGTTATGGGGTCTCCAAGGTGTACCAAAAGACAGAGCTTACCAAAGCTTTATCAGCAGCTTTTAAGGAAGATGACGAGGTAATCATTGAATCTTTTTTGGACGGAACCGAAGTTTCCGTGGGAGTGATCACGTACAATAATGCCGTTACCGTGCTCCCCATTACGGAAATCATTTCAGAAAATGATTTTTTTGATTATGAGGCCAAGTACCAAGGGAAATCCAAAGAGATTACCCCGGCCCGGATATCCGAAACCCAAGAAGCCAACGTCAGGGCTTTGGCCGAATTTATCTATAAAACTTTGGGAATGAAGGGCTATACCCGTAGCGAGTTTATCTTTATTGGGGATGTCCCCCACCTTTTGGAGGTAAACACCACTCCCGGACTCACAGAGGAAAGTCTCTTGCCCCAACAGGCCAAGACGGCCGGTATTTCATTGGATCAATTATTTGACAGTGCCATTGTAGAGGCATTGCGATAGAAAATCTGTATTTTTAAGCAAACTTTCCCATCATGAGGCGCGCTATCTTTCCAGGATCTTTTGACCCACTTACCCTTGGGCATTACGATATCATCAAACGGGGCATTACCCTATTTGATGAATTGATCATTGCCATAGGAATCAATGCCGAAAAGAAGTACATGTTCTCCTTGGAGGAACGCACCCAATTCATCAAGGAGGCCTTTAAGGACGAGCCCAAGATCAAGGTACTCACCTACGAGGGCCTTACTGTGGATTTCTGCAAAAAAATTGGAGCGGACTTTATATTGAGGGGACTCCGCAATCCTGCAGATTTTGAATTCGAAAAGGCCATTGCCCATACCAATAGAAAACTCTCCGAGATAGAAACGGTCTTTTTATTGACCTCATCAGGAAAATCCTACATAAGCTCCTCCATTGTACGGGATGTTATTAGAAACGGTGGTGATTACACCGGATTGGTCCCCGAAACGGTAGTGGTAAAATCATGATAGTTTATCACTAAATCTTACAATTCCGCAACGTTTTTCCTAATTAAAGTCCCACAAAAAAACTTTCAAACCCTATTTTTTTTCCCAAAAACAACAGTTTCGGAACTTTTCACAACAAATAATTATTGATAAATGTCAATACCTATAAATTGGTCAGAAATTTCTTAATTACGAGAAGTTCCCCTAACGACCCCGTACATTGAAAGCAGTTGAACGAATTGCCCAACATTATTTGCTAAAGCAATTGCCCAAGGCAACCGCCTTTGCGGATACCAAAGGTATTTTGATGGATGCCTCGGATTCTTGGCTCGATATTTTTGATATTCAAGCCAAGTCCTGCATGGACATCAACATCTTTGAATTGTTTTCGGACATGGTCGAGAACATTGACCTGCAAGCATCTTTAAAGGACAGTACATCACACACCATAAGACACCACAAAACCACAGGTGCATCTGGGCAATGGTTTGAAAGCACCTTTTCCCCATGGTTTGATGAAAAGGAAAACTTGATGGGCACCATAGTGCAAACCGATGACATCACCCGATTGGTGGAAAAGGAACTGGAACTGGAAAGGGTGAACACATTGCTGCAGGCACAATCTGAAGTACTGAATGTTGGCAATTGGGAATACCATATTGAAACCGAACAACTGTACTGGAGCGAAGAAACCAAAAAAATCCATCAAGTACCTTTATCCTACCAACCCGAGGTAAGTGAGGCCATAGCCTTTTATAAACAAGGATATTCCCGCAACAAGATTTCGATGTTGTTCCATCAGGTAATGACCCAGGGAACCCCTTTTAACCAAAAGCTTCAAATAATAACTGCCAAAGGGGAAGAACGATGGATAAAGGCCGCAGGCAAACCCATTAAAAAGGATGGGGAGATCGTAAAAGTCTTTGGAACCTTCCAAGACATCCATGATAAGGTAATGGCCGAAACAAAGACCCGGGAAAATGAGCAATTGCTCCATACCCTGATCGATAATATTCCCTTGAACATTTTTGCAAAAGATCTGGATTCCAGAAAAATTCTGGTCAACAAGGCAGAATGTGAGTATCTGGGCAAGAAGCCCGAAGAAATGATAGGGAAATCCGATTTTGACCTATATGACCCTGAAGTTGCAAAGACATCACGGGATGAAGACCTTCAAGTTATCCGAACCCTAAAACCTATTTTGGGAAAAGAAACCATCAGCATAAAAAAAGATGGGGAGTACACCAATTTTTTAACCTCCAAAATCCCACTTTTTGATGATGAAGGCAAGATCAATGGGCTTATTGGCATCAGTATGGACATTACGGCCCTCAAGAAAAAAGAGGACCAACTGAGGAACCTTATCAATATTACCTCGGTACAGAACAAAAAGCTGATCAATTTTGCGCATATCGTTTCCCACAACCTTAGGTCCCATTCCGCGAATTTTTCAATGTTATTGGAGTTCCTTATCAATGAGGATGATGAAAGGGAAAAAGAGCATATCCTAAAAATGCTTTCACAAGCTTCTGACCGTCTTTTGGAAACCTTGGACAACCTGAACGAGGTCATCGACATCAACACCAATGTAAATCTGGAAAAGAGTCCGCTCAACCTCCATGACAACATTGTCAAGGTACAGCAAAGTCTATCGGCCCTTTTGGAAAAAAACCAAGTAGAGGTCATCAACCATGTTGACAAAGATCTTTGTGTTTCTGCCTGCAGCTCCTATTTGGACAGTATCATCGTAAATTTACTGACCAATGCAGTCAAGTACAAGAGCCCTGAAAGAAATCCCGTAATCACTATCAATGCCAAGAAGCACGACAAGTATGTGGTGTTCAGCGTTTCAGACAATGGTCTTGGAATTGATCTGGAACGGTACGGCGGCAAAATATTTGGACTATATAAAACGTTTCATAATAACAAGGATGCCCGAGGTCTAGGATTATATATCATCAAAAACCAAATTGAGGCCATGGGTGGTAGCATTACCGCAAAAAGTGAAGTAGATAAGGGTACAACATTCAATGTGTATTTTAATGAAGAAAGTTAACAGCATGTTTATTGTGGACGATGATCCCATAACTGTTTTTGGCATCAAAAAGATGCTGAAACCCGTTTGTATTTGTGACGATATCCAAATATTTGAAAATGGAAAGGAAGCGGTGGATGCCCTTAAAAAACGGATAGAAAACGGGGAGGACATTCCAGAAGTGATTTTTTTGGACATCAACATGCCCATAATGGATGGATGGGATTTTTTGGAAGAGCTCATTTCAATGGATATCAAGGAGCACATAACCATAAACATGATCACCTCATCCATAGACCCCTTGGATTACCAAAAGTGGACCGAATTCAAAAATAGATGCCCGCATGGTCTAAACTACAAGAACAAGCCTATTTTTAAGATAGAGATTTCGGACCTGGAAAGTATAGATTTGGCATCGTGACCATAATATTCCGTATTTTTAGGTTTACTAACAGCGTTTTTTAGTGGTATTGATCAATAAGGAATTTAGCATAGCACAAAAGTACATTGTCTTTTTTGCCCTACTTATCACCTGTCTGTCCTGTGAAAACCAAAAACAGGATGAGGCCGCTTCTTACCAAACTTTTTTTGAAGCTTCAAAAGGCAAGGAAACCGCGACTTACGAAGAAACCATTGCATTTTATATGCGATTGGCACGGGATTTCCCCCAAATCAACATACATACGATAGGCAGTACCGATAGTGGTTACCCATTACACATGGTCACCTTTAACCCCGATGGGGATTTTAACTTGGAGAATGTCCGAAAGGAAAAAGCCATTATCCTGATCAACAATGGTATTCATCCCGGAGAAAGTGATGGAATTGACGCCACCATGCTACTGTACAGGGACTTGGCCACCAAAGCACTGCCCAGTCCAAAGAATACCGTATTGGTCACCATACCCGTTTACAACATTGGGGGTGCCCTCAACCGAAATTCAACCTCAAGGGCCAACCAAAACGGTCCAAAGGAATACGGGTTTCGGGGCAATGCCCGTAACTACGACCTGAACCGGGATTTCATTAAAATGGATACCAAAAACGCCCAAGGTTTTGCCAGCATCTTCCACAGGGTAAAACCTGATGTCTTTGTGGACAACCATGTGAGCAACGGAGCGGATTATCAATATACCCTGACCCATTTGTTCACACAGCACAATAAATTGGGTGGAAATTTAGGGCAGTACCTCCATAAAGAATTTATGCCGGGACTGGAAAAGTCCCTGGCGGACAAAGAATGGGACATTACCCCCTATGTAAACGTCTTCAACGTTCCACCGGAAATGGGTTTTAGCCAGTTTATGGACCATCCCAGATACTCCACAGGCTACACCTCGCTTTGGAACACCCTTGGACTTATGGTGGAGACCCATATGCTAAAACCCTACGACCAACGTGTGGAAGGCACCTATCAGCTTATGGAAAGTCTTGTACAGCTGGTGGAAAAACAATACGACACCATCAAGGAGCTACGAAAACAGACCCATGAAGAGAACCTTGGACTTTCCCAGTATTATTTCTCCTGGCAGGTAGATACCACGCAAACCTCTGTACTACAATTCAAAGGATATGAAGCAGAACGCCTCTTGAGCGAGGTAACCGGACTTCCCCGTTTAAAATACGACCGGACCAAACCCTTTACCAAAGAAACCGTATATCGGAATTACTACTACCCAAAGGATACCATTACCGTGCCTGATGCCTACGTGGTCAAGAAAAGCTGGGAGAAGGTCATGGACCGATTGCAAGCCAATAACATCCGTTATTTTAGACTGGACAAGGATACTTCACTTACCGTCAACGGGTATAAAATCCTGGAGTATGAAACCCGTAAAAATCCTTACGAAGGGCATTATCCCCATTTTAATACCCAAGTGACCAGTTGCACTAAAATAGTCCATTTTAATGCGGGTGATGTGGTCATTCCCACCCATCAACCTGGGATCAGGTACATTTTGGAAACCTTGGAACCCCAAGGCGTGGATTCTTTTTTCAATTGGAACTTCTTTGATACGGTCCTCCAGCAAAAAGAAGGCTTTTCTCCCTATGTCTTTGAAGATGTAGCCAAGGATATGCTGGTGAAGGATTCCGTATTACGACAGAATTTTATGGCCAAGAAAGCATTGGATACGGAATTTTCAGAAAATTGGTATGCGCAATTGGATTGGTTGTTCCAACAGTCCAAATATTTGGAAGATGCCTATCTGAACTACCCGGTCTATCGTATTGAGAAAAATAGCGAAGCCTCAAAAATATTGGACCGGGACTAATCCCATTCCCAATCTTCAAACAGGATCTCAATATTGGCGTAAGAATTTTTCAAGGCCTTTTTGGTCTTTCTTCGGCCTTTCCATTTTACTTTGGATATGCCCTCCGATTTTTCAGCGACCAACTTGCCCGTAAACGAAGTGGACATTACAAACCAATGGGTTTCCTTCAAACGATATTCCCCATTTCTCTTAAAAATATGGTAGGTGGTTCGCAGAAACCGTTCAATGGCCAGTCCCGAAACACCGGTCTCTTCCTCAACCTCCCTAATGGCGGCATTTTCAACAGATTCCCCTTTATCCACTTTGCCCTTGGGCAGGTCCCATTTTCCATTTCGATAGATAAAGAGCACCTTGCCTTTTGGGTTAACGACAAATCCACCACCAGCCACCACCACAGGGATTTTATGGCGAAACATCTTTAAGATCTCGTCCCCATCGGGATGATAGAGATACGCTTTGTCCAGCTTCCCTTTGGCCAGTTTCTCTATAGCCTTTAAAATAGAATCACCATCCATGGAAAAAAGGCTTCCATTGGATTTATCCGGACGCTTGTTTGTTAAAATCAGTGGAGATTCATTTACAAAAACTTCATACATTTGCGCAATGGTTTTAGATAAGGGAATCGCAAAAAAAACAGCTGAACTGCTGTTACAAATTAATGCAATTAAGTTGGAACCCGAAAATCCGTTCACATGGGCTTCTGGGTGGAAATCCCCAATTTATTGCGACAACAGGGTCATGCTCTCCTACCCTGAAATACGGAATTTTGTACGGGAAGAGATGGCCAAACAAGTTGAAAACCTCTATGGCAAACCCGATGTGATCGCAGGTGTGGCCACAGGCGCCATTGGAATTGGCATTTTGGTGGCCGAAGCCTTGGGCCTCCCATTCATCTATGTCCGACCGGAACCCAAATCCCATGGAAGGCAAAACCAAATCGAGGGATATCTGGAACACGGCCAGAATGTAGTGGTCATTGAAGACTTGATCAGCACGGGAAAAAGTAGCCTGAATGCGGTCAAGGCCTTGAAAGAACAGGGTGCCCACGTAAAAGGTATGGTGGCCATTTTTACCTATGGTTTTCCAGTAGCCACGGACAACTTTGAAAAGGAAGATGTGGAACTACACACCCTTTCCGACTATGATCATCTCATAGAACAAGCTTCTGAAACACATTATATCAAAGAATCACAATTAAAAACCTTATTGCAGTGGAGGGTTGATCCACAGCAATGGAAATAAGCCAGAAAATGCACATTGAAGTCCCTAAAAAGAAAGTGGCCAAAAGTGGTAAGGAAGTTTTTGATTTTCTTTCCGATATCAAAAATTTTGAAACCTTGATGCCCAGTAATATTGACAAATTTGAGGTCTTGGATGAAAAAACCTTCAAGTTTGCCTTAAAGGGCATGCCAGAAATCACGCTAAGGTTGAAGGAGCAAATCCCCCATGAGAAAGTGGTTTTGGGAGCTGCCAGCGACAAATTGCCGTTTACCTTGACAGGTGATATTACTTCTTTGGGTGATCATGAAAGTGAAGTGGCGCTGAACTTTGAAGGAGAATTCAATGCCATGATGGCCATGATGATCAAATCGCCCATCACCAACTTCATGCAGACCCTATCCTCCAACTTGGATAAAATAGGTCAATAAAGCAGGGATACTTCTTTTAGGTCGTACTCCCTAAAAATATGGTCCTCCAACTCCAGGACAAGCTTCCCTGTTTCCGAAACACCCCGGATAAACCCCATAAACCTCTCCCCTTTGCTATTGGTGAACGTGGAGGGTTTGTCTTTTCGGAATAAATGCTGTTCGTACTCGGGAAGAAGCTCGGCAATGGTTTTGTCTTCAATATCCAATAAACGGTGTTTCATGCTATCCAAAATCAGATGTAATAGCTCATCCAAGTCAAAAACGCGGCCACTAATGGTATGCATGGATGCCGCCTTGTCCAAATTATCAAAAGAAGTTTGGTTCACATTAAGGCCAATCCCGATAATGGAATATTGAATTTCCTGACCTTTAAGAATATTTTCGATTAAAATGCCACATATTTTTGATGAACCTGACAGAATGTCGTTGGGCCATTTCACCCTGACATTGGGAAGATCCATGGTGTTCAGAACATCACAAACAGCCAAGGACACTGCAATGTTCAAATTGAACTGGTGCTCTGTCGAAAAAGAATTAAACTTTTTTAAAGCGCTGAAAGTAAGGTTTTTACCTTCTTCAGATTGCCAAGTAGCCCCCATTTGCCCTCTTCCTTTGAGCTGTTTTTTGGCGACGACCACGGTAAAATCCGAAGCATTTTTGGTCTGCAACAAATCCTTTAAATACTGATTTGTGGAGTCCGTGGCATCAAGTTTGATTATCCGTGATTGTTCTCCCAATGTGGTACGCCTTTATGATATGTTAAAATCTAAGGCTAAGAAAACAAAAAAAATATAACTTTGTAAAAACTAAAATTTTTGAATGCAGAAAACGAAAACTAGCGCAGATGAACTGATTGCCTTGATTTTACACGGGATTGAAGAAGTTAAAGGTGTTGACATAAATCTACTTGATCTTAGGGAAATCGAAAATACGGTCTGCGACTACTTCATCATCTGCAATGGTACTTCCAACACGCATGTAAACGCAATTGTTTCCTCTATCCAAAAAACCGTCAGCAAAGCCATCCATGACAAACCATGGCATGTTGAAGGTTCTGAAAACGCAGAATGGGTATTGATGGACTATGTAAATGTTGTGGTACATGTATTTCAAAAACACATCAGGGAATTCTATGACATTGAAGGACTTTGGGGAGATGCCAAGGTCACCATGGTGGAGAGCAGCTACAATTCTTAAAAAAAATGGCAAACGAAAACAATTCAAATACCCCTAAAAAACCTCGTTTTAGTTCGTGGTGGATCTATGGTGTGGTCATTGCACTGATCATAGGCTTTCAATTTTTTGGCGGAAGCAGTTTCTCCAATACCGAAAAAACCACTACGTCCGAATTACAGGAATACTTGCGAAACGGTGATATCTCCAAGATCATCATCATTACCAATACCCGTCAGGCCAAAGTTTTCCTCACGGAAGAGGCCCTGAAAAAAGACGTCCATAAAGGTGTAGCGGAAAAACCGCTGTTCCCTTCGGCCGGCTTGGTGCCCCAATATGTATTGGACTATGGTGACCTGCAAATTTTCCAGAACGAGATTACCGAAATCAAAAAAGAAAACAACCTTGATACCATTGTTGAATTCGACACGGAATCCAACGTATTGGGCGAGCTACTGCTATCCCTACTCCCCTTTGCACTGATCATAGGAATATGGATTTACCTGATGCGTAGAATGTCAGGTGGTGCAAGTGGCGGTGCAGGTGGACAGATTTTCAATATTGGAAAATCCAAAGCAAAGCTTTTCGACGAAAAAACAGATACCCGAACTTCCTTCAAGGATGTAGCCGGACTGGAAGGTGCCAAGGAAGAAGTACAGGAAATTGTGGAATTCCTCAAAAATCCTGACAAGTACACCTCACTGGGAGGTAAGATTCCGAAAGGCGCCCTCTTGGTAGGCCCTCCGGGAACGGGTAAGACCCTTTTGGCCAAGGCTGTGGCAGGAGAGGCCAAAGTGCCCTTCTTCTCACTATCCGGTTCCGATTTTGTGGAAATGTTCGTGGGTGTAGGGGCCTCTCGTGTCCGAGACCTCTTCAAACAGGCCAAGGACAAATCCCCGGCCATCATTTTTATTGATGAAATCGATGCCATTGGTAGAGCACGTGGAAAGAACAATTTCACCGGCTCCAATGACGAACGTGAAAATACATTGAACCAGCTTTTGACCGAAATGGATGGTTTTGGCACCAATACCAACGTAATTGTATTGGCCGCTACCAACCGTGCCGATGTATTGGACAAGGCGTTGATGCGTGCCGGACGTTTTGACCGTCAAATCTATGTTGACCTTCCGGACCTTAATGAGCGTAAAGAAATATTTGAGGTACACCTTAGGCCCATCAAAACAGCCGAGACCCTGGATTTGGATTTCTTGGCAAAACAAACCCCTGGTTTCTCCGGAGCCGATATTGCCAACGTCTGCAACGAGGCTGCCCTGATCGCAGCCCGAAAAGAGAAAAAAGCGGTCACCAAACAGGATTTCTTGGATGCCGTGGACCGAATTGTGGGCGGATTGGAAAAGAAAAACAAGATCATTACCCCAGAGGAGAAAAAGACCATTGCGTTCCACGAAGCTGGCCACGCAACGGTAAGCTGGATGTTGGAACACGCAGCGCCTTTGGTAAAAGTAACCATTGTTCCAAGGGGACAATCCCTTGGCGCCGCATGGTATTTACCTGAAGAACGACTTATTGTACGTCCCGAACAGATGTTGGATGAAATGTGTGCCACCATGGGGGGTAGGGCCGCTGAAAAGGTCATCTTCAACAAAATATCCACCGGAGCTTTGAGCGATTTGGAAAAAGTGACCAAACAAGCTAGGGCCATGGTTACCATATATGGTCTTAACGATAAGTTGGGAAATATCACCTACTATGATTCCTCTGGCCAGAACGAATATGGGTTCACCAAACCGTACAGTGAGGAAACTGCCCAAAAAATTGACTTGGAAATATCCAAGATGATCGAAGAGCAGTACCAAAGAGCCATCAAATTGTTGCAAGACAATAAGGACAAGCTTACCGAACTGGCAGAAAGACTTTTGGATAAAGAGGTTATCTTTAAGGACGATTTGGAAAAGATTTTTGGAAGACGCCCTTTTGAAAAAGAAGAAGAGGAGTTAGAACCAGAGCCTGTTAAATAACATCAATTGGCAACTATCGAAGTAGAATGTATACGAACTAAATAAATGGGAGTTTTTAGCAAACTTTTTGGAGGAGGCAAAAAGGTTTCAAAGGAAACTGTGGAAACCCGTGGGGACCATATGCCCGATCTAAAAATTCCCGTGGACGAAAAGTTCACCATCTACTTCAAGAAAAACGGGGGCAAGTTTATTTACTGCGAGGACTTTTCCGAAGTATCCGAAGCTTTAAAGAGCATCATCTCCGAAAACGATTGGCAAAATCATCTTTTCTATAGTCTGGACCCTCGACTGGAGACCCGCTTTTCTTCGGAAAAGATAGCATTCACGGAAAATCGTCAGGAAAGTGAAATTTTTTTCACCACCTGCGAACATTTGGTGGCCCACAACGGATCCATCTTGGTATGCTCCAACCAAATCAAGGAAAAAAAGTTGGACGAATTGCCTTCCAACCTAATCGTCTTCGGTACTACAAGCCAGTTGGTGGATTCCATTAGCGAGGCACTAAAGATCATCAAGGAAAAATACGGCAAAAATATCCCGAACAATATCACCACACTCAAACACTTCCAACCCACACCGGAAAACAAAGATGATTTTCTTTCCTATGGAAGTGCCTCAAAAAATGTCTATCTTTTGCTTTTAGAAGACTATTGATTACATGAAAGAAATCCTCAGGCGTTCCATAACGGGAATCATCTATGTGGTGCTTCTGTTGGGAGCGGTTTTTTTAAGTTCAGACGCTTTTGATTTTCTCTTTATGGCATTTGGTCTGGCCTGTTTGGCCGAGTTCAAGAGAATTGTCCGTTTAAAGGGATATTACATTTTCGTGGCCTATTTGGCATTGTGGTGGGCATATATCTATTTGGTTCAGGACAGTACCTTGATCACTATTTTAATGCTGTTGACCATTACGGTGGATATGGCCCTGCTCATGTTCCTCTTCTCCAAAAAAGACAGGAAATTTACCGAATTACAAAAGTTTATCATCGCGGTGCTCTACATTGGCGGCGGATGCATCTTTCTTACCATGATCCCGTACAAGGAAGATGGTTTTGCACAATTTCTCATTACGGGCATCTTTATTTTGATATGGGTCAATGATACGTTTGCCTATTTAACAGGGCGTACTTTGGGCCGCACCAAACTATTTCCTTCAGTTTCTCCAAAAAAAACCATTGAAGGTTCTATTGGAGGTCTTATTTTTGCACTGGCGGCAGCATACATCATGTCGTTCTACGAAACTAAACTAACTGTTGTGCAGTGGATGGTCCTGGCCACGGTAATCGTGTTCGCAGGAAGTCTGGGAGACCTTTTGGAGTCCAAGTTCAAGCGTGTGGCAGGCGTAAAGGACAGTGGGGCCATTTTACCGGGTCACGGAGGTATTTGGGATCGTTTGGACAGTCTTGTATTTGCAGCCCCTTTTGCTTATTTGGTACTTAATATCTTTTCCTATGTTTCATAAAGAGGGACAAAAAATTATCATCATCACTTTTTTTATTGTGGTCGCTGCAATTCTTGCTGCTCAATTTTATGTTGAAGTGGAGTGGCTTCGGTTAACCATACAGATAGCAGCACTTGTCCTTCTCGTTGCCATATTGCAGTTTTTTAGAAACCCCAAACGGTTGGTCACCCCAAATTTTGATGACATTTTAGCCCCAGTGGATGGCAAAGTGGTGGTCATTGAAGAGGTTGACGAACCCGAATATTTTAAGGAAAAACGGAGGCAGGTTTCCATCTTTATGTCACCAGTAAATGTGCATGTGACCCGTTACCCTACCAGCGGTACCATCACCTACTCCAAATACCATCCCGGTAAATATTTGGTGGCTTGGCACCCAAAATCCAGTACAGAAAACGAACGCACCACGGTAGTGCTGCATACCCCGAAATTTGGTGAAATAGGGTATCGACAAATTGCAGGGGCCATGGCCAGACGCATCATAAACTATGCAGAGGAAGGCGAACAAGTAACCCAAGGACAGGATGCCGGATTCATCAAGTTTGGCTCCCGGGTAGACCTTCTATTGCCTTTGGACTGCAATATCACGGTAAAGCTTGGGCAAAAAGTTGTCGGGGCCAGAACCTGTATCGCCTCAATACGCAAACAGGATGATTGATGAGGAACTACATACCCGTTTTGATGAGGCAGTGGCCTATGTAAATGGGTACACAGAACCTCTACCTGCCGACTTATTATTGAAATTGTACGCCTACTTTAAGGTAGCCAACAAAAATTTTGATAACCCTGGAAGTAGAACCCCATTGATCAATGCCTTTAAGGCCAATGCCCTTTTTCAGGCACAAAACATTACTGTAAAAGAGGCTATGGAAAAATATATCGCCCTAGTGGAATCTGAAGTAAAAAAACTTTAGGACACCAAAGGAGTAGAATAGCTTTTTTCAAAATAGGTAAAGTATATCGCCCCACAAATGGTAACAACAAAGTACAGGGCCACCAAAAGACTACCCACGGAAGCATAGGCATTTATTCCAAACCAATCCTGTGTACCATAAATAAGAGCCAAGCCCAACACACTTCGAATCACCTCGATCCAAATGGCGTAGGATTTACGGTCCATCAAGGTGGTGTAGCCGTAGACTCCAACAAAAACGAAGGCCCCAAAAAGCAATAATCCATCAAAGCCTATTGCGGAATAGTTGTAGAACATAAAAAGCATCAAGGCCGTGGTAGCCGCCATTTGGAAGATGGCATATCCCTTTAACGCATTGGAAGCCTCTGGTCTATATTTTTCAAAATGGTATACATCCTCAATAATCTCCACAGGGTACTTTTCCTTGACATCCGAAGGGCGCCAACCTGTGGGCATAAACCAAATCCTCAGCTTGTCCCAATAGCTCTTGGTCCGCCATGCATCCTTTATCAAACGCCATAAATGCTGAAAATTGATGATGACAGGATTCCAGGTATGGGCTGGCTTCAATACGCCATATTGTGGTGGCACATCCTCCATTTCCTCTTGGAACGTTCCAAACATCCGGTCCCAAACACAAAAAATCTGTCCAAGATTTTTGTCAATATATTCTTTGTTGATGGCGTGGTGGACCCTATGCTGGGATGGAGTAACAATAACATACTCCAACCAACCCATCTTACCCACATGCTGGGTATGGTACCAAAATTGGGCAAACAGATGGATAGGAGCCAAAATGGCGATAACTTCGTTGGGAACACCCAAAAGAGCAGCAGGAATCAACAAAAGGGCGTAATATCCCAATAAATTGGAAATGGGTTGCCGCAAGGCGCAGGCAAGATTGAACTCCTCGCTACTGTGGTGGATGACATGCTGGTTCCAAAAAAAGTTGATATGATGACTCAATCTATGGTTCCAATAGCCCGCAAAATCCAGTACAATAAAGGCCACTACCCAAACCAGCCACGTAGTCTTGATTTCCGTAAGGGCCAAATGCTCCAACAAAAATGGATAGCTGATTATGATAACCCCTAATCCCAATGAATCCTTTACCACATTGGTAAGCCCGGAGCTAAGACTGCTCACGGTGTCCATGACATTGTGCATCTGCTTTTTGGCGAAATACCCGTAAAGGACCTCAAAAAGTACCAACCCCACAAAAAAGGGGATGGCATACAACAAGGCAGTGGCATACGATTCCATAGTATTAAATATATGAAAAAGTAAAACACTCATCCCCAACTGATTGACAAAATGGGAATGAAAACAGTAAAAGTCTCTACCCTACCTAGGAGTTTTCTAAACTGGCCAAGCTTTTCTCCAAAGTTTCGATCTTGGCCTCGGCATCGGCGGCTTTTTTACGCTCTATGGCCACCACTTGTTCTGGGGCATTGTTCACAAAGCGTTCGTTGCCCAATTTCTTTTGTACCGATTGTAGAAATCCACGGGTGTATTTCAACTCTTCATTGATTTTTTCGATTTCGGCCTCCACATCAATGGCCCCACTGATCGGAATAAAGTACTCGTTGCTCTTTACCCGAAAGCTCAAGGCACCATCCAAACCAGTATCCACAGTCTGTATTTGGGAGATATTGGCCAATTTGATAATAATGGCATCCATCCCAGTACCTGCTCCCTCGCTGTTCAAGACAGAAAGCTCCAAAGTTTCCTTTTGGGGAATGTTCTTTTCCTTTCTGATGGTGCGTATACCCGAAATCACTTCGGCGGCAAAATCAAAATCAGCAATCAACTTCGTATCCACTTTTTGGGCTTTGGGCCAGTTGGATACCATCAATGCCTCTTCCGGGGTACGTTCTGCGGTATGCTGCCACACTTCCTCGGTTAAAAATGGCATAAAGGGGTGTAAGAGTTTCAAATTTTCCTCAAACAAATGGATAACGGCATCATAGGTTGCCCTGTCTATGGGTTGTTGATAGGCCGGCTTTACAATTTCGAGCAACCACGAGCAGAAATCGTCCCAAACCAACTTATAGGTAGCCATCAGAGCATCTGAAATACGGTATTTGGAGAAGTGATCTTCAATCTCCGCCAACGTCTGGTTAAACTTGGTGGTATACCATTCTATCCCTGTCTTGGCCGCTTCGGGTTGGGGCAAATCGGCCACTTCCCATCCGTTTACCAATCGGAAGGCATTCCAAACCTTGTTGGCAAAGTTGGCGCCTTGTTGGCATAGGGCCTCATCAAACAACAAATCGTTGCCCGCAGCGGAACTCAACAAAAGTCCAACACGAACCCCATCCGCACCGAAATCCTCAATCAATTTGAGGGCATCCGGTGAATTTCCGAGGGATTTTGACATTTTCCTACGTTGCTTGTCACGTACCAAACCGGTCAGGTACACATTTTCAAAGGGTTTCTCATCCCTGTATTCATATCCGGCAATGATCATCCGCGCCACCCAGAAAAACAAAATGTCCGGTCCAGTGACCAAGTCGCTGGTTGGGTAATAATAGTTTACCTCCTCATTTTCAGGTTCCAAAATACCCCCAAAAACGCTAATGGGCCATAGCCATGATGAGAACCAAGTATCCAAAACATCGGCATCTTGGCGTAGATCGGATGCTTGGATGTTTGGATTTTTGGATTTGGCCAGTTGCAACGCTTCTTCCTTGGTCTCGGCCACTACAAAATCGTCCTGTCCGTCTCCAAAATAATAGGCAGGAATCTGTTGTCCCCACCACAATTGTCGAGAAATGTTCCAATCGCGGATATTTTCCATCCAATGGCGATAGGTATTTTCAAACTTTTGGGGATATAGCTTTACATCCCTTGTCTTCAACACCCCATCAAGGGCCGGTTTTGCCAATTTCTCCATTTTCAGGAACCACTGGTCGGAAAGTCGGGGCTCTATCACCGCCTTGGTCCGTTCGGATGTTCCCACCTTATTGGTATGCTGCTCGGTCTTCACCAAATACCCCTTTTCTTCCAACTCTTTGGAAATCTCCTTCCGAACCACAAAACGGTCCTTGCCTTCGTAGTGCATTCCGAAGGAATTCAAGGAGGCATCTTCGTTGAAAATATCTATGACCTCCAAATTGTGCTTTTCCCCAAGGTTTTTATCATTCTCATCATGGGCCGGGGTCACTTTTAAGCACCCGGTACCGAACTCCACATCCACATATTCGTCCTCAATGATCGGAATGACCCGATTACAGATGGGCACAATGGCCTTTTTGCCCTTCAAATGGCGATATCTCTCATCATTGGGGTTGATACAGATGGCGGTATCCCCTAAAATGGTCTCGGGTCGTGTAGTAGCAATAGTGACCTTCTCATCGGAACCTTCAATGGCATAAGCCAAATAATACAGATTACCCTGTCTCTCTTCATAAATCACCTCTTCATCGGATAAAGTGGTCTTGGCCTCTGGATCCCAATTCACCATACGATAGCCCCTGTAAATGAGCCCTTTATTGTACAGATCCACAAAAACTTTGATTACTGAGGCTGACATATCGTCATCCATGGTGAACTTGGTGCGATCCCAATCACAGGAACAGCCTAATTTTTTCAATTGCTGAAGGATGACCCCTCCATATTCATTGGTCCAATCCCAGGCATGTTTTAAAAATTCATCCCTGGTTAGGTCAGCTTTATGAATCCCTTCCTCTTTCAACTTAGCCACCACCTTGGCTTCTGTTGCAATGGAGGCATGGTCCATACCGGGTACCCAGCACGCATTTTTACCCAAAAGTCTTGCCCTTCGGATCAGGACATCCTGTATGGTATTGTTGAGCATATGCCCCATATGCAACACCCCAGTAACATTGGGTGGGGGAATAACAATGGTATAGGGCTCTCTTTCATCTGGTTTTGAACTGAAGAAATCGTGTTTCATCCAGTAGTCATACCAGTTCGCTTCAACCCTATTGGGCTCATATTTTGATGGAATCTCCATTTTTCGGTACAGTTTTTGTAATTAAGGGTATGGATTGGTTCAAATTCAAGGTAAGCACCATGTTAATTTTATGCTATTCCTGAATGAAAGCCAATCTTGAAATACGAAACAAAAATAAGTAACGTTATTACATAACAAAAGAATTTTGGATGCAGCTATTGAATCAGCTACATTTGAAATCCACCCAAAACCAAAAAAAATGAAAAAAACTGTACTTCTGTTGTTTGTTGGTCTTCTTTCATTAGGAATTTATGCCCAAGAAGGAACAGCAAAAATCGAGTTTAAAAGTGAAACCATTGATTATGGTGAAATTGCCAAAGGAAGTGATGGAATTCGCGTGTTTGAATTCACCAATACCGGATCTGTTCCATTGGTAATCAGCAATGTACGATCTAGCTGTGGATGTACTATCCCCAAAAAACCTGAAGATCCCATTTTGCCCGGCAAAACCGGTCAAATCCAAGTAAAGTACGATACCAATAGGGTTGGCCCCATTAGAAAGGCCATTACGGTAACCTCCAATGCGGATACACCTACCAAAATCCTAAAAATAAAAGGTACGGTAAAGGCTGAGGGAGCCAAATAGAAAAAAGAAAATTATAGTACTACAAACCTCGGAGAAGTTATTTTTTCGAGGTTTTTTGTTTTTAATCGTCAAAGACTTTTTTAAGGACAAAGGAAAACAGTAAGTCCTTATTATAACGTTCAATCAGCACACGAACACGCTTTCCCTCCTTTTCATTGAGCATTTTTAACACTTCTTGGAGTTTATACTGATAAACCCGCCTACCGTTTACCGCCAAAATCACATCTCCTTCACGTAGTCCAGCCTCAGCAGCAGGGCTTCCCGCCCGTATCCCGGAAACTACGATTTCGGGCACTAAACTCAATTTGGTTTTGTTTTCCAGTAGAATCTGTACATTTCCAAAGGAAGCATTCTTTTCTGAACTTACCACGCCGCCAACACCTGCTATACTTTCCGCAATGTACCGCAATCCATTATGCTGGAGTTCAATTCCGGCCAAATTGTATTGGAACGGCACACGGAAGTTCCCGTTCTTTTTAATAGTCACCTCCCCATTGGCATAATCAAAAACAAAATTGAAACGTTTTAATATCTCTCCTCCTACCGAGCCGTTTCTGTCCCCCAAATTATCAATAAGCCCAAAGAATTCACGATATGGAAAAGCTGCTTTGGCCTCCTTGAGTTCAAAATCCCCAATTTTGATTCCATTGACCTTGGTCCGTTTTCCAAAAATATCACCGCTTAACCCTCTTCCCAGATAATCCTCATAATTTTTCTCAGGAATCTCCAAGCCTTTTTCGGGTTGATGGAACAACCAAAGTGCATCGCTACTTCCCGTATCCACAAGCAATTTAACTGGTATGTTCTCGGAATCCTTGATCAGAACGGTGCCTTCCACATAAGCCTTTCTTTTGATAATGGACAACGGAAGGGTTTGTGCTTTTTTGCCCTGCCTGTGCACATAGTGCTCTGGATTATGGAGTTTGATATATTTTGCCCCATAATTGATTTCCACAATAAAATCCCGGAACAGTTCAAAACCCAAAATACCATGTACAGGAATGCCTAACGAAGGTGAGAAATTGATACCCTTATCCAAAACCACATACAGGTCCTGCGAATAATTCTCTGCATCCCCCAAACTGAACACATTCCCCATTGAACTCAGTGCCTTCATAGGTTCACCGTCTCCCAATCCCCTTATGGTCACTTCGGAAACATTGTTGATGGAAATGGAATCCTGACCGGAAAGGTTGAAAAGAATGGGTTTGCTCACCCCAGAATCCAAAACAAAGGTAAGATCGGATCCATTGATCTGCACGGGGATGATGATAAGGTTATTAATCAGTTCGAATTTTACTTTTTGAAACTTCTTGTGTCTGGGCATTTTAAACTTTTGCGCCGAAACCAAAAGGGGCGCCACAACAAAAAGAAGCACAAAAAAGTATAGTCCTTTTTTCAATTTCCTTACTTCTAAAGGGTTATCCTTATGAAATATACAAAATTATCAAAGACAACGAGTCGTATTTAACATTCCAATAACCGTGTAAATAATGCCCAAATCTGTTGTTTTCAAGTGCGGGTTTTAGCATTTTTGCCTAAAATATCAGTACATGCCAAGTATCTCTGAAAAAGGAAGGCTTATGCCTGCTTCCCCAATCCGTAAATTGGTCCCGTATGCCGAGGCCGCCAAGAAAAGAGGGATTCATGTGATCCACCTCAACATTGGGCAACCGGACATCAAGACCCCGAAAGTGGCCTTGGATGCCGTGCGTAACCATACCGTGGAGGTATTGGCCTATAGTATGACGGAGGGTTCCGAAGTTTATCGGGAAAAAATTGCCGCTTACTATGCCAAGAAAGACATTCATGTCACCACCAAGGACATTATTGTGACCACTGGAGGTTCCGAAGCTCTTTCCTTTGCCATGGGAAGTATTATGGATACCAACGATGAAATTATCATCCCGGAACCTTTCTACGCCAATTACAACGGATTTGCCACGGCCATGGGCGTCAAGGTGGTGCCGATAGTTTCCACCTTGGAAAATAATTTTGCCCTTCCCCCTATCGCTGATTTTGAAAAATTGATATCTGAAAAGACCAAGGCCATCCTTATCTGTAACCCTGGGAACCCAACAGGGTACTTGTACAGCAAGGAAGAAATACAACAACTGGCCGCTTTGGTAAAAAAACACAATCTATTTCTGATAGCAGACGAGGTGTATCGCGAATTTGCCTATGAAGGTAGACAGCACCATTCCATTTTACAGGAAGAAGGTCTAGAGGACCATGCCATTGTGGTCGATTCCGTTTCCAAACGCTATAGCATGTGCGGAGCCCGGATAGGTTGCTTGGTATCCAAAAACAAGGAGGTCATCCAGACCGCCCTTAAATTTGCCCAGGCCCGACTCTCCCCACCAACATTTGCGCAAATAGCCAGTGAGGCCGCCTTGGAGACGCCGCAGTCGTATTTTGATGAGGTCATTGTTGAATACGCATCGCGCCGTGACATCTTGATTGCTGAGCTTAGAAAACTGGAAGGGGTAAAAGTAGCCGTCCCGCAAGGTGCTTTTTATTGCGTGGTAGAGCTTCCCATTGCCGATGCCGATGATTTTGCCCAATGGCTACTCGAAAAATTTGAAATGAATGGCAATACGGTCATGGTGGCCCCTGCAGGCGGATTTTATGCCACGCCAGGATTGGGAAAAAACCAAATAAGGATTGCCTATGTGCTGGAAAAAGACCAACTTGTAAAGGCGGTCCAGATATTGGGCAAAGCGCTTAAAGTGTACAACAATTAGGTGAACATTCAGGAAAACATATCCCTTAAGGCCTACAATACCTTTGGTATTGATGTCAAGGCCCGCTATTTTGTTGAAATTACCGGCCTAGTGCAACTCCAAAAAGTATTGGAGTTGAAATCCTATCCCAAAAAGTTCATCATTAGCGGAGGAAGCAATATGTTGCTTACCAAGGATATCGATGCGCTTGTGATACATATCAACCTAAAGGGCATCACCATTGCTGAAGAAAACGAAGATGAGGTTAAAATAAAGGTCATGGCCGGTGAAAACTGGCACGGATTGGTACAATGGACCTTGGAAAAAGGTTATGGTGGATTGGAAAATCTATCCTTGATCCCAGGCAACACGGGTACGGCCCCCATTCAAAATATTGGGGCGTATGGTGTAGAACTCAAGGATGTTTTTGTAAGCTGTACCGCCATGGAGATAAAAACCGGAGAACTTGTAAGTTTCGATAATGAAGCCTGCAAATTTGGATATCGGGATTCCATTTTTAAGAATGAGGCCAAGGGTCAATACATCATTACCTCGGTACATCTAAAACTTACCAAAAAGGACCATGTCCTGCACACGGGGTATGGGGCCATTGAGGCTGAATTGAAAAAAAATGGCATTGTTTATCCCACCATCAGGGACATATCCGATGCGGTCATCACCATAAGGCAAAGTAAATTGCCAGACCCAGCAGTATTGGGAAACAGTGGAAGTTTCTTCAAAAATCCGGTCATATCTAAAAAGGCCTTTGAAAGGTTCATCAAGAAACATCCAGAGGCCCCACATTATGAGGTGGATGAAGAGGAGTTTAAGATTCCAGCTGGATGGCTTATTGAGCAAGCAGGTTTTAAAGGAAAACGATTTGGGAATGCCGGAGTACATGAAAAGCAAGCCCTTGTTTTGGTAAACTACGGAAATGCCACTGGCGAAGACATCCTAAAATTGTCACAACTTATACAAAAAGAAGTGGCTCAAAAATTCAACATCAAGATCCAGCCTGAGGTCAATATCATAAAATAACCCCTGCATTGATAAATCAAAAACAGGGGTTATACCAAACCAAACTAACCAAATTTATGTATATCGTAAAGGCCGAAACCTTTTTGATTTTCTTTTCAACGCCAACCAAAAATGCTTTTTCTAACTTAGCGCTGTAGTATATACGACGAAAAACCTATTTTAGATTTTTGCCCCTTAAAAATTTTACCATAAACCATCGTTGATGAGCACACTGATTGAAAGACATATTGTTTCACTCTTGGCCGAAAGGGACGATAAGGCCATATCCCTGTTGTATGAAAATTACGGGGATACCCTATATGGTGTGGCCTACAAGGTGGTAAAAGATGAAGAATTGGCACAGGATGTGCTTCAGGAAAGTTTTATTAAAATCTGGAAAAAAGCAGATTCCTACGACGCTTCAAAAGCAAAACTTTTCACCTGGTTGTTCCGAATAACCCGAAACACCGCCATTGATAAATTAAGAAGTGTAAACAATAAAGCGGACAAGGAAGTCCAAATAGACGTTTCGGACGTATATAACTTAGGAGTGAGTGGCATGAGCCCCGAACATCTGGATATCCAGGACAACCTTAAAAAGATAGAGCCTAAGTACCGAATTGTTTTAGAGGCCTTGTTTTTTGAGGGAATGACGCAACAGGAAGCAAGTGAAGAATTGGATATCCCCTTGGGAACCATAAAGTCAAGATTAAAGATTGGCCTTAGGGAACTTGGAAAGATTTACGGTACGGCATTGGCCTTGCTCCCCTTACTAAATTTTACGCCATGAAAGAAAAAGTAAAAACATTTCTGGATTCCGACATACTGGAAAAGTATCTTTTGGGAGATACCACAAAAGAAGAGACCTTAAAGGCTGAAAGGTACATCACCATGTATCCTGAAGTAAGGGAAACCTATAATGAACTTCAGGACAATTTGGAGACTTTCGCCAAAATGTATGCCCGAAAAACACCTGAAGGGCTCAAAGAAATTATTGTTTCCAGTGCCAAAAAGGAAAAAATGGTACGTAGAAGATTCTACAGGTATGCTGTTGCAGCCAGTGTCGCCATTATGCTGTTTGCGGGCTCTTCCGTATTCTTCTGGAACCAAAACAAAAGTCTTCAACAAGAAAATACCTTGGTCACCAACAAAATCAAGTATTTGGAAGACAATATGAAGAACCAGCTGGAAGACATGCGAAACCAGTTCATTGTTCTTAATAACCCGGACACAAAAAAATACGCCGTTAATGGCAAGAGGGAAGGCAAGGAACTTAAGGCCATTGCCTATATCAACCCCGTTAAAAAACTTTCATACATCAATGTGAGCAATGTGCCCAACCTACCGGAGAACAAATGCTTCCAAATGTGGGCCGAAGTGAATGGGGAATTGGTAAACTTGGGAGTGATCAAACAGTTTGACGAGAAGGACAAACTATTGGCACTTCCCTATGCGGACAAGGCTGTAAGCTACATTACCGTGGAGCCCAAAGGAGGCAATACCTCCCCATCGGTGGAAAACATTGTGGCCAATATCAACTATTAGGCGGTTTTCTTAAAGTATTCCCCAATTTCCGCTTTGTATATACGTATTTTGTACCTTTGTAAAAAAGTTGGAACATGAAGTTAGCATTATTGACCATTGGTCTTTTGGCATTGGCTTTTGCTGGAATCGCAATAAAAATTTGGGGCAAAAAAGACGGTAAGTTCGCAGGTACCTGCGCCAGTCAAAACCCATTTTTGAACAAAGAAGGTGAAGCCTGTGGTTTTTGTGGAAAAATGCCCGATGAACAAGAATGCAAAAAAGACTCCGTTCCAGCGCAATGATCATACATTGATCCTGCCAATACAAAGTCACATTTTTGGAGAAGACCGAAAAGTCCATTAAAGAAAATATCCTAAAAGCAAAGGAAGGAAACCAAATTGCTTTTAGTGCACTTTTGGACACTTTTTGGAACGATGTCTACGGTTTTCAATTACTGCGCACCAAAAATGAAAATGACGCCGAAGATATCACCATCCGTACATTTTCCAGGGCTTTCGATAAAATAAATACCTATGATGAGACTTATGAGTTCAAAACATGGCTCATCACCATTTCCAAAAATCTGCATGTAGACCTTATCCGAAAGAGAAAACGCAGTCTTTTGGACGAAATGGAATCCCAAGGCGATGAGGTGAAAAAGGTTTTGGACGACACCCCTACCGTGGAAGATCAACTGATCACGGAACAAAATTTGGCAAACTTGTTACAGGACATCAAAAAATTGAAGCCCCATTATCAAAAAGTAATCAACCTGAGATATTTTAACGAGTTGAGTTATGCCGCCATCGCCAAGGAACTCAACGAACCGGTGAACAACATCAAGGTAAAGCTCCTGCGGGCCAAGAAACTTTTGGCCGAAATCATCAAAAAAAAGTGAGCGCTTTCTACGCTTAAAGTTTCCTTTCCAGTT
This sequence comes from Flagellimonas algicida, assembly GCF_049629585.1. NCBI lineage: Bacteria > Pseudomonadati > Bacteroidota > Flavobacteriia > Flavobacteriales > Flavobacteriaceae > Flagellimonas > Flagellimonas algicida. The sequence goes on along the minus strand of NZ_JBMYIX010000004.1, from coordinate 25,465 downwards.
TCGTATCTTTGTAGTTCAAATTTTAGGTATGAGCACAAGTGTAGCAGAAAGCGTTTTACCACCCAAGGGAAAACCCAAATGGCTTAGGGTAAAACTCCCTACGGGCAAAAAATATACCCAGCTACGGGGTTTGGTGGACAAATATGACCTCCATACCATCTGTACCTCGGGAAGTTGCCCCAATATGGGTGAGTGCTGGGGAGAGGGCACCGCTACTTTTATGATTTTGGGGAATATTTGCACCCGTTCCTGCGGATTTTGTGGCGTAAAGACCGGAAGACCCGAGACCGTGGATTGGGCGGAACCTGAAAAAGTGGCCCGCTCCATCAAGATCATGAACATTAAACATGCCGTGCTCACTTCGGTGGACCGGGATGACCTCAAGGACATGGGTTCCATTATCTGGGCCGAAACCGTAAAGGCGGTACGACGCATGAACCCTGAAACCACACTTGAAACCCTTATTCCTGATTTTCAAGGTATTGAAACCCATCTGGACAGGATTTTGGAGGTAGCCCCCGAAGTCATCTCCCACAACATGGAAACCGTAAAAAGGCTTACCCGTGAGGTCAGGATACAGGCCAAATACGAACGAAGCTTGGGCGTATTGGAGTATTTGAAGAAAAATGGGGCCAACCGAACCAAATCCGGCATCATGCTGGGATTGGGCGAAGAGGAAGATGAAGTCATTGCCACCATGGAGGACCTAAGAAAAGCTGATGTGGATGTGGTCACCATCGGGCAATACCTGCAGCCTTCTAAAAAACACTTGCCCGTAAAGCAGTTCATTCTGCCAGAGCAATTCAAAAAATATGAGGAAATAGGCTTGGAAATGGGCTTTAGACATGTGGAAAGTGGCGCTCTTGTGCGGTCTTCCTACAAAGCCCATAAGCACATTCACTAGCCATAACCTATTACTACATCGCCCTTCATGAAACAGATTTCCCTTGGCATCAACGGCTTCGGACGTATTGGCAGAACCCTATTTAGATTATTACAGGACCATCCCCATATTTCGGTGGTGGCCATCAACGATCTGGCCAATGCCCCTACCCTGGCCCATCTTTTAAAATATGATAGCATCCATGGGAGATTCCATGCTGATGTCACTCCAGAAAAAGATGGTTTTGTGGTCAATGGTAAAAAAGTGGCCGTATTGAACCACAACCATCCCCAAGATATTGACTGGGCAGCCCATAATGTGGATGTTGTGGTAGAAGCGACCGGAAAGTTCAAAAAAGAGGAGCAATTGGCCTTTCACCTGAAAAATGGGGCCAAAAAGGTGATTCTTTCCGTTCCCCCGGAAGATGACGCCATTAAAATGGTGGTCCTTGGGGTGAATGAAGGCGACATTGAGGCCCAAGACCATATTATTTCCAATGCATCCTGTACCACCAACAATGCCGCTCCCATGATCAAGGTGGTGAACGAGCTTTGCGGTATAGAACAGGCGTATATTACCACCATACATTCCTACACCTCGGACCAAAGCCTTCACGATGCCCCACATCGCGATTTGAGGCGTGCCAGAGCGGCCGCACAATCCATTATTCCCACTACCACCGGAGCTGCCAAGGCGTTGACCAAAATATTCCCGGAACTGTCCGATGTAATTGGCGGATGTGGCATACGGGTACCCGTCCCCAACGGCTCATTGACCGATATCACTTTTAATGTAAAAAAGGAGACTTCCATTGAAGAAATTAATGCTACCTTTAAGAGTTATGCCGAAAATGAACTTAAAAACATCCTTTTTTACACCGAAGACCCTATTGTTTCCATCGATATAAACAATAGTTACCATTCTTGTACGTTTGATTCTTTGATGACTTCCGTTATTGGTAAAATGGTGAAAATCATCGGATGGTATGACAATGAGACTGGGTATTGTTCCAGAATTATTGATTTAATAGCTTTGCTTATAAAGAAAGATTACGTTTGATCAGGAGCTTACTACACAAATGGATAGGCAGTAAATTGCCATTTCTACTGTGCATTTTGGCATGCACCCAACTATCTTTTGGTCAAAATGATGCCAATTCCACCGCCACCATACAGACTATTTTTGATGAATTCATGACCTATAGACATGAAAACAAAATAGATAAGGCACTGGAAACCCTTGATCAAGCCGCCAAAATTGCCGAGGAAAATGAAGATGCCAAATTATTGTTGGACACCTACCATCAATATTCCCGTTTGTTTCTGGAGGAAGGGGACAGGGAAACGGCCATTTTCTATTGGGACAGAGCCAGTATCCTCTTAAAAGACATTTCCTATTCCTATGGGCAGGCGTTTCACCTCTATGTAGATGCAGCCCTCTTATTTGACGAAGGCAACAACTTTCAATCCTTAAAATCATTGGAAGAATCACGGATGCTGAGCAACAACAGGAACCTGAGCAACAATATTCTGCTTCTGGAGGCCAGTATCTTCACCAATATTGAAAAGTACGACAACGCCATAAAGAACCTTCACGCCCTTATTGTAAATTCGGATGATAAGGAGAGGGCCTTTTTGGCAACCAGGGCCAATCTACAATTGGCCAAGATCAGTGTTAAATTGAACGATATGGATGAGGGCATCGTCCATTCCAAAGCTGCGTTGGAACTTGCCAAAAAACATGGCTTTGCCAAAGAAATACGAATGGCCAATGAAGAACTCTCAGCGATTTATGAAATCATAGGCCGTTACAATGAAGCTTTGAAGTACAATAAGGCCTTGGAACAGATAAAGGATTCCGTCTTTACTATTGAGAAGGTCAAATTGGATGCAAAAACTGCTGATAAGATCAGGTTTGAGCATCAAATGAACGAGATCAACAAGCTTACCGCAAAGAATGAGGAGCTCAGTGAATCCAAAAACCGTTCGGAGATCACCGCCATCCTCACCTCGGCCTTTTTGACCATCATCTCATTGCTTGCCGTATCCCTTTTCAGGAACAATCAAATCAAGCTCAAGACCAACGACCTTCTCTACACCAAGAACAAGGAATTGGAGTTGGCCAGGGATGCAGCGGTATCCGCTATGGAAGCCAAGACCAACTTTCTTTCAACCGTTACCCACGAGCTACGGACACCTTTGTACGCAGTCACAGGGCTTACCCACCTTTTGCTGGAAGAAAACCCTGCCGAACATCAGAAAGAACACCTAAAATCATTGAAGTTCTCCGGTGAGTATTTGTTGAACTTCATCAACGACATTCTCCAGATCAACAAAATAGATGCGGACAAACTGGAGCCATTGAGTATTGAGTTCAAACTGCAAAAAGTGCTTACCGATGTGGTGGAATCCCTTCAGCAGAATGCCAATGAGAACAAGACCAAGCTTATCCTTGATTATGATTCCGCCATTCCACAACAGCTTTTGGGAGACCCCATAAAACTGTCCCAAGTATTTATGAACTTGGTAGGCAATGCCCTCAAATTCACCAAAAACGGAAAGGTAGAGGTCATCGCGAAGCTATTGCAAAAAGAAGAAGATAATGTACGTCTGTACTTTGAGGTACGTGACAATGGTATTGGTATTTCAGAGGAACAACAGAAAAACATTTTTGACAGTTTTGAACAAGGCTCCATACAAATCAATCGGGAATATGGCGGTACTGGACTTGGCCTAACCATCGTAAAAAGCCTACTCGGCCTATTTGGAAGCACCATCCATTTGGAAAGTGAAATCGACCATGGAAGCTCCTTCTTCTTTGAAATGGACCTAAAGTGCGATTCTAAAGCCTTGGAGAATGTTGCCTTTGAACTTGATCCCGAAGAATTTGATTTTAAAGGTCTGCACATCCTGATCGTTGAGGACAACAAGATCAACCAGGTCATCACCAAAAAGATGCTTACCAAAAAAGAGATTACCTGCGATATTGCCAACAATGGTAACGAGGCTATTGACTTGGCCAAAGCCAATGACTATGATGCCATTTTAATGGACATCCATATGCCCGGAATCAGCGGAGAGGAAGCTACACGCCAAATCCGTAAGTTCGATCAAGGGACGCCCATCATTGCATTGACCGCCATTTCATTGGACGATAGCTTGGACAGTTTCTATCAGGCCGGTTGCAACGATGTGGTCACCAAACCCTTTAAACCAGAGGTCTTCTATCAAAAAATTGGGGAGAATATCTTCAAAAATAAAATGGAAGGCTTGGTCTAGAACAACCCTTTGACCGCTTTTTCCAACAAGGTACGGTCTTCGGCATCAAAACTATGGGCCACTTCCAAATAATATAGGTTTTCCACACGCCCCTCCAATCGCACATAATCCTTTTCAGTGGTCAGGATCAGTTCAAAATCCTTGAATGTGTTGATTTCATCATCCGTAAAGTGGTGGTGATCCCCAAACTCTACATGTTCAAAAACCAGTCCTTTAGATGCAAGGTGATGCACCAACGGCCCGGGTGATGCAATCCCTGTGACCAATGCCAACCGTTTTCCCTTCAAAACATCAAGGACTAAACCATCCCCATTTCTTTGTTTGACAAGATCACCATAGGTCAATGTAGAAAACAGCACATTTTGATGGGGCAATGGCTTTAATTTCTTCGAAATGGTACGTCGATCGTCCTTGGACAACACATCTGGACATTTGGTGACAATGAGCATATCAGCTCGCTTGTATTCCCGTTTTGCATCCCTTAGATTTCCGGTAGGCAAATACCAATCGTCCACGAACAAATTGCCATGGGCCGTGAGCAAAATGGAATATTTGGGCTTTACACGTCTGTGCTGAAAGGCATCATCCAACAAAACCACTTGGGGCTGTACCTGGGATTCCAGTTGGACCATCCCATTTCTTCTGTCCGCATCCACAGCAACGGACACCTCTGGAAATTTCTGATGTATTTGGAAAGGTTCATCCCCCAAATCCAATACCGAACTGTTGGAATCTGCCAACAAAAATCCTTCGGATTTGCGTTTGTACCCCCTACTCAAAACCGCCACTTTATGCCCGTCCAATACCCTGATCAGATATTCGATCATAGGAGTTTTTCCTGTACCCCCTACGCTAAGGTTCCCCACACAAATTGTCGGGGTGCGGTACGATTTGGAAGCAAACACCCCAATGTTGTACAGAAAATTGCGTACGTGCACCACCAAGGCATAGATCAAGGAAAAAGGAAACGCTATTTTGCGCAGCAATTGCACCATGGGACGAAAATATAATATTTTATCTTTAGCCTACTTAAGAAATGTGAAATGACCGTAAAGGATATTGCAAAAATACTGGAAGAACTGGCCCCTCTGCCCCATGCCGAGGGTTTTGACAACGTAGGATTGTTGGTGGGCAACCCCAGCATGACCGTCCAAGGTATCTTGGTAACCTTGGACACCTTGGAAAATGTGGTGGACGAGGCCATTGAAAAAAAACACAACCTCATCGTCAGTTTCCACCCCATAATTTTTAGTGGTTTAAAAAAGCTCACAGGCCGCACCTATGTGGAACGGGTGGTGATGAAGGCCATTGCCCACAACATTGCCATTTACAGTATGCATACGGCCTTGGACAACAGCCCTATGGGGGTAAATGCCAAGATTTGTGAGGTTTTGGGGATTCAAGACCCTAAAATCCTAATCCCCAAAACCGGTTCCATCCGAAAATTGACTACTTATGCCCCATTGGAAGATGCGGAAAAGGTGAAATCGGCCCTTTTTAAAGCTGGAGCCGGAGAAATAGGTAAATACAGCAATTGTAGTTTCAGCACGGAAGGAGTGGGTAGTTTTAAAGCCGGGACAAATGCCAACCCCAGTGTTGGGGAGGTGGGAGAGCTGCATTTGGAAAAAGAAGTACAAATCAATGTCATTTATTCCTTTGAAAAGGAAAGCAACCTTTTAAAAGCTCTTTTCGGGGCACATCCCTACGAAGAAGTGGCCTATGAAATTGTGGCTTTGGAGAATGTCAATCAAGATTTGGGCATGGGCATGGTGGGCGAGCTCAAAACCGAAATGGAAGAGCAAACCTTTTTAAAACAGTTAAAAAAGACCATGAACGCCTCTGTTGTGCGGCATTCGCAACTGTTGGGGAAGAAGGTGAAAAAAGTGGCCGTTTTGGGCGGAAGCGGTGCCTTTGCCATTACGGCGGCCAAAAAGGCCAAGGCCGATGTTTTCATTACTTCGGACCTAAAATACCATCAATTTTACGAAGCTGAAGGGCAACTTGTCATTGCAGATATTGGGCACTTTGAAACTGAGCAGTTTACAAAAGATTTATTGGTTGATTATCTTACGAAAAAAATTCCTAATTTTGCAGTCTCTTTATCGGAGAGTATAACGAATCCCATCAAGTATTTATAATTTATGGCGAACAAAAAAGAAAGCACCGTGGAAGAAAAGTTGAGAGCACTGTACGATTTACAGCTCATCGATTCCAGGGTTGACGAGATACGCAATGTAAGGGGCGAGTTGCCTTTGGAAGTACAGGACTTGGAAGACGAGGTCCTTGGCCTTAAAACCCGTATGGACAAGCTCAAGACCGATGTGGAAACCATCAACTTTGAGATCACTGCCAAGAAAAATCTTATTGAAGAGGCCAAAACCTTGATCAAAAAATACGCCGAGCAACAGAAAAATGTTCGCAATAGCCGTGAATTCAACTCGTTGAGCAAGGAAGTGGAGTTCCAGGAGTTGGAAATCCAATTGGCCGAAAAGAATATCAAGGAGTTCAAGGCGCAAATTGAACAGAAGAAGGAAGTTGTTGCCGACACCAAGGAAAAATTAAGCGAGCGCGAAGGTCACCTAAAACACAAAAAAGGTGAATTGGATGCTATTTTGGCCGAAACCGAGAAAGAGGAAAAAGCCCTATTGAAGAAATCCGAGGAATACGAGGATAAAATCGAGGACCGCTTGATCCAAGCTTACAAAAGAATTCGACACAACGTTAAGAATGGTCTTGCCGTGGTTCCTGTGGAGCGTGGTGCTTCCGGAGGGTCTTTCTTTACCATTCCACCACAGGTACAGGTAGAGATCGCTTCCCGCAAGAAAATCATCACCGATGAGCACAGCGGACGAATCTTGGTAGACCCCTTGTTGGCCGAAGAGGAACAAGAAAGAATGCAAGCGCTTTTTGCCAAACTATAACAACTGCACTGCATAAAAATATAAGCCACCTTTTAGGTGGCTTTTTTGTTTGTCATGATTCTGAACAAACAGCCTTAAAAGACCCATCCGTCAATTCAAAAGGGGCATCCGTCAATTCAGCAACCGTTAAAAACCAATAAATGTAGAAATTATGCTTTCATAAAAATTTAGGTATTATGGAACTAAAAAAATTACTCTACATCAGCCTGTTTGCTTTAACACTATCGTCTTGCGACAAAAGTGACGGGGAAACCCCATCTGACAACAACCCAAATGCAACCATTTCATTGGATACCGAAACCTTGGAATTGTTCAGGGGGGAAGATGCCCATGTTCAGGCAACACTTTCAGGAATTGATGGAACCATTGTTTGGAGTTCTTCCGATGAATCTGTTGCAACTGTGGATCAAAGTGGGCAAATCTCTGCGGTCGACAAAGGCTTTGCTACCATAACGGCAAGCTTTGGTGATATAAATACATCGTTGGATTTAAACGTTATGCCAAACACCTACGTGGCAGGATATATGGACAACGACAATGAGATAGCTAGAGCGGCATTTTGGAAAAATGGAACACCTGTATTTCTTACTGATGGCAGTCAAAATTCCTATGGTCTTTCCATGTTTGTTGATGGCAATGATGAATATGTGGTAGGTTCTGAATTTAATGGCTCGTATGATGTAGCTATGCTTTGGAAAAATGGTGAACCCCATCCGCTTTCTGACGGAAGCACGTCTGTATACCCTAGTTCCATAGTAGTGGACAATTCCATTACCTATATCGCTGGAACGGAGTTTCATGGACCTTATTATATCGCAAAATTATGGACAAATGGGGTTGCTACCGACCTTAGTGACGGACCCTTTGATTCCTTTGCAAATTCAGTGTTCTTGGAAAGAGAAAACATATATGTAGCTGGTTATGAATTCAATGGGGCTAAGTATGTGGCAAAATTGTGGAAAAATGGAGTTGAAGAAGACATCACTGATGGTACCAACAATGCAACAGCAAAGGCCGTATTTGTAAAAGACGAGGACACATATGTGGTTGGTGATGAATTTATTAACGGATCAACTATAGCTATGCTCTGGAAAAATGGGGTTGCCCACCCTCTTACGGATGGAGCCTACTACGCTACAGCATCTTCCGTTTTTGTCAAAGACACTGATGTTTATGTAGCAGGTTATGAAAACGATGGTTCCAAAAATGTAGCAACAATTTGGAAAAATGGAGAGACCATTGCATTACCCAACGACTCCATACAACACACCTATGGATTCTCAATTTTTGTGGATGACAGCGATGTACTCGTTGCCGGACATACGGAACCTGGAGGTGGTGAGGTCAACTATATGGCATCTCTTTGGAAAAATGGAGCATTCCATCCTGAGTTGCAAATAGAGAAAACGGTAAACAGCGGTGCTTATTCTGTTTTTGTACATTAAAAAAGATTCCAAGAACTTATAAAATTTCAAAAAATTGGTCGTTTTTGTCTTTGATCTTTGCCATTTAGAAATAAACACATCGGTTTAAAAATCTAAGGCAATGGCCATACTTCGATTTGGCTCAATAAACCTTTGGGAACGTTTTCTTCGAGACAATTCGTGCAATCAGTGTCAATACCTAAAAACAGAAGAAAACTTTTGAACACCTACCCTACCAATTGACACAAAATATCACCAACGATTTTGCAACATCCATGAGCTGAATAAAGATTTCTCCCATTCGGTCGAAATGACCCCGGACAAACATAGAATCGTGGAACTGGCCCTGTCTTCGAGAAAATTCGTGGAATCAGTCAGCACATATAAGGCAAAAGGAAACTTTTGAACACCTATCCTACCAATTGACACAAAATATCACCAACGATTTTGCAATATCCATGAGCTGAATAAAGATTTCTCCCATTCGGTCGAAATGACCCCAAACAAACATAAAATCATGGAACTGGCCCTGTCTTCGAGAAAAGACGTGCAATCAGTGTCAATACCTAAAAGCAGAAGGAAACTTTTGAACACCTACCCTACCAATTGACACAAAATATCACAAACGATTTTGCAATATCCATGAGCTGAAAAAAGATTTCTCCCATCCGGTCGGAATAATAACTAAATCTGATTATCCAATAATCCAATAATCATTTCCTCCACTCCTGTGGAATCCCATTTCTCCTCGATATTGGGCAGCTGCATCACCTCTTTCATGATAGCCTCTTGCCTATCCCCAATGGCCAAAGCCTCTGCATAGGGCTTATCCGAGAAGGTTACCCGGCTATAGACCGGGACCCATTTATCAGGATGTTTTGAGGCAAACCACTTTTCAATCTTTTTCTGCAATAAAAATTTAGGATCTGCAGTCTTGCTGCTCATCTCCACAAAATTGCGGTAACTGAGTTCCGCGATCGCATCCGCATTGGGTTTTCGGGTCTTTTGGTATTCAGAGAAAATCGCATCCCAATCATCGCCATGGGTTTCCATAAGCTCATTGAGCTCGTAGATGTCCTCAAATCCGGCATTCATGCCCTGTCCGTAAAAAGGCACAATGGCATGGGCCGAGTCGCCCACCAAGGCCACTTTGTTCCAATAGGTCCACGGATAGCACTTCATCGTAACCATGGCACTGGTAGGATTCTTGAAAAAGTCCTGGGACAGATTTTCAATCTCATTTTTTACATTCGGAAAATATTCCTTGAAAAAGGCCTTGGCCTCATCGGGGGTGGTGATTTTTTCAAAAGACACCTCACCCTCAAAAGGTAAAAAGAGAGTACAGGTAAAACTACCATCAATATTAGGCATGGCTATGAGCATGAACTTACCCCTAGGCCAAATATGAAAGGAGTTTTTGTCCAGTTTATGGGTCCCATCCGCATTGGCCGGAATGGTCAGTTCCTTATAACCCACATCCAAAAAATCCTGGGAGTAATCAAACCTACTGCGACGTTGCATTTTGTGGCGCACGCGGGAAAAGGCCCCATCACAGCCAAAAATAAGATCATACTGGTATTCTTTCCATTCACTCTTCTCCGATTCCCCGGTATAAATCTTGGCTTCTGGGAGATTTACATCCCAAACTTTCTCATTGAACCGGAACTCTGCACCGGCTTCTTCTGCCAGATCAATCATCCGTTTATTCAGGATACCTCTGGAAATGGACCAAATGGCCTCACCGTCTTTCCCATACTTTTGGAAATAGACCGGCTTGTCGTTCACATGCATGGCCCGCTTGTCCAACGGAATGGCTATTTCCTTGATGGAATCTTCCAATCCCACTTTCTGTAAGGAGCGCCAGCCCCTATTGCTCATGGCCAGATTAATGGACCTTCCCGAGAACTCTATCGTTCTAATGTCCGGTCTTCTATCAAAAACTGTTATGGAATGGCCTTTTTTCCGAAGGTAAATAGCCAAGAGCGAACCCACCAATCCAGAACCGATGATGGCTATATTTTTAGAGGTCTGTGTCATAAATGCCCTTTGGGCCCATTGTGGTTAGACCTCAAAAATACGGAATTTAACACTTATTTCTTTACTGGGTCGATGCCCTAAAACCTCAAAGCTAAAAAGGCAAAAGTCATTTTTAACACTTCCTTAAAAACTTTTGGTACCACTCTTGCCGTATATATTATGAATATTCCGCTTAGGCGTCCATATATATGCAAAAAGTCCTTCACAAAAACTTGCGAAGGACTTTTTCCTTTTAAGTATGTATGTTCTACTCTAGGATTCCATCCACAATACCGTAATCCACAGATTCTTCGGCACCCATCCAATAATCGCGATCAAAATCTTTCATCACTTTTTCGAACGACTGGCCACAGTTATCTGCCAAAATTTGGGCACCCAACTCCTTGGTCTTGATAATTTCCTTGGCTTGGATCTCTATGTTGGAAGCCTGCCCTCTGGCACCTCCACTGGGTTGGTGAATCATTACCCGGGCATGGGGCTGAATGAACCTTCTTCCCTTTTCCCCTACTGAAAGTAGAATGGAGCCCATGGATGCCGCCAAACCGGAACATACCGTGGATACCGGACTTTTTATCTGTTTGATGGTATCATAAATGGCAAAACCAGAGGTCACATAGCCCCCTGGGCTATTGATGATCAATTGGATTTCCTTGTTGTTCTGCAAATCCAGATAGAGCAAGCGGTCTATGACATGTTTCGCCGAATCATCATCCACCATGCCCCATAAAAACACTTTACGCTCTTCCAGAAGTTTTTCCTGAATCAATTCTTGAACCTTTCCTTTCTTTGAACTCATTTTTTATATCTTGAAAGTTTCAAAAATAATCAAATTCCAAGGAAGTTGCGGTTCAAATGAAACTACTTTGCCCCAATTGCTGTTTTACGACTTTATTTCCACCTTTTGCGATACCACATCTTTAATTGGAATCACAAACTTTCCTTTCTTGGTCACCAAGGTCAAACTGTTGTTCTCTATGGCTTCGATAACACCACTGTCCTCCCCAATAACAATCTTATCGCCAACGGCATAGTTTTTACGGGTATAGAAAGACCGCAAAAGATCGGCCACAATTTCCCGGGAACCCAGACCAAGGCCCAAGGCAAAGGCCAATAGAAATGACCCCAAGATAATGGTTATGTTGTTGGTAATGATGGTGGTGTCCACTCCAGCTTGGTTCAAGGCGGTAATCGACATAAAAATGACAATTACGTAGAACATAAGACCACTTATGATTTTACCTCCCCCAAACTCGAATGATTCGAACAGATTTTTAATGGCATTTTTTACTATACTGCCCAAATACAGTCCAATGGTAAACAATACCAAAGCCGTAAACAATCTGGGTAAATAACGCAGTAGGTTGCCTATTTCGGTAGAGATGATTCCCCAATCCAGAATATCGGCAGCCACAATAAAAAAGACCAACAGCAACAACCATTTTACAAACCCAAGGGTAATCTTGACGATATCGATTTTAAACTTACCATTGCCCAAAAGGTCCATTTCATTGATACGCTCACTTAAAGCGTCCATTTTGGCCAATTTCAAGATCTTGCCCAGAATAAAAAGTACGATCTTAATGATCAACCATCCCAAAATAAGAATGGCAATGGCCCCCACGATCTTGGGAAGGGCAGCGCCGATATTCTTCCCCATTGAAGAAAGTGAGTCCAAAGTAACATTCTTCCAATTACTTAGTGTTTCCATACATATAGCTTTATAGTGTTCTTCTTAGTATTCTTCTTAGTGTTCTCCCAGTGTCCTGAACAATTTTCGCAAAGCACTTCCAACATTAATGGAAAAGAGGGATGCCATGTCCATGATCAACTTTGCCGCAGCAATGTCGTTCATCACCTTTTTCTTCATTCCTGGAGGAGCTTCCCTTAAGGAGGCCTCCAGTTGCTTAAACGGATTCCTTTCTTTCTTTGCCATCTATTGTAGGGTGTTATAGATTTCCAATAGTTTTTCCTTTGCTCGCTTCAACCGCATCTTGACCGCACTTTCCCCAATCTCCATAATACCTACAAGGTCTTTAATAGATGCTCCGTCCTGATATTTCAACAACATAATTGACTTATCCTCTGGCGCAATGAGCTCCAAGGCCTTCTTGAGCTTATCCGCCTTCATTTCATAGAGACTCTCATCCGGGACTTCTTCGGAAAGTTTATATTCTGTATCCTCCACGGGAATGGATTGATCTCTTATCTTCCGTTGTTTGTTCCGGTTGACGTAGTTGACACAAAAGTTGTAGGTGAAGGAATATAACCATGTTGAAAATTTAGATTTACCCTTAAACATCTTCAACTTAATGAAGAGCTGTAGAAAAACATCTTGGGTCAAGTCTTCTGCCTCATCATCAGAGTTGGCAAATCCATAGCATTTGTTGTATACCATTTTTGCATAGCGATCGTACAACCTCTCAAATAACAAAGGGTCGTTGCTCGCCACAATACGCTTCACTAATTCCTCATCAGATAGATGGGCATAATGGTCTTCCGTTTCCAAATATTCCTTGTCGGGGTTACTTATAAATATTAGAAACAGTTTTTTGAGAAAAGTCACACCCAGGTTGATTTGTTTTTTACCAAAAAATGGGGCGCAAGATAAGCTAAAAACATGGTATATTTGATTAAAAACCAGACATGAAGACCCTATCCCTAGTCAGTATTTTTGTTTTGGCCATTTTCATAGGCTGCAAGACTGAACCCAAAACACCGGACACTGTTGAAGCCACTCCTGAAAAAAACATTCCTGAGTTGATTGCCGACGCGCATGGATTGGCCAACTGGAAATCGGTGAACCAAATTGATTTTATGTTCAATGTGGATAGGGACAGCATCCATTTTGAACGCAGTTGGGTCTGGAAAACCAAGAAAAATGAGGTTACTGCCATATCGGGGGCCGATACCTTGACCTACAACCGAAAATCCATGGACAGTATTGCCCAAAAAACCAACGGAGGGTTTATCAACGACAAATATTGGTTATTGGCGCCCTTTAATCTTATATGGGATGCGGGCAACTATTCTTTTGGACATTCCTTAAGTGAGAAAGCCCCCATAAGTGGGGAAACCATGCAAAAGCTGACCATTGTATATGCCAATGATGGCGGGTATACTCCTGGAGACGCCTATGACTTTTATTTCAAGGACGACTATATCATCCGCGAGTGGACCTACCGAAAAGCCAATCAAGAAGAACCCTCACTTACTACTACTTGGGAAGATTATACCGAAATCAATGGCATGCAAATTTCAAAGAGCCACAAAAAGGCGGATGGTAGTTTCCATCTCTATTTCACCCAATTGAAAGTGCAATAATTGAAGGTCTATTTTCGGGTTTTATGGAGAAAGAATGTAATCCCCAATACTAGTAGCACGCAGGCCAATAACACATAAAAGCTGAGGACCAAAGAGGCTTGTTCTGCCAAGAAGCCCAAGATTACGGGTCCGACCAAGAAGCCCGAATACCCTGTTCCTGCAATAAAGGAAACGCCTTGTGCGGAATCCACCCCCTTTACATTCCCCCCAATCCTGAACAGCTCGGGAACCATTACCGAAAATCCAAGGCCATTAAAAGCAAAGCCAACAATAGCGGGTATGGTCTGTCCTGAAAGCACCAGCGCATATCCACCAATGGCCACCAATGCTCCCAAACCCAATATTTTAACCGATCCAATCCGGGCGCTGATGCCATCTCCCAAAAAACGCCCGAGGGTCATGGCCGTGGAAAATGCCAAAAAGCCTGAACCAATAAGCACTTCTGGGGCCATAGTGACCTCTTTCAGGTAAAGACCGCTCCAATCAATGATGGCTCCCTCACTTCCCATGGAAACAAAGCCTATAATACCCAGCAAAAGCAAAGGTTTGAACAGCTTTAGGCTGAAGGGCTCCTTTTCCACAGGAGCAGCAACAACATGGATGTAGTTTTTATAGAACATTAAATTCACTATCAAAACCAAAGCCACTGTAAGCCCCATATGAAGTACCGGGTTTCCAATAACTGGGATAAGAAAACTTCCCAAGCCCACCAAAATTCCACCCAAACTGAAGAAACCATGGGCCGCGGACATGAAATTTTTCTTGTCCTCTTTCTCAATTTCGGTCACCAAGGTGTTCATGGAGATATCCGTAAATCCGGTACAGGACCCAAAAACAAAAAGACTTCCCATTAGAATTGGGTAGCTAGGAGCCATCAGGGGCAACATGGCCGCACAGCTTGTACAGAGCACCCCAACCCAAGTAGCCTTTCCAACTCCCAATCTGTTGATGATCTTGGAGGCCATGGGAAAAATGGTAAAAACCCCAAGGGACAAGCAAAATAGGGCAATACCCAAATCAGCTTTGTCTATACCCAGCTTTTCCTTAACAGTGGGTATATAAATGGCCCAAGTACCAAACCAAATATTAAGACTGGTAAAAACCCAGGCCGGAGCAAAATACCTAGGGTTGGAAAAAATAAGTGCGAGTGATTTCATAGAATATTGTACCTACAAATTAAACAATCCTAATCCTAATTGACTTGCCTATATTATTCCAATACTAAAATGATTTATTCCTAAGCATTCCTATTATTTTAAATTTTAGGTAATTTTACTTTATGAAGCCCTTATTGGAATCCATCAATGTTGCCGTAGACACCTCCTTAAAAATTGAGTCCTACGCCAATGAAAACCATTGTGCATCTGCAGGTTGGCATGTTCACCCTGAATATGAAATGGTCTATATAAAGAATGGCTCTGGGGTATTGCGCATTGGTCCACAAAAGAAAGCCTATTCCAACGGTGTTTTGGTTTTTTTGGGTGGAAACATTCCCCATGCCGATTTTGGCAATAGGGAACAAGTGGACAACCTAGAGATCGTAATCCAATTCAAAAAAGAGTTTTTGGAGGAGAAACTCAAGGTTTTTCCCGAGTTGGGCAAGATCAATGCCCTAATTCGAAAATCGAAACAGGTCTTGGTCTTTGGTTCTGAGGTCCATAAAAGACTTTGGCCCGATTTTGAACGGTTCGGGGATTTGGACCATCAAGGCAAATTAATCAACCTTCTCTCTATATTGAACCACTTGTCCCGAGAAACTTCTTATGAACCTTTATTTGATAATTTCACCTTGGACAACTTCAAAAAGGATGACATCAAAAGATTGGAGGAAATCTTTGAATATGTGAACGAGCACTATTCGGGCACTATTTCCGTAGTTGAAATTTCGACCCAGTTGGGCCTTACCTCAAATTCGTTCTGCAGATTCTTTAAAAAAATGACCCAACGTACCTTTATCGACTTTGTGAATGAGTTCCGAATCAATAAAGCATTGGAATTTTTCAATACCAACAACACGTTGATCACCGAGGTCATGTACCAATCCGGGTTCAATGACCCTTCCTATTTTTCCCGACAGTTTAAAAAATATCAGGGCACTACCCCTTCCAATTATCTAAAAAGGAAATATGATAGTCTACTTTTGCAGGATGCCCTGCTTTAATACCTGGCCAAAATTGTACATGTCCGCAAAGGAGCAATAAAAGGGAGCAGGTGCCAATCTGATCACGTTGGGTTCCCGCCAATCCGTAATCACTCCATTTTTCATCAAATAATCAAACAAGGACCTGCCTTCGCCATGTAAAAACACGGAAAGCTGACAGCCTCGATCCTTAGGTGTAATGATTTCAAAGGAACTTTCCACCTGCTTATCAATTTCATGAAGGATAAATTCCAAATAGGCCACTATGTTCCGTTGCTTTTCAATCAGGGCATCCATGCCCACCTCATCAAAAAGCTCCAAAGAAGCCAAATAAGGGGCCAAGGACAATATAGGTGGATTGCTCAACTGCCATGCATCCGCTGAAGCAATCGGGTCGAACTCAGGTTCCATTAAAAATCGGGTCTCCTTTTTAGTGCCCCACCACCCCTCAAAACGCGGAATATCCTTTTGACCGAGGTACTGTTCGTTAACAAAAATACCGGAAGCATTCCCCGGACCACTGTTCATATATTTGTAGCTGCACCATGCAGCGAAGTCAGCGCCCCAATCGTGCAATTGGAGTTTCACATTGCCCACACCGTGTGCCAAGTCCCATCCCACAAAGGCACCAGCGGACTTTCCGGCCTGTGTTATGGCCTTCATGTCCAATACCTGCCCGTTATAGTAATTGACCCCGCCCATCAGTACCAGTGCAAGTTCATCCCCCACTTCTTCAATCGTCTTTAGGATATCCTCGGTTCTCCAAGAATGTTCCCCATCGCGCTTTTTTACCTCGACAATGGCCTCGTTGGGGTCCAAACCATGAAACCTGACCTGACTTTGCAACATATACTGATCGGACGGAAAGGCCTTTTCCTCACAAATGATCTTGAACCTTTGGGCTGTGGGACGGTAAAAGGAGACCATCAACAAATGTAGGTTCACGGTAAGGGTATTCATGACCGAAACTTCTTCGGGCTTTGCTCCCACTACTTTGGAAAGGCCTTCGGCCAACCGTTCGTGATAGTCCCACCAGGGTTTATCGGCATAAAAATGCCCTTCCACAGCGAGTTCCCGCCAATCCTTCATTACCTCATCCACATATTTCTGTGAACGCTTGGGCTGCAATCCCAAAGAATTGCCCGTAAAATAAATGACATCTTTCCCATCTACCTGCGGATAATGAAACTCTTCCCTATAGCGGTAAAGGGTATCTTCCGCATCCAATTGTTGGGCAAATTCCAAGGTGTTTTTAAAGGTCATACTATGCTTTTGATTGGTTTCAAAAATACAATTTGTAATACGATTTTACTTTGACGGGTCATGCCAAACGCATTTCTATGATGTGCTTTTTAAAACCTACTTTTTCATAGGCTTTAATGGCTGGCAGGTTATCATTGTACACCGTAAGCCTAATTTCCTTGAACTTTCTTTCCAAGGACCAAGACTTTAAGGCCTCCACGATCTTGGCATTGATACCCATACCCCGATATTGATCATCGGTATACATAAACCCTAAATAGGCATAGTACTCATGGTCCAAATAGTGTCTTGCCCTTTTGGAAATGGCATAACCCGAAGCCACTACTTTTCCATCCACTTCGGCCACCACTACGGAGGCTTCTTGGTCCAAAATCATGGCCTTGAGGTCATAATAACTGATAGGGTCTTCCTTCAGGGTGACATCGAAAGGGCGCTCCGCCTTTATGATCTCCTGCTCAAACTCCAAGAGCACAGGCAAATCCTCCAAATGGGCATTCCTGATCTGTATATTTTTCATTGACATGGTTTCCTTTTGCTAAACTGGTATTTCAATGTAGTTCTTTCTCTATTTTTGCAAAAATAAAAACATGCATTTTCTTTCTTCCACACTTGAAAATTATCTGATCAACAGTTCCGAGAACGAACCGGCCCTTTTGGCTGAGCTATCCCGGGAAACCCACTTGAAGGTGGTCCGTCCCCGCATGATTACCGGGCATTTTCAAGGACGGGTGTTAAGTTTACTGTCCAAAATCATTGCGCCAAAAAATATTTTGGAGATTGGAACCTATACGGGGTATTCAGCGCTATGCTTGGCCGAAGGGCTTCAAAAAGATGGACAACTACACACCATTGAAGTCAATGAGGAATTGCACGATATGCAACGTAGGTATTTTGATAGGAGTGATTACGCTTCCCAAATTATACAACATACGGGTGATGCGCTCGACATCATCCCTAAACTCGACCTTACTTTTGACCTGATCTTTATAGATGCCTATAAGGTAGAGTATGACGCCTATTTTGAAGCCGTCATCCAAAAGACCAAACCGGGTAGTGTCATCCTTTCGGACAATGTACTTTGGTCAGGAAAAGTAGTGGAACCTCTTGACCCGTCCGACAAGGCCACAGCATCACTTCTTGCCTATAACGAAAAACTGAAAAACGATCCCAGAGTGGAAACGGTATTGTTGCCCATCAGGGATGGGCTTACCTTGTGTAGGGTGAAATAAATTTTTGGTACAACCTATAAAAAAGTGCCCCTGACAACAATCCTACCAACATCCCCACAATAATATCAATGGGATAATGCACGCCAACATAAATACGGCTCATGGTAAAAAGGATGGGCCAAATGAAAAACAGATAGGCCCATTTTATCTTTTTTCTCAAAAACAGAAACAGCAATAAAGTCAGGGAAAAAGAGCTTGAGGCATGCCCAGAGAAAAAACTATAATCGGTCGGGCTTTTAAGAATCCGTATAAGCAAGTTGATCTCCTCGGTGTTGTTGGGCCTTAAACGGGCAACGGAAATCTTGGTCCAATGGGTAATGGCCGTGATAAAAAGGGCCAATCCCAAAACGGTCAATAGTTTATAAAAGGCCTCGGGTTTCGGAAATTTGCGGAACAATAAAAAAATAAAAAGGATAAAGAGTGGGGTCCAAGTCATGAAGTTGGTGACAACGGTCCAAAAACCGTCATATCTTTCAATACCCAGCCCATTGAGATAGATAAAGGTGTCCCGATCCCACTCCAGAAGCCGCTCCAACATGGATTACTTGGTTCCCCTTTTGATGGAGCCCGTTACTTCATCCACATTTTTCTTGACCTCGTTGAGTTCATTCCTAATATCTTTGGTAAAATCGGTATCGATGCCCTGGCTTTCGGCACTTTTCTGGATTTCACGCTTAATGTCGTCCGTAGCATCCCGCAGCTGACGCATTCCCTTACCAAGCCCCTTGGCTATTCCAGGGATTTTATCGGCACCAAAGACCATCACCACTATAAATAGGATGAAAAAAATCTCTCCTCCGCTAATGAATAGAAAATACATACAACAAATATAATCAGAAGTTGTTGGGAAAATAAAAAAAGCCCCGTGAAATCACGAGGCTCTTTCAAGAGTTTTGTATTATTTTCCTTTGATGTTATCCTTGAACTTATCAAAATCGGATTTTTCATCCTTCATGGGCCACGCATTATTGGTGGTGTCAATGTCCGCGGTTTCCAACTTGGGATCTACCACAATGCCCACCAACTCTTTTTGTGAGGAAATGACCCTTTTTACTTCGGCGTCATTCTTTCTCCAAATTTCTGGGGGATAGGTAACATTTTCCTTGGTACCATCGGCATAGGTATACTCCACGATCAAGGGCATGGGTATGCCTCCCGGCTTATCAAAGGTGATTTCGTAGAAATATTTGGGCTCCTTGACCTTTGCCCTATCGGCCTCGGTCATGTTGTCCATCATAAATTCCTTTAGGTTCTGCGAAGTTTCTGATGGGGCCTTCCCTTTCAGTTCAGGCATGAAGTCCTCGCTGGATTCTTCGGCCAAATATACCAAGGGCGGCAAATCGGCTTCGGTAATGTTCCTGTCCGCCATGTACTTTTTCATTTCTGCCGTGGGCTCGCTGCTCACATAGTACTTCTTGACGCCTTTTACGCCTATATCAACATAATCGGTGGTATAGAACCAGCTTCTCCAGAACCAATCCAAATCCACTGCGGAAGCGTCTTCCATGGTACGGAAGAAATCCTCTGGGGTAGGGTGTTTGAACATCCAACGTTGTGCATAGGTCTTGAACGCATGATCGAACAATTCCCTGCCCATTACGGTCTCCCTCAAAATATTCAATGCAGTGGCAGGTTTACCATAGGCATTCGGGCCCAATTGGTATACGTTCTCCGGATTGGACATGATGGGGGAAATAAAGCTTTGATCTCCACTCATATAGGGCACAATATCGGCTGGATTCCCTCTTCGTGATGGGTAATTTTCGTTGGGGGAAATGACACTTGGATTGTTCCTTCCAAATTCCTGCTCTGCCAAATACTGCATAAAAGTATCCAGACCTTCATCCATCCATCCCCACTGACGCTCATCTGAATTTACGATCATTGGGAAAAAGTTATGGCCCACTTCGTGGATGATCACACTGATCATCCCGAATTTGGTCCTATCGGAATAGGTACCATCCTCGTTAGGACGACCATAGTTCCAGCAAATCATGGGATACTCCATACCCTGGTTCTTGGCGTGAACGGAAATGGCCTTGTGATACGGATAATCAAACGTATGTTGTGAATAAGTCTTTAGGGTCTGTACCACAGCTTTGGTGGACATATCCTCCCAAAGGGGATTTCCCTCCTTGGGATATAAGGAAACGGCCATAACATCCTTTCCGCCAATCTTTACGGCCTGCATATCCCAAATAAACTTTCGGGATGTGGCAAAGGCATAATCCCTGACATTGGTGGCCTTGAACTTCCAGGTCTTGGTATCGGTGGCAAAGCCTTTCTCAGCGGCTTCGGCCTCAGCCTGGTTTACAATGATCACGGGCTTATCGTATGACTTTTTGGCTTCTTTGTAGCGCTTCATCATTTCTTTGGAGAACACCTCATCGCGATTCTGCAATTCACCCGTGGCATCCAAAACGTGGTCGGATGGAACGGTAATGCTCACCTCATAATTTCCGAAGGGTAGGGCAAACTCCCCACTTCCCCAGAACTGATGGTTCTGCCAGCCTTCCACATCACTGTAGACGGCCATTCTTGGAAAAAACTGCGCTATAACATAGGCACGGTTACCGTCTTTCTCAAAATACTCAAATCCGGAACGCGCCCTGTTCACTGTATGATCGGGTACATTGTACCACCACTTTATGGAGAAAGATATTTTTTCTCCACTTTTTAGGGGTTGGGGAATGTTCAACCGCATCATGGTCTGATTGATGGTATAGGACAATGGCTTTCCACTGGCGTCCTTTACATACTCTATGTTGAAACCTCCATCAAAAGGCTCATTGATATAAGTTTCGGCAAAGTTTCCTGCCGTATAGGCAATGTTCACTCCATTACCGTTGCGTAGAGGGGACTTTGAGTCCTTGGCCCGTACGTTTTGGTCCAATTGCACCCATAGAAATTCTAAATCCTCAGGAGCATTGTTGTGATAGGTAATGGTCTCCTCGCCATGGATACGTGCATTTTTGTCATCCAATTTCACATCAATGACATAGTCGGCCTGCTGCTGGTAATAATCTGGGCCCGGTGCCCCAGATGCAGCCCTATAGCTATTTGGAGTGGAAAACTCCTCGTACAACTGTTTAAATTTACTTTGGTTATAATGACCGGGTTGTCGCTCTTGCTTCACCTCTCCTTCTTCCTGCGCCGATAATGTCACGGCACCAAAAAGAAACAAGAAAGAAGCAACACAATACTTGACTTTGTTCATTTTTAATTTGATTTTAAAACGGTGAAAAATAGCGTATTTTAACCAATTCTTAACAATACGTTATAAGTTTAACATTCCTTTATTATTTTCCTTAATGAGCACAAAACTCTTTTTGTGTCCCTTCCATTTGATATGGACCACATTTTGCTGCTCATCGAAAAGATCGGTAAGGATTTCATTTTGTACGGAAAGTGTTTTTAGCCCTTCAAAATTGGCTTGGGCAACCTCTAAATAGCAGATCACCACATCATTGTCATAGCGTTTGCCCAAAAACGTGTAGGGAGTTGGCTTTCCATCGAGTTCCAAGACAAACTTGGCCCTGAAATATTTTTCGATATACTCATCGGAAACCTTGGCTTCGTTGGGAGTGGCCAATTTTGCCTTGATACCGTAGCGTTCCTCCAACAATTTGTCCAAATCATCAATAAAGATGCGACTGGTGATCTGAAGGGCATCCTCCTTTTCGGAATACACCACATTGGTAACGCTAACGTAGAATTTATGTGCCGACGCAAAGGACAAAAGAAGTACGGCAGTAAAAAGTAGTGCCGTTCTTTTTGCAATTCTCGTTTTCATCATATGTACTATTTGACTCAAAACTTTGGGGTGTGTTACAGTATTAGGTCAATTTTTGTGCCAAAGGATGGACAAAAATCTAGTCCAAATTGTTGTTCTTCCGATACATCCTACTCTTTTGGACCATAAAATCCCAAATTTTGAGTTTATCGTGCGAATCTACGGTTTTTTGAAAAGCTTCATCCACCTCACAGAAATACATAAAGTCGTCAATCTTTTCCATGGGAATCTTTAACGTGACCACAAAAAGCGAGTCTACATAAAAATCCTGGACCCTTTGGGTCCGGGCATAGGTCCCATCCAACTTCACCCTTTCCTTCAACATCTTGGTGCGACCGGTTATGGCATTTATCAAGGGATTAATGGGAATAGCTGGACCAACGATCTTCATTCGGCCGGCTTCCTGTAATTTCCGTTCGCTTTGGGTGGGTATTTTCTGGTGTGCATTGGGCAATCCCAAAGCTTCGGCGCTAACGTCTTTCTCCAAGGTAAGTTTGTCCAAATCTTGGTTTAGATCGCCAGAAAGGTCATACGGTCTTACCACTACTTCCTTCAGTTCATTCACAAACTCATCCAAGGGAACCATTACAAAACTGGTGTTGTAGAGCACTTCGGTTATGGGAAGTACCTTTCTTTGATACTGAACCGCCGAAAACACCAAGGTATCGTTCTGTTGCACTATAATGGAAAAGTTCCCATCCATATCGGTGATCACAGCCTGCTCCGAACTGATGTTCTGGACCACTACACCGGCCACATCACCTCCTTGACTGGTGACCCTGCCCAAAAGGGATTTGGAAGGTCCATCTTGTGCTTGGACCGAAATTGCCATAAGACATCCGAATGCCAAAAGGAATCTTTTCATTCGTCATCCATGGTGGCCAAATAGGCCTTGCTCTGGGTTACCAAAAAATCGATAAGTTGAAATTCGTTTTCCTTGCGCAATAGGGTCTGCGATGGGATTTTATCATCGCAATACAACAAGAAATCATCTATTTTGTCCTGAGGCAACCGTAGGTCGGCCACAAAAAACTCATCATCATAGACATGCCTAAGCACCTCACTGACCTTGAGCGGTTCCCTCTGCTGACCTTCAGCCTGTTGCGCCTTGAACAGGGCCTTGAAGATATTCACGAAGTTCAGTCCGTCCCGCATACCCCGAACGCTTCGGGATTCTGCGACATTCTCCACTTCGGTGCTACGGTCTATCTCGTAGTTATACTCTTTAAAATCCTCATTTTTCACTTCCAGGAAACGTTCTTGGTCCTCAGGGGTCACGACCACCTCATCCAGCTCCCGTACTTTTTCGTTCACTTCCACCACCAAGCGATTGTTCCGTAGAATTTCACCCGTAATCGTAATGACTTCCAACTGGTAATTGATCGCCGTGAAGACCAATTGGTCCCCTGCCTGCACTGAAATGGCAAATTCGCCATCCTCATTGGTGATGGTGGCCATTCCCGTGGTGGAATTGATGACATTCTCATTGGGTACATTGGTATTCCTGTAAAGTACCTTTCCCCTCAAAATCTGGCGGTTATCCTGCGCCATGGACAGCCCGGAAAGGAGCAGCGAGAACAGGATGACAATTGCATTTTTCATAAAACATATTTAGCCCAAGTTAAAGAAAACCCTTGAAGACGATATAAAAAAATAAAGCCGTTCTAAACTTTTGTTAATTCTATCACGGCTTTTAAGGCAAATAGGGTGCCCGTTCACCCTTGAACTTCGCATTTTGACGGGAAATGTTCCCATAATCCGATCATAGGTTTAGTTTTGTAGTTTCCGTTTGGAAACCCTCAAATACGAATACTGTGAAAACGCATATCTTCTACTTGGTCATTGGCCTACTCATGATCAACACCCTTAGCGGTCAGGTAAAAATTGGCGATAATCCGCAAACCTTGCACCCAGCCTCCGTACTGGAATTGGAAAGCAGCACGCGTGCCTTGGTCATTACCAGGGTCAGCAATATCGAGATGAACAGCATTACTCCTTTGGCCGGTGCCTTGGTCTACAACACCGACGAAGATTGCCTTCATTACTATAATGGCACGGAATGGATCAACATCTGTGAAACTCTGGACAACTCCTTCACCGTAAGCACCTTGGCCCTACACAATGTTACATCTCAGGACAGTACAGTGGTCATTACCCAAGAGGATACACCCGATGGCATCAATTACAATTATGAGGTGAACAAAATCGGAAGCGACAACATCACCAATTTCTCCGTTCTCAATTCCCATATTGCCGTAGAGACCATAACCAACGATAAAATACAAAATGGCACCATTACCAATGCTAAATTGGACAAATTGTCCATCCCCCTTAGTGGGTTTGGCACTCCCTTGACCGACGTGAGCATGGGGAATGCCGCTAGGCTTACCAATTTGCAAAATCCAACAGCCCCGCAGGATGCCGCCACAAAAAGTTATGTGGATAATCTAGCGGATGATGATATTACGGCGGTAACTTTTAACCCAGCCAACAACCGACTAACAGTAAATGAAGGAACCACCAGCTTTTTTACAGACCTTTCACCATTAGAGGAGAGCGCGGATATTTTGGCCAACACCACCGCCATCAATAACCATATTACTGCGGATGAAGATTTGAGTGATATCAACGAACTATCCGACATCAGTATAGACGCAAGCAACATACTAACCCTGAGCAACCCCGCGACACCCGGAAACCAAGTGGACCTGTCGGCGTTTGTCAACGACGACACCAACGAACTATCCGACATCAATGTAGACGCAAGCAACATACTAACCCTGAGCACCCCCGCGACACCCGGAAACCAAGTGGCCCTGTCGGCGTTTGTCAACGACGACACCAACGAACTATCCGACATCAGTGTAGATGCAAGCAACATACTAACCCTGAGCAACCCCGCGACACCCGGAAACCAAGTGGACCTGTCGGCGTTTGTCAACGACGACACCAACGAACTATCCGACATCAGTGTAGACGCAAGCAACATACTAACCCTGAGCAACCCCGCGACACCCGGAAACCAAGTGGACCTGTCGGCATTTGTCAACGACGACACCAACGAACTATCCGACATCAGTGTAGATGCAAGCAACATACTAACCCTGAGCAACCCCGCGACACCCGGAAACCAAGTGGACCTGTCGGCGTTTGTCAACGACGACACCAACGAACTA
>NZ_JBMYIX010000003.1:0-551643 GCF_049629585.1 Flagellimonas algicida | reverse complement strand
ACGACACCAACGAACTATCCGACATCAGTGTAGATGCAAGCAACATACTAACCCTGAGCAACCCCGCGACACCCGGAAACCAAGTGGACCTGTCGGCGTTTGTCAACGACGACACCAACGAACTACAAGACCTAAGTCTAAGTGCTGGAAATATATTGACCTTAAGTACTCCAGCAACACCAGCAAATCAAGCCGACTTATCTATTTTGAACGAAACTGTATCAGCAGGTACAGGTATAACTGTTACTCCAACACCTGCAACACAGGATTTTGAAGTAGCCGTCACCAATCCGGTTATAGCTATGGGAAAGGTTGACGCCGCCGCCACCGCGGAAAGCACAATTGGTTTAGATGCAGCCGGAGTTGTTAGAAATGGGATTGGAGACTATACGGTTAATTTAGACTCAGGGTTATCGGATGATTATGTAATACAATTAACAGCCGATAGCACTTCAGGTAATGTTAGAATAATTCAGGCAACCAATCAAGGTGCAACTACTTTTGATGTACTCGTTTTTGATGAAACTGGCAGTAGTCAAGATTCAGATTGGTATTTCACCGTTATACGTTTTTAAATCTTGAAACCCTTTCACTACATACCTATTTTTCTAATGGCTTGCCTTACCCAGGCCCAAACCGCCCTGTACAATAGCGGCAACCTAAGGGTACATGCAGGCAGACACATGGGATTGGGACTACACACCAATTTGATCAATGATTCCTCTTTTGACCAGAACCAGGGTCTGGTAGGTTTTTATGGCGATGAAGTGATCCAGGTAACCGGAAACATCCCTCCTGTACTTTGGGACATAGAAATCCTGACCAACAGCAATGTCTTTTTGTTGAACCCCATACTTGTAGAAAACAACACCAATTTTGTGGACGGCAACGTGCTGACGCCTAAAAATGACCAAACCCTATATCTCAACTTTATGGATACCGGTTTTTTTACCGGGGAAAGCAATGCCTCCAAAGTCACAGGGTTTGCCGCTGTAAACAATAGGAGTCTTTTCTCATTTCCTGTTGGCGATCAAAATCAGCTTAGACCGTTGACCCTTGCTTCGGAAACCAACAGTCCACTGGCCATCTGCGCCTATTTTTTTGAAAACCCATCCAACCCCTCCTCGATTCTTCAAAGTTTTAATGTTGAAGAAAAAGTCAGGGATATCGGTACTGTTTCCGACAAGGAGTTTTGGATTGTACAAAGTGATGTCCCCGCAAAGGTTACGCTTAGCTGGAATTCAAGAAGTGGATTGGAACAGATTCCCAATGCCACCGTGGAATCCGTTATTGTTGTGGGATGGAGCAAAGCGGCCAGACAATGGGTCATTCTTGGAAATTCTGCCTCAAGTGGCAACGTCAATGATGGTTTTATAGTCTCCGACACTTTTGTCCCCAGTGACTATGAAGCCATAACCTTTGGCACCATTCCCCTGCCCACGGATACTTTTGCAGTGAATAATCCCACACTGGGAAACTATTTTTTAAGCCCCAATGGTGATGGGGTCAATGACGTTTTGGTGATTGAAGGGATGGAAGAGTCCCCCAACAACAGCTTGCAAATCTTTAACCGTTTTGGGCAAAAAGTCTATGAAAAAATCAACTATGTGGACGAATTTTACGGCCTATCCAATACCGGTAGCCTCATCATGAGCCAGGATATTGGCCTACCCGAGGGCGTCTACTATTATCTGGTAAGCTTGAACGACCTCCGATTACAATATACCGGTTTTCTGTTTTTGGACAGATAAAACCCATTTCGCAGGACTGGAAAATACTTCTTAACTTGTCGCGAAAATCAATTTCATGAAAAGAAGGACCTTCATCAGAACAGCTTCAGCTTCAGGTTTGGCCTGCACCCTCCCTCCTATTTTTCCCAATTTTTTCGATTTGGAGTATTCCATGGAAGAATTAATGGGCAAGGCAGATGTAGAACTTTATGGCGAGGGCATCAACCTGAGAAAGGAAGCCTGCGATTCCTTTTTAGAAATGAAGAAGGCGGCCTTTACCGATGGATTTGATATTAAAATGGTCTCCAGCTTTCGGGATTTTTACCGACAAGAAGGCATTTGGGAACGAAAATATCTACGCTTTACCGAAGATGACGGAATGGAACCCCTCGATGCCATTGAAAAGATCATTGAATATTCCACCATTCCCGGTACCAGCAGACACCATTGGGGTACTGATATTGACATCATAGATGGCTACCCCAATATCACCAACAATGTCCTTGATCCAGAAAAGTTTGGCCCCGGCGGACCTTTTGAGGGATTCAAGCTGTGGATGGATGAAAATTCGGAGAAATATGGATTTTATCTGGTCTATACCAACGAATCCAAACGAAGGGGATTCAAATATGAGCCTTGGCACTACAGCTACGCGCCACTTTCCATTCCCATGCTTACCGCTTACCGAAGACTTAATATTTTAAAACTTTTGCAAAGGGAAGAATTTTTGGGCAGCGAGCATTTTACGGCAGGGTTCATCAGAACCTATATCCAAGACAATATTTTGGACATCAACCCCAAACTTTTATAGTTCTTTTTTTGTACCTTAATTCCCCTAGAACACTAACACCATGAGAAGAGGAAGTTGGAGGGTCCGTATCTTGATCGGACTGGCCATTGTGGCCTTTGCCTTTGTGCGCCGTTGTAGCAATCAAGAAGAAAACCCATATACGGGAAGGGTACAGAATATAGACATGTCCGCGGAACAGGAAATCGCCATTGGACTGCAGAGCGCCCCCGAAATGGCCCAACAACATGGCGGGCTTTATCCGGATGAACGTATGCAAAGCCTAGTGGACGCCGTGGGCAACAAATTGGTAAAAAGCAGCATTGCCCGGGACACCCCCTACCAATACCATTTTCATTTATTGGCAGACGACAGGACCATAAACGCCTTCGCATTGCCCGGCGGACAGATTTTTATCACCTACGCCCTGTTTTCACAGTTGACCGAAGCACAGTTGGCAGGTGTATTGGGGCATGAGATAGGCCACGTCATTGGAAGGCATTCCGCCGAACGTATCGCCGAAAGCAGTTTTTGGCAAACCTTGGCAACAGGCGCTTCCGTTGGGGGCGACATGGGAAGTTTGGTCAGTGGGATTGGACAGAACACCTTGCTTAAAAATGGTCGGGGAGATGAGTTGGAAAGCGATGAGCTGGGAGTCTTGTTCATGATACAATCCGGTTACGACCCCTATGAAATGATAAAGGTGATGGAAATTCTCAAGGCGGCGGCCGGTCCCAACCGAGTACCTGAGTTCCAAAGCACCCATCCAGACCCCGAAAACCGCATTGAAAAAATAAAAGAGGCCATTCAAAAATATTCAGGTCGATAGAATCTGTGTGTTCATCGAGAATAAAATGACGTTCATCAGATTTATGTACCTTTGAATCAACCCAAATCGAGCCAGCGTTCTTTTCTTGTTTGTGCAAACCAAAAGAGAGAACACATGGGAACACTATTACATTTTAAACACCTCTATTTAGAGGCATTTGACGAGTGCAAACCAAGCTTTGTGGTACTTTTTTTAAAAGGGTACTCCATCTTTTGCGGCATAATGCTTTTCATGGCATTTTATGCATTTTTGTACAGAGCTTTTACCGGCTTTGATTTTTAAGCCACATACTCTTTTACAGGAACACTTATAGGTAAATGAGCTAAAAAAGCCCATCCGTTTGGATGGGCTTTTTTTTACGGATGAATAAACTCCTTTTCTATTTTTTCATAGCATCCTCCAAAATGGCAAGCGCCTCTTTGGCATTGGCCATCTCGGCATACTTCTTTGCAGAGTATCCGCGGTCACAACGTTTTTTTACATTGGCCCCATTATCAATGAGCAATTGTAAAATTTCGGTTTGGTTGTAACGGGCCGCAAAATGGATTGGGGTCATTCCTAAAGATTTTTGGTTGACATCCTCTCCCAATTGAATCATTTTTCTAACCGTATCAACATCGCCCTGCATAATGGCTTTGCAAAATATGCTAGGTTGTGCAGTGATCATAGTGGCATCCAAACTGGAGTCCATAAAAGGTTCATTGGCGGAAACGCCCGTTGCGGCCAGCATACATACAGCAGCTAGCGATAGGATTGTTTTTTTCATGATGAATCGTTTTTGATTAATGATTAATAAACTGATATAAAAGTAGACTCCTGAAACCGGCAAGTGTTACAGCATTAACAGATAAATAACTTAATTTTAACAAGTCTACATTTAAGCAGGGAAATTATTATCAATTCCTTAACTAGAAAACTACCTGAAAACTAGCGCATCCAAGCAGATCACTTTATTTTTGGGGTACAATTTTGCAGTATGGAGAAAAAGGTTATTCTTATGATTTTGGATGGTTGGGGCAAGTCTCCCGACCCAAAGGTTTCGGCCATTGCACAGGCCAACACTCCTTTCATTGACTCGTTATATTCCCAATACCCCAATGCCAATTTGCTCACGGATGGTATGAATGTAGGTCTGCCCGAAGGCCAAATGGGCAACAGTGAGGTAGGCCATATGAACTTGGGCGCAGGACGAATCGTTTATCAAGATTTGGCCAAGATCAACAAAGCGGTCAAAGAAGATACCCTAAAGGATGAAAAAGTGCTTCAGGATGCCTTTTCACATGCAAAATCCAACAACAAATCCGTTCACTTTCTGGGCTTGCTCAGTAATGGAGGGGTGCACAGTCATATCGACCATCTAAAAGCACTCATCAAAGCTGCCCAAGAAAGCGGTGTGGAGAAATCATTTGTACATGCCTTTACCGATGGCCGGGATGTAGATCCCAAAAGTGGGAAAGGTTTTTTGATTGACCTAGATCAATTCTGTTCCGACAAGAACACCCAACTGGCCACAGTGGTGGGCCGATACTATGCCATGGACCGTGATAAACGTTGGGAACGGGTAAAACTGGCCTATGATGTCATGGTAAATGCCCAAGGTGAAAAAGCACAGGATATTGGCAAGGCCATGCAGGAAAGTTATGATGAAGGGGTTACCGATGAATTCATAAAACCTTTGGTGATGACCAATGCCAATGGTGAGCCTTTGGGCCAAATCGGCGAGGGCGATGTGATCATCTTCTTCAATTTTAGGACCGATCGTGGCCGGGAGCTTACCCAAGCCCTGAGCCAACAGGATTTCCATGAGCAGAACATGCATAAAATGGACCTATACTATGTCACCATGACCAATTATGATGATTCCTTCAAAGGCATCAAGGTGGTCTATGACAAAGAAAATATTAAAGACACGCTAGGGGAAGTACTCGCCCGAAATGGCAAGAAACAGATCCGCATTGCGGAAACGGAAAAATACCCCCACGTCACCTTTTTCTTCAACGGAGGAAGGGAAGAACCATTTGAAGGGGAGCAACGCCTCCTGTGCCCATCCCCAAAAGTGGCCACTTACGACCTTCAACCCGAGATGAGTGCATACGAAATAAGGGATGCCATCATTCCCGAACTTCAAAAAGGTGAGACCGATTTTGTATGTCTCAACTTTGCCAATCCAGATATGGTGGGCCATACCGGGGTTATGTCCGCCGCCATCAAAGCTTGCGAGACCGTGGATGAATGTGCCAAGGCCGTGGTTACTGCCGGCCTAGAAAATGGGTACTCCACCATTGTCATTGCCGACCACGGCAACTGTGACACCATGGTCAATCCGGACGGAAGCCCAAACACGGCCCATACCACCAACCCGGTTCCCTTGATTCTGGTGGATACCGAGATCAAGCAAATCAAGGATGGTGTTTTGGGTGATATTGCCCCGACCATCTTAAAGATGATAGGCATTCCACAACCCGAGTTAATGACACAAAAACCATTGGTCTAGCCCAGAATTTCTTAAAATCCATAGATTCAGTTTATCTTTGCCCTATGATTCATGTAAAGACAGCAGAGGAAATTGAATTGATGCGCGAAAGCGCCTTGGTCGTTTCCAGAACCTTGGGCATGTTGGCCAAGGAAATAAAACCAGGGGCCAACCCTCTGAAATTGGATAAAATGGCCGAGGAGTATATCCGGGAGCAGGGTGCAGAACCTGGCTTTTTGGGGATGTACGACTTTCCCAACACACTTAATTGGAGCCCTAACAGCCAAGTGGTCCACGGTATTCCCAATAATGAATCTCTTAAGGAAGGTGACGTTATTTCTGTGGATTGTGGCGCCCTGAAGAATGGGTTTTATGGAGACCATGCCTACACTTTTGAAGTAGGTGAAGTGGCAGAGGAAACCAAAAAGTTACTTAAGGTGACCAAAGAATCCCTCTATGTTGGTATTCGTGAATTCAAAGAAGGTAACCGAGTGGGTGATGTAGGATACGCCATTCAAAAATATTGTGAAGACCATGGCTACGGTGTGGTTCGTGAGTTGGTAGGCCATGGATTGGGCAAGGATCTACACGAAGACCCACAAATGCCCAATTATGGAAAACGGGGACGTGGCAAAAAATTTGTCAACGGTATGGTCGTTGCCATTGAGCCCATGATCAATATGGGAACACGGAGAATTAAACAGTTGAATGACGGTTGGACCATCTTGACCGCTGACAATAAGCCCAGTGCCCATTTTGAGCACGATGTGGCCCTGATTGATGGAAAACCCGAACTGTTGTCCACATTCCAATATATTTATGACGCATTGGGAATCTCCAGTGACGAAGAGGAGGAATTCCGGGCCAAGAAATTAGTATTATAAAATACTTTATCTTGCTCGACACTAATTTCACCAATTGCTCAAATAAATGTCCCAAATCATTTATAAGAATGAGTCCTACTTTGTCATTGGTCTATGTATGGATATCCATAATGAACTAGGCAAAGGATTTAGTGAGGCAGTCTATAGTGACGCTCTGGAAATTGAGTTAAAATCCAACGGTGTTCCTTTTTAAAAAGAAGTTAAATTCGATATCATCTACAAAGGAAAGAAGTTAAAACATCACTATTTTGCTGACTTCATAGTAGACGACAAAATAATCCTAGAACTAAAAGCAGTAGAAAAAATCAGTAGTAGCCATGTAAAACAAACTTTAAATTATTTGGCCGCGTCAAAAATGAAATTGGGTTTGATCATAAACTTTGGGGAAGATAGTTTGGCCTACAAAAGAGTACTATTGTAAAATGAATTAGTGAAAATTCGTGTCGAAACTATTCAAATACATCCTTAACCTTATCCCCAGACCCCTGCTCATTCGATTGAGCTATTGGGTGAGGCCCTTGATTGCCCTTTCCCTTAAGGGAAACAGGTTTACTGACCCTATTGATGGCAAAAGCTTTCGGACCTTTCTGCCCTATGGCTATGAAAGCCCAAGGGAAAATGTACTTTCTCCCTCTACCCTTTCCTTGGAACGGCATCGACTTTTATGGCTGTACCTCAAAAATGAAACGGAGTTCTTCAGCAAGCCCCTTAAAGTCTTACATTTTGCCCCGGAACAGGCATTTTACAAGCGGTTCAAAAAGTTAGGAAACATCGAGTACACCACAACCGACCTGAACTCTCCCTTGGCCGATGTAAAGGCCGATATCTGCAACCTTCCTTTTCCTGAAAATGCTTTTGATGTGATTCTATGCAACCATGTCTTGGAGCACATTCCCAACGATACCAAGGCGATGCAAGAGCTTTACAGGGTCATGAAGCCTGGGGGATGGGGCATTTTTCAGATTCCCCAGGACCTAAAAAGGGAAACTACCTTTGAAGACGATTCCATTACCGATAAAAAGGAGCGGGCACGCATCTTTGGGCAGTACGACCACGTGCGCATTTATGGCAGGGATTATTTTGACAAATTACGAAGCATTGGCTTTACTGTTGAAGAAGTGGATTACACCCAAACCCTATCCCCTGAAGCGGTTCAAAAATACCGATTGGCGCAAGGTGAGATCATTCCTCTTGTGAAAAAATGATCATTTCTTGATCAAAGTTCCAAAGCCAGGAGTCATAAACTCCTTGGTGTTTCCTTCACCATCCAAATAAATAATATAGGCCTCCAATTCCCCATGCGCTTTCAAGACCTCTTTGGATTCCTCCAAATCCATGGCCATAAAAGTCGTGGCATAGGCATCGGCAACAGCACAGGTATGGGCCACTACGCTGGTGGCCAAAATGGAAGAATTCTTGGTATACCCGGTTTTAGGGTTGATGGTATGGACGTATTTTTCCCCGGTTTCTGGGTCTATTCTGAACTTTCGGTAATTTCCTGAGGAGGCCATGGCTCTATCCTCCAAAGACACGATCAATTTTAGCGACCTTCCTGTTTCCACTTGGGGATCATCAATGCCCACGGTCCACTGCTTTCCAGAAACCAAATTGGTGCCCTTGGCAAGCACTTCGCCACCAACTTCCACCAAATAATCCTGAATCCCCTTGGCATCCAACAGGGCTCCCAAACGGTCAATGGTATATCCCTTGGCCACCGCATTGAAATCAAATCGGATGGCCGGATGTTTTTTGGTGATGGTATGATCACCGTTCAACTGTACTTTGTCCCATCCCACATAGCTCAACAAACTATCTACCTTAAGGCTATCGAGCTGAATCTGTTCTCCCGGACCAAATCCCCATGCATTGGCCAAAACGCCGATAGTGGGGTCAAAATACCCTTTAGAGGCCTCATGTACCCTGCTGGAAATCCCAAAAACCTCTTGGAACATTTCATCCACCACAATGGTGGAGTCCCCGCTATTTATTTTTGAAATGTCTGAAGTGGGAATATAGGTTGACATGGACTGGTTCAACACCTGAAAAACAGAATCAATTTCTTTCTGATAATCCAAATGCCCTTCTGCGATGTAAGTAATGGAATAGGTGGTGCCCAAGGCGTTGCCCCTATTCTGATTCTTCACCCATGTATCGGAACCGCATCCACAAAATACGATGATCCCGAACACTAAAAACAATGTATGTTTCATTCTATCTCGATTAATCCTTGATAATCCACAATATATTCTTCATCCAAGTACAGGGGCAAGTTCCGATCCGAGGCATTGGACAATCCAACTCCGGCAAAATAAGCCTTGGCCTCAAACTTTATAGCATGTTCTTTCACGGTCTCCATCAATGCCTGATCATAGTCTCTTGGATTATGCGGAAACTCCACATTTCGAACCACAATAAAATGTAGTATTTTTTCCTTGAGGCACACATACTGCGGATTCTTCTTCAGCTTACTATTGATGGCCATGAACTCATAACCATCGGCCTCGAGTTCCCGACCCACAATATTCATGGCCAGATTGTGCAATTCCTGTTCCGAAAGTTCTCTTCCCATAAAATCAAAAAAACCGATGCCAGGGCATCGGTTGGTTATAACTACCTCTCGACTGCTCTCGAGGTGATGACACTAATAAACTTTTTTATCCTCCAAAGTCATCGAATCGGATGTTCTCATCTGGAATACCAAAATCCTCACCCATTTTCTGGACAGCCTTGTTCATCAATGGTGGTCCACAGAAATACAGTTCAATGTCTTCTGGGGCATCATGGTGGTTCAAATAGTTATCGATAACACAGTTGTGGATAAACCCTACGAAACCATCGCCTTCCTCATCATTGATATCCTTTTTCACCTTCCAGTTATCTTCTTCCAATGGCTCAGAAAGTGCCAAGTAGAATTTGAAGTTGGGGAAGTTACGCTCCAGTTCCTTGAAATGCTCCAAATAGAACAGCTCTCTTTTGGAACGACCTCCGTACCAATAGGTCACCTTTCTGTTTGTCTTCAATGTTTTGAACAAGTGGTACAAATGCGAACGCATCGGCGCCATACCGGCTCCACCTCCCACATATAGCATTTCTGCATCGGACTCATTGATGAAGAACTCACCAAATGGACCGGAGATGGTTACAGGATCTCCCTCTTTCA
Organism: Flagellimonas algicida; assembly: GCF_049629585.1. Classification (NCBI taxonomy): domain Bacteria; kingdom Pseudomonadati; phylum Bacteroidota; class Flavobacteriia; order Flavobacteriales; family Flavobacteriaceae; genus Flagellimonas; species Flagellimonas algicida. The sequence continues at coordinate 541,780 of NZ_JBMYIX010000003.1, read as the reverse complement.
AGTTAAAGATATAGGACGAGGCCACACCGGGGTTCACATCCATCCATCCATTCTTGGAACGGTCCCATGGTGGAGTAGCAATACGTACGTTCAACATGATCTCACGTCCCTCAGCAGGGTAAGAGGCCATAGAATAGGCTCTTTCCACAGTCTCTGGGTTTTTCATTACCAACGGCCACAAATTGAACTTATCCCATTCGTTTTGAAACTTATCCGGGGTTTCATGCTCTTCAGGGTGGGCGGTAATGTCGATATCGGCATATTTTACCTCACAAGGTGGAATCTCAATTTGGATGTACCCTCCGGCCTTGTAGTTCATCTCCTCTGGAATCTCTACCACAAACTCCTTGATAAAAGAGGCTACGTTGTAGTTACGAACCACTTTGGCATTCCATTTCTTGATACCAAATACCTCTTCCGGAATGGTGATTTCCATGTCTTGTTTCACCTTCACCTGACATGCCAATCGCGCACCATGCTCCAATTCTTTTTTGGAGAAGTGGGGAGTTTCGGTGGGCAAGGCCTCACCTCCACCGGATAGTACGTGACACTCGCATTGGATGCAGGTACCCCCTCCACCACAAGCGGATGGCAAGAATATTTTTTGGTTCCCCAAGGTGGACAACAAGGAACTTCCCGAAGCCACCTCCACTTGCTTTTCACCATTGATGGTGATGGTCACCGGACCGGAAGGGGACAACTTTTCCTTGGTGAACAGCAATAGGGCCACCAACAATAACAACAACACAAGAAATGCTACTACGGTAATCAGAATAGTACCTCCGGTACTTGCGGCTAATATCATCTTTATTTGTTTATGACTTCGTTATAGGAGATGGTTCTTTCTTCGTCATCGATCTCCTTTTTAATTTCTTTCTTTTCCTTGATCTCTTCGGTTTTGGCCGTTGTGGTCTCTGTTGGTTCTGGTGGCTCATTGTCACCGGTCAACATTCCCCCAAAGCTCTGGAAACCGATTCCCATCAACCCAGTGATGATGAACGTGATTCCCAATCCACGCAATGGTGCGGGTACATTGGAATATCTTATCTTTTCTCGAATGGCGGCGATGGCCAAAATGGCCAAGAACCATCCAATTCCCGAACTCACTCCATAATTGAGTGCCAATCCCAAGTTGGGGATTTCACGGGTCTGCATAAACAAAGACCCTCCCAAAATAGCACAGTTTACCGCTATCAGTGGCAAAAAGATACCCAAGGAGTTATAGAGTGATGGGGAAAACTTCTCTACCACTATCTCAACCAGCTGTACCATAGTGGCGATGGTTGCAATGAACAGAATGAAGGAAAGGAATCCCAGATCATAATCGGCATACTCAGGGCCCAACCAGACCAATGCACCGTCTTGCAACAAATATTTGTCCAACAACCAGTTCAAAGGCACGGTAACCCCCAATACGAAGATTACGGCAGCTCCCAAACCTACGGCAGTGGATACTTTCTTGGATACGGCCAAGTAGGAACACATTCCCAAAAAGACCGCGAATACCATGTTATCTATGAAGATCGACTTAAAAAACAGTTCTAAATGCTCTAACATACTCTCCTATTTATGCTTCTTCTATTAATGTCCTATTTCTGGAACGTTGCACCCAGATAACAATTCCAACTACAATCAAAGCTGCAGGTGGAATGATCATAAAGCCGTTGTTCTCATATCCAAGGGCGTACAGGCCTGTCTTGGTCACAGGGTCTCCCAAGACCGGAAAACCAAACAAGGTCCCGGAACCCAAAAGCTCCCTAAAGAATCCGATGATAACCAAAATAACACCATATCCAAGGGCGTTTCCTATACCGTCCAAGAAGGACTTCCATGGTCCGTTACCCAAGGCAAAGGCCTCAAAACGTCCCATGATGATACAGTTGGTGATGATCAACCCAACAAAAACGGAAAGGGTCTTGCTCAGTTCATAGGCAAAGGCCTTGAGCACCTGATCTACAATGATCACCAAGGTGGCCACTACGACCAATTGCACAATGATCCTAATTTTTGATGGAATTACGTTACGCAACAAGGAAATTACCACGTTACCGGCCCCCAATACAAAAAGTACCGAAAGAGCCATTACCACAGACGCCTTTAGTTCAGCCGTGATAGCCAATGCGGAACATATTCCCAATACCTGAATGGTAATGGGGTTGTTGTCCGCCAACGGATCCAATATCAGATTTGCATCTTTTTTTGATAGTAGCGCCATATTATTTCTTTCTAATGGTTTCTAAATACGGTTTGTAAAGCTTTAAGCTTTCTTTGATCATCGCAGTGACACCATTACCTGTAATGGTGGCCCCTGCCAATGCATCCACTTCATTGTCTTCCTTATCCTCATTAAGGGGGTCGTTGTTTCCTTTTACCACTCCAATCCCTGCATAACGATTGCCATCCAAGATGGATTCCCCTTGGAAGTCGTCCATAAAGAAGCGCTGCTTGATATTGGCCCCCAGACCTGGCGTCTCCCCTTTGTGATCAAAGTATACGCCTTGTACCACCATGTTCTCATCCAAGGATATAAAGCCCCAAATGGCATCCCAAAGTCCTTTACCGTACATAGGGATGATGTAAAACTCCTTACCGTCCTTTTCACCTACAAGCAGTGGCAGTTCGGCATTGTTACCAGCCTTGATTTGTGCTATTTGATTTTTTAGGTCGATCAAATAGGCATCTGCCTTTTCGGTGGCAGTGTTGCCCTGTACCACCATTTGCTTTTTGATATACTTTGAAAACTCTGCCTCCACTTCGTTCGTGGGGATAAAGGTTACGCTTCCATCTCCCTCGTTCTGGTTGACCCCCATGGCGTAGAGAATGTTCTGCTGCTTTTCAAAGCGTTCATTTTCATCAATCCTCGGTTTAAGGCCCGTGGCCAAAAAAGCAAGTATTGACCCTACGATGACTACCATGATCACCGCAAATATTACCGTATAGCTATTCTTTTCCGTATTCATTGCCATAACAATTACGCTGTTTCGGTTTTTAATGCATCCACTTCATCCGATGCTTTGGGATATATGGTTGCTGTCTTCAATCGTTTCAATCTCTTCTTGATGTTGCCACGTACCACATAATGGTCTATGGTCGGTGCAAAAACGTTCATCAATAAGATGGCCAAGAATACTCCTTCCGGATATCCTGGGTTGAACACCCGTATCATAACGGATAGGAAACCGATCAAAAACCCGTAGATCCATTTCCCTTGATTGGTCTGTGAACCGGTAACAGGGTCGGTAGCCATAAATACAATACCAAAGGCCAGACCTCCCACCAATAAATGTTGCCAGTATTCAAAGCTCATCAAGGCGTAGAATTTACTGTATTCCGGAATCCAACCTGCATCCACAACACCGTTGAATATCAATCCCATGGACAAAGCGCCAAGAACTGCACTCAACATGATGCGCCATGAGGCTATTTTGGAGAAGACCAAGAACAGCCCTCCCAAGAGAATCAACAGTGTGGACGTTTCCCCAACTGAACCAGGAATAAATCCGTAGAACATATCCATAAGGGAATAGCTTGGTTCAGCACCTTGTGCCAATGAACCCAATACGGTCTCCCCGGAAATGGCATCCGCGGTTCCCGCCGTATCCACGGCACCATGTACCCATACCTTATCACCACTCATCCAAGTAGGATAGGCGAAGAACAAAAAGGCACGAATGGTGAGTGCGGGGTTCAAGATATTCATTCCCGTTCCACCAAAAACTTCTTTTCCAATGACTACTCCAAAGGCTACGGCCACGGCCAACATCCAAAGTGGCAAATCCACGGGAACAATCAATGGCACCAACATACCGGTCACCAAATAACCTTCCTCTATCTCGTGTTTCTTAATCACACAGAACAAGAATTCAATAGCAAGTCCAACGCCGTAGGAAACAATCACCAACGGAAGCACTTTCCATAGACCTAGCAGAAAATTGTCCATGGTCCAGAAACCTGCACTTAAGAAACCATTGGCCACGGGCTCAATCTCTCCTAATGCCAAGTAATGCTGATATCCTGTATTGAACATTCCAAAGATCAAACAAGGCACTAGCGACATGACCACGGTATTCATGGTACGCTTTAAATCATCGGCCCCTTTGATGTGTGTACCATTATGGGTAGTCTCATTTGGGGTGAACAAAAAGGTATGGAACCCACTGAAAACGGGAAACCATTTTTTGTCCTGATTCTTTATCCTGAACGTGTGTAATTTTTCTTTTAATCCCATATTATCCAAGTTCTTTTTGCAACAAATCCAATCCTTCCCTGATGATCTGTTGGTGTGGTTGTTTTGAGATACATACAAATTCTGTCAATGCGAAGTCTTCGGGAGCAACCTCATACAATCCCAATTGCTCCATTTCATCCAAATCCTTCACCATACAAGCTTTTAACAACTGTAATGGGTAAATATCCAATGGGAACACCTCTTCGTACTGGCCAGTGACCACAAAAGCCCTGTGCTCGCCATTGGTATTGGTATTAAGATCGTATTTCTTTTTGGGCTGCAACCATGAGAAGGTCAACGCCCTTGTCGTTGAAATTTTATTGAATACCGGCTTGTTCCATCCAAATAATTCATAATCATCCCCTTCAGGGATGGCCGTTACGGTATTGTTATAGAACCCAAGATAGCCTTCGGTATTGGTGCGGGTTCCTGTAAGCACATCCCCATTGATCAACCTGAACCTATCTTCCTTAACACCACTGGCATATAGAAAAGTAGATATCTCGGCGCCAATTTTTGTGGTATAATACCGCGGGGACTTAATGACCGATCCTGCCAAGGCAACGGTACGCTCCGCATTGAACTTCCCGGTCAACACAAGCTCTCCCAACATGGCCAAGTCCTGTGGAGATATGGTCCATACTGCCTCACCCTTGTTCACTGGGTCTATGCTATTGATCTGGGTACCCACCAATCCTGCAGGATGGGGGCCTGATATTCTATGAAGTTCTATCCCATCAAGGTCTGCAAATGGGGATATTCCAGTCTGCCCAATGGTCACATGGATTTTTCCAGGTGTTAGCTTGGAAAGTGCCATGACGGCCGCCTGCAACTCCTGCTCCTTGCCCCTCAACACATAGTTGACTTCTGCCGCCAAGGGAGCCGAGGTATATCCCGAAATGAAAATAGCCTTGGGTGTCACATCTGGATCGGCGATCACGTCAAAGGGACGTTGCTTAATGAAGGGCCAGCCTCCACATTGCAATAAAAAGGTCTTGATGGTTGCGGCATCGGCCGTATCCAAATCTGGAACCTTGTTCTGAACATACTGTTGTGTTTTGTCGGCAAGAACCTTTAGTGTCAAGATTCTTCTCCTAGCGCCACGGACTATCTCCACCAACTCACCGCTAACAGGGGAAACAAAGTGCATTTCTTCTTTGTTCTTGTTGTAAAAGAGCGGCTCTCCCGCCTTTACCTCTTCGCCCTGCTTCACAAGCATTTTGGGGGTGATACCATGAAAATCATCTAGGTTTAGGGCATATACGTTACTTAAAACGGCTTTGGAAGTAGTCTGCTCTGCTGCCCCGACAAGGTTGATATTCAACCCTTTCTTAATCCGGATGTCTTTAGACATATTGTTGTAGACCTTTTGTTATCAAAATCGGTCGCAAATTTAGTACTTAAAGGATTGTTTTCATAATTATTGCCCATAAAAATGGGATTACATCGAACTAAATTTTCAAGGCACACTTTTTGTTTACCTTTACCCCAAAACACGCTTAGCATGCGCTCTTTGATCAAATCAACGTTCTTCTTATTAGTCATAACGGGTGCTTTTGCACAGGTACAGGAAGAAGTAAATCCCCCGGAAAACATCAGGACCATTATTTTTAGGGGACCTACGGAAGACCAGTTCCCGGTCATCCAATTGGGCGAAACCATGACCTTGGAGTTTGATGATCTTACCGCCAAGGAACAGGATTATTATTATAAAATAATCCATTGTGATTATGACTGGACCCCTTCCCAGCTTCTAAAGTCGCAATATTTGTCCGGAGCGGACAACCAGCGCATCATAGATTACGAGAACAGCTACACCACCCTACAACCCTATTCCAATTACAGGTTGACCATTCCCAACGAAAATGTTCGGTTGAAAGTCAGCGGAAACTATGTCCTTGAGATTTACAACAGCTATGGCGACCTTCAGTTTTCCAGACGGTTTGTGGTTTATCGGGATGCGGTTCGGGTAGGCGGGACCGTAAAACGCTCCCGGGACTTTAATTTTTTGAATGAAAAGCAAGTGGTCCAGTTCAACATCAATACCGCTGGATTTCCAGTAGTGAACCCCAAGAACGAGGTCAAAGTAGCCATTTTACAGAACCATTTTTGGCCCACGGCCCTGTACAACGTCAAACCCCAATTCACCATCGGCACCGAGTTGGTCTATAAATATGATAAGGAAACCAGTTTCTTTGGTGGCAACGAATACCTTAATTTTGACACCAAGGATCTTAGGTCGCCCACTTTTGCCATTTCCAAAGTAGAGTTCAGGGACCTATACCACCATATCCTATTCACCAACGAATTTCGCAATGACCGGCCCTACACCTATTTCCCGGACATCAATGGCGATTTTGTGGTCAGGACCCTCCAAGGTGATGATGTTTCACGCGAAGCAGAGTATTCCATGGTTCATTTTAGCCTCCCCTACACCAATGAAATAGGTTTGGACAACGTGTACGTGGTCGGAAAGTTCAACAACTACCAATTGGAAGAGGAGAATAAGATGACCTTTAATCCCGATACCGCAAAAATGGAACTCACCCTGCCCATAAAGCAGGGGTTCTACAACTACAAATATGTGGTAGAGCGTGCCGATGGCACCATTGACCCCAACTTTGTTGGCGGCAATTTCCACTTTACGGAAAACAATTACCTTATTTTGGTCTACTACCGGGATTTTGGCGATTTATATGATAGTATAATAGGTATAGGTTCCGTCAATTCCAGAACAATCAGCAATTAACTATCTTTAGCTGCAAATCCCTCTAGGGCATGACCAAGAAAAAGAGCTTGATCAGTAAAGGCAGATACGAACTCCAGTTTAGGGGCACGCAATGCTTGAACTGTGGCCATCCGTTGGACATGAGCGACAAATATTGTCCCAATTGCTCCCAGGCCAACAGCACCAAAAAGTTGACCCTGAAAGATTTTTTTGATGAATTTTTCTCCGGACTCTTCAATTACGACTCCAGACTTTTAAAAACACTTTCAGCCCTATTATGGCGTCCCGGGCGAATCACCAAGGACTATATTGAAGGTAAACGGGTCTCTTACACCAACCCCTTTCGGTTTTTGTTGAGTCTGGCCTTTATCTATTTTTTGATGTTTGCCTTTAACAATGAATTTTCAAGCTTGGACAAGGCCGCCTCCAGATTCGATGGCAATCTTCTTTCAAGTTCCCCGGTATCCTACAATGTTAAGTCGGGCACCTTCACAACGGATAGCACCAAGCTTAAGGAAGAAACGGCCAAGGTTCTGGAAAAATTGGATTCTTCCCAAGTACGCACCAAAGAGGTGGTCACTGGAATGCACGTTCTGGATTCCCTTGCCAAGGCCACCAATACGGAAGACCAACACAAGGACTCCTTAATGTTGGCCGACCCCACAAAATTCTATGCAGACCTTGAAGCCAAATCAGGAATCAACAATTTCATGGAAAAGGTGGGCTTTTTTTCCAAAATGATCAAACAAGACACCCTGTTCAGTTTTGACGAGACGCAGGCCAAGTATAATGTTAAAAGAACCCCAGGCAACCGAATGGCCTTTAATTCTGCCAATAGCCTATTGAAGGTAATCAGTAGACCGGGGAGCTTTCTGAACGCCTCGATTTCCAGAATGCCCTTTGCCATATTTTTCTTTTTACCACTGTTCACGATCTTCATTTGGTTGGTGTACATCAGAAAAAAATACACCTACACCGATCATCTTATCTTCAGCTTTCACAACCAATCCTTATTATTTATCTTGCTCATCCTAAGCTTGATAATTGACACCATTTTCAATATGTCAAGTGCAGTGCTGTTTATTTTGGTTTTCAGCATATATCTGTACATGGCCATGAAAAGGTTTTACGGGCAGGGAACGTTTAAAACGATTGTCAAATATTTCTTTCTGAACACTATATTTACCATACTGGCATTTATTGCGGTCATTATTCTGTTTACAGGAAGCGTTTTTATGTATTAGAAGTATGTTTACTCAAGTCACTAAAGGAATCAAGGTATCGGTGCAGACCACTTTTGAAGGCACTTTTTTCAAAAACTACAAGATGCACTACGCCTTTGGTTATACCATCACCATAGAGAATCTCAGCAAGGACACCGTACAGCTAACCGCTAGGCATTGGGATATTTTTGATGCCTTAAAAGATATAGAGACCATTGATGGAGAAGGTGTGATCGGCAGAAAACCGGTCATCAAACCCGGCAAATCCCATACCTACAGTTCTGGTTGTCTACTGGCATCACCCATTGGTGCCATGCGCGGCCATTACCAAATGGTAAACTTCACCACTTCCGAAGAGTTTGATGTAGAGGTACCTACATTCAAGTTCTCCGCACCTTTTGCCATAAACTAGGCCCGTTCATTTTTAAAATCGATTTTCCTTTTACTACCTTTGGTGGAATTTTTAATCTCCTAAAAGAAGTATCATGGGAAAAGGATTCTTTCAAGTTCCGACCGCGGTCAATGAACCCATAAAAAGTTATGCGCCAGGCACTCCCGAGCGCGAGGAAGTACTAAAGCAGTACGACGCCTATTATAACGGAAAGGTTGAAGTGCCTCTTTATATAGGTAGCGAAGAAATAAAAACTGGCAACACCAAGCCTATGTCCCCGCCCCACGAGCACCAGCATGTGGTAGGCCATTATCATTTGGCGGAAAAAAAGCATGTGGAGCAGGCCATTTCCAATGGTTTGGAGGCCCGAAAAGCTTGGGCAGACCTTACTTGGGAACAACGTGCCGCCATCTTTTTAAAAGCTGCGGAATTGATTGCCGGCCCGTATCGTGCCAAAATGAATGCCGCCACCATGTTGGCCCAATCCAAAAATATTTTTCAAGCCGAAATTGATTCTGCCTGCGAAATCGTAGACTTCCTACGTTTCAATGTGGAATACATGTCGCAGATCTATTCCGAACAACCCGAGTCCGCCGAAGGTATCTGGAACCGGGTGGAATACAGACCCCTTGAAGGTTTTGTCTACGCCATAACCCCATTCAACTTTACCGCCATTGCCGGGAATTTGCCTGCAAGTGCCGCCATGATGGGCAATGTGGTGGTCTGGAAACCCAGTGACAGTCAAATCTTTTCCGCGAAGGTCATTGTTGATGTCTTCAAGGAGGCAGGTCTTCCTGATGGGGTCATCAATGTGGTCTATGGAGATCCGGTCATGATTTCGGACACCGTACTATCAAGTCCTGATTTTACGGGTATCCACTTTACAGGTTCCACCCATGTGTTCAAAGAATTGTGGAAGCAGATAGGAAACAACATCCACAACTACAAAACCTATCCAAGGATTGTTGGGGAAACCGGAGGAAAGGACTTTATCATCGCCCACCCAACCGCTAAACCTCAACAAGTGGCCACAGCCATTACAAGGGGTGCTTTTGAGTTCCAAGGCCAGAAATGTAGTGCAGCTTCCAGGGTCTATTTGCCCAAATCCACGGCAAATGAAATTTTGGATTTGGTCAAGGCAGATATCGCCTCGTTCAACAAACCTGGTTCTCCTGCCGATATGAGCAATTTCATTACCGCGGTGATCCACGAAGGCTCCTTTGACAAATTGGCCAAATACATTGATCAGGCCAAAGCCGATGCCAATGCGGAAATCATTGCCGGTGGCGGGTACGATAAATCGGTTGGTTATTTTATTGAGCCAACGGTCATTTTAACCACCGACCCCAAGTACACCACCATGTGTACTGAACTTTTCGGACCAGTGGTAACGGTATATATTTATGAGGATGCCGATTGGGGCAAAACCTTGGAATTGGTGGATGGCACATCGGAATATGCATTGACCGGAGCTGTTCTATCAGCAGATCGTTACGCCATTGATGAAGCCACAAAAGCACTGCAAAATTGTGCCGGAAACTTCTATATCAACGATAAGCCCACAGGTGCCGTAGTAGGACAACAGCCTTTTGGAGGAGCAAGAGCTTCTGGAACCAATGACAAGGCAGGTTCCATGCAAAACCTTTTGCGCTGGGTGTCTCCACGACTTATAAAAGAGACCTTTGTAACTCCTGAAGATTATCGCTATCCTTTTTTGGGGTAACTCAATAAATCCATAATTTCATGGCCGCTATACCTCATTTGGAATAGCGGTCTTTTTTTATCCACTAAACCTTAAAACATGCCTAGACCTTACGTATTGGCCGACACCAATTGGAAACACTTAAAAGATGAATCTTTTGACTTGGCCGTTCTACCATGGGCCGCCACCGAAGCCCACAACTACCACTTACCCTATTCCACCGATACCATTGAGGCCACTGCCATTGCCGAAGAATCTGCAAGACTGGCATGGGAACAAGGTTGTAAGGTAATAGCCCTTCCAACAATTCCTTTTGGAGTAAATACCGGTCAATCCGATATTTATTTGGACATGAACCTCAACCCCAGCACCCAATTTGCCATCCTAAAGGATGTCATCACCGTCTTGGAAAGGCAAGGCATACGTAAGTTTATGATTTTAAACAGCCACGGCGGCAACAACTGGAAGGCCATCATTAGGGAATTGGGCCTACTGTTCCCGAACATGTTCCTGTGTACCACCCATTGGCCGGGAATGGCAGAAAAAAAAGAGATATTTGATCATCCTGGTGATCATGCCGATGAAATGGAAACNGGCCTACTGTTCCCGAACATGTTCCTGTGTACCACCCATTGGCCGGGAATGGCAGAAAAAAAAGAGATATTTGATCATCCTGGTGATCATGCCGATGAAATGGAAACCAGCCTTATACTCCATTTGGCCCCTGAATTGGTACTCCCTAAAGAAGATTGGGGAGATGGCGAGGAACTAAAGAACAAAATAAAGGCCTTTTCCGAAGGTTGGGCCTGGACCGAAAGGCCTTGGTCCAAAATCAGTAAAGATACCGGAGTTGGCAATCCCAGTATGGCCACCAAAGAGAAAGGAGAGAAGTTTTTCTCCTTGGTATGCGAGAAAATGAGCCAATTATTTATTGATATTGCCCAAGCCAATGTTAATGATCTTTATGCATAAACATGCACCAAAAATCTAAACATCGAGCATTTTTTCTGGTACCTCCCGAAGTTCAACTGCTGGACTTAACGGGACCAGCGCACCTTTTTTATGAAGCCAAGGACTATGGCATTGAAGTAGAAACCTTTTATTTGAACCTTGAAGGCGATTCGGAGCAAACCTCCAGTGCCGGAGTATCCTTGGGCAACCTTACGCCGTTCCATGCCCATACACTGAAACCGGACGACCTCCTGTTTATTCCAGGACTGGAATCCCATTTGTTCTTTAAACGTGATTTCAAGACAACATATGCGGTTTTTCTTGATTGGCTAAGGGAGCAGTACAAAAACAAGGTTCGAGTTTGTTCCGTCTGCACCGGAGCTTATTTGGTGGCCATGTCCGGTCTTTTTGATGGAAAAAAATGCACTACCCATTGGAGGTATTTGGAAGACTTTCAATCCAGATTTCCTAAAGCACAGGTACTTTCAGACCGCTTGATCGTCCAAGATGGGAACTTGTATTCCAGTGCCGGGGTCTCTTCAGGGATCGATTTAGCTCTTTTTTTGATGGAAGAGCTATTCGGACCCGTATTTACTGCCAAAATTGCCAAAGAGGTAGTCATCTACCTCCGAAGAACTGAAAACGACCCGCAACTCAGTGTTTTTCTACAGTATCGGAACCATATCGATACAAGGGTTCATCAAGTTCAAGATCTGCTGGCCAAAAACCTCAGCATCAAAAGCACCATAGAGGATTTGGCGGATGCCGTACACATGAGTCCAAGAAACCTTACCCGGCTATTTAAAAAAACTACGGGCATTACCATTGGTGACTATTTGGATAAACTACGGGTGGAACGGGCCACCCAACTCCTTTCAACTGGCTCAAAAGTAAGTGCAGTCGCAGAATCCTGTGGGTTGCAAAGCAGTAACCAATTACGGTCTCTTCTAAAAAAACACACCGCCTCCCTCCCTTCCGATTGGAAGGATTGATTGTCCCAATACTGCGGACAGTTGTCCTTTACACCCCCTTTGTTTTGACCTAATTTTGACCAAAATCATTTATCATGAAAAGGTCAATTTTCCTATTCGCAAGTTTTCTAATTTCTTACTTCGCTATGGCCCAAACCTCTCTTTCCACACGAACCAAATACATTTGCCCACCCTGTGGCGCAACATGTGACCAAGAAGTGCATGATGCTCCTGGCGCATGCTCGCACTGTAATATGGTGCTCATTAAAAAAAGTGACTCCAAAACCATTGCCTTTTATCTTCAAGATGGTGTGGAAGTGTTGGATTTTGCAGGCCCTATGGAAGTCTTTGCCTATGCAGGATACCGTGTTTTTACCGTCTCGGCCACCCAAGAGCCCATAAAATCGCAAGGTATCTTAAAAATAATACCCGACTACAGTGTGGAAAATGCACCAGAAGCTGACATTTTAGCTTTTTTCGGAGGAAACTCCAGAGCCGCTTCCCAAAACCCGAAAGTCATTGATTGGATTCAAAAGCAGAAAAATGTACAATACCATTTTTCAGTATGTACCGGGGCTTTTGTCTTGGCGGAAGCCGGTATCTTGAATGGTAAAACGGCCACGACTTTTCATAGTGCTCTTGACAATTTGGAAACAAGCCACCCTCAAATCAATGTACGCAGAAATGTTCGTTTTGTAGATAACGGAAAGGTCATTACCACAGCAGGCATTTCTGCCGGAATAGACGGTGCCTTGCATTTAGTGGCCAAACTACAAGGCCTGAATGCAGCCAAGCGAACCGCATATTACATGGAGTACGACAATTGGAAGTTGGGCGACGGATTGATCCTTTCCAATGACAATCCGTATATCGACAAAAAGCCGTTGGAATTTTTCAAAGATTTTGAAGGTATCTACCAGCACAATAACGATTCAGAATTAAAGCTTGTCTATAACAAAAAGGAAGGCAACCTGAGCGCGGAGATAAATGGGAACTCCTATCCCATATATCATGAGGACCAGGATATTTTTTCCAATATCCAAAATGAGCCTGTTTTTTTCAAAAGGGACGGGAATGGCAAAATCATTGGATATTCACTTTCCGAAAATGGCCCCTTATTTAAAAAGTTATGATATTCAACCGCCTATTTCCTTTTCTCCTCATTGGTGTTTGTTTTTTGCAGTGCATCATTGGTCAAGAGAAGCTATATCGATGCCCTCCCTGTGCCTTCGATTGTCACAAAGAAAGCTACTTCCATCCCGGATTGTGCCCAGTTTGCAACATGGAGCTAATCTTTCAAAAAGAAAGTCAATTTAAAGGCTATGCTATGGAAGAGGCCCAGATACCCAACAATTCCATAATGCTTAATGCCGCTTATTACTCTCCCATAAACCGTGACAGTATAAATGGAGTCTTGATTGTTGTTCATGGGTCTGCTCCTTCGACCTACAATGATGTAAGTTACTATACCGGATTGGGAACACAGTTGGGAATGGCCGTATTGGCTTTCGATAAGAGAGGGGTTAGGGCATCTGGTGGCACATACGAATCTTTCTCTGTGGCACGTAGCAAAGTATGGTTCAACCTTTTAGCTTCTGACGTGTTGGCATGCGTAAACTGGATAAAAGAAAAACCAGAACTCCAAAGAGCCAAGCTAGGTCTATTGGGTGGAAGCCAAGCTGGATGGATCATGCCATTGGCAGCTTCAAAAAGCAAGGCTATTGATTTTATGATCATTGGGGAAGGTGTTGCCGTCTCTGCTGGTGAAGAACACTATTTCAGTCAACTTACGGGAGATGGGGATGAAAGTGGGGTTACCATTGCCAAGGCCCATAAAAAACTTCAGCATTTTGACGGTGAAAAGGGATTTGACCCCAGAAACATTCTAAAGCAACTTGAAACAGATGCGCTTTGGTTTTTAGGAACCAATGACCCCGTAATTCCTGTAGATGCCACAATTGAAGAATTGCATCGCTTAAACAAATCCAACTTTAAAGTGGTAATCCTTCCGCACGGAGACCATAACTTTCTCAACACCCAAACCAATGAGCGTTATGACCTTCTCTCTTATGTAAAACCTTGGTTGATCACTATCGGAATTTTAGAATAATCACCTCACTTTTTAAACTCCAATGCATACCATGATTCATTCAAAACTATTTTTGTTTGCTTTTGTCTTTTTCATATCGATTCTAAACCTTCGGGGACAGAACACAGACCCCATTCAAGAAGGGTCTGGTTATTTTCAAATGGAAGTAGAAAACTTGGATGATACCAGTAAAATAAATGTGTATTATCATAGACCTAAAAACTTCAATCCAGATTCAAAAGTAATCTTGGTGATTCCAGGAGCGGGGAGAAATGCTGATACCTACCGGGATGCTTGGATTGTAAATTCCGAAAAATACAATGTACTGGTTCTCTCCCCCATGTATCCAAAAAGCGAATACGGGTTCGAGGACTATCACCTTGGTGGCATTATACAGAATCTAAATATTTCCGAATGTGTATCATGGGTTGAGGGAACCAATGAAGCTATTTTGGATGAGGACAAACTCGTATACCACATAAATCCTGAAAAAAGAAAATGGCTCTTTAACGATTTTGATGCAATTTTTGATTTTGCCATTACAGCAACTCAATCAAATCAAACTTCCTATGATATTTTTGGGCATTCGGCTGGCGGGCAAATCCTTCACAGGTTCGCCTTGTTCCGCCCCTTTTCAAAAGCAGACCGTATATTGGCTTCCAATTCAGGTTTCTATACGTTGCCTGACTTTGGGTCTCCATTACCATTTGGTCTTAAGAATAGTTCGCTTACTGTTGATGACCTAAAAGCATCATTTGGCAAAAAATTGATTCTTTTCATTGGAGAAATGGACAATGAGAATGAAACGGGAGGTACTTTGTTGCGTTCAAAATCAGCAGACCAACAAGGTTCCCATCGTCTGGAGAGAGCGCAATATTTCTACCAGTTGTCACAAAATAATTCCAAAAAATTAGGTGCGATGTTCAATTGGGAAATTAAGATCGTCCCAAAAATTGGGCATGATTATCGTAAAATGAGTCAAGCAGCCGGCTCATACCTATACGAATAGACTCTTCTTAAATCACTAATTATCAGTGTTTTTAAACTGCATAAAACAAGGTTTGTTTTAAAAATACATGCTTTTGGAAGGTATAAACACACTTCAAATGTAAATTTAACGTTAATTAATTGTAAACTAAACGTAATTTGGTATTTTTGTAGTATAAATCCCATACGATATGAGAAAGCGAATCAATACATGGGTAGAAAACGTGTCCAATAAGTTTGACCGGATTTGGTCAAACGCAAAGACCTATTGCAGAAAGTGCAGGTTGGTCTATGAACGAATGTGGAGCATTTAGTCCTGCCCTTTAAACTTTTGTGGTAAATAGACCACTTTTTTTGTTTCAAAGAAATCTTCTTCGAAGTATTCACTCAAATCAAAGATTTGGACGGTTTTGTAGTCTTTCAATTCCTCTTCCAAGTCGCCCCCTTTTAAATAGAGGATCCCATTCTTACGGGCATGGGCAGAGTCCTTTTTGATTTTTCCCTTGGTCCAATGCACAAAAGTGGGCATGGCGGCCACTGCCCTACTCACAATAAAGTCAAACTGGCCATCCAAATCCTCAACACGGGTATGATGGGCAGTCACATTGTCCAACCCCAGACCCTCCACAACCTCCTGCACCACCTTTACCTTCTTTCCAATGGCATCCACCAAGGTAAACTGGACCTCGGGAAATAGAATGGCCAACGGAATTCCCGGAAAACCGCCACCGGTCCCCACATCCAATATCCGGGAGCCCTCATTGAACGATTGTATTTTTGCTATTCCCAAGGAATGAAGCACATGGCGCAAGTAAAGCTCATCAATATCTTTTCTGGAAACCACATTGATTTTTTTGTTCCAATCCTGGTACAGTGCCTCCAAATCAAGGAAATGCTCTTTCTGCTCATCGGTGAGCGTTGTAAAATATTTGAAGATAAGCTCGATGTTCATCTAAGGTTTGTTAATTTTAGCAAAACTAATACTTTTAAACAGGTTAACACCGTTCTAACATTAAGGTGTTGGGCCCTAACGGTCCATTTGGTTACCTTTGCTAAAATTTTTTTTATGGACAAGACCACCATCCGGTTTTCACGAAAGGATTCTGCACAGTTTTTCAGAACACTGAACAAAAGAGTAAATGAATACTTCAATGAGAATGGCATAAAGAAGACCGGGAACTGGAAACTTCACTTGAAGACGATAGTGATGTTCGCCCTATTTTTGACTCCCTATTTTTTGATTTTAACGTTGAACCTTCCCTTTTGGGCCTATGTTATCCTATCCATTGTCATGGGTGTTGGAATGGCCGGAGTGGGCATGAATGTGATGCACGATGGCAACCATGGTGCATATTCCAATAAAAAATGGGTCAATAAACTCATGGGAAGCAGCATTTACATCTTGGCAGGAAACGTATACAACTGGCAAGTACAACACAATGTACTGCACCATACCTACACTAACATCCATGAGCATGATGAAGATATGGAAGCAGGTAGGATTCTTCGCTTTTCCAAACATGCCGAATGGAAAAAGCACCACAAGTTCCAACACTATTACTCGATTTTCCTTTATGGATTATTGACTTTCAACTGGGCCGTGACCACAGATTTCCAGCAAATGTATCGCTACATGAAGCGTAAATTGAGCTATGGAAAGCTGCCCAACCCCGTAATCAATTGGAGCACCTTGGTCATCACAAAATTGATTTACTTGACCATTTGGATCGTACTCCCCATGATTTTTGGGGGCGTTACGTGGTGGCAAGTACTTTTGGGCTTCTTTATCATGCACTATGTGGCCGGTGTAATTTTGAGCGTGGTATTCCAATTGGCACACATTGTGGACGAAGCCGAAACACCCCTCCCCGATGAGAGCGGGAACATGAAAAACACATGGGCCATACACCAACTCTTCACCACGGTGAACTTCGGTACAAAAAATCGCATAATAAACTGGTTTACAGGCGGCCTGAACCATCAGGTAGAACACCACATCTTCCCCAATATCAGTCACATTCACTACACAAATATTTCTAAAATTGTGAAACAGACTGCACGGGAATTTAATTTGCCTTACAACGAGTATAAAACTACCAGAAAAGCTATAATTTCGCACTTCAAACATTTGAAGGAATTGGGTAAAAACCCAGCACTTCAGTACTAGTAAAATAGCAAAATCAATGAGCAACCACTTATCTGACAGGATTCAGAACATGTCCACGTCGGCCACACTGGCCATGGCTGCAAAAGCCAGGGAGTTACGAAATGAAGGAAAGGATATTATTGGGTTGAGTTTGGGCGAACCGGACTTCAACATCCCCGATTTTATCAAAGAGGCCGCTAAGCAGGCCATTGACGACAATTACAGCAGTTATACCCCAGTGGATGGTTATGCTGAATTAAAAAAGGCTATTTCGCTAAAGTTTAAGCGCGACAACGGCTTGGAGTACGGCCCCAATCAAATTGTGGTGTCCTCAGGAGCCAAACAGTCCCTTTTCAATATCGCCATGGTGGTTTTGAACCCAGGCGACGAGGTAATCTTACCCGCACCGTATTGGGTAAGCTACAGTGATATTGTAAAATTGGCCGAAGGTGTTCCCGTGGAGGTAAAGACCGATATTGATACCGATTTTAAAATGACCTCTGCCCAGTTGGAGGCGGCCATTACCCCAAAAACCCGCATGATCTGGTTCAGCTCACCCTGCAACCCCAGTGGCTCTGTGTACAGCAAAGCCGAACTGGAAGGATTGGCCGAGGTTTTGAAAAAGCATCCAAACATCTATGTGGTTTCCGATGAAATCTACGAACACATCAATTTTGCCGGAGGCCATGTGAGCATTGCCGGTATTGAGGGTATGTACGACCGGACCGTTACAGTAAATGGCGTATCCAAAGCCTTTGCCATGACCGGATGGCGTATTGGATACATCGGTGCTCCCGAATGGATTGCCAAAGGTTGTACCAAACTACAAGGACAGGTGACCAGTGGTGCCAATGCCATTGCCCAGCGTGCCGTTATCACCGCTCTGGAAGCTCCCGTGAGCAAAATCCAGTATATGATCGATGAATTCCACAAAAGAAGAGACCTTGTATTGGGTCTTTTGGGAGAGATTGAAGGGTTTAACTTGAATGTTCCTGAAGGGGCCTTTTATGTGTTTCCGGATATCTCAGCTTTCTTTGGAAAGACCTTGAACGGGACCACCATCAACAATGCTTCTGATTTTGCCCTATACCTTTTGGAGCATGCCAATGTGGCCACGGTTACCGGAGAAGCTTTTGGAAACCCCAACTGCATTCGCATCTCGTATGCAGCATCAGAAAAAGAATTGAAGGAAGCCATTGCAAGAATCAAGGCTGTGGTTTAATTTGATGTCATGCTGAACTTGATTCAGCATCTTATTCATCTGAAAGACTAAGATGAAACCCTGAAACTTATTCAGGGTACAAATCCAGAAAAACAATAAGAATAATAAAAAGCCTCTTGCAGTATCAACATCAAGAGGTTTTTTTTATGTCTTCTTCCAGAAATAAGGGGTAAGGATGATCAAGACCGTAAAAAGCTCCAAACGGCCCAACAGCATTAAAAAGCCACACCACCACTTTCCGGCAGGCGGCAAACTGTTGTAATTGCTCACAGGGTTAAGGTCACCAAAGGCCGGACCTACGTTCCCCAAGGATGAGGCAGCCCCACCTACGGCCGAAACAAAATCCAGCCCTAAAAAGCCCAATACCAAGGAACCAATGATGAACAAAAGCATGTACAGTACAAAAAATGCGATGACATTGTACACGATATGCTCCGTTACTGTCTTTTCATTATAGCGAACCGGAATAATGGCATTGGGATGCAAGGTCCGTTTAAACTCCAAGACCCCATTTTTGATGATGATCAAATGGCGCATCACCTTAATCCCACCAGCCGTGGATCCCGCGGAACCCCCCAAGAACATCAACCCAAAAAAGAAAACGGTCAAAAATGGGGTCCATGAGGTAAAGTCTGCCGTAACAAAACCAGTGGTAGTGATTACAGCGATGACCTGGAACAGGGCATGCCTAAAAGCACTTTCGGCTTCGCCCCAGACCATGGGATGAAAATCGGATACAGGCACATCACCCTTAAAGTAGATGCCCAATGCGGCCAAAATAGAGAAAATCACCACAAAGCCGAAGTAGTATCTAAACTCTTCATCCCTTAAAATACGTTGCACCCGTCCTGTGAACGCAAAATAGCTGAGTACAAAATTGCTTCCGGCCAAGAACATAAAAACAATGGTGATATACTGGATCACAGGTGCGTTGTTCCAATACGCCAAACTGGCGTTTTTGGTAGAAAACCCTCCCGTGGACATGGTGGCCAATGCATGGTTGATGGCATCAAAAAATGTCATTCCCGCCAATTTAAGCAATACGGTTTCCGCAACGGTATATCCAAAATAAATCAACCATAATCGTTTGGCGGTGTCCGTAATCCTAGGATGTAATTTATCTCCGGCCGGACCTGGTGCTTCCGCGGCAAACAACTGCATCCCCCCTATCCCCAAAAGAGGCAGAATGGCAATGGCCAACACAATGATCCCCATTCCCCCGATCCAGTGGGTCAGACTCCTCCAAAGCAAAATTCCTTCGGGAAGGGATTCAATATCGTCCAAAATGGACGCCCCTGTCGTGGTATAGCCGGATATTGTTTCAAAAAAAGCGTCGGTAATGGAAGGTATAGACCCAGAAAAGAGATAGGGAAGCATTCCAGAAATGGACATCACCACCCAACCAAAAGTCACTATAATGTAACCTTCCTTGCGTTTTACTTCCTTTTTGTGCCCGCGGGTATTGAACATGGCCATCATCCCGAAGAGCATGGTCACAATGGCCGCAAGGGTAATATCCAAGGTGGCACCGTCTTTATAAATACCACTGGCAAAGGCTGCCAGAAGCATAAAGGACCCGTTGCAAAGCAACAATAGCCCCATGATGTGAACAATGATTCGTGTATTGAGCCTCATTATAGGAACAGCTTTTCTATCCTTGGGATGGCCTTGGGCAGGCAACAGACCACCACGCGATCTCCTTCCGTAATCCTAAAATCCCCAAGAGCAATGATTCCCTCGCCGTTTCTAATGACCCCACCGATACTGGCTTCCCTTGGGAAGTTCAGTTCTTTGATGATCTCCCCGTTTACCAGTGACGAAGCCTTGACCTCAAACTCCAATATCTCGGCATTTAGGTTGTTCAATCGGGTCAGTGCCAACACCTCTCCTTTTCTTATATAGCGGAATATGCTATTGGCCGCCAACAGTTTTTTATTGATCAACGTATCCACGCCAATGGAATGGGACAACTGAAAATAATCCATGTTCTCCACTAGGGCAATGGTCTTTTTGATGCGCTTGTTCTTGGCTACCAGACAGGACATGATATTGGTCTCGGAATTCCCCGTAACGGCAATGAAGGCATCCATGGATTCCAAACTTTCTTCTTCCAGAAGTTCCACATTTCTACCATCCCCGTTGATGACCAGGGCATGGGGTAGTTCATCGGCAATATCAAAGGCTTTTTCCTTATTTTTTTCGATGAGTTTTACATTGAATTTTTTCGTGCACAGGTCACGGGCCGTTTTGAAGCCCACCTTACTGCCTCCTAAGATCATCACATTTTTAATGTCCTGTTTTTGCATCCCGGTAAGCTTGTAAAGCTCTTCCACCCCCTTGTCCGAGGTAATGAAATACACTTGGTCTCCCTCTTTGAACACGGTATCCCCACGGGGAATCAAGGTAAACTGCGTTCCCATTCGTTGTAGGGCGATGGGCATAAAGTGAAGTTCGGGAAAAATCCTAGCGGCCTCTTTCACCATTTTCCCCACAAACGGGGCCGTTCTGGGCAAAATCACCCCGAACATGGTCAACAGCCCCCCTTCAAACTCGTAGGTATCGTTGAACGCCGATTGGTTCAGCATGAGCTGGATTTCCATAGCGGCCAATCGTTCGGGCGATATCAACTCATCAATACCCAGCTCCTCGAACTTAATGAGTTCACGGTTATCCATGAACTCCGTATTGGAAATACGGGCTATGGTCCTTTTGCACCCCAACTGCTTTGCTAAAAAACAAAGGGTAATGTTGGTGGTTTCGGAGGAGGTAACCGCAATTACCAAATCTGAACCGTCCACTTGAGCATCCCGAAGTACTTGCACGGAAGTGGCATCACCACGAAGCACCCGTATATCCAAATGATTATCGGCATAGGTCAAGCTCTCCTTATCTGGATCAATCAACGTAATATCCTGCGCTTCATAGGACAAAAGTTTTGCCAAATGGAACCCTACCTCACCAGCACCTGCAATAATGATTTTCATTGATTGGAATAAGATGTGTTGTTAAATCGATTCAATTTGTGCCCTGTATTTGACACAAAGAATAGTGACCGTGGCCTAAAAGACATATTCTTAAGATAATACGGAAAAAGTTCCCCGTTTCCCGGCAAAATTACACAAATATTTTTGTACGCCTCCCATAAGGTGAAATTGTATATTTGCCAGCAAAATAAGGAGATGTCAAAAAAAGTTACGCCTTACAAGGAATCTGAATTGGGAAAAAAGGAGCAGGTTCGGCAAATGTTCGACACTATTTCTGGTGATTATGACGGTTTGAACCGTGTAATTTCCTTCGGAATAGACCTAAAATGGCGCAAACGGATGGTAAAGCTTCTGGCGGCCAAAAAACCCAAAACCCTCTTGGACATCGCTACGGGTACAGGTGATTTGGCCATTGCCATGATGGGAACTGGAGCTGAAAAAATCATCGGATTGGACATTTCTCCCGGCATGTTGGAAGTGGGAAAGACCAAAATCAAGGAAAAAAACCTCCAAGACAGCATTGAAATGATCGTGGGCGATAGTGAAAATCTGCCTTTTGACGACCAAAGTTTTGATGCGGTCACGGTAGGCTTCGGTGTCCGCAATTTTGAAGATTTAGAAAAAGGCCTACAAGAAATCCACCGAGTGCTAAAACCCGGAGGCATATTAATGATCTTGGAAACTTCCGTGCCAACAAAAACTCCTTTTAAACAAGGGTACAATATCTATTGCAAATACATTTTACCAACTATAGGCAAGCTCTTTTCCAAAGACCGATCGGCCTATGCCTACCTCAGCGAATCGGCATCTGTTTTTCCACATGGGGAGGCTTTCAACAATATTTTGGCCAAAATTGGGTTTATAGGAGTAGAGAACAAACCCCAGACATTTGGAGCAGCTTCCATTTATGTCGCTACAAAATAGTTTGATGAAAAACATCTTTCTTCTGTTTGGCCTGCTTATGCTGGCATGCCCAACCTCCTCGGCACAGTTTAGGGAAGACCCCATACTCAACCTTCAAAACGAGGACAAAAAGTTTTTGAACTGGGGATACTACCTCGGTTTCAACCAATACGATTTTCAATTTGAGTACAAAAACGATATTGGCCGGGACATCTTGGTAGAGAAAAGTTTTGGATTCAATGTTGGACTTATCGGCGAAATGCGCATCAATGAGTTTTTGGATGCCCGTTTTGAGCCCGGCTTATTGTACACCTCAAGAAATTTGGGCTTTCCCGGTTTTACCACACAAGCCGACGCCATCCGTGAGGTCCGCTCCACCTATATCCGTTTTCCCTTATTGATCAAGGCCAGTACCCGTCGCATTGGTAACTGGAAACCTTTTATCACAGGAGGCGTGTACACCTCCATGAACTTGGGGAGCAAGGAAGATAGTTTGGACGACAACAGCAGCGGGGAGTTTCGGATGAAAAAAAATGTGTATGGGTACGAACTAGGGTTCGGTATCGACATTTATACAGAATACTTCAAATTTTCGCCCTCCATACGTGGCGTCTTTGCCCTAACGGATGAATTGGTCCCCGACGAAGACCCCAACAGTCCTTGGACCGGGAATATCAATGCCATGCGCACCCGGGGCATCTTTATCAATTTCACTTTTGAATAGGGTTGGATAGTTGGATAGTGAAGTTCAAAAAAATCCAAGAATCCACGAATCCAATCATCTTCTGATTTCATTGAGAAGAATGGCCGTGGCCGTGGCAACGTTCAGACTTTCGGTTGTGGTTTTTCCATATTGGGGAATGGAAATACGCGTAGTGACCAATCCACTAACAGCTTCAGAAATTCCATTGGCCTCGTTGCCCATCACCAAAACTCCTTTGGAGGGTAATTTTTGCTGATATACCGAGTCGCCATCCATAAAAGCACCATAAACAGGCAATGCCGTTTCTTCCAAATAGGCTCCCAAGTCCATGTAAGCCATATTGACCCGGGCTATGGAACCCATGGTGGCCTGTAGTACCTTGGGGTTAAAACAATCCACGGTATCTTGGGAACAGACCAAATGCGGTATCCCAAACCAGTCGCACAACCGTATAATGGTCCCTAAATTGCCCGGATCCCGAACGGCGTCCAAGGCAACCACCCAATCTGCCCCATCAACGGGTTTTGGAACGGGGATATGGAAAACGCCCAACACCCCATTGGGAGTGGACAGGCTACTCATTTGTTTCAATATGGTACTCGACACCAATTCCGGATTGTTAAAATCCGTTCCTTTTTCAACCTCATCCACAAACAGCCCAAAGGGCTTCAAGCCTGCGTTCAACAGCTCCGAAACCGTCTTTTCCCCTTCCACAACAAACAAACCGTGTTGAGTTCGGTACTTTTTTTGCTTTAGGTTTACAACTAGTTTAATTTGGTTTTTTGTAACCATCTAAATCGTGTATTTTTGGCGTCTATGAGGGGTTCTTTAGGTCTAATGCGCAACGTGACAAAAATAGGGTTATTGTTGCTTATATTGAGTGCGGCTGGTTGCAATACCCTTAAAAAGGTGGGAGATGATGAATTATTGCTCACCAAGAACTCCATTTATGTGGATGAGGAAAAGGTAAGCGATAGTGAAATCAAAGGCCTTATTTCCCAAAAACCCAACAGTAACGTCCTTGGATACCCCCTGCGCCTCAACCTCTATAATTTGGCCAAGGAAAATCCAGATTCTTCTTTTCAAGATTGGCTCCACCGCAAGGAAAAAAGGGAAAAAAGATTGAACAATCTCCTTTCCCAAAAACAGGTGAACCGTCTTCAGGAATCCTTTATTGTAAAAGGAGCCAGTGATTTTCTAAAACGGATCGGGGAACCTCCCGTAGTCATAGATACCGCACTTACCCGAAAATCGGTGGAAAGGCTGGAGGCGTATTACAGGAGCAAAGGGTATTTCAACAATTCGGGAAACTATGGCATCCTCGAAGGAAAAAGAAAAAAAAGGGCCGAGTTGGAATATAAACTCAATCTAGGAAAACCCTTTATCATTGACACCGTCCAAAAAAATATAACCTCCCCGGAACTGGATTCCATTTACGATGCATCATTGGATCTTACCTTGGTCAAAGAAGGCGATCAATTTGACCTGACCAACTTTAACCAAGAACGGGAACGATTGACCGCTTTGTTCCGAAACTCCGGGGTCTACAATTTTCAGGAAAGTTCCATCAGTTACGATATTCTTCGTGACACCACCCAACTGGCCGATGACCAATTGATGGACGTACAACTGAACATCAAAAAATTCAGAAGCACCTCGGACAGTACGGATGTCAACAGCCCGTATAGAATCCATCGACTTAAAAAAATAAATATCTATGCCGATTATGTAATCGGCGGAGAAACCGATTCGCTGCAATCCTTGGAATATGACAACTACACTATTTATTACAAGGACAGGCTCAGGTATAACCCCAAAGCATTGACCGACGCTATCTTTTTCCAAAAAGACAGCATTTACAGGGATCTGGACCGCATTCGCACCTACCGACAGATCACCAACCTGAACACATTCAAATATCCGAACATTGAATTTATTCCAGACACCACCCAAAACCAACTGATTTCCAATGTGTATTTGGCGCCAAGGCCCAAGTTTTCATTGAACCTCGACTTTGATGTGACCCACTCCAACATACAACAGGTGGGTACCGCATTCAGTACATCGGTCATTACAAGAAACGTTTTTGGCGGGGCAGAAACCCTGAACATTTCCGCAAGGGGTTCCATAGGCCTGTTGAGCGACGCCTCCCTCTTCTCCGACGAACCGTTTACCTCGGAGCTTGGTGGTGATGTGAACATTACCTTCCCCAGGATTTGGTTCCCGTTCAATACGGAGAAAATCATTCCATATTATATGCTTCCGCAAAGTAGGCTATCGGCAGGTACCAACTTCCAACGAAACATAGGGTTGGACAAACAGTCCCTGAATTCCATCCTATCCTACAATTGGTCTCCATCGACCCAATTAAAACACAATGTGGAATTGTTGAATGTGGAATTTGTGCGGAACACCAACCCGGACAATTTCTACAATGTATATCGAAATACCTATAGAAATCTGGACAATATAGCCGATGCCTTTGACCAAGACCCAGAATTTGCAGATTTCTTTAAGGAAGTGGACAATGAGGATGACCCATTTGAGTTAAACATCCCCGAAGGGGCCAATGGTTTTGTAGGGGCTGTCTTGAATAATGAAATACCCTTGGATTCCGAAGAGTTCAATGAAGTAAACCGTATAGAGGAACGTCGACAGCGATTGACGGAAAACAACCTCATCTTTGCCTCCAACTATACCTTTTTCAAAAATAGCCGGGTTGACATCAACGACAACAACTTCTATCAGTTCAGGGTAAAACTGGAAGGAGCCGGGAATTTGCTTTCACTACTGTCCAATGTGGTCCCGTACAACAAAAATGACCGAGATCAACTTTTGGTATTCAGCGTTCCCTTTTCCCAATATCTCAAAACAGAGGTTGATTTTATACGACACTGGGATGTGGATGACTCCAAGGTCATTGCCTTCAGGAGCTTTTTTGGCCTTGCGGTCCCTTATGGAAATTCGGACAACATACCCTTTGTACGAAGCTACTTTGGTGGGGGCTCTAACGACAACCGGGCTTGGAACGCCTATGAGTTGGGCCCTGGAAAGACCAATAACCTCAATGACTTCAACGAAGCCAACCTAAAACTTGCACTGAACCTGGAATATCGGTTTCCCATTGCCGGGGATGTAAAGGGTGCTTTATTTGCCGATGCGGGGAACATTTGGAACGTATTTGACAACGAGGACAACCCCGATGCCATCTTTACCGGCTTCTCCTCCTTGGCCGATATTGCCTTGGGTACAGGTCTGGGACTTCGCTACGATTTCACCTATTTTGTGTTCAGGTTGGATGTGGGATTCAAGGCCTACGACCCGGCCCGGCAGGGGTCAGACCGTTGGTTCAGTGGATACAACCTGAAAAATGCCGTTTTCAACATAGGGATCAATTATCCTTTCTAGAGTAAATATTTTAGGCAACGATATACTTGTGTAACCTTTGAAAGTTGATTGCTAGTTACTTTCAAATGCAAAGATAATATATGAAGTGAGTTCGTCTATACAAATGCATACATCAACACAATGAACTAATGGACTATTTTCTGATTTTTGGATTATGTCCATTTTTTGGTTACTAGATTAAATTTTCATTCCCTAAATATATATATGTAATGTGTGGAGGAAACATTTACATAGATAAATAGTGAATTTCTGATAGGATTATATAATCTTCATATATACAGTATTTTATAGTTATTTTCAATCACAAATGTTTTTCGTGTTAAAACTCAACTTATTAACGATCGTGTGTTGATAACATATTCTTTATGTTTTTGTGTTGTTTTGTTTAGATCTCTTAATTTTACGTTACTGAATCTATAATGTGATGAATAAGACAATAGAAGATGCTATTAGGCAACTTGAAGAAGAGATTTTATCGAAGCAGGCGGCTCTAAGGGAGTTGAAGCGTATGACGGGGGTACATTATGGCTCTAATAGCTACAATGAAAGTGATGTGGTTGCTGAAAAGGAATCTTCCTTAAATAAGGACTTCCCTATTGATGGTAGAAAAGATCAAAAAATAATGTACCTGTTTAATTATGTCATATCTAATGGGGTCAGAATGTCAGATTTACAAGAGTTTTTCAATCAGCACAATAAAGAATATGAGAAGGTCTCAAATGTTGTGAGAAGACTTAAAGATGGTGGAGAATTGGTTGCTATTAAATACAATAATCAAAATAAGTTGACTTTTTGGGGTTTGCCTGAGTGGGTAAATAAAGATGAGCAGGATTTTAAATCTGACTTTGCACCGAAAAGAGATTTACTTCCTATAAAAATAACGTCTCATGAAATTATTTTGACAAAAGATGAAGAAGAAAAAACAAGCCTCTTGTGAAAGAGGCTTAATGTTCAAGGGAAAAGAAGTTATGTTTTGCTCGTCCAAAATTTTCTTGGGTCCAAACCAAGAAAGTGTAGTTAAACTAAGCTTCCGAATCGGCCTCCAAAACCGATTCCCCTTTTTTTTAAAATATAGCGACGGGGGCTGAAGACTGTCTCATTAGCAGTAGTCGTGGGCCCTATCCCACTCTTAAGCCGAGTTTAGTAGACTCAACCCGTCAAGATTTCATTGGTCAGTCCTATTGGAAATACCGTCAACATACCAAGTTGGAAACTGGTTTCCAGTAGGGCTTTCTTAATACAAATATAAAGATAATAATGACTCGATCAAAGCGGACGTAAATTATTACGTATCATTTTTCACTATTTTGGTCAAAATTTCCTTGAACTTAGGTTTGTCCTTGTCAATGGTTACATCCTCTTTGGGGCGCTTAATATCCTCTTTCTTCTTTTTCTCTTTCACCGATTAATGTTTTATAATCCAGCCTTTTTGAACTGTTGGCGAGGCAAACATCAAATTTTGAACCCTCAGACAATTCGCGGTTGTTGTACCTAAAGGTAAACTCATTCACGTATTTATCCAAATGTTTTGGACTTACTTGGTGATAGATGCCATTGATTCCCCTTTTGAACAAAGACCAGAAGTTCTCAATACTATTGGTGTGGACAGTTCCATTGACATATTCGCTTGCATTGTGCTTCACGTATTTATGGTTGTAATCGGTCGCCAATGCTCTATATGGCCAATATTCATCGGTATATACATTCGCTCCATCAGCCACCTTTTCTCTCATAATTGGGATAATGGTAGCGCGTTGGGTATTATCAACTGGAATGGCGTATACTTTTCCATTTCTTTGTAGAATACCGAGAACTGGAGATTTGGTCTTTACGCTTCTTCCTTGCGTTCCCTTTACCCTTTTATTTTTGTGCTTATTGGATTGTTTCCCTCCCAAATATGTCTCGTCCAATTCCACTTCACCGTCAAATACTTCTTTATGGTCTGGGTTATAGGTTTCACGTATGCGCTGTAAAACGAACCATGCCGTCTTTTGGGTAATCTTTAGGTCACGGGCCAATTGGTGGGAGGACACCCCTTTTTTATGTGCTGTAACAAGGTAAATGGCTATGAACCATTTGCGTAATGATAGTTTGCTATCGTGGAATATTGTTCCAACCTTTACTCCAAACTGTTTTTTACAACCATAGCACTTGTACCTCCTTGTCTTTCCATTAAGATACTTTACATTTTCAGATTGACAATATGGGCATGTTGGCTGTCCGTTCCATTTGATAACTGCCAAATATTCCTCACACTTTTCCTCGGTTGTGAAGTAGTCCAATAAGTCGAATAAACTATCGAAATCACGTAAATCTTTTGTTGTCTGGCACATATCCTAAAATCTTATACGTAAATATATACGTATTATTTTACATGTACAAATATTTTTGTAAATATTTCCGTAATTATTTACATTTGGATATGATTCGAGACCTTAAGGCATTATATACGGCAGTGGTGGACAATGAGGTTGTCCTGTTCGAGACAAATCTTAAGCTTTTCGTTGAAAAATTGAACAAGATGGAACCTAGCTCAAGGAACTACCAATATTACTACCGACAGTTCCAGAAGAAAAAGCTATTGACACAGGAGTTGGGTAGCAAGAAATACCATATACAGGAATTGATGTAGGCGGTTATGTGTATGATCCCGCAGGTAATTCAACGAATATTGGTAATTATTTAGCTAATAATGTGTTAAAAGGTGTAATAATTAGCGTTATTGTACGTCTTAATAGTGTAGATAAGCTATGTCTAACAATGTTAAAGTTAGTGGTATAGTTATTGATATTATAAAAACATAACGTATTATTGTCTGTAACTAACACGTCAATTACCTCTAAGAAATGTTCCTTACTGTTAACCCTGGACATATCATTGAGCCTGTAGAAAGGCATAAAAGCCTAAGTGCTTTTGTGGCATCTAGATTAAAAAGGGTTATTGATTCATGGTACAAAAAAATTGTAAGTGATTTAATAACTGATTTAGATTCTGCAATTTTAGCAATAGAGGGAGGTATGCCTAGAATTGAGGATTTATCAATTGAGCAAGCCAAAGAATTATCTGTACGAAACTCTGATGCGATAGATCGCTTAGATAAAATAGCTATAAAGTTTTCCCATATTAATTTTTTTGAAAATGATGAGATTAAAAATAAAATGAAGTATTTACAAAAGTGTCTGTATCGTATGGACGCTAAACTTCATAAAAAAATCTATAAAGAATCTGAAAAAATTTCTACCCCCGAAGAGTTGCTTGATGGAGTAATTTCATTGAACTCAAATTACTCTAAAACGGGAAAAATCAATGGCTTATAATAGAGGCGACATTGTAGAAGTTTATTTTGACCTTCCTTACTCGAAAGAGACAAAATTACATCCTTCCGTAATTATATCTAATCAAGACGTGTATGATGCAGATGAAATATATATCTGTGCAATGATTACATCTTCTGACCAAACAGATCAGTTTTCATTTAAAATAACTGATGATATGTTGGTCAACAAATCCAAGAAGATCACCGGTCAAGTTAGATGTCATTTGGTCACATACATAAAAGAAAGTCACGTATTCAATGGGAGAGCATTAAATTCAATGAAACAACATGCGGTAAATAGACTAGTTGAAAGAATTAGTGAAGTTTCGTTGAGCGAAGATGAAGATTGATTTTTTTAAAAAACCTGATTGTTAAGTACTTAAAACCAAACCATAGATTTTCTCTATTTTCCGTGGTTACACAAGTATATCGTTGCCATATTTTATTACTTTTGTGGCCTGACTCAACTTAATAATCGTAATCAACAAAAATTATGTCCCATAATATTAAGCCTGGTGTTGCAACCGGTGATGAAGTACAAGCAATTTTTAACCACGCAAAAGAAAACGGTTACGCCCTTCCGGCAGTGAACGTGATCGGGTCCAATACCATAAATGCCGTATTGGAAACAGCCGCATCACTAAACTCTCCCGTTATTATACAATTTTCCAACGGCGGAGGCCAGTTCAATGCAGGAAAAGGACTTTCCAACGAAAACCAGAGAGCTGCCATCTTAGGAGCTGTTTCCGGAGCCAAGCATGTACATCAGTTGGCCGAAGCCTACGGTGCCACCGTAATTCTTCACACAGACCACTGCGCCAAAAAACTATTGCCTTGGGTAGATGGGCTTTTGGATGCCAGTGAGGAACATTTCAAGGCTACTGGAAAATCCTTGTTCAGCTCCCACATGATCGACCTTTCCGAAGAACCCATTGAAGAGAACATTGAAATTTGCAAGACCTATTTGGAGCGTATGAGCAAAATGGGGATGACCTTGGAGATTGAACTGGGAATTACCGGAGGTGAAGAAGATGGTGTGGACAATAGCGATGTGGATGATTCCAAACTCTACACCCAGCCCGAAGAAGTGGCATACGCCTATGAAGAACTGTCCAAGGTAAGCCACAGGTTCACCATAGCCGCTGCCTTTGGTAATGTTCACGGGGTATACAAGCCGGGGAACGTAAAATTGACACCCAAGATCTTGAAGAATTCCCAAGAATACATCACCAAAAAATATGGTGTTGAGGAAAACCATATCGATTTTGTATTCCACGGAGGTTCCGGTTCCACTTTGGAGGAAATCAGGGAAGCCATTGGATATGGTGTTATTAAAATGAATATTGACACCGATTTGCAATATGCATTTTTGGAAGGGGTACGGGACTATGTCCAAGAAAAATCAGCTTATCTTCAAGCACAAATCGGAAATCCTGAAGGAGATGACCAGCCCAACAAAAAATTCTACGATCCCAGAGTATGGCTTCGTGAAGGGGAGAAGACTTTTTCAAACCGTTTGAAAAAAGCCTTTGAGGATTTGAACAATGTAAACACCCTATAAGACTTTCGTTTAACTTAATTTTGATTGCATGTCGTCTTGGTTCAAAAGAAAGGAAAAAGGAATACAGACCACTACCGAGGAAAAAAAGGACACGCCCAAGGGGTTATGGTATAAATCCCCTACCGGAAAAATTGTAGAGTCCGAAGACCTCGCCAAAAACTTCTATGTCAGTCCCGAGGATGATTACCATGTTAGGATCGGCAGCAAGGAATACTTTGAGATTCTGTTTGATGACAACAAGTTCAAGGAACTTGATGCCAACATGACCTCCAAGGACCCTTTGAAGTTTGTGGACACCAAAAAATATTCCGATCGTTTAAAGACCGTACAGCAGAAAACGGGGCTTAAGGATGCCGTTCGTACCGCTGTGGGAAAATCCATGGGCAAGGATATTGTCATTGCCTGTATGGACTTCGGTTTTATTGGAGGATCCATGGGTAGTGTGGTAGGAGAAAAGATTTCCCGAGCCATAGATGAGGCCAAAAAGAAGAAAATCCCATTCTTGATGATTTCAAAGTCAGGAGGGGCCCGTATGATGGAAGCCGCGCTCTCCCTTATGCAATTGGCAAAGACCTCGGCTAAGTTGGCCCAATTGGCCGAAGCCAAAATACCCTATATATCATTATGTACCGACCCCACCACGGGAGGAACCACAGCTTCTTACGCCATGCTGGGGGACATTAACATAGCGGAACCCGGTGCCTTGATAGGTTTTGCCGGACCCCGGGTAGTAAAGGACACGGTAGGAAAAGACCTTCCCGAAGGCTTCCAGACCTCGGAGTTTTTGAAAGAACATGGGTTCTTGGATTTCATCTCCCATCGCAGGGACTTGAAAAAGAAAGTAAATCAATATATAGACTTGATCACCAATCAACCCATAAGAAAATAAAAAAATCCCCGAGTTCGGGGATTTTTTTTATTTTTACTATATGCATTGCGCATAATATTTTCTTCAGCCTCATCAATCCTGATAATGTCCAGCTATCATTGGATTGGATAATCTATAAGTATTGAAATATTAAAACTCCCACTACTATGGAAGTCAGTGCATCCTATTATTTATGGCACCCAAAGCTAGAAAAAAATGAAACAGCCATGAGTATCATTTCTTTCAATCTTACACCCACTCACCAAGATGATTTTCCCAACGGTCCCGAAAGTTTTTATGCAGAAATATTAAAAGATATGGATGTTCATTCGAGACCTTTAAAATGGCAAGTATTGCCCTATCGTTCCAACTATCTTGGAGAGGAAACAGAATATTGGGAAGATATGTGGAAAAAAGCTTGGCGTATTTCTATCCAATTAGCAGATAACATTGAAAAATTACCAAATTGGGATTGTGAAGAGCAAGAAACCTATGCCTTTTGTATAGAGGATGAATGGTACAACCAAGTGGAAGGCGACAAGATTCATTGTATTGTAATTGCTGATTTCAAAACATTACAAGATTTAAATAAAGCCAAACAAAAAATCATATCCGTTTATGAGCAAAATAGGTATAATTATTTTTCATCTTATCAGCCAAAATTTGAAGAGGTGAGTATAGGAAACGGTATGTTTTATCAATTACAAATTGATATAGGAACATTTGCAGATGATTTTTTTGCCAATGGTGCTAACTACGCAAAAGAGATAGAAAATATTTGTCGAGCTATGGGAGGAATTACCAATTTTGATGAAAGAATAGATAAATGGGATGAATATATGGGAGAGGAAGATTAGCCCCACTTTGCCAACATATAATGAAACGCCCCAATTTCAGAGCGTTTCATTATTATAAAATTAATTCTTAAACCGACGTAAAAATATTTCTTCTTCTGTTCCATCTGGATATGTGAGCACACCCTTGGCATCGCAGCTGCCATCCCCAAAATCCAAACTCACCGTATTGCCCAAACGTGAAATTTCCATGACACCACTTACAATGAACCTACAGGAAAGCTCCCTTCGCAACGGAGTGATCACCTCCTTGACAAACTCATTGCCTGCCCTGCTCACATAGGTTCTTTTCCCTGTGATCAAGAATACATTGTCTCCCCAAAAACCGGTTCCAAACCCTTCAATCCACTCCCGGGTTCGAGTCCCCGTATAGGATGCCGTGGTTGCATCTGGCCAAGTGGTTGAAAAACTGGCATTGGCCACCCCTTGCGGGTTTCCATTTTCGTTGGAACGGGACCGAACAATACTCGCCGAACCTTCCACGGCCACACTATTGAACATAAAATCCTCCAAGTTCAGCTCAATGGTATTTGTGGCTGCCTCCATATCCAAAGCATAGCTTAAATAGATAATTCCACTCAAGGTATTTCCATTGGGCATTTCACAGCCTTCACCAAAATCAAGGGTCACTTCTTTGGTCGTCTCGGTAAGCTCTATGGTTACAGTGGTGCAATCTGGTAAATACCCCGAGTTATAGTCTATTTTGGAAGTGGTCGAAATCTCATCGGCAGCATACATTTCTTCGGCAATGGCCGTAACCTCTTCGGAAATCATTTCGGTTTCATCACTGAATTTCAATTCTGTTGCCGATATGACCTCTGTCTCGGAGAGTTCCTCCCCCGTAGATCCATCCTCACTACAGGATACAACCGACAACATTAGCAAACCGGTCAGCGCAGGGGCATAACTTTTCAAACGCATTGGAATACGATTCTTTTTCATAATGATTGAATTTAAATGGTTTGGTGCTTTGACCCGCTAAAGCCAAAAAGGTTTAAAATGTTGCCAAAATTCATAGATTCAAAAAAAAGAACTTATCTTTGCACGCTGATTGCTTGTCCCCTGAAAGCCAGGGGAACTGTCAATCCATACATAAAAATCATTTAAATAAATATTGGAATGTATTTAACAAAAGAAGTAAAAGCCGAGATTTTCAAGAAACACGGTGGCTCTGAGAGCAACACCGGTTCTACGGAAGGGCAAATTGCATTGTTCACACACCGTATCAACCACTTGACACAACACCTTAAAAGGAACCACAAAGATTTTAACACAGAGCGTTCTTTGGTGGCGTTGGTAGGTAAAAGACGTAGTCTTTTGGATTACCTAAAGAAAAAAGATATTGAAAAGTACCGTTCTCTAATTAAGGAACTAGGTATCAGAAAATAAAAACGGTGGGGAAGCTTTGGCTTCCCCTTTGTTTTAGTTGGACGGGCTCCAACGACACAAAGTCCCATTGAATTGGGCAAACACAAAAAGCTTCAAATAGTTTTTCATTGGTCAGTGCCGAGAGGCAAACACAACAACAACACAACCCGACCGCCCGGATGGCGGTAGACCAAATGTTTAACGACCCGTATCTTTTTTGACGGGTAAGACGAATTCTTATGATTCCAAAAACTTTTAAAGAGGTCATTGACCTTGGTGACGGTAGGGAAATCTCTATTGAAACCGGAAAATTGGCGAAACAGGCCCATGGTTCTGTGGTAGTCCAATCAGGCAAGTGCATGTTACTATGTACCGTTGTCTCCAACTACAAACAAAGCGATGTTGATTTTCTACCACTTACCGTGGATTATCGCGAAAAATTTGCCGCTGCCGGACGTTATCCCGGCGGATTCTTCAAGCGTGAGGCAAGACCCAGCGATGGCGAGGTATTGACCATGCGTTTGGTGGACAGGGTTTTGAGACCTTTGTTCCCCAAAGATTATCACTCAGAAACACAGGTGATGATCCAATTGATGTCTCACGACGAAAACGTAATGCCCGATGCCATGGCAGGATTGGCCGCTTCTGCAGCCATCCAATTGTCCGACCTTCCTTTTGAATGTCCAATTTCCGAGGTTCGCGTAGGTCGTATCGATGGTGAGTTGATCATCAACCCAACCATGGAGCAATTGAAGAGTTCCGATATCGACATGGTGATCGGTGCTTCTGAAGATTCCGTAATGATGGTGGAAGGTGAAATGAGTGAAATTTCCGAAGAGGAAATGGTGGAAGCCATCAAATTTGCCCACGAAGCCATTAAAGTTCAATGTGCCGCACAGGTTAGATTGGCCGAAGCTTTCGGTAAAAAAGAAACCCGTGAGTACGAACCTGAAGTAGAAGATGAAGATCTTCAGAAGAAGGTTTATGACTTGGCCTATGACAAAGTATATGCTGTGGCCAAGGCAGGTTCTGCAAAACACGAGCGTAGTGCTGCTTTTGAAGAAATCAAGGAAGAAATCAAAGCTACTTTCTCCGAGGAAGAATTGGAAGAAATTGGCGGATTGGTGTCCAAATACTACCACAAAGCCGAAAAAGAAGCGGTTCGTAACCTAACCTTGGAAGAAGGACTTCGTTTGGACGGTCGTAAGACTACCGATATCCGTCCTATCTGGTGTGAGGTGGATTATTTGCCAAGTGTACACGGTTCTTCCATCTTTACCCGTGGTGAAACCCAAGCTTTGGCAACCGTTACTTTGGGAACCTCCAGAGAGGCCAACCAAATTGACATGCCATCTTATGAAGGTGAAGAAACCTTCTATTTGCACTATAACTTCCCTCCTTTCTCCACTGGTGAGGCAAGACCTATTCGTGGTACTTCCCGTAGAGAGGTTGGACACGGAAACTTGGCGCAACGTGCCCTTAAGGGCATGATTCCTGAAGATTGCCCATATACCGTTCGTGTGGTATCCGAGGTATTGGAATCCAACGGTTCCTCTTCCATGGCCACCGTTTGTTCAGGTACTATGGCCCTTATGGATGCCGGTATCCAGTTGAAAAAACCAGTTTCCGGTATTGCCATGGGATTGATCACCGATACCGAGTCCGGTAAATATGCCGTACTTTCTGATATCTTGGGTGATGAAGATCACTTAGGGGATATGGACTTTAAGGTAACCGGTACCGAAGACGGTATCACCGCTTGCCAAATGGACATCAAGGTAAAAGGACTTTCCTATGAAATCTTGGTAAAAGCTTTGATGCAGGCCAAGGACGGAAGATTGCACATTTTGGGCAAACTTACCGATACCATTGCAGAGCCAAGACCTGAGGTGAAGTCTTACGCACCAAAAATCATTACCAGAATCATTCCTGGTGAATTCATTGGAGCATTGATCGGTAAAGGTGGTGAGGTTATTCAAGACCTACAGAAGAAGTCCAAGACTACGATCGTGATCAACGAAGATCCAGATACCGAAGAAGGTATTGTGGAAATCTTGGGTACCGATCAAGATGGCATCGATATGGTATTGGCCAAGATCGATGCGCTCATGTTCAAGCCTGAAGTAGGCAGCGTTTATGAGGTCAAAGTCATCAAGGTGTTGGAATTTGGTGCCGTTGTGGAATATACCGATGCCCCTGGCAACGAAGTATTGCTACATGTATCCGAACTGGCTTGGGAACGCACAGACAATGTTACCGATGTGGTAAATCTAGGCGATGTACTTGATGTAAAGTATTTTGGCCTGGACCCAAGGACCAAAAAGGAAAAGGTTTCCAGAAAAGCTTTGCTTCCAAAACCTGAAGGATATACCGAAAGACCACCACGAAACGACAGAGGTGGTGATCGCAGAGGCGGTGATCGTAGAGGTGGTGACCGCAGAGGTGGTGATCGCGACAGAAAACCGAGAAGGGATTAATATCAATCTTTTATCAAAACAAAACCCCGGAATATCCGGGGTTTTTGCATTATTAAGAAATGTTTTACAAAAAAAACGCATCAAAATGTAACTTTTCTTCTTTTTCTACGTATAACCTAATGAGCTTCGGTTCACAAATTTAATTTGAAGGAGAAATTTTAGATGAGACAGTTAAAGATTACAAAGCAGGTTACCAATAGGGAAACCGCATCGTTGGACAAGTATTTGCAGGAAATCGGCAAGGTGGATTTGATTACCGCCGATGAAGAGGTGGAACTGGCACAACGCATCAAAGCGGGAGACCAAGTGGCCTTGGAAAAATTGACCAAAGCCAACCTTAGATTCGTGGTTTCTGTTGCAAAACAGTATCAAAACCAAGGATTGACCCTACCTGATTTGATCAATGAAGGAAATTTGGGATTGATTAAAGCCGCACAACGTTTTGATGAAACCCGTGGATTCAAATTTATTTCCTATGCTGTTTGGTGGATTCGTCAGT
The DNA here is from genome assembly GCF_049629585.1 of Flagellimonas algicida. Classification (NCBI taxonomy): domain Bacteria; kingdom Pseudomonadati; phylum Bacteroidota; class Flavobacteriia; order Flavobacteriales; family Flavobacteriaceae; genus Flagellimonas; species Flagellimonas algicida. Next base: position 504,201 of record NZ_JBMYIX010000003.1, on the reverse strand, counting down.
CCATCCTACAAGCATTGGCGGAGCAATCCCGTATTGTACGTTTGCCCTTGAACAAAATTGGATCCATCAATAAGATCAACAAGACTTTTGCGTTCTTGGAGCAAGCCCATGAGCGTACCCCATCTGCCGAGGAAATTGCCAAAGAATTGGACATGACCGTGGAAGATGTAAAACAATCCCTAAAAAATTCAGGTCGTCACGTATCCATGGATGCCCCATTGATCGATGGTGAGGATTCCAACCTCTACGATGTACTCCGTAGTGGTGAATCCCCTAACCCTGACAAGGAATTATTGCACGAATCCCTACGCACTGAGATTGAACGTGCCTTGGAGACCTTGACCCCCCGGGAAGCTGATGTAATAAGGCTTTACTTTGGTTTGGCCGGACAGCACTCCATGACCTTGGAGGAAATTGGAGAGACTTTTGACCTTACCAGGGAAAGGGTTCGTCAGATCAAAGAAAAAGCAATCCGACGCTTGAAACACACTTCCAGAAGTAAGATTTTGAAGACGTATTTGGGATAAAACGTAAGATTATGCCAACAAATTACAGTTAAACAAACCTTAAATTTGTTTTTTGGCAAGAAAGTTGTAATTTGTAAACCTACAACAGTTTATCATGACTGTTCGTTTTTTGATTGATGAATAAACTCCGGCTGATTACCGGAGTTTTTTCATTTATATACCTTTTCTTTTTTCCAACAAAAATGGTATTTACCGCCAAAAAGAGGTTATCCACGGGAGGTTTGCCATACACATGCCTCCTATTTTGTACTTTCATCTTTAAAATGGTGTTACTCCAAGGGATTTTCCGCCAAAATACTCTTGGAGGGAATATATATCAATATGATTGAAAGGATACTCAGCAGTCAGAACAGAATAACCTACCACGTCCTTTTTTGGTTGGGCTACATCTTGTTCTACACTGTTCTGTGGGGCAGTTATGAGGATAATTATTGGGACCAGTTTCTACAATTGCTGTTTTTATTGCCTTGGAAAATTATCCCTACCTACATTACCCTCTACTATTTGATGCCCAAGTACCTGTATCCCAAAAAAATGGTACAGTACATTGTGTTGTCCATAATTTTGGCACTGAGTATGGCACTGATAGACCGCTACATGAATTGGAGATATCTCTACCACTGGTTCTATCCGGAAGAGGAACATTGGAAAACCCCGGTCCTGTACCTTCCCAAGGTATTGAATTCCCTTATTGCCGTTTATACTCCCGTGTTTGTGGCCATGGCCATCAAATTACAACGGTTTTTCTATCAAAAGGAACAAATCAATAAAGCCTTGGAAAAGGAAAAAATGGAAACTGAGCTCAAATTTCTAAAGGCACAGATACATCCCCATTTTCTTTTTAACACCCTCAACAGTATTTATTCGCTCTCCTTGGAGAAATCCTCGAAAACCCCGGATGCTGTTCTTGGCCTATCCAAATTCTTGGATTATATGCTCTACGAATGCAATGACCGCTTCATCACCGTGGAAAAAGAATGGGAAGAATTGATGAACCTTGTGGCCTTGGAGCAATTGCGCTATGGAGATAAGCTTACCATTTCCACCCAGATAGAAAATGATAGCAGCGAGACGTTCATCCCTCCCCTTTTGTTGCTTCCCTTTGTTGAAAATGCCTTTAAGCATGGGGCCGACACCCTTCTTGATGACTCTTATATTAGTATCGATCTAAAACTGAAGAACCAGCAGCTCCACTTTGTAGTGGAAAACAGTAAATCTTCCACTCAGGAAACCACTGGACTGGACACAGACAAGAACATAGGACTGAAAAATGTAAAAAGGCGGTTGATGCTCTTCTTTCCGGAGAAACATCAGTTGGACATTCAAGAAGAACCTGACCGTTTTTTGGTAAGTTTGGAAATCGACCTAAGTGACATTAATTCGCAGACCACCTATGGATAGAAAAATCAGGTGTATTATAGTGGATGATGAGCCCCTGGCCCGAAAAGTTCTGGTGAAACACACCGAGCAGATTGACCAATTGGAGGTAGTGGCGGTATGCGCCAACGCGGTCGATGCATTTTGCCATCTTCAAAAAGGGAATATTGACTTGGTCTTTTTGGATATTAAAATGCCCAAAATCAACGGATTGGAGCTTTTGGAATCCCTCAACCCTGTCCCGTTGGTCGTCTTCACTACCGCCTATCGTGAATTTGCCATCAAAGCTTTTGAACTGGATGCCATTGATTATCTCCTAAAACCCATTTCCATGGGCCGGTTTATGAAAACCATAGCCAAAGCCAATAAATACTTGTCCGGGCAGTCCATTTCCACAACAGAACAACCGCCAAAAGCCGTTTCTGAAACAAGTTCTTCCACTGAACCGGAGCCATTGTACATCAAGGCCCAACGTAAGATCATAAAATTGGACCTGTCCCATATCACCTATTTGGAGAGTCTGAACGACAAAGTCATCATCCATACCTTGGACAATGAGATTACCACTTCGCAAAGGATTGGCCATCTTTCCGAAAAACTGCCCAAGGAACGTTTCATCAGGATACACCGTTCTTTTATGATTGCCGTGGACAAAGTATCTGCCTTCAATAGCATCATGGTGGAGATTAATGGAAAGGAACTCCCCATCGGCAGAAATTACCGATCGCACGTTTTGGACATCCTTCAAAATACATCCGATTAGAAAGCTTTTTCTAGGTCAACGCTGTTAAGCATTCCTTAAATCGCGGGTCAAGGTTCCCAAAATACTGTTTTCGACCCATTACATTACGTTTTCGGCACCAAACGCTCTCTCAACGACATTTACGGACCATACCAAGGCATTCCCCAACATCTCTTGATATTGATGTTACCAATACTGTTCTTTGGAGCCATCATCAAAAAACGAGCAGTTCATGAAAAGATTCTGGGCCGCGTCCTTATTAGCATTGGTCCCACTTGTAACCGTATCCCAAAATGGGGGTGGCAATACAAGGGCTTTGTTCAAGTATCAAATCCGAAAAACCACAGAGCCTATTGTACTGGACGGAACCATTGGGGAAAAAGAGTGGGAGCCACATCAACTAGCAACCAATTTCTTCAATCATTGGCCCAATGACGAGGGACAGGCCCAGAATCAAACTGAAGTACGGATGACGTATGACCATGAAAATGTCTACATCATGGCCAAATGCTATGATACAGGCAAGCGTATTGTGCAATCGCTGGTACGCGACAATGACGATGATTATTGGGGGAGCGATAATTTTTCAGTGGTCCTGGACCCCGTAAACACCAAACAAAGCGGATGGCTGTTCGGGGTTACCGCCGGAGGGTCGGAGCTGGAGGGCAGTTTGGTCATTGAAGATGGACAAACATGGATGTCCCCAAATTGGGACAACAAATGGTCTTCCAAAACCACACAATACCCCGACTACTGGGTGGCAGAAATAGCCATTCCCCTGAAAACCTTGCGCTACAACCCCAACCAACGGGATTGGGGCATTAATTTTATACGTGGGGACAAACAGAACAACGCCTATACCACCTGGACCCAGTTCCCGGTAAACTTCAATGGCGTGAGCATCAACTATATGGGAACCTTGGAATGGGACCAAAGTCCCGAAAAAGCTAAGGGAACCTTTATTTTGAATCCCTATGTCACCAGTTCTTCAATACGTGATTTTGAGGACGGTGAACAGGAAGAGGCCGAGCTCAACAATGACCTTGGTGGTGAGGTAAAAGTGGCCTTGACCAGTAGTTTGAATCTAGACCTTACCCTATTCCCTGATTTTTCCAATGCCGATGTGGACCAGCAGGTGACCAACATTACACGCTTTGATATTTTTTTACCGGAGCAGCGCAATTTCTTTCTGGAGAACAATGACATTTTCTCCAATTTTGGCACATACGATATTAAACCCTTCTTTTCCCGAAGAATCGGTATCATGGAAGGCGAAGCCATTCCCATTGATTTTGGAGGCAGGCTAACCGGGAACATCACCCAGAATCTTCGGGTTGGGGTCATGAACGTGCAGACCCGACGCACCGATGAATTTGCGGCACAGAACTACAGTGTCGCAGCTTTTCAGCAGAAAGTATTGCAGCGTTCCGCCATCAAGGCATTGTTCATCAACAGGCAGGCCACCAGTGCCACTTCGGAGATGGAGTATTCCAGAAATGCAGGGTTGGAGTTCAGTTATATTTCCGAAAGTGGTAAGCTCAACAACACCTTCATGTACCATACTTCCCTGACCCCAGAAAACTTGGAGGACACCCATTTTTATGGTTTTACCGGAAATTACCTGACCAAACGGTTCAGAACAGGATGGTTACTCAACGTAGTGGGTAAAAATTATATCACGGAACTTGGGGTGAACCCCCGTTTGGAAAATTACAATGCCCTTACCGAAGAAACCATAAGGTTGGGATATACCTTGTTCAATCCTTGGGTGCGCTATCTTTTCTTTCCTGAAGGGGAGAATAGCAAATTAAACTATCATGGACTACGGACCTGGAACAATCTCTATCTCAATTCCGATGGCAGTTTTAATGAGCTCGAGAACAATCTTGCCTACGATTTTGAATATCGGAATACCGCCAAACTCAACTTGATCGGTCGATATCAGAAAGTGGATTTGCTCTTCCCCACCGAATTGATCGGGGATGAATTCACTCCTATTCCCATAGGCAATTATTCTTTTTCCAGATTTGATGTGCAGTACAGCTCCGATGTTCGAAAAACCATCGTATGGAACACCAACGTGGGGTATGGCCAATTCTTTAACGGCACCCGCCTAGGGGCCATGCTACAGGGTTCGTTACGGTTTAGGCCTTGGGGAACCTTTGGTCTTACCTATGACTACAACGACATCCGTTTGGCCGAAGGATATGGGGAAAAGAACCTGCATTTGGCCCGATTCAATGGAAACATAAGCTTCTCCAACAAGCTTTTCCTCACCAATGTGGTCCAGTACAACTCCCGGGACAATAACTTCAGTGCATTTTCACGATTGCAGTGGCGTTACAGCCCCATGTCCGATATATTCCTGATATACAACGAGAACCATGACACCGAAGGTTTGGGCATCAAAAACAGGTCCATGGTACTCAAGGTCACCTATTGGCTATAGCAAATGAGTGTTTGATCCCATAAAGCCAGATCATTTGCTTATTTTTGTATCAGCTTTTAACGATCAAATGCAGAAAAAATTAGTTGCTCCCTCTCTATTGGCATCGGATTTTGCCAATCTACAACGTGATATTGAAATGGTGAACCAAAGTGATGCCGATTGGTTTCACTTGGATATCATGGACGGTGTGTTCGTTCCCAATATTTCATTTGGAATGCCCGTGGTACAGGCCATGGCCAAACATGCCCAAAAACCATTGGATGTACACCTGATGATCGTTGACCCCGATCGCTATATCAAAACCTTTGCGAAACTGGGTGTGCATCATTTGACCGTACACTACGAGGCTTGTCCCCATCTGCACAGAACCCTTCAGGCTATAAAATCCGAGGGTATGAAAGCTGGTGTGGCCTTAAATCCGCATACACCCGTAAGTTTACTGGAGGATATCATCCAAGATATCGACATTGTGATTGTGATGAGCGTGAACCCCGGTTTTGGTGGGCAGAGCTTTATCGAGAATACCTATCAGAAGGTAAAAGACCTGAAGGCACTCATTGAACGAAAAAAATCCAATGCCCTTATCGAGATTGATGGGGGTGTGAACGATGCCAATGCCAAAAAACTGGTGGATGCTGGAGCGGACATTTTGGTGGCGGGCAGCTTTGTCTTTAAAAGTGATAATCCCACCCAAACCATCAAGGGATTGAAAGAAAAAATTGCATAATGCAGGATTTTGATGTTGTCATTATTGGAGGCGGCCCCATTGGCATAGCCTGTGGGCTTGAGGCCAAAAAGCAAGGACTCACCTATGTGATCATTGAAAAAGGGCCCATTGTAAATTCCCTGTTCAACTATCCAATAAACATGCAGTTTTTTTCCTCATCGGAGAAACTGGAAATAGACGACATCCCTTTCATCAGCAAAGAAGCCAAGCCCAAACGCAATGAAGCCTTGGAGTACTACCGAAGAATTGTGACCTCCAACCAACTCAATATCCATCTTTTTGAAAAAGTATTGGATGTGGAGCAAAAGACAGCTTCCTTCAACATAAAAACGGATAAGGATACCTACAAGGCCAAGTATGTTATTGTGGCCACTGGTTTTTACGACCTGCCCAACAAAATCCATGTTCCGGGAGAGGATTTACCCAAAGTTTCCCACTATTACAAGGATCCCCATTTTTATGCCAGTCAAAAATTGGCCGTGGTGGGAGCCAGCAATTCCGCCATTGATGCCGCCTTGGAATGCTGGCGTAAAGGGGCCGAAGTTACCTTGATCATTCGTGGTCCCGAAGTGGGGCAACGGGTAAAATATTGGGTCCGTCCCGATATCGTCAATCGCATTGAGGAAGGCAGCATAAAAGCCTATTATAACGCCACGGTTAAAGAAATCACGGAAAGTGAAATTGTTGTAAACACCCCCCAAGGCGAAGTTACCTTGGCCAATGATTTTGTGCTGGCCCTGACCGGATACATGCCCAATTTTGATTTTTTGGAAAAACTGGGTATCCAACTTTCCGAAGATGGCAAAAGGCTACCTACCTACGACCCAGAAACCATGGAGACCAATGTACCCGGGTTGTTTTTGGCCGGTGTGATCTGTGGTGGTATGGAAACCCACAAATGGTTTATTGAAAATTCCCGTATCCATGCCCCCATCATCATGAAGGCCATCAAGCAAAAAAATGGCCTTGGAAGATAAGGCATCCTAAAACGTCCAAAATTTTGTATTTTCAGGGAACACACTCGGGTACCCATGAAAACCATCGAACAGTTCCATTTAGCAGCACAGTATCTTGCCATGGCCGGCAAAAGTTTCTTGCCTCACATGAAGGATGACAGCCATACGAATTTAGGTTTTTCCATAACCGACCAAAGCTTGCTCACTTGGCCCTTGGATGAATCGGGCATACAATTGGGATTGAATTACAGCACCTTTTCCCTTGACTGGAAATCCGACACCGTCCATTCGCTTTCCCTAAAGGGAAAGACCCATGGTGAAGTAGTGGAATGGATTTCCAAAATGGCAAAAATGTCAGGTCTTATGAAACCGTATCGGTTCGACCTTCATTACAGCTTGCCCTATACCATGGCAAATGACCAGGTATTTGAACTTTCCGATAGCAGTGAAGTCCAAGAACTCATTCGCTTGCGAAGTTTGGCCCAAAATGTACTTACCAATTTCTTGAAGGATGAAAAATTGGAATCTGAAGTGCGTGTATGGCCCCATCATTTTGATACGGGTGCTTTTGCACACTTGCACAACGGCTCTGGAAAATCTGTTGGATTGGGTCTAGCCATTCCGGATGAGATGGTAAACGACTTCTACTTTTACATCAGTGGTTACCGTGGCAATACCCAATTACGAACGTGGGCCTTTAAGCCGCTTTCCCAAGGCAAATGGAAAAACAACGGATTCAAAGGTGGCATTTTGCCCGCTTCCGATATGACCGAAGCTATGGTATTGAATTTTTTCAGGGAAGCCGTAAAGGCCTATAAGTCTTAAATTATATCACCTTTAATTTTGACTCCAAAGCCTCATGGGCCTTGAGCATGGCCCTACCATCCTTGAAGCTTAAATAGGAATGTCCTTTTTTATGGTTGAGGATACTCACTTGGTTCATATAGCCCCAATGTTTGGTGATTTCGCGCCATGCGAAAAACAGGGAATGCTTGGGATCGTAGATGTGTGTGGCCTCTCCCCCTGCCCCATTGATTTCGATCACACTAAAGTTTTTCCCTTGGCAAAGTTCCTCAAAAGAGTGGTACAGCACATCCAACCGACCATAGTGAAACTCTTTCATCTGGGAGCATATTCCATCAATCACACTTTCCAAATCATCATTCAGTTTATGGGTAATGTCCACAAATTTTGCGCCCCGAGTATGGCTTCCATAAGGCACCAGAATAAATTCCTCACCTTCCTTTAGCACTGTCTTTAACGTTTCTCCGAACTTCTTTTCCAAAGCCTTTAACTGTAAATGGCTACGATATTCCTTTTTGATCAGCTCTTCAATCGTATGGGTTCCATTTCCAATGACGGAAAGAAACTCTTTGGACACAATGCCCGTGACCCTACCCTTTTCAGCTCCCGGGATACGCACGTAAAAAATGCCCACTTCCTTGGTATAGGGAATGAGTTCCTGCACCAAAAAATGCGACGGGGTACGTTTAAGATAGTTTTTAAATTCGTCCTTATTGTGAATTTTATCCACCCCAAAGGCCTTCATCCCAATATCTGGTTTGGCAATGAAAGGAAAACCAATATCTGCTGCCAAAATCTTTTCCAAAGCCGATTTGGAAGATTCATTTTCACCAATGAACACGGTTTTGGGGATACACTGTTGGGGAATCATCTTGTAGATCTCCATTTTGGATTCCATGGCCATACCTCCGTTCTTCATGGCCGGGTTTGCGGCATTGAAAAAGAAAAAGGAACGTGCCTTGATGGAATAATACAGCCAAACCGGAAACAATGGATAGTAAATGGCCCAGAGTGGCCAGTACTCCCAATGGGTAAGTTTGTGCCATTTCAGTTTTAAGCTGCTCATTTTACAGGTACAATGGATGTAGTTGAAAAGGGCATTTCAAAGGTTTTGCCCTCAATAAGATCAAAATGTCGCAGTAACATCCCTTCTTGATCAATCACAGCTTGGGTAACGCTGAAGGTTTTAAGTCCGGTTTCACGATCAATGATAAAACCGTTTTCAAAATCCTCATGATTGTTGGAATGGAAATCTACCACATCGGAGGCTTCAATGTGATCTTGCTTCTTTAAAAAATCATCGAACATTTTGGCCCTTCGGGCAATCACCTCATCACTGTACAGGGTCGCCGAAGACCAAATATGGTTTTTGGACGTGTCCAATGGCCTAAAATACTTTTGACTGCCATCCCAGCGAAACTCCAATAGAGTTCCATTGAGCAACACCAAGGTAAAGGGTTCTATCTGGTGTAAATCCATTTTTTGCAACTGTAGTTCGGGTTCCATGGAAGCCATGACATCCAATACTATCAACCCCCTGCTCTTGGCATAGGGTCCTTGGGACTGATGCCGGACAAAGGCACCATTCAACAAAACGCCCACATGGCCCAGTTCATTGAGGGCAAACCAGGTGCCCCCAGCCTTGGGGTCTTTGGGAAACAACACCTTGACCGAACCTATCGTCTCCTCTCTCGGCTCAAAAGCCAAGGGGCGCGACACATGCTCATCCCGGTTGGAGGTCATAAAATATTTTCCCTTCTTGGAAATGAAGCTTACTGTGCACATGCCTGTTTATGTTGTATAGTGGAAGGAGCCACACCGAACGATTCCGGTAGCTCCATTTGGGTAAAATGCTGTATGCCCACCTTAATGAGCGCATGATGATGGATGGTATGTTCCAAATTGTACATAACCTCCCTAAAATAATTGGAATCCAAACAGGTTTCTGCCCCACATAATTCATAAGTGACCTTGATGGGTTTATTGGGACGTTCCAAGTGGGCTTGAATAAATTCCAACTGTGTCAGGGCATAGGACAGCTCTAATTCAATCCGTTGATTTCGTTCCCTACGGTCATAGGAAACATCGGCCTGATCATATCCCTTCAGCAGACATAAATAAAGTTCAATAATATGTCTGGTATGCTGACCAATGGTTGAGTTGGAAAGAACAGTGCATAATTTGGAGTAGCATTCCTCGGGGATTTGCTGGAGGATTTGCTTGAACTGCTCAATGGTGTCCACAGAAGATTTGAACATACTCATTGTGTTTTATAATTAAATCGTTTTTTGATGAATAGGTACATAAGATAGAAAGAAAATCCAAGGTACAGCAATCCCATAAGAAGATTGGTCACCTTGCTGTATTCGTTGTAATTGGTGAAAATATACTTCCCTGCCAGTACAAAAGCACCCAGTCCGATCAAGGTACCGATACCTATTCCCAATATATAGAAAGTATAATCCCTTCTGTTGGTTTCCAAAATACCCTTGTTTTCCAATACCTTGTTCCAGGTCATCCAAAAGGGAATTTGCAAGGGATTCAAGGCACTGAGTAAAAACCCGAGGACAAAAGTGGACTTGAACCTGGGCAATAACCCAATTTTGGAGTCCACTTCGGCTATCTTTGTTGAATCCATAAAATGGGATATGGAGAGATACATCAGCAATAAAATTCCCAGTGGAAGAAGGTAATCCATGACTTTTCCGTTCAATTGCAACTTTTCATTCCCGAACAAGGTCAATCGGACCACCACGAGCTCCACAAGTACAACGGCAATACAAAACCATAAGGCCGAGAGCAAGCCTTGGGAAGCAGCTATTTCAAAGGCTGTCAGATTCAGTGTTCCCAAGGGCAAAGCGCCCAAAAAACTGATGAGAAGACCGGAAAAAGCAACTTTTAAATAATGTATCATGCAGAAAAATGGGCCATGGGCTATAAAAAACAATACCCTAAAGTACTATTCTAGACCCAGTAAAAACAAATTACCTATCCAGTTTAGACTACCTTATATCCAAAAAGTTACCGCTTCTTTATTTTTTCCCAGTTTTTATCCGCTTTGGTTTTTAATTGGTCCGGGGATTCCTTCTGCCAAAGTTTCAGGGTGTTCGTATTTCCGGAATTATAGAACAGATATAGTTTATTGTCCCGGATTTCAAAGGTTTTGGGGTCAACATTCACTTTCTTTCCGGATACGGCCACGGCATAGGCACAATATCCTCCGTATTGGGGAAGATAATTATTGGGCATTGCCTTGAACTTGTCCAAATTTTCCTGGTTCTGGAACTTGAATTTTACACCATCGTATTCCGTGGAGAATTTCTTGAGTCCCTCTTTGGCCTTACCATCAAAATAAGCCACCACGTCATATCCATTGGCGGCATACCCTTTTTTAACGTTGTAATCCACAGACTGTGCCTGAAGAAAAGTTCCTATCATAAGGAACAGTACCACTGCTATTTTTTTCATGTTGATTGTGTTGAAGGTTACAAAAATGTTGGTTCCCTTGTGTAAAGACCAACCCATTTGTTCTTCTTAGTCCACAGAAAAGGGACTTCCTTTCAGAAAAAAGAAAAATAGCGCTAAAAACCTACTTGCTAATAGGTATGGAGCAGTTCGTGCATCATTTTTTTAAATCCGTGGGAAAAGGCATCTGAGACCTGAAACTCATTGCCATCCTCCATGATCAATTTTATGGTGCTTTTATTATTCACCAATTCACTGATGCGATGGTAGTTTACAATGGCCGATTTATTGACCCTAATGAAAGTTTGGGGCAACAGGCTTTCCAACTTCTTTAAAGATATCCGCAAAAGTTTTTTATCCCGGTCCATGACAAAATTGGCATAGTACCCTTCTGCATAAATGTATTGAATGGAATTTCTGTTGAGAAAATAATTTTTTATGCCTTCAGGGACCACGACGAGTTCTGTGCTAGACCATTTCAACCCCTGCATGACATCCTTCACCTTATGGAACTCAGCTTTGTCATTGCCCACCACTCTTTCAATGGCCTCATGGAAACGATCGGATTTAAACGGTTTCATCAGATAATCCAAAGCCCTAAGCTCAAATGCTTTTATGGCATAGTGGTCGTAGGCCGTTATGAATATGATTTTACCTTTGAATGTATCCTCTCCCAAATTTTCAAGAACGTCAAATGCAGTGGCGTCCTTAAGTTGAATATCCAACAACAACAAGTCAGGTTTGGTTTCGGAAATAATACGGATGGCATCCCCGGCGGTCATGGCAGTCCCCATCAATTCCAACAGGGGATGTTCGTTAACCATTTTAACGACCCTGCGCAATGCCGGGCCTTCATCGTCCACTACTGCCACTGAAAGCTTTTTCATCGTATCGGTATTTCGTTGATGACCCATCCATCCTCTTGGTACAATCTAAAGGATACACCATTGGGGTTATAGAGTTCCAATCGTTTTCTGACATTGGCCAGTCCATGACTTTCAATAACATTCGTTAGCTCCTGACCATTGTTTTTTACGATTATCATCCTATCTTTTGAGTTGATTTCCAATAGAATAGTGAGTTTTCCGGATTTCCCCTGAAATCCATGCTTGATCGCATTCTCCACTATGGGCTGAAGAATAAAGCTGGGGACCAATAGTTTTGAGCCCCCATCATCCATGTGTATTGTGTACTCCAACTGATCTTCGAACCTTATTTTTTCTATGGACAAATACTTTCCAACGTTTTCCAGTTCCTCCTCCAAAGTGACCAACTTTTTAAAATCCGAATTCAGGGTAATTCTTAGAAAATCACTTAGGTTGATGAGCATTTCCTGTGCCTTTACCTTGTTCTCGTCTATAATGGAAACCACACTGTTGAGCGAATTGAAAAGAAAATGGGGCTGCAATTGGCTCCTTAAAAGTTGTAGCTTGGATATCCCCAACTTTATTTCAAGATCCTTTTTATGGGTAATTTCTTCCCGCAAATTATGTACGAACTCATAGGCATAGATAATCGCTATCTGAAAAAGGTAATTCTTCAGGGTATGATTAAAGTTAGACAATATGAATCCCGTGAAGGCGTCTCTAAAATCCTCAAATGACCTTGCTATGAAAAGGGCATAAACACAGACCACCAATAAAACATACCATAGAACATACACCACCCCGAACAAGGCCAATAAAACAAGCCGCTTTCTTACCTTGAACTTGGCACAATAATCAAACAATGGAATCAAGTACACAAAAAGCAACAAAATTCCTATGACAAAGCTTCCCAGCGGAAAGACAAAAACTTCGGTCACCGTAATACTTTCGGGGTAAAGCACCCTCATCACGGTAAGTTGAATGAGGGTCAATACCCCTAAAAGACTCCATAATGCAATAATCCACTTGGTCCGGTTCATTTTGGGAAAAAATGAAACCCAATTTAGCTCTTTATGATGTGTTGTGCCCTTGAACAAGATGGTGTTGCTAACTTAAATCATGGAGGTTCATTGCAAGGTTTTCATGTTTTGTATCATACTTACCCTATTTCATATCAATTGGGCAAGTACTCTTTTGGGATAGGGTTTTCCTCGGTTTCTTGGGCCCAAAAAATGTTCATGACCCACCAACGTTCACCGGTATACAATAACTGGATGCTGTTGATTCCCCTCATGAACGGTTCAGCTTCCGTTCTGCCATGAAATGTTTCGTACGTGCTAAACACATGGGCAATAGGCCCAAATTGTTCCGTAGTCCTATGGATTTCATCTTCAAAAAACCCATTCGTCAACAACCAATCCCCCGAATTTGAAATATATTCTCCCGGGGTGAGGTAGCGCGCGCCCACTTGTCCCTCTGGGTTCTTTCCACTGGCAGCCATTTGTGCCCCTGGATAATAGAGGTACCGAAACAGTTCCCAGTCCCGTTCCTCTCCTTTTTCACCAGAAATTACGGAGTACAATGTGGCTATGGTACTATCCAAGGTTTTTACCTTTTCCCCATACTTCTTATCCAATGCAGCTTGTGCGCAGGTTGTGTTGGTCCATGCCATCAGAACCGTGGCCAAAACAAGTAGCTGGTTTTTCAACACAACCAGAATAGATTTCTTTTTCATGGATTGATTATCTAGAAGGGTAGTCGATATGTACCCGATTGCACCTCATCTATAATTTCTTGTACCCTTGGCTGAAATTGCTGTGGAGTTTCAGGTAAAACCGATTCCAATTCCTTTATGGCACGCTTGGGATCGTTCAAAAAATAGTGGCTTACCCCTTTATTGATTTTCAGAAACCAAGCCTCTGGATATTCCTTGATCTTGGAAGTGACAAAATCCAATGCCTTTTTTGGTTGATCCAACCGCAACATCAGCATGGAGGTACTATTGGCTTCCATAGCATTGTCCACCATTCCAGAAACCTCATCCAATACGGCAGACACCTCATCCGATCTACCCAATTGCTCCAAAAGCAATGCTTTGGTGGACATATTGGTCAGGTTATTGTCTGCCGCAAAGCCATTAAATCCTCCATTAATGGACCTATTGGCCCACTGCAAGGCTTCGTCCAGATTTGTATTGTGGTCCAAGCACCATCTTGCAGCATCGTTCCAAGCCTGCCAATGATACGTATTGATTCCCCGGAGCTCGCTTCTAAAACTTTCTACCACGGTGGTTTCCAAATCCACGGACACTTTAAATGGAACACGTTTGTCCGCCCACTCCAATCCGATGGTCACCGAATTTGGCGTCCAATCCAAAAACTCATAATCCAACTTTTCAGAAAATTCGCAGGCCTCCCCATTGACATTAACCGCTAGGGTAACATCATTTTCCCTATCCAGATAGTAGCTTCCCCATTGGTTATGGTTATGGGCAAATAGAAGTTCAAAATCATTCCCATCCGGAACAATATGATACCCATAGGTTCCCGCTTTAAGGGACTGTCCCTCAATGAGTACATCCGTACTAAAACTGATCGTAGTGTTCATATTGGCCCCTGCACGCCAAGCAATGGGTTGCTCTTTTTGGGGTATAATATTGGGATTGTTCCACACATCCCTACCATTTACGGATGGACTGCTGTAGCTTATAGTAATATCCGTCACGGCCAATTGCTGCGTTTCGGTGACCCGGTTACTGGTCTGTGGTATTTTTAAGGTGTGGAATTGGGCAAACGCCCCCAAAGGTGCACTTAGTAACAGGGCACATACAAAAAGTCTTATCATTATGTTTCTCATTTTCAACTTTATAATCGTTAACATTAATTGGCTTGCCATTAACCCATTGAATGGCTTATATTGTGCAAGCTTAGTTCGATTTTGGGCTTTTTCACTCCTGATTTTCGAATTCCGAAGATGTTTTTTATGAAAGATTTTCTTTTTTTGGCCTTCTTTTCAGGTATTGCCATAGCCTTGGGCTTCTTGATTTCCTTTTATCTCCTTTTTGTGCGAAACGAACAGCGTTTTAAACTAAAGTTTTTGGGTTTTCTCTTTATGGCCCTTTCCCTCCGGATTGTAAAATCCATTTTGTTTTTTTCGGGAGAGATTCCCAATCTCGCCGTGGCCATTGGATATTTGGGCCTTTCCAGTATTGGTCCCCTTCTTTGGTTATACTTTAAGTATTTTGATGCCGATGCTCCAAAGCTGGCCTCCAAAGACCTGCTTCATTTTTTACCGGCACTGATAGGCACAGTCCATATTGCCCTAGCCAAGAACCCAGTGGCCAACATCTACTATCTCTATACCACTTACGGACTTTTCATCTATGTATTGGCCGCTTGGCTAAAGTTTCGTCAGTATGGTGAAACCAAAGCCGTTTTCCATAAATGGAATTCTCTCTTAATACTGACCGTGGGATGTTTTGGGGGCATCTTTCTTTTTCAATTTTATACCGATACCATGTTCAATTATGCCATGGGAGCCGTAGTTGCCGCGATCATGGTCTTTGTGCTTTTGGTCTTTCTCCTGAACAATCCCGTGCTCTTTCCTTCAAAACGGAAAAGTATTTCTTTTGATTCTTCCCTGATCCATCACATCAAATCAGAGCTCAACACCCAAAAAATCTATCAGGAACCTTCACTTACCTTGGATAAGTTTGCAAAAAAATTAAATCGCCCTGCTTATCTGATTTCCAGAATCATCAAACAGGAATATGGGATGACCTTTCCTGAACTCATCAATTATTGTAGGATACAACAGGTGGCCACTTCCTTGTCCAACGGGAAGGGCAAAAATGTAAAAATTGAAACCCTCGCCTATGAAGCGGGTTTTAATACCCCTTCTACATTTTACACTGCCTTTAAAAAATTCACGGGAATGAATCCTACGGAGTTTCAAAAAAACCCGCCCAAGGTACAAGCAGAGGCGCTTTCCAACCCAAATCTGGCCTATTCAAAAAAATAGTCTTGCTTTTGGGAACAAAGGGAACAATCCAAAACAGATTGCTCCCTTTTCATCAATCGAATCAAAAAAATGTCAACCAAATGACTAATCTATATCCCAAAACAATTTGGTGGTCAATTGGTCACCTCCAATGGCGCTAGCAGCTGCCTCCCTATTGGCATTGTTCCTGTTTTGTTCATCTATGGGATAGGTAAGTCGTACTGGGATATCATCCAAGGTCAACTGCGGTGCCGCATTTAAGATGGGATAATCAAATCTGCGCCATTGCAACCAGCTTTCCTGGCCCCTGTTAAAAAGTGCTATCCACATCTGGGTCCCTATTTTTTGTTTGAAATCCCCCGCAGCTGTGTCATAGGCTACTTCTGGATTGGACAAATACGTATTGGCCTCTTCAGAAGTCAACCCCCAGTACTCAAAGGAGGCATGAATGGCTTCGTTATAAAACTCCTCAGGGGTACCACCTACACTATACCCCCTTGCAGAGGCATCGGCCAACAGGAATGACACTTCTGCATAATCCAATAGGTTCCCGGGAAGGTCTGGCTGTATAAAAGCCTCCCCAAAATGCGAAGTGGTATCAAAATCACCCCCTGCACCATACTCACCTCCCACATATTCCCCATCAATGGGATTGGAGAAAAATATATCCCTTCTTGGGTCATTGAGCCCATTAAGGGCATCCACAAAGGTATTGGCCATGAAATAGTCACTCCTACCGCTCTGTACCAGATCATCCCATAACGGATTATTGGCGGGAGGGCTTGCATAATAGGTCATAACCCCATTATCTGCATTGGACTGGAACACGTTTGGTGCCGCTTCTTCCACTAGACTTTTTGAGAGGGCAGGCTCAACATCGGCAAGGGTCATGGCCAACTTGAGCTTAAGGGAATTTCCAAACCGCAGCCACTTGTCAACATCGCCGGAATACATTAGATCTGCGGTCCCAAAGCTTTCAAAACCTGTATCAAGACTGGAAATGGCATTATCTATTCGGCTCAACAGGTCTTTATAGACCTCGAGGGCATCATCATAGGCCGGGGTCAGATTTTCCCCATCCAATGCTTGGCTATAGGGTATGTTTCCAAAAGTGTCTACCAATTGCCCTATGGTGTAGACTTCCAACAGTCCCAAAATCGCCAACCTATTGTCCCTGATCTTCAGTTCTGAAGAAGTGACATAGGAAGTAGAATTGTTCAACTCTTCCTTGGCCGCCTTAAAATCCGTGAGTACATCCCTGTACAAAGTCCTCCAATATACCCCTGGAATGGTCCTGCTCTGAAAATTGTATTGACTTTGCTGGGTATAGATTGGTGATGACACATACTGCGTCAGGAACCTAAAAATATTTAAATTGATGTTGATGGATGAATTTGCATCCACCAACTCCCGCTGGGCATTGGAAAAGAAAAGCTCATCCGGAACATTGGCTGTTGGGTTCTTGGGATCATTGTTGAGGTCGGACAATTTTTCATCCTTGGTACAAGATGCCAAAATTGCAAATCCTATCAGGCCTGTAATTATATATTTCTTCATTGTGATATTGTCTTAAAATTCCATTTTAATGTTCAAACCATAATTTTTGGTGGTTGGGTAGGCCCCTATTTGTACTCCTTGGGCATTTCCGGCACTGAACCCGGCCTCTGGATCACTGTATTTCAAATTTTTATGGATGATCCACAGGTTGGATCCCGTAAATGAGAAGGACAATCCTTCCACTCCCAATTTATCTGTAAGCTTGGAGGGCACATTGTACGTCAGTGCCACTTCCCTTAATTTCACGTAGGAACCATCTTCCACGTGGTAGGCTTGGGGCAGGTCGCCAAACAAACCTCCCGAATAAACCGCATCACTTACGTCTGCCAATACCGTATTGGAAGAGCCATCCGGGGCCACTCCCGGGAATACATATCCTCCACCGTCTTCCAAGTGATTTCTAATGGGATTGCCTAAAGCATTTGTGCCCACGGTCTCAGGATAGAGGCCACTTCCAAAACCGTAGTAGGTATCCAAAGAGTAGACATCGCCGCCTTTTCTCACATCAATGAGGAAATTGAAAGAGACGTTTTTATATCTGAATCCATTGTACAGTCCCCCTATCCAATCGGGGTTGGTGTCCCCAATTTCCTCGTTGGTATCTGAATGCAAATACGCTCCCGTATCTTGGTCAACCACAGGCTTGCCATCCAAATACACAAAATTTGAACCTCTCAATGTCCCATATGGTCTGCCCACCGTGGCATTGAAAGTAACACCAGACTGATAGGATTGCACCTCAAAATTGTCGACTCCATCGAACAAGGACAATACCTCACTCTGGTTTTTGGACCAGTTGGCCCTTACATTCCATTCGAAATCCGAAGTTTTAATCGGAGTTCCAAAGAGGGAGACTTCCAATCCCTTGTTCTCGATCTCTCCAGAATTCACATATTTTCTACTGTACCCGGTTGCCGTGGATACGGCCACATCGATAATCTGGTCGATGGAGTTGGTTTTGTAGGCGGCAATATCAAACCCTAAACGGCTCCGAAAAAAAGAAGATTCCAAGCCAATCTCGTAACTTTTGGTGCTTTCCGGTTTTAGCTTTGGGTTTCTCAAGGTGGAACTTATCGAGGCCAAGTTGGCACCCGAAAACGATCCCTGTCCATTCAACAGTACAGGGCTCACCAAACTTTGGGCCGTTCCAAAGTTCCCTACTTCGGCGTAGTTCAAGCGCAACTTTCCAAAATTCAGCCAATCCGCGTCCATCAAACTAGAAAAAACAAAGGATGTGGAAACCGACGGATAAAAGAAACTGTTGTTTTCCAAGGGCAAGGTCGAGGCCTTATCCTGTCTACCGGTCAAATCCAAATACAGGAAGTTTTTGTACCCCAATGATATGGACCCAAAAACCCCATCCACACCAATCTTGCTAAAATCCTCTGATGGCGGGTTGATGGGACTAAGTGAATTGGACAACGCATAGATTCCAGGGACTATGAGCCCACCATTGGTTTCGGCATAGATAGTCTCCGTAGACGTTCTTCTAATGTTGAGACCGGCCAAGGCCGTTACGCTTAAATCTTCCCAAAAGGTCTTGTTGAAATTTAGGGTCGCATCATAGTTATACTCACTGAACCTTCTGTTGAATGTTGAAAAGCTGGGAACCCCCACACTACCGGAGGCAATTCTTTGCTCCCTCAGTTCACTAAAATGATCCACAGATGCCCGCACATTGGCAGACAACCAATCGGTCATGGCGTAATTGAGGGCGATGTTCCCAAAAAAACGATTCCGTTGATCTTCGGCGATATTGTTGTTCACGGTCCAATAGGGATTGTCCCAATATTCGGGTTGTTGCGCATCTGGGGTTTTCCAGTTCCAGGTAATATTTCTACCAGTAGATTCATAGGCCCTGCGCAAGTCTTCCATATCCACGTTCACGGCCCACCATTGCCTAAAACTAGTCATCAGGTTTCTGGCATTGGCCCCATCATACCCCGTTCCATTTCTTCCTTTACCTCTTGTATTGGTATAGTTGGCACTGGTTGAGACCCGTAGTTTGTCGGACAAATTATATCCCAAGTTGATACTCATGTTGTTCCGTACAATCTCACTGTTGGGGATAATGCCCCTTTGGATGCTATTGGAATAGGTTGCCCTGTAATCCATTTTTTCATCACTCCCCGCAAATGAAATGGAATTGTTATAGCTATACGAAGTCTTAAAAAAAGTTGAAGGGTCGTTCTTGGCTGCCACCCATGGGGCTTTCTGCAAATACGTTGGTAATTCTTCCACCAATGCATTCCAATGGAACACATTGATATTTGGATCAAACCGTGGACCGAAGGACGCATCATCATTATATCTGGGCAATAGATCTATGGAACCGTCCCCATCAAGGTCCAAAGTGGTCCTGAAACCATTGGTAAAACTCCCCGAAGCAGTGGTTAAATCCCCAAAATAACTTTGTCCGTATTCTTTTTGATATCTGATAAAGGTACTCTTATCGTAATGTCCTACCGTGATTCCAGAGTTAATGGTAATCCCCAGTTTATTGTTTCCTTCCCCTTTTTTGGTGGTAATGATGATGGCACCATTCGCGGCTCGAGAACCATACAGGGCAGTTGCCGCTGCACCTTTCAAAATATTCACGGATTGTATCACGGAAGGGTCCAAGTCAGAAACCGGATTTCCATAATCATATCCACCCCTTCCCCGGGCCACATCATTGTTTCCGTTTCCGAAGGTTACATCCAAGTTCCCCGGTTCATTGTTTATGGGAACACCATCCACAACAAAAAGAGCCTGATTGTCCCCGTTGATGGAGGTAATCCCCCTAATGACCACATTACTGGACCCTCCCAAGTTGTTGTTCCTTGTAATGTTCACCCCCGCCGCTTTACCAGAAAGGGAATTAATGACATTGTTCTGTCCCGGGACATTGACCTGTTCCCCGTCGAGTTCCGTTGTGGCATATCCCAACGACTTTTTCTCCCGGGAAATCCCCAAGGCAGTCACCACCACTTCTTCCAATGCTTGATTGGACTCTTCCAAGATCACATTGATCTCATTGGCACCACCAACCCTCATGGTAACCGTTGCAAATCCAATGTAACTGAACTGTAATTGTTGCCCTTCACTTGCCTGAATGGTATAGTTTCCATCAAAGTCGCTCTGGGTACCCGTGGTAGTCCCCATCAGCACAATGGACACTCCCGGTAATGGAGTTGCATTTTGGTCTGTCACAGTACCCGAAATGGTTTTGGTCTGTCCGTAAATAAATGGACAAAATGCCATGAACAGCACTAATGCGTAGCCGCAATTTTTGAATTTCATTTAGTTAGGTTTTAATGTTAGAATTATTTGAGTTACTGTAGCTGGCAAAGCACGGAAAGGAGTTATCCCAGAACAGGGATGGGACTCCCATTTCCTACTTCCTACCAAGCTGACGCGTAAAACAACCCAATTCAATGACATCCCATTGGGCTTTGATATAAAACCTGAAAAGTTTGATATTAAGCTTGAAAAGTTTGAATCTTAAGACATAAACAATAGTGATACGCCCCAACCTGAAGTACTAAAAACCCACGGCACATAGCTAGTTTACGGCGGTACGATTCTTTAAAATTTTGGAAAGCATCTTAGGGCCAAGATGTATGTATCAGAATCTTGGGGTTTCATATCAAATAAAAAAAATGAAGTATGGTTGGGACTATTTTAGCCCCACATAAACATGAGCTTTGTTCTCATTTTATGATTTTTTGAATTAGCCAGCCTCCCAATGGGAGGCTTTTTTGTTTGAGCAGATTGATCTATTGTTAATCAGCCAAAAGGCCATTTTCAATCAAGGGAATCCTAAACCGTTCCGTTTCTGCATTGGTATGCTCTTGATCGAATATTTGCGCCGCTTTCTGGAGAATTTCGGGGTGGTCTTTTGCGACATTGTTGCTCTCAGCTGGATCTTGTTCCAAATCATACAGCTCCAAAGTGGGAGTTTCCTTGTCTTTTAAATGTTGACGCACCACTTTCCATTTTCCCATTCTGATGGCCACTTGTCCACCATACTCAGGAAATTCCCAGAACAAGAAATCGTGCTGTTGCTGCACCTCGGTTCCGAGCAAAGTGGGCAAAAAGCTAATCCCATCGGTGTCTTTAGGAGCTTCGTACCCCACAACATCGGCCAAAGTAGCCATGACATCATAATGGGCCGAAATATGATTGGATGTAGTGCCTGCCTTGATTTTTGCAGGCCATGAGGCGATCATGGGAACCCGTATACCACCTTCGTAAACAAACCCTTTGCCTTGACCATACGCCTCACCAAATGGACCTGAACTGTTAAAATAGGCTCCATCGGTCCCTCCCGTGAAGGTAACGCCATTGTCCGAGGAAAAAATGATCAGGGTATTTTCGTAAAGCCCTTCCGCTTTTAAATACGCCACCAATTTTCCCACGTTCTCATCCAAATAGGAGATCATGGCCGCGTAGCCCGCTTTCGGATTTTGATGAGGGAAATATCCCTTTTGTCCCAGATAAGGTTCTTCTTCCCCAAATTTTTGCTTGTAATGGTCCACCCATCGTTGAGGTGCCTGGATAGGATTATGGGGAATAGGTGACGCCCAGTAAAAGAAGAAAGGTTTCTCCTTGTTCTCTTGAATGAAGCCCATCATTTTTTCATACATCAACTCTGGAGCATAATCATTCAGATTATAATTCTTGTAGCTTTCTGGATCGTGAGGGTCCGCACCTTCCGCCAGTTTGGTGTTGGGGGCAATGGTATCATTGTTTAGGTATACCCTATTCTTGTTTTCATACAAATGGACGGGATAATAGGTATGGGCCTGCCTTTGGCAGTTGTAGCCAAAGAAATAATCGAATCCCATATGGTTGGGTACGGAATGGGTATGGGGTGCCCCCAAGCCCCACTTTCCAACAAGACCGGTAGTGTATCCCTTTTGTTGCAATAATTTTGAAAAAAACAGGGTGGAATCCGGTACAGGTCGTTGTCCTTCAAGAGTGGAATCCTTAATGGCTTCCTTATAATCCCATACTTTGCCCCGTTCACGCCATTCATCATTTCCTCGGATAAAAGCATGTCCGGCATGCCTGCCCGTGAGCAACATGTAACGGGCCGGAGCGCAGACAGGGGCCCCGGTATAATGCTGGGTAAAGCGCATCCCGTCCTTGGCCAAGGCATCTATATTGGGGGTTTCAATTTTTTCTTGGCCATAGGCCCCTAATTCCCCATATCCAAGGTCATCTGCCAAGATGTATATGATATTGGGCTTTTGATCAGATTGGGACGGTTTTGGCTCCTGCTTACAGGAAAGCATCAGCAGGAATACAGTACATGCGTATAAAAACTTTGTGGTTTGGAATGTTGGTTTCATAATATCATCTATGGCTATTGCCCCCTAAAATAGAAACTATTCGGAACCACCCCAAAACTTTCTCCTTTCCAAGAGGGTATTTATTGCACTCAAAACCTAGCCCAATGTGCATTTTCTCTATTATTCCCCTCAAAAGTGAAAACCTTATGTAAGCAAACACCAACTTACCCAAACACCCGTTTTTTTTCTGAATTTGGGTCAAATCTTTTCAAAAAATATATTTTTACGCGCCATAACCACTTACAATTTTCAAAAAACGAGTACATGAAATCCAACCTCTTCTTTTCCCTACTGTTGACTTCAATCTTATTGGCCGGATGTAAAAATACCCCTGAAGAAAGAAAAATACATAGGGTTGTCACCCATGATCACACCACTATTGTCTGTAACCCCAATAAGGGAAACAATCCGTTTCCTGCCTGGGGAGTTTTTCCCAGCAAAGAGGAGTCGGTAAGGCGCATCTTTATGGAAGTGGCATTAGGGCACCCAGACTCCATCAACATAGCCCATTGGGATTATCTGGACCCCATCCGAATAAAACGGGTCGGCGGAGTCAAAGGGGATACACTGGACTTGGAAATTGGCAAAATGCTGACTCCCTATGGCAGTAATTTCAAAAAGGATTGGCGCTGGCATTGGCGTATTGATGTGACCGACTTCGCAAATATTCTAAGGGACAGTGTTGAAATCGAATACAACCACACAGGCTATGAAGCCACTACTGTGGGTTGGGACCTTACCGTTAGTTTTGATATGGAATTGGGAGACCCCGTAGCCCAACCGATTACCTACAGCGAAGTATACGACGGCAACTTTAAATATGGTGATCCTGAAAACCCCATTGAAGAGTCGCTTACTCCCCAAAAGATAGCTATGGAGGAAGGAGCAGCATTCAGCAGGTTACGAATATTACATACGGGCCATGGCTATGATCGTCCCAAAGGCTGCAGCGAGTTTTGCAGCAGATGGCGTGAAGTTTTGGTAGATGGGAACAGTATTGATCAAAGGGACATGTGGAAAGAATGTGCGGATAACAATTTATACCCGCAAGGGGGAACTTGGATCTTTGATCGCGCCTATTGGTGCCCAGGGGACCTTCAGGCTCCGGACATCATTGATTTTCCGGTAACCAATACTTCCCATACCATAGATTTTGAGATGGAACCCTATACGGCCACCGAAAATATCCAGGCCAATGAAAGTATCAGTGCGGTACTCTTTCAATATGGAAAGCCCAACAAAAAATTTGATGTGTCCGTGGACCAAATACTGGTGCCCAATAGCGCTCCAGAATTGAATCGTTTTAATCCCTCGATTGTTGAACCAAAAATCGTCGTTAAAAACTTGGGCAGTGAGACCCTGACCGCATTGACCATTGAATATGGCACAAAAGGCTTTGAAAAGAAGTCTTTTGAATGGACCGGTTCACTAAAATTTTATGAGGAGGCAATCATTGTACTTCCCGGTACCATTGATTTCAACTTCGGGGAAAACACATTTTATGTGAAGCTGAAAAGCCCAAACGGTCAAACCGATGCCTGGCAGGCAGACAACCAGATGGAATCCAAATTCATTTCTCCCAAAGAAATGCCCAAGCAAATGGTGATATCCTATAAATCCAACAACACTCCAGAGGAAAACATAATTCGCATTGTGGATGAGGCCAATAGAGTAGTTTTTGAAAAAGATCCCGATACGGTCAAGAAGGACACCATTTATAAAGATACCATTGATCTTGGATCGGGACGATATCGGATGAACTTGGAAGATTCCGGCCACAACGGATTGGAATTTTGGTTTATGCCACAACAAGGGTTTGGTTATTTGCAGATATCGGACATGAACGGAAGGGTGCTGCATCGTTTTGAAAGTGATTGTGGAATCGGGGAACAATTTGATTTTACGGTAAAGAACGATCCCAAACTGGATGATTCCGTTGAGCAGAGCTTATTGAAACTTCATCCCAGAAGAATACAGGACCAAACACAATTGTTTGTGCAACTGGAGAAACCCATGGACGGGGAAATCCATATTTTAAAAGATGGCGATATACAAGAGAAGATTCCCTTCACCCAAATACGGGACACCACTTTTGATGTTGATATGACCCAGTACGAAGATGGTCGTTATGTAATAGAGCTGTTTCTGAACGGTGAATCCAAATTAAAACAGCGTATATCCAAACAAACGCGACAGCAATAGCGGAAAATAAGCCATGGCTGCTCCTTGGCTTGAGAGCTAAAAATACATCTCCTTGGGAATTAACAGAACTTTTACAAAACCTATGGCGCTCAAAGAGGTTAAAAGCGCAAAAAACACATAGTTTTATTCAAAAAATGACAAAAAAAAGATAATAGAGCAAAAAAAATATCATCATCTGTTAAAAAAAAGCAAATTCTGCTTTAAATTTTATTTACTTTTAGTCATGGCTATTGTACCATAAAATATTTTTTATAAAACAGTGCCAAAAACCCCATGGCAGGACTATTTGCACATACAGATGAAGTTTTGTTGAATCGTTTGCGAAACAACGATGAAAACGCCCTGACCGAACTGTACAACAGATATTGGAACCCAGTTTATCTCTATACATACAACGTACTCAGGGACAAAGAACTGTGTAAGGATATTGTACAAGACCTGTTCATGGACCTATGGAAAAGAAGGGAAAAACTCCATGTTACCTCTACTTTCAAGAGTTATCTTTTTTCCAGTGCCCGCTACCAAATATTTGCCCAAATACGTAAAAAGGAAAAAAACCTTGGTTCCCACCTTTTTGAAAATTTGGACCAACGATTGCACCATAATTCCCCAGAGTCCGAGTATCTCTATCAAGAACTGGTACAACGAATAAGTGCCACCGTGGAAAGCTTACCACAAAAGTGTAGGGAAGTATACACCCTTAGCCGGGAGGAACAGCTTAGTCATGCTGAAATTTCCCAATTTTTGGATATTTCCACAAAGACTGTTGAAAACCATATTACCAAGGCACTTAAAGTATTGCGCGGTTCGGTAGGCACCTATCTTTTGCCCATATTGTTCCTATTTCACGGATAATTCTCCACCACATACCCTTTGTTTACCACATAAACGAAAAAAAATAAAAAAAATACCTTCTTGGACTAGGGGATGTTTGCATTTACCAACACTATATAACTGAAGGACCCTAATTGGATCCACATTGCAACAATGGACAAAAAGAATTTTTTATCCCTTTTGGAGAGATATCAGGATGGGAACACCACTCCTGAAGAAGAGCAAATGTTATTGAACTATCTGGATAGCTTCCAGACTGAACAAGATGATCAATGGCCTTTGGCATTGGGAAATTCAGAAGCCCTTAAAAAAGATATTTTGGATGGAATACTCCAAAATATGGGCAACGAAAAGTCAAAGAATAGACTTCCCAAGCGGTTCTCTTCCCAAAAGTTTTTAAAGTATGCCGCTGGTATCACCATTTTACTTGGCTCAGCGTATCTGTTCTTTGAAATTGATGACCACAAGAAAGCGGACCTGCCCCTACTTCAACCGGAAAACAGTATAGTGTTGAAGTTGGATAACGGGAGTACCGATGTGATTTCAGAAAATGACCGTAAAAACATTACGGATTCGCAAGGAAACGTGGTAGGAGTGCAAACCGGGAACACCATTACCTATGCCCAGGAGAAAAAAGAGCAGAAGGAATTGGTTTACAATGAATTGACCGTTCCATTGGGCAAACGGTTCGATTTGGTTCTTTCCGATGGCACATCCATAAAACTCAATGCCGGGAGCACCATTAAATATCCCATTCAATTCATTGAGGGCCATAACAGGGAGGTTGAAATCTGGGGAGAAGCTTTCTTTGATGTTACCAGAGATGAGCACCATCCTTTCTTGGTGACCGCCAATAACGTACAGGTTGAGGTACTGGGCACAAAATTCAATGTTTCCTCCTATCCCGAGGACGATGACATCTCAACCGTTTTGGTGGAAGGTTCGGTGCAATTGACAAACAAGAACCGTTCAGATTTGGATGGTTCCATGGTTATTGTTCCCAACCAAAAAGCATCATGGGACAAGAATTCTCAGGAAATGACCATAGAGGAAGTGGAAACAGACATCTATACCTCATGGATCAACGGAAGGATAATTTTCAAGAACATTCCTTTCAAAAACATTCGTAAAAAACTGGAACGACGCTATAACGTTACCATCATCAACAACAATCAGGCCCTGGATGAAAAGTTTTACAACGCCTCTTTTGATATAGAGACCATAGAACAGGTCATGAAAGCTTTTAAAGAAAACTACTCAATAGATTACTCAATAATTGATAATCAGATAATTATTAACTAAAAACAAGAAAATACATGAGCGAAAACTAACAAACTAACAATTCCAAAAATCACAAAATCGGAGAATGGGCGAACATCCTCCGATCAGTAAAAAGTGATCAAACTAAAGTAAAACCACAATAACGTTTTTAAAAGTATGAAAAAAACAACTAATTCGGGTGTGTCCGCACGGTACATCCCGAAATTTGACCTCAAAATGAAACTCACTACAGTTTTGCTGATAGTTTCGTTGTTCAAGATCCAAGCTAGTTCATACTCCCAAACAACGAAAATATCGCTAAATCTAAAGCAAGTCAGTGTAGAAAAAGTGCTCGACGAGATTGAGCGTAACACTGAGTTTAAATTCTTGGCCGACACCCAAGAAGTGAAATTGGGACGGATTGTTTCAATCAGAGTAAGAAATGAAAAGGTTGAGACCATCCTTGATAGGATTTTCCGCAATAGCGGTGTCATCTATTCCATTTTGGACAAGCAGATTGTCTTGAAAAGGGATAGGGAGCGCCCAGCTGTGGAAGTCAAAACCACAACAGCGGTTCAAAGATCGGTATCTGGAACCGTTGTAGATGCAGACGGACAACCCTTGCCCGGGGTAAATGTCGTAGAAAAAGGAACGGGCAACGGAACTTCCACCGATTTTGATGGAAACTACAGCATTGCCGTATCCAATGATTCGGCAGTATTGGTATTCTCTTATTTAGGGTTTGTTTCCGTGGAAATCCCAGTGGGTGGCCAATCCACCGTCAATACTACCCTACAGGAAGATGTTGGCGAACTGGATGAGGTTGTTGTTACCGCACTAGGTATCCGAAAAGATGCCAAGGCCTTGGGTTACTCCGTGGCCAAAGTTGGTGAAGAACGGATTCTGGCCAGTGGTACTCCTGTGAATGCCCTACAATCCCTATACGGAACCGCTTCAGGGGTTACCGTGGCCTCAACAGCCACAGGCCCTTCAGGAGGTATGAAAATCAACATTCGTAATGCGGTATCCTTCGATGAGAACTCAACCACCCGCCCCTTGATCGTAGTGGATGGTATTCCAATTCACGATGAGAACACCAACATTACGGCCAACGCAAGGACAGGAAGGGACAATGGTACGGGTATCAACGACATTAACC
Organism: Flagellimonas algicida; assembly: GCF_049629585.1. NCBI lineage: Bacteria > Pseudomonadati > Bacteroidota > Flavobacteriia > Flavobacteriales > Flavobacteriaceae > Flagellimonas > Flagellimonas algicida. The sequence goes on along the minus strand of NZ_JBMYIX010000003.1, from coordinate 475,941 downwards.
CTGATGATATCCAATCCTTTGAAATCCTTAAAGGTGCAAAAGCATCCGTACTGTACGGTAGTGAAGGAGCCAACGGGGTAATCTTGATCACCACCAAGAGTGGTTCAAGAAACCGTGGATTGGGAATATCAGCTTCCTTTACCACTACCATGGAAGAAAGTGCTTTCATGCCCGAGTTGCAAAACCAATACGGGACAGGTAGAAGTGCCAGTACTTCCCAAACCGATGACCAAGGATACTTCTTGGATGAAAACAATGAAAGAACGTTGGATGTGGCAGGTTCTGCCTTTGGTCCTAAATATGACCCCAGCGTGGTATTGAACTGGTGGGATGGCTCCAGAAGGCCTTGGGTTGCCAACAACAAGTCTGTTTACGACCAGTTGTTCCGCACGGGCTCCCAACAAACGGCCAATGTTTCGCTAAGTTCCGGAGGTGAAAAAGGATCTATTCGTTTTTCCTATACCAATTTGAGGTACAACCCCATTTATCCTGGGGCAAAGTACACCAAGAACACCTTCAGTTTAAATACTTCTTATGAAATCAATGATAACATTTCATTGAAGTATGTCAGCAACCTGTTTACCACAAGCAACTACAACGCATCCTATGAAGGATCCTTTGATGCCCAGGGGGCCACGTCCAGTCTAGGGGCCTATTCCAGTGACATTGACGTTGACCTATTGCGAAGCTATTTGGTAACAGACAATGGTTTTAACTATTTCGCCAACCCAGAAAGACGAAGCAATTTCATTTCGAATGGTAGATCATCCGTGGTAAGCACCCTTTGGGACTGGACGCAGAACGTATCAGACTTTAACCGTTTGCACAGTCTGCAATCCCTTACTTTGGATCTGACGTTCAACGATAATTTGAGCGCCTCTATTTTGGGTGGATTGGATTACACCACTGAACGCAACATATACAAAGGGAAACTGCAAGACCCTGATTTGATAGGTCCCAATAGTGGATCTGTGTTCAGGGATACCAATAGGATCATTAGAAAGACCTACGGACAGGCCACCTTTAACTACGACTACACTTGGAACGACTTTGGTTTCAACGGATTTGTGGGTGGTGTTATCAGAAGCAACTATTTTGAGAGCAAAGGAGCCGAGAAAATTGGTGGTTTTGTAATCCCTAACTTCTTCTCTTTCTCAAACCTTCCTTCTGGAGTACAACCACAATATGTCTATGACAATGGTGAAGATATCCTGTATAGTCTCTTGGGTTCATTCCAAGTGGATTGGGACGATCAAATCTACGTAGAGGCCCAGGCCCGTCAAGATTGGTCTTCCATTTTGCCTCCTGGAAACAACAGTTATTTCTATCCTGGAGCAAGTGCCACTTGGATCGCTTCCAATTCATTTGAGCTTCCTGAGGCCATTCAGTTCTTAAAGGTGAGAACTTCTTGGGCCGATGTGGGTAGACCAGGTCCTTTGTATTTCAGTAACGTAAACCTAGGCGTATCTGCTTCTGGAGGTGGATTTATTTTGACTCCTCCTAACGACCTTCCTCCTATCGACGAAAACTTTGTTCCCAACTTAAAACCGGAACGTAAGCGTGAATACGAAGTAGGTCTTGAAGGATACTTCTTCCGAGGCAGGAGATTGGGGATTGATTTCTCTTATTACCACGCCAATACCTATGATCAGATCATGAAGGTGGCTGCACCTCCAGGATTGGGTGTGGACAACATCCGAATCAACGCCGGTGATGTGGAAAACAAAGGATGGGAACTTGCCCTGAGGACCAAGCCTGTTGCGGGCAAGGATTTTCAGTGGGATGTGGATATGACCTTCGCATCGAGCAAGACCAAGGTAAAAAGACTTGACGGTGATATTACTTCTCTATCGCTTTGGAGCAGAAACGGCTTGAATGCCGTTGCCGAAGTGGGTGGCGAATACGGACTTATTGTCCAGCAGAGCGGAAACTACCGCTACATCAACCCATCTGATGACAGCGACCCCAACAACGGGGAGCTTGTTGTGGACAGTAACGGACAGCGTTATGCCTATTCGACCCGAAGCAACAAAAAAGTTGGGAAATTGCTTCCGGATGTAACCGGAGGACTTTTTACAAGGTTCAACTACAAAAACTTCGGATTGGTCGTGAACATGGATTACTCCTTTGGGGCCACGTTCATCAACGAAGCGGAAACCTATATGATGGCTGCCGGTGTGCTTAACGAAAGTTTGGCCTACCGTGATGCAGCAAGCGGAGGTATTCCTTATTACTTGAACGATGAAGGTCAGAAAGTTGGCGGTACCAACCCCAATGGGGCAACGTACAACGATGGGGTATTGTTGAATGGTGTTCGTGCTGACGGTACACCCAACGCCCAAGTGGTATCTGCCGAAGAATATTATGGATCCTCTTACTTTTCAAACGGTTTCTTCCCTGAAGACAGGCTGTTTAAAAGCGATTATATAGCCTTACGGAACGTAGCTTTGGATTATAGGCTCCCAGACCTTTCAGATAAGATAGGCTTGCGGGATATCGTACTTTCCGTTTTTGCGAACAACGTTGCCTATATCTATAAGGCGGCACCGAACACCATTCCTGAATCTACCAATGGTACAGGATGGGCACAAGGTTCCTACGGAACCACGGCACTGCCATCACAACGTTCAATAGGATTGTCAATAAAGGCTAAGCTTTAATCAAAAAACATAACTATGAAAAATTCAGTAATTAAAACCCTACTATCCTTGCTTCTTGTATTTGGGGCAAACGGATGTCAAAGTGAACTGGAGGAACTCTACCAAGATCCCGATGGCTTTTCCAAAACCCAAGCGGACAAGGCAGGTGTTAGTATCATAGCAGGTTATTTTACCTCACAATTGACCCGCGGTTTTTTGCTTCGGGGCGATTATGGTTCCGCTTACCACCAATTAAGGAGTGGGTCGCGTATCATGGGAACCGGTGTTCAATTGTATTACACCACCAATGCATACGGATTTGCGTACACTTTATATGATGTGGAAAACGATTGGGGCTCCAATTCGTTCAATAGAACGGTGTTCAACAACATCAACAGTCCATGGATCAAGCAAGTACTATGGGGACAAAAGGAATATAACAAGATTCCCGAAGATCAAAGAACCCAGTCAGATGAGCTTTATATGCGATTGTTGCATGTATTGAAAGCCTATGGATACCAAAGGGCCATTGACCTTTATGACGAGGTTCCTTATTTCCAAACAGGTTCTGCTGGAGCCTTGGATGGGGAAAAGGCAGAATATCTGGGCCAAGAGGAAATTTATCCTATCATCATTGAAGAATTGAAGGAGATTGAAGAGTATTTGGCCAATTTAACATTGGACGATGCCACTCAAACCTCTTTTCAACAACAGGATGTAATTTTCAGCGGCGATATCACCCAATGGAGAAAGTACATCAACTCCTTGCGACTTCGTTGGGCCATGAACATCAGTGAGGTTATGCCCACTATTACCTCAACGGTAATTGCGGAATTGAGTGGAAAACCCATGTTCGATCAATCCACCGATGTGGCCGGATTGGCAGATATCGCCATCGTGGAGCCTTATCGCCTTCAGGTGGAACTGGGTATTACAAGAGCTTTCAGGGAACGTGCCGATGAGGCCCGTGCCCCAAAAAGATTCTTGCACGATGTGATGCACTGTATCCCTGAAGAGAAAAGTGTGGTGGTAAACGGGGAGACCCTTTATTATTACGACAGTGACAACGCCGAGGAAGGACTTGCCAATGGTACGGTAGATCCCAGGGTTGCCTATTTGTTCTCCAAGGACATTTTGGGTAGATATATAGGTGCCGAAACAGATTTTGACGATGGAAGTGACCCAAACAGTTACTTCAGTAGAGCCATGAGGGGGTACTATATCAACCACCCCATCATGACGGATTTGGCCGTGACCGAAATCACCTTTGGCGCCGCTGGAAACGAGCACACCATCAAACTAAATGATGAAGCTACCGCCGACCTTACCAAGCGGGAGGCATTTCTTTTGGATGCTTTTAGAACCTTTTGTGGGCAATACCAAGATATTGGTTGGGTAATTGGTACCGATAGAAACATGATCTCGGAATACAATGTACGTCCGCAGTTCAATTTTGACATACGCTATCCCACCCTTCACGCAGTGGAAACCGAGCTTTCCTTGGCGGAAGCTGCCGTAAGGGGACTTGGTTCTGTGAGTGGAAGTGCACGTGACCATTACAAAAGGGCCATTGAGCTGTCCTGCAAGTATTGGTACCAAATGAATACGGCCAATGCCTATTCAAAGCAGACCACACCATCATTCCCAAGCAACATGGACCAGTCCAGGATAGACCGTGACCGTCCAGATGTGGAGTATAACGAAAGTGCATATGCCGAATATGAGGCGCAGCGATTTGACGGATTGACCGATGAGGAAAAAGTAAGGTCCATCTTCAACCAGTTGCAGTTGCACTATAACATGTTCAACTTTGAGACCCCTTACACCAATGCCCGTCGTTTGATCAGTTACTTGGGCGACAACCCAGGGGCTCCTTATGAGGTATTCCAATGGAAGGAAAGATTCCTGTACAATCCAAGTATTCAGGCAACCGACCCAGAGAATTGGGCAAGGATCAGTCAACATGACGATTACAACCTGCCTATTTGGTTTACAGGTCGCCAGACGAAGTGGAAAAATGTTTTGGAATAAGATTATTAACCTTTAACCTAAAAGAAATGAAAAGAATATTGTTATTAGTATTCTCCTTGACCATATTTATTTCCTGTAGTAAAGATGACAGTGCCTCGATCATAGGTACGGCTAGCGCCAATGATGGGAATGTTGTTTCAGGAATCACGGTAAAACTCTATAACGAAAGTGCCTCTTTGGTAGAAAGTACCACTACCGGCAGTGAAGGAAATTTTTCCTTTACCGGACTGGAAGCCGGCAACTACTATGTGGGGGCCACCGTGACCATTGAGGGAAACGTCTGGGACACAGGAAATACACCACAGTTGGTTTATGTTAGTGACGAAATCGTTAAAGAGGTAGCCTTAACATTGAACCAAAAGTAAGAACTCATACCAAGTAGAAATCTTGGGTAAAAATGCAAATCCATTGTAAAAAATGGATGGGTAATGATTTGTTTTGAGTTAGTATAGTCGCGGGATGGCCGACCTATTTAGGTCGGCTTTCCTTTTTTATGGGCAGGGTTCCCTTTCCCAAATACATATTCTATTTGCCAAATATCTGGTCATATCCATTATAGGGCAAAAAAAACAACGCTAGAGGCAAATTTTGTATTAGCCATCGAATACAAATACACCTACCTTAACAGGTGTTTTCTTAACTTGAAAACCATCATATTCTAAACCAAACAATTACAAGTAGTTATAATGGACAGAAGAAAATTTGTCAAACAAAAACTTATGGCCACCACTGCCTTGGGGCTAGGAGGAATAGGTCTGGGTACTGCTGGACAGAAACTTGGCAATCCCACAGTAAAAAACACTTTCCAATTAAAATATGCTCCCCATTTAGGGATGTTCAAAAACCATGCAGGGGATGACCCAGTGGACCAACTCAACTTTATGGCCGATCAAGGGTTCACTGCCTTTGAAGACAATGGTATGAAGGGGCGACCTATTCAAACGCAAGAAAAAATGGCCAGCACCATGGCCAAACGCAATATGACCATGGGTGTTTTTGTGGCCCACGAGATTTTCTGGAAAGAACCCAATTTAACCAATGGCGACACGGAACTTCGGGAAAAATTCTTGAAGGAAATCCAGGAAAGTGTTGAAGTCGCCAAACGGGTCAACGCCAAATGGATGACCGTTGTTCCCGGACACATAGCCCCCCGCTTGAATATGGCCTACCAGACCACCAATGTGGTCGAATCATTGAAAAGGGCCTCGGATATTTTAGAACCCCACGGTATCACCATGGTTTTGGAACCCCTTAATTTTAGGGACCACCCGGGTCTGTTCCTATCTGAAAGTCCACAGGCATTCTCCGTTTGCAAATCAGTAAACAGCCCGTCGTGCAAGATTCTATTCGACATTTACCACCAGCAGATACAGGAAGGGAACCTTATTCCCAACATTGATGCTTGTTGGGATGAAATAGGATATTTCCAAATAGGCGACAATCCGGGAAGAAACGAACCCACAACCGGTGAAATCAATTACAAGAATGTCTTCAAACATATCCATTCCAAAGGATTCCAAGGAATATTGGGTATGGAACATGGCAATTCCATCCAAGGAAAGGAAGGGGAACTGGCCGTAATCGAAGCGTATAAAAAGAGTGATACTTTTTGAAGGAAAAATTAATGAACTTAAAAAAATATTTGATTCCCACGCTCTTGTGCCTTGGGATAAACCTAGGACAAGCACAAGACAAGGATGCTTACGTACAACAACTTACGGGAACTGATTTAAGCATCGATATGGTGGCCATCCCTGAAGGCGCTTTCATGTTGGGAAGCCCCGAAGGCGAACATGGAAGAAAAGAAGACGAAGGTCCCCAGCGAAACATGGACATCCCAAGTTTTTGGATGTCCCAATATGAAATAACCTGGGAATTGTACAATCTATTCCTTCAACGCAGCATAGACCAAATTGCAGAAGAACATAAAGGTTCCGATGTAAATTTGGAAGTAGATGCCGTGACCGGGGCAACCATCCCTTATGTGGACATGAGTCTGGGCATGGGTACGGAATCCGGGCTTCCCATTGGCAACGTGACCCAATTGGCGGCCTCCAAGTTTTGTGAATGGCTATCGGCCAAAACAGGACATTTTTACCGACTTCCCACAGAGGCGGAATGGGAGTATGCCGCTAGAGCCGGAAGCCAAGACCCATATTTTTTTGAGGAGAACAACCTAGAAGAATATGCTTGGTACAGCCAAAACAGCGATGACACCTACCACCCTGTTGGTGAAAAAAAACCTAATCCTTGGGGACTGTACGATATTTATGGCAATGTGGCCGAATGGACCTTGGACCAATATCAACCCGATGCCTACCAGAACAAGGACGCGTACTTTCAGCCTACACAAAAAGAATATCCGGTGGTGGTACGAGGAGGTTCGTTTAAGGATAAAGCCACGGAGCTGCGAAGTGCTTCGCGACAAGCTTCAAAACCACTTTGGAAACAAAGGGACCCACAGTTTCCGCGCAGCAAATGGTGGCATACCGATGCCCCTTTTGTGGGCTTCAGGATTGTACGTCCCAAGACCCCTCCACCCCCAGAGGATTATCACCTATATTGGATACATAAAAATTAACGACCCATTTGAAGAAAAAATCTAAGAAATGAAAAACCAAAACACCAAAAAAGAATCCCGAAGAAACTTTGTGAAGGGTACTGCGCTGCTCTCCACAGGGCTACTATTGCCCACTATGAAAATAGAGGCCATGGCCAATGTTTTCAACGAAAAGAAGCTAAAACTCGCTTTGGTCGGTTGTGGCGGTCGCGGAACAGGCGCTGCCAACCAAGCCTTGGAGGCCGATGATAACATTGAACTGGTTGCTATGGCCGATGCCTTTGAGGACCGATTGAACAGTAGCCTTGGAAGTTTAAGCGAAAAATATGAAGGTACTGGCAAGGTCAATGTCAAGGATCGCAATAAGTTTTATGGGTTCGATGCCTATAAAAAAGCCATAGATATGGCGGATGTGGTCATCTTGGCCACCCCTCCAGGTTTCAGGCCCTATCATTTTGCCTATGCGATTGAAAGTGGGAAACACGTCTTTATGGAAAAGCCTGTGGCCACAGATGCCCCAGGAATCCGAAAAGTGTTGGAGACCGCAAAATTGGCCGAGGCAAAAAAACTCAATGTTGTGGTGGGCCTTCAAAGAAGGTACCAAGAAAACTATTTGAACACTTTGGCGAGGATTAAAGCCGGTGATATAGGCAAGATTGTATCGGGGCAAGTCTACTGGAATAGTTCTGGAGTATGGGTGCGCCCTAGGGAGGCCAGTCAGAGCGAATTGGAGTACCAGATGCGCAATTGGTATTACTTTAACTGGCTATGTGGCGACCATATTTTGGAGCAACATATCCACAATATAGATGTGGCCAACTGGTTCATTGGCGAGTATCCCGTTTCCGCACAGGGCATGGGAGGAAGACTGGTTCGAAACGGCAAGGACCATGGTGAGATTTTTGACCACCACTTTGTCGAATTTACCTATCCCAGCGGAGCCGTAGTGGCCAGCCAATGTCGCCATCAGCCCAATACCATGAACAGGGTTGGCGAGGTGTTCCAGGGAACCAAGGGCTCTGTGAACACTAGTGATGCCGGAACCGCAAAACTCTATGATCTATCTGGGAATGAAATCCAGACCATTTCCAACTCGGAAGGACACAATCCCTACCAAGAGGAACACAACCAACTTTTTGCTTCCATCAGAAACAAAGGTGTGATCAATAATGCTGAATATGGGGCCAAAAGTTCCATGAGCGCCATTTTAGGACGGATGGCCACCTATAGTGGAAAAATAATCAACTGGGACGAGGCCATTAATTCGGAACTAAGATTGGTCCCCGAAGAAATGACTTGGAATTCCGAACCCCCAACCAAACCCAATGCGGAAGGAAAGTACCCTGTTCCCATCCCTGGCAAGACAATTGTTATTTAAAGGATGTCCGCTTAATTATAAGATAAAAGCCCGGAAATCAATATTTCCGGGCTTTTTACATTGAAAAAAGACGCAGCCTTAGCTGATTACTGCTCCTTTCCATCTACCAAACAAACTAACTAAGGTCAATACTTTTGCTGTGCTCGCTTGATTATCTGTGAAGGTTTTTACTTCTTAAAAAGTCGATGAGAATCTGTGGCCTATCTGTTTGGATCATATCGATATGATTTTCCAAGAACCACTCATACACGGAAGGGTCCAAAGCCGCTTTTTCATCATCATGCCCCCCATTATGCTGAGGCCATAAAGAGTTTACCCACACGGAAGCACCCTTTTCACGTATGTCATCGAAATCCCCAATAAGGGAAATGGTGTCCTGGGGTACGGTAAACTCAAAAGCCACTGGTATATCTTGTTCCAAGTATTCATCAATATGCTGTTTGGCCTTGGAATCGTTCAATCTAACAATAGGCATAAAAAACACCTTGTCCAAATAGGAGCCAAATTCTTCTTTAACCTGATTGTAAGGGATAGCTCCCTTAATGACCACTTGATTTTGGGTTCCCGTTTTCTCCATGACCTCATAGCACTTGTCAAAAATATCATAGCTCTTATCCAGGTTTACCAAGATTTTTCCCTTGCAAACTTCAAGGGCTTCTTCCAAGGTTGGAATCTTATGGGGGGTACTATGACCTATCCCATCCCTTAATTGTAGGCTCTGTAAATATTCCCAAGTCAGTTCAGATACTTTACCAGTCCCAGTGGTTGTCCTATCTACTGTAACATCATGCATCAACACCAATTGTCCGTCCTTGGTTTGCCGAACATCTATCTCTACCATATCCACGCCCATATCAATACAGTTTTGAATGGCCTGCAAGGAATTTTCAGGGGCATTTCGCCAATCCCCCCTATGGGCCACCACAATTACTTGATCATTATGGGAATCTTCAAGGTTGGCTATGAGCTCTTCAATGGAGACCGGGTTTGCATCCGCTTGTACAATTTGTGGTTCCACAGAGGCATTGTCCTGCTCTTGGACATTTTTTTCCTTGCACCCCATCAAGCCCAACAAACTGATCACGGTAATAAAAATGTACTTTTTCATATGGTTATGGTGTTTACTTTTTAAAGCTGTCAAAATTTCTGAGTCCTTTTCTATCCAAATACTTTATCAACTCCTCCGGACGATCCGTCATAATGGCATCGGCTCCCTGCTCCAATAACCACCCCCATGCACTATCAGGCCCTTCCAACAAGGCTTTTTCATCGGTCCTTCCCGCACATAATTCATCCCAGAGCGCAATGGCCAAAAAACCATCGCCTTTTTTCTTCATAATCGTCTTGGCAATGTTAAGGGGTTCGGCATCTTCAGTATCAAAGATTGTTTCGTAATAAAAGGGATCAAGATCATCCTCATAGTCTTGATGAAACTTTTTCACACTTGGATTTTCCGGCCATAGTTTGGGCATATAAATGATGCTATCCATCAAACTGCCGTATTTGTCCCGCATGGTCTTTACATCATCATTGCCCTTAAAAATGGCATGATCCACCGTACCTGTCCGTTGTAACACCTCATAAGCTTCCCGCACCCATTTACTTTCAGTCTTGTCCAAATTTACCATGATTTTGCCCTTGACCAATAGCATTACTTCTTCCAAAGTGGGTATTTGTTGCCTTGAGTGCCTTACCCCTGCCGCATTCTTTAATCGAAAGCTCTTGATTTCTTCAAGGGTAAGCTCACTTACCTTGCCCTTTCCATTGGTGGTACGGTCTACCGTGTAATCATGCATGGCCACCAAATGACCATCTTTGGTGAGTCGAAAGTCCAGTTCAATGACATCCACACCCAAATCGATGCAACGTTGAATGGCCATTAAGGAGTTTTCCGGGGCATACCGCCAATCCCCTCTATGTGAAATGACCACAATATAGTCTTCGGAAGGGTCCTTAAGGTGTTGTAATATCTGTCCTGCCCTGTTAGTTTCAGGGCCGTGGGCCTCTTGGCCCACAACCCCATGCAAACTAACCACAAATAACCATATGACCAGACCTATAATTTTATTCAGGTGAATGTCCATAATTCTTGTTGATGGATTTAAAATCAATATCCCGGATTTTGTTGTAAAGCGGGGTCTGCCGCTATCTGACTGGCAGGTAAAGGCAACAACAACTTATTGGCATCCGTAATGCCCAATATGGATTGTGCGCGGTCCTGCCTTAAAAGGTCAAACCATCGATGGCCTTCCCAAACCAACTCCAACCTTCTTTGAAGATCAATTTCTTCAAAGACCGATTGTTGGTCCGTTGCTCCGGCATAGTCTCCTAAATTGGCCCTGTTCCGAACCAGGTCCAAATAGGATATGGCCTCATCCGAATTGTCCAATTCATTTTCAATTTCAGCCAGCATGAGCAATACATCGGCATAACGCAATACCACCCAATCACTTCCCGAATCACCCACTACGGTAGAGGGAACAGCAATTTTGTTGGTATAGGCCAATCCAGACTCCAAGGCACCGACATAAACTCCTTTTCGGGCATCGTCATCAGCATACAAGGCATAAAAATCAGGTTTTAGCACTCCATGGCCCTTTGTTCCTGCCAACCCTCCATCTTGTCGTCCTGTAGGATTGAACATTCTGTAAGCATCGGAACCTTCACTATTGGAATTGATTCCAGAGGCATACTGTACTACAAAAATCAATTCCTCATTTAACTCGTTCTCCAAGGAAAACACTTCATCCACCACAACCAGATCATGCACATTGGAGCTTACCACCTCCAAAAGGCTTGATCTTGCACTGGAATAATCCTTGAGGGTTAGGTGTACTTTTCCAAGCAAGGCCTGAGCGGCAGTTTTCACCACTCTCCCTTTATTGCCATCATTCCGTACGGGCAATAGATCTATGGCTTCGTCCAAATCGGCAATAATCTGGGAATATACCTCACCAACGGGAGTTCTCACTTGACCAAAATATTCTTGGGGATTGGTCACCTCATCGGTAACCAAGGGGACATCACCAAAGGTGCGCACCAAATTAAAGTAGAGCATGGCCCTGATAAAGAGCATCTCCCCAATCCTTGTATTCTTTGTAGCGCCAACTTCAAAATCAATATCCTGAATCCGGTTGATGACAATATTGGCCCTTTGGATCCCTTTGTAGCTGTCTTCCCAAACATTGGCTATAAGGCTACTTTGGGGTATCACATTAAAGTCATCCAACATACCGTACACCCCTCCATCATTGGCAGGAGTCTCATCATAGGCGTCCTCACCGGGCAGTTCTCCCACGGCAGGCATTGCGGTATTGTACACCCCGGTAAACTGTAAGGTTGCAAAAACCGCATTCACAGCCTCTTCCAACTCGGCCTCATTGGTATAAAAATTATCCGCAACCTTGGTGGTCCTAGGATTTTGTATAAGCTCTTTTTCGCACGACGTTGTGACCATGGCCAAAACAGCGATCAATAGATATGAAAACTTTTTCATTGTACTAGCTTTGATTTTTTTAGTAAGATATTTTTAAGCCTACCGTATAGGTTTTGGCTATAGGATAATTACCACCGGTATTGTATCCCGATGTAAGGATATCACTTGAAGTACCGTCTGGGTTCCACCCCCTCCACTTGGTGGAAGTGAACAAATTGTTCCCGGAGAGGTAGACCTGCAGGCTTGACAGCTTGATCTTGTCCAAGAAGTTTTTCTGGAAGCTATACCCCACGCGCAAATCCCTGAACCTTAGATAATCGCCATTACCGTCTTCCACGGTCACAGAGCTTCTTAAAATCTTTCTGGAATTTGAAAAGTTTCCAAAATTGGGCTGTCCTAAAAATCCATCAGGGTTGTTCTCTGGATGGTATCTATTGTTGAAGTAATAGGTGGTAGGTAAGGCAAAACCTTCCCCTGCCTCGGTCAATGAGCTTAGGTCACCATCCAACAAAGTTCTACCCTCGACCCCCACAAAGTTGAAACTCAGGGTGAATCCCTTGTAATCCAGGTTTGCCCCAAAGCCATAGGTGAAATCTGGAGCAAAAGTGCCCTTTGCCACTTTATCATCATCATTGATGGTACCATCGCCATTCACATCCACCGCTCTAAGGTCCCCGGTAAGGGTTCCATCCAAGTGGGGATAGCTATCGATCTCTTCCTGTGTTTTAAAAACCCCATCGACCTTGTAACCATAGATCTCCGCAATGGGATGGCCAATCTGGGTGACAAACAATTGATCCCTACCTGTGGCAATCCTATCTTGACCAGGCCCAAGTGCCAATACTTTGTTTTCATAAGAAGTAAAATTAGCATTGAATCCAACCCCTACTTCGCCAATGGCAAAGCCATTACCAAAGACTTGGAATTCCCAGCCTTTGTTTTCCATTTCCCCAATATTGGCCAGAACATTATCGTATCCGGTTTGTTGCGGAACAGGAACATCCAACAAAAGATCTTTGGTATTGGTCTTGTAATAGGCCATATTAAGGTTCAACTTATTGTTGAAGAGACCCAAATCCAACCCAATGTTCAAGGATGAGGCCACTTCCCATCCCAAATCTGGATTGGGTGCTGAAGTGGTAATATACCCTGGGGCAATTCCACTATCGAACACATAATTGGAGTCGGTGACCAACGCTTTGGAACCATAGGTCCCAATCTGATTGTTCCCGGTCTGGCCCCAGCTAGCCGAGAGCTTTCCAAAACTTACGATATCGTTGCTTGGGAAGAAATTCTCCCTACTGAATACCCAGCCCCCTGAAACGGATGGGAAATTACCCCATCTGTTGTTGACACCAAATCTGGAAGAACCATCACGTCGGATAGCCGCGGAAAAGAGGTATTTCGAGTCAAAATCGTACTGCAAACGTGCCAGATATGATTCCAAGGTCCATATTCCTATACTTGCTGATGCCGTATATGCACTGGCCCCAGCGATATTCTGAATATTATCATCGGCAAAACCTGTTCCTGTGACCCTTGTATAATCCGTTCTTTCCTTTTGAAAAGTATACCCTCCCAAGAGGTTAAAATGGTGCTTGCCAAAATCTCTGTCATAGGTCAGGGTATTTTCAATGAGATAATTGACTTTGTTCTGCTTATACTGGTCGGCATTGGCATCGGCCCTCGGTGCCGGGGTTCGGTACGATCCCACTCCAATGGGATAGTAATAGTCCCTGACATAGGTATCGTAATCCCCTCCCAAAGACAATCGATAAGTCAACCCTTCAAGGATTTTGGCATCCATGAACAAGTTTCCAAAAGTTCTAAAACGTTGTTTCTTGTCCGTCACCAAGGTCGATGTCGCCACAAGATTTTCAACCGGTGTGCCATTGATACGAACCCCCTCTATTTCATGTTGTTCGTTCACCAATTGTTCACTGATATTTATACTACCATCTTCCTTGTAAGGGCTATAAAATGGAAAATTCAAAGGAATCAAGCCCAAAACACCATTGCTACGGCTCCCCTGATCCACGGAGTTTTCAATGGAGTAGGATGGTTTAAGATTAATCCCAAACTTGATCTTGTCATTTATCTTACTTTCCAAATTTACAGAAGCAGAATAGCGCTTAAAGTCGGTACCGATAACCACCCCTTCTTGATCGAAATAACCTAGGGAAGTGTAATATTTGGTTTTTTCATTTCCTCCTGAAACAGAAAGGGCATAGTTGGAAATGGGAGCGGTCCTAAATCCTTCATCCACCCAATCCGTATTGATGAGACCAGATTCGCCATTAAGGTATGGCAGCAGTTCCGGCAAGAACAGTTCCCGTCCATCTATCTGTTTTCCATTGATAAGCTTGGTCACCCGAACCGCATTGGGGTCGGATTCACTTCGATTGGCTGGGTCTTTTGACACATAGCCCCAGTTACGGGCCTCCGTCAAAAACTGGGCAAATTGATAGCCATCCACCAACTCTACCCCTGAACTTTGCTGCTGAACACCCCCATAGGTTTCCAAGGTGATTACGGGTTTTTGGTTCGCAGAAAAGGAACCTGCCTTGGTCGTGATCAAAATAACCCCATTGGCAGCCCTTGAACCATAAATGGCGGCAGAAGCGGCGTCTTTAAGAATGTTGATCTCTGCAATATCATTCGGATTCACTGAGCTGAGGGCACTGCCTTCAGTCAAAGGAAAACCATCTACCACGATCAAGGGGTTTGTCCCAGCCGTAAGGGTACCTGTACCCCTAATAATGATTTGGGAATCCGCCCCTGGTTGCGCATTGGACTGGTTAACGATTACCCCTGAAAGCTTTCCGGCCAATTGCTGGTCCACAGTGGCAGCGGTTACATTTTCTAGCTCTTCGTTCTTGATTTCCGAAACAGAACCTACCACTTTGGCACGTGCCTGCTGTCCGTAACCGATCAGTACCACCTCTTGTAACGCAGAGGAGGCCAATTGCAACTGAACAATAAGTCCACTTTGCCCGGCTACCAATACTTGTTCGGTGGTATAACCAATGTAGGAGACTTCCAAAATAGCTTCTGGACCCACTTCCAATGTAAAATGGCCATCAAAGTCTGTAGCCGTTCCATTCATAGTTCCCTTTTCAACCACCGATGCACCTGGAAGGGGATCTCCATTTTCATCTATGACCGTGCCCGTAACCTCTTGAAAGGCCACTTCAACCACTTTTTGTGGGGCATTGGGTCTTCTATCAATTGAAATATTCTCATCTATACGCCTAAAAGCCAATCCAGCATCCTTGGCCAACAACTCCAAAAGGGACCTCAGGGAAACATTCTGATATTTAAGACTGTACTTGTTCCTTAATCTGGAAATACCACGTCCGTATACAAAATTGAAAGTAGTCTGCTCTTCTATATTACTGAGAATCTCCTCAATTGAGGCATTTTTGACCGATATATCGACCGAAACCTGGTCCAACTTTTGCGCTTTTACCGTTGATGCAAAAATTGGGTTCAGAAGCGCAACAATCACAATAAGGAAAGAAATTTTCATTGTCAACGCTATAAATTGTTTTATCGTTAGTGAATTCATAACTTCACAAAATGTTTAATGGTTATTTTTTAATCGTTAAATGGCCGCAGTCTGTTGATCCTCGCCAAAGTGTCGCAGACTGCTTTTTTGTTCTAGGGGTCTTATATCATAGGCTTGTTTCTTTTTATTTTCATTTAGTTTAGTTCTTACAAAAACCCTTAAAAAGGATATTTTCTTGATCTATAAATTCGTAATCCATACCCTTGGTGGCATACTTGATACTTTCAAGGACCACTTGTAGTTTGGCATTTTCATACCGTGCCGTGACATGGCAATTTTTCAGTTTACTGTTTTCAAAATCAATATGGATGCCATACCATCTGGACAGCATCTTTGAAGCTTCCAAAAACGTAATGTCATTAAAGCGAATGATACCGTTTTTCCAATCCAAATAATTATCGTTGTCCAGTTTTGATTTTGTGATCATATCATTCTCCCTGCTGTACTCGGCCTTTTCATTGGGCAAGAGATATACGGTGTTCACATGACCGTTTTTTGAAGTGGATTGCACCTGTACCTTTCCGGTTTTCACGGTAACGGAAATATGGTCATTGAAGGCATATGAATTTACATTGAACGAAGTTCCCAATACTTTGGTGGTGACACCTTCGGTTGTGATGAGAAAAGGCTTGTTCGGATTTTTGGCCACTTCAAAAAAGGCTTCCCCATTCAAGGTCACTTGCCTTACCGTAGTTCCTTCAAAACTTTCTGGAAACTCAATACTGCTACCAGCGTTCAGGGTTATCTGGGTGCCATCGCTCAGCACAATATCACTCCTTTGCCCCCATTCAGTGGTTTTGGTAATAATAGACTGTGCCAATTCTTGTTCAGGCTGTGTCTTGGACTCCAAATAGACGGCAGAACCCAAACCAACCAATATAAGCAGTGAAGCTGCAATCTTGACCGCGTAGTTGTAAAAGGGCTTGGGAGTTTTTTTGGTTTCTGGGGCTATTCCTGCTTTTTCCGCGAAGCCCGAGTATATTTCTTCCTTGATGTTCTTTTCCCCATCAAAATAAATCCCGTCTTCTTCTTGATCATCATAAGAGTCAAGAATCTTGTCCAAAAGTTCTTTTTCTTGTTGGGTACAGCTACCCTCCAAATACTTATTGATAAGGTGTTTGATTTCTTTTTCGTTCATTCTTTGTTGTGGCCTCTACCTTATAAGAGGGAAAAATGAAACAGAACCCTAAAAAGAAAAACGATTTTTTTAAAAAAAAGATTCAGGATACCAACACAGAACCCCTTAATTGCTTGATGGACTGGGTAATATGATACTCTACCGTTTTTGTGGAAATGTTCAATTTATAAGCAATCTCCTTGTTTGTGAGTTCATCGTACCTGCTCATTTTAAAGATTTGTCGGGTCTTCGAGGGCAATAAATCTATACGCTTTGCCAAGATATTTTGGGTTTCCTTGAAGTGTATCTCCTTTTCCACATTGTTTTCCCCTAAAAAAAAGTGGGCCTTATCCAAAAAGGTAGTGTCCAACCTTTTTCGCCTTAAAGACTCCAGACATCTATATTTGGTGGTGGCAAACAGGTATGCTTTGATATTATTTATCTCGAGTTCCTTTCTTTTGGACCATAGTGTAAAAAATACTTCCTGGACCACATCTTTGGCTTCAGTTTCGTCTTTTAACAGCTTAAGGGAAAAAAGATAAAGCCTCTTCCAATGCCTATCGTAGAGTTGCCGAAAGGCAAGTCCATTGTCTTGTTGGGACAATAATAATAGATGGGCATCGGAGGTATCCATATAGTTGAGTGATGTGGTACAATACTACTTAGAATACTTAAATGCAGTATTAATTAAACTTTAATTTTTAGGGTATTCCTTAACAAGATATATCTCCATGACCCCAAAGCCACCAAATCAACACATATAATACATCAATATCCTATACGCATAAATTTACTGTCAGTCAAAGGACTGGGTCGCACCTTCCAGCTTTTCAAAAAATTTCATTTCCGCCAAAAACTGCCAATCAAAATTCAAGGATTGATTGGCCAAGTGCACATGGTGGTCCTGATCCAAAATATAGTCTTTGGGTTTCTGCAATATCCGGGTTTTGGAATACACTTCTTCAAAACCCTTGCGCAGTTCCGTGAAAGCTTCTTTTTGCGCAAGAATTTCCTGTAAGCCCTTTTTCCTTTCTTCAACAGACGGCAATGCGTCCACTTTTGCCAATTCCACAACAAGGTTTGCTGAGAAAACGACCAAACCGGCCACTTCTTTGTACACCTCCAACGTATAGGTGTTCCTGTCCGCAACTTGGGAAAGTGAATCTATAATACCCAACACCTGTTCTCCCGTGGCAGAGATTTCTTTTGCATGGGCTATTCTTTCCAAATTGGCCTCGGTCCATTTACCTGGGTTGTTTACATCCGGCAAGTCCATCATTCCCTTTTCCATAGGTGATTCCATGGTCTTTAAGTAATTGCGTTGATTTCCTTTCAGGAGAATGTTTTTCCATTTGGCAACCGGGTCCTCCAATGCATCGATAAAGGCAAACTTCCCATCCATGGCCGTATCACCAAAATATCGAAAACGAAAAACATCCTTAAACTCCTCTTTTGAGCGTTTGTCACCAGCCCATGCATATTCGGCAAAGGCCAAGATGCCCCTTTTGTACAATTCAAAGTGGGGCGAATCGTCATCCCACAAGGTCAATAACAAGCCATTCAATCCATTGTCAATGGAACTTAGGGCAAAACTGCGGATGTTCTCAATATTACTCTCATTCTGGGGCATTAAAACCCATCGGGTTTGGCCTGCCGTGGCACCTATGGCTTTTAGTCCATGGTCTTCAAACCATTTCATGGCCCTTTTGTTGCCGTAAATCTGGGGAGATCTATAGTTCCATCTCATGTAGATGGTGTTTCTAGGAAAATCATCCAAAAACTGGTTCAAATCGGTTTCTTTGACAGCCCAAAGACTATCTACTTGTCCTTTGGTGTACTCATCGTAGTGCATGGTTCTATATACCCCTACCTCCTTGAATAGCATATCATCCGACATGATCGGGATGCGGTCATGTTCCTCTGCAAATTGGGAAACCTTGTCCAACCACTCCAATTGCAGGTCCAAACTGGATCTACCGCTATTGCCACCGGTGGTATGTACCTCATCCCCTCCCAAGTGCAGGTATCTACCATGCGGAAAAGCTTCCAAGGCATCTCGGTACAAATCAAACTGTACCTCATAGGTTTCATCCAATAAGGGATTGAAGGCCCAGTCACTTTTAGGATCGTCCCTCAAATGTTCAAAGGCTTTATGCTTCAAAACAAAAGATGCGTGGCCCAACCCTTGCACCAATGGACTGATCCTGATGTTGCGCTTTAGGGCATATGTACTGATTTCCTTCCATTGTTCCTTTGTCAAGGCATCTCCCGAAGCCACTGTAGGCCTTCTGGTATATTTAAGCTTATCCTCTATCTCAATAATGATGGCATTGATTTTATAGTCGGCAAGTTCATTGATCAGCTTAAGGTAGTAATCATAGGTATCCAAATGGTGTTTTACATCCAAATGGATGGGTCTATAGGCCAACTTGGGCGCATCAATGATTTTACAAATAGGTAAGTTGACATTTTGATCTTTGGCATCCTGAATCAGTTGTTCCAATGTCTTCATGCCATAAAAAGCACCCGCCTGATCCTTGCCAATAATTTGAATGGTTTCCTCCCCAATGACCAAGGAATACCCTTCAGCGTTGGTCTCCAGATTTTCATCAATGGTGATGGCAACATCTGCATCATCCATTTGTTCCGCCAAATTAAAGCCCCCACTCATTTGGAATTCCGTTTCAAAAGAATGCCCATAGGTTTGGATATCCTGGGGTTCAATCTTGCTGACTCCTGAGATCTCGAAGGAATCCGGCGAAGGTAAAATATGAAACTCACCCAAGGTTGTTGATTTTTCGCCACAGGCCATCATGATCACGGCCATCAGGCCATACACTACTCTATGAATCATCTACGTCTAGTTTTAAAAATTTAGAAAGATTTCGCAAGTTTTCTTATTCAAAAAAAGGTATTCAAAAGAAAAATACTTATTTAATCTTTTCTTTAAAACTACGCAATCTCATGAAAATTGGAAAATTTTATCGGAATTTTTAGTAAAAAACCTGCAACACCATTCGAAATAACAAACGTATAAGTAGGGACAACATCCTTCGCTATCCTTTTGGTTTTAGGATTTTCCTATTGGAAATGCTCGGTACAATTTCATCGCCAATGGCAAGGGTAGGATAATTGTCAACCCCCAATTCGGCAGGTGACTCTCCCTGCCATTCGCTTTTCTTTCCGGTAAGCGTTACGGTTCGTGTCTCGGGGTCTATGGTCATAAACGCAAACAACGAGTCCTTATAGGGACAGGTATAGGAAATCCATGGATGGTCTTCATGGATTTTTTCAGAGTAACTTTGGTGCTGATAATCCCCACCTACCCACAAATAGGAAGCAGAGTTAAGATGGAGATAGGGTATCCCGTCCTTTTCCAAAAGCATATCAATATGGGTATGCCCATTGATGGCAAATAAAATCTTCCCTTTTGCCGCAGAAAGAATACTTTGTATTTCCTCGGCATTATCCACAGCCAATGGCCCCAATAAAGGTTGATGGGAAACTATGATTATGGGACCTTCAATGGTTTTCAACTGGTCTACCAACCAAGACTGCTGTTCCTTTCCGATATAGGATGCGTACCCTCCCTCATGTGTGGGCGACCCTTTCTCATTACCATCCAAAACAATGAAATGGATGCCTTCCACCTCTTTGGCATAGTACCGTGCCGGCATGCCCCAGTAAGAAAGACATTGGTCCGTGGTATATCCCGCATCGGTATCGTGGTTGCCGATAACATGGAGTGCTTGCTCGTGGGCATTGTTAAAAAGCTGGATCACCTCTTTGTTCTTTTCCCCGGGATAGGCAAAATCCCCCAACTGCATTATGGCATGGGGTTGTTGCACCTTTACTTGCTCCACGAAGGCCTGCATACGTTGTACCCCATCATGCATAATGTCCTGGTGCAAATCCGTAATTAACCCGATTTTGACGGGAGCCGAGCCCTTGAAAGTTGAACATGCCATGTTTGGCAACGAAAAAGCCAGGCAAGATAAGGCCGTGCTTTTCACAAAATCTCTACGGGCAATACCCTTTATCGGTTTCTCCATGGTCTTTTCTCTCTTCAACATTCTAGACTATTTAATTGTTATTAAATGAAATATAAATCAAAATAATTCAACATCTGTTTTCCATGCATGACTTAGGCCACACTTCTACTTTGAGACACCCTTCGTCTGAAATAAAAAATAGTGACCAGCACCAAGAAAGCTATGGATAACCCAGAAATGAAATTCAAGGAGACGAAGAACCCTGTCCAAGTTCCCTTGTAATCCATAATCTCCTTTAAAAATAGGACACCCACACTGCACAAGTACCCCAAAGCATCCGCCGTATAGAACAAAAAGCCGACATTCCCCCGATAGTGAAGCAAAGCAATCAACCTTTCAAACAAGAGACAATGGAACAGGATATAGGGCAAATACACCCCCATACCGGTACTTATCATCCAAGCAATGGGAGAAATAAGGGATTCCTGAAACAAAAAAGTGGACAATAACAAGGTGGCCGTCCCAGCCAGGGTAAGCCACATACCCATGTTAAAGGCCCGTTGATTGTTACGGATAAGAATGCCCAATGCGGCCAATACCAATACCACCAAGGCCACTGGGATTTCGGTAAGGGTAATGAGCTCCGGCTCTTGGGCATAACCGAGCTCGGACCAAAACTCCACTACAAAATTGTCCCTAAAATCCCTGATGATGGTCAGAAATATATAAATCAACACAAGCCCCAAATACCCAAGACCGTTCTGCTTTAAAAAGGTTTTGCGCTTTTGTGCATCCATGGGCATACGCTCCGTTCGCTCTTCTATGTCTTCACTACTGGGCTTTTTGGAGCGATTGAGCATCCACACGGACAGCAAAAAAATGGGAAAGAACAGTAAGCCGGTGGCAAAGGGCATAACGTATTCATCAATTCCATATTCCTGGATCAAAATTACCCCTACGGTTTTCACCAAACCGGTCGAAAAAATAAAAGTGGCACTCAAGGCCGCGGCAAGCAATTCGGTATTCTTCCGCCCTTCCAAATAGGACAAAACCACTCCGAAGACCATTCCCAAGGGAAGGCCGTTCAAGAAAAGTGCAATAATCTTTAATTGTGGGGGCAGCACAGCAAAAACCAACAGCATTGCCAATCCAAAACTCACTAGGCCAATCAACCATTGTACCCGTTTTGAGGACTCCATCTCCGAAATCATCTTGATGCCAATAAACTTGGAAAGCATATACCCCAACACCTGGCTAATGACCAAAACGGTCTTGGGGTCTGCCTTAAAGCCCAGGGCCAAATCCACATACTGCCCGGCCAAAAAGGACTTTCTTACGGCATACATTCCCGTGTAGCATAGAAAACCCGCTACCATCAACCAAGAGGTATGCAACCATTTTTTATTGATCATCCGTGTTGCCATGGTACTTTTCCAATCTTTAAGGTTTACGAAATAGGATGTATCAAAAGTAGGTTTCGATGGTCTCTTATCTGTGAAGTAAATGTAAAACAACCATTAATTTTTCTTTATGATGAATTTTATTTCTTCTAAAGAAAATATTTCAGTTTACCTTTGATAAAAATTTTAGCAAGTGGACGAGAGCAAACACATTTTAAAGCACATGGGCTCAAAGATTCGTAACCTACGAATGGGCAGGGGGTGGAAGCTCGGGGAATTATCGGAAAAATCTGGAATAAGCATGGCCATGTTGTCCAAAATAGAGAATGGCAGGGTATACCCAACCTTTCCTACTCTACTCCGTGTATTGAAGACTTTGGAAGTAGACCTCAACGCCTTTTTTGAGGACATGTCCATGAACACTGATTTTCCAGGCTACATATTCCACAAAAGGGAAGACTATACCGAAATCACCAAAGAGGATTCAGTGGGTTTTCGGTACGAGAACATCTTAACCCAAAGCTTGAGCGGTATTTCTTTGGAAGTCTCATTGCTGACCCTTAGCCAAGATGCTGAACGGGAACTGTTGACCACGGACGGTTTTGAATATATCTTTTTGGTGAAAGGGGATATCAATTACGTTTTGGACAACAAAACATTCCACTTAAGGGAGGGGGACTCGTTATACTTTGATGGACGCCTGCCCCACGTACCCAAGAACAACTTGGAATCGGAAGCTATTCTATTGGTCGTTTATTTTATCACAGAACTTTAATCAAATCCTATCATGCAAAACCCACAAGCAAGAGCAATGGTCTTTGAAGCGGTCGGACAACCATTTTCCCAAGTTCAAATGGAATTGCCTGAGCTCAACACCGATGAAGCCCTGATCCAAATCGATTACACCACCATTTGCACCAGCGACCTACACACCTTTTACGGAAAAAGAGGGGGCGCTTGCCATAGTATCTTGGGGCATGAGATCATGGGGACCATTGTAAAGGTACCTGTTGAAGGTATCCAAGATTACCATGGCCACTCTCTTCAGATTGGGGATCGGGTCACTTGGTCGGTTTATGCCCACGACAAAAGCGACCCTATGGCCAAAAAAGGTATTCCGCAAAAGTCCGGTGACCTTTTTAAGTACGGACACGAACCCATGAATGGTCAGAACCCATTGAATGGCGGTTTTGCCACCCATTGTCATTTAAGGCATGGGTCAACCCTTTTTAAATTGCCGTCAAACCTTAGTCAAAAGGAAGCCGCCCCCTTGAACTGCACCCATGCCACCATGGCCGGAGCCATACGCTTGGCGGGTGATTTAAACGGAAAAAATGTTCTGGTAAACGGCGTAGGTATGTTGGGACTTTCAGCCTGCGTCATGGCCAAGGAATTGGGAGCAAAAACTGTTTTCTCCATGGATGTGGATGAATCAAGGCTCACCTATAGTAAAAAATTTGGGGTTTCCATGGGGTTGGACGCTGTCTTGACCGCCTCTGAAGTAGTGGAAATTGTCGCAAAAAAAGGAGGAATTGATGTGGTCATCGAAACCAGTGGTGTTCCCTCCGCAATTGAAAAAAGTATGGCCATCCTGAACATTGGTGGGATTTGTGTCATGGTCGGTGCAGTGTATACCCAACGGGACTTGGCCATCAATGCAGAACATATAGTGCGAAAGCTTTTAACCCTGAAAGGGTTGCACAACTACGCCCATGATGATTTGCGTTTTGCCATTGATTTTTTATCCAAGAACCACAAAAAATACCCTTTTGGGGAATTGGTGGGCGCTGAATTTCCACTACATCAATTGGATGATGCCTTTGAACTGGCCCATGAGGGTACCTATTATCGAGTGGGCATCCACCCGTAAGAACGGATGACCGTTCCCATCAACTCTCGGGCCAATGGGTTTCAAGACCTTGGGTCCTGATCCAGTCCTGAAATTCGGCAAGTAGGTTTTTCTGTTCCCGAACCGCTCGGGGAGGTACATTTTTCCGTTGGGCAAAAGCCACCAACATCCCAACTGCCTCTCCTATACTCCACTCCACAGGATGCAGTCGAAAACAGCCATTGGTAATGTGGGTGGTCCCGATATTTTTATTGGCCGGAAGCAAATTGTTCATTCTTTGGGGAAGCAATGCGCCCAGAGGAATCTGGAACGGCAACGATCCAAAATCCACATAATTGACTCCCTGATTGCTGGGATGCAAATCAATATGGTAGTATCCGGTCCCTACGCTATCGTAAAAATCTGCGGAGGTTTTTCCCGCTTCATCCCCCGCCACCATACGGCGGTTCTCAGCACCAACATGCTCCTCCAATACGGTAAACTCAGCTTTGACTCTTCTGGCTTCTCGGATGTAGGGATATTTGGCCATGCCGTCTTCGGTACCCATCACATCCCCTCGGAGCCGTAAGCCCGGCCATCCTTGTCCGCCATCAGGTCGTGGCGCCTCAGTTTGCAACCAGTAAAACAAAGAAAGGTTCAGTTGGCGGGCACCGTCCACATGTTTTTGGAATTCTTCTTCGCTGACATCGATTAGGTTGCCCATAAAATAGTCGTTTTGCGGCCAATTGACCACCGTGATGTCCCCATCATATGTACCAGATACAAAATTGGCTTTGTTGATAAGCCTGCGGTACAACCAAAGGTTGAGCATTTCCCCTGTTTTCTTTCCTTCGGGGTGGAACCCCAAGTTTTTGGGTTTCAGCGTCCGGGGATCGGAATAGTTCAACTCCAGTAATTTCCCGGCCCAAGGCGTATCCATTTGAGGAACATAGTTGCTCCAAAAATCATAATCCTTTGGCCGATCGATAATATTGTTGACCCCGGGTTGGTAATCCATTGCAAAGCACAAGGTAAATGCCTGATTGTTTTTGGGATTGGCCACTTCTGGAGCGTGTAATTCCCCAGTCTGACTTTTAGACTCCGTTCCGGTAACATACTCTGTACCCGTGAGCGGAAGCAAGTCACCACATTCGGTGGCATCAATAAAATAAGGGGCTTGAAGAACCAAAGCATTTCCATTTTTCAGATTCTTAGCCTGAATGGATCGTACCTCATCCCCAGTGACATCGGCCGCCTCAATCTTGTGTTCGGTCAGAAGGGTCAATTTTCCGGAACTGATGAAAGGAAGCAACATTTCTGTCAAAACCTCCACGGTTACGCGAGGTTCATGACAAATTCGGGAAACCGAACCATCCCCTGGATTCAAATGGGAACGACTTTTTGCATCAGCCGTAAGTGGATAGTTTCGTTTATAATACTCCCTAATTCGATTTCGGTATTCACGATAAGAGGCAGGAGCTCCGTGTGTTTCTATCCAATTATGTTCGTCCGGGGGCACTCCTTGCTGGGATACTTGACCACCTATCCAATCGGTCTCTTCGGTTAGAATAACTTTGAGCCCGTTTCTACAAACTGCCAAAGCGGCTGCAAAACCCCCTAATCCGCCCCCGGCAATGACCACATCGGCCTTTAATTCCTTCGTAGTTGTTGTAAAAGCATAACCTTTCTTGGGTGATTTTGCATTGGAAACCATAGGTCCTGCCAGCAATATCCCGCTAGTTCCGGCAGAAACCGAGGACAAAAAATTCCGTCTCTTCATATTTCGTTTTAAGTGAGGTTATATATCCTACGAAATATAGTCAAAAATACCTTTCTGGGGGCAGGCTCCAAATACCCGTTAAGATTGTCACTGCTTTGCCTTAACGATTTCCTCTTTCCCATCAAGCCTTATCTTCACCTTAACCTTGGGATTTCCGCTCACCACGGCGCAATCAAATTGTACTTGGTGATTGCCTTGCCCCAAATTGGGTAGGTTGTTCAGCTGACGCTGTTTCAAGATTTGGCCCTTACTATCGGAAATGGTCAGTAGGCCATTATCTATGACCAGTTCTTCACCAGACCGTACTGTTTCAGGGATATTGATTTTTGAATAGTTGCTTACTTCTATGTTGACATTGTCCACTGCACCGCCATTTTCGGCATCCAAATGAAGGATTGCCCTAAAAGGTTGTTCCTCTGCGTGGTCGTTGCTAAAACTCCATTCCGCATAGGTAGGTTGTCCAGGTTGAACTTCAACTTTTTCGAAAACAAAATCGTAGTCTTGGAACATCATCAGCTTCCACTCTTTATCCTGAATGGTTTCTTCCAAATGAAACTCTTTGCTTAAATCCTTCAATTGTAATTTTTGTTCATCCGAAAAAGCTCCACTAAGCCTCGCTTTTTCCCATATCCTGATCAAATCCAGAATAACGGATGTATGGGGGTTGTCCCGCAAAGCATCAGGATTGGCCGAAAACGCAAAACCTGCATTGTACGCCGCCCCCCTGGCCAACATCCATTCTATATCTGCAATAGTGGTGTAGGGTTTCAATGAAAACCAGCCTAGCATATTGGGCAAGTAATTGGCTTCCAAAAAGGGCTGGTTGTTAAAGCGGTATTCCGACTGACTCTGTCTAAATCCGCCATACCAAGGTTCCCCCCAATTGATGTAATGGTTGATATGCCAATAGTAATGCGTGGTTCGACTAGATCCGTTTACCAGATTTTTCTCGGTTCCCTCAAACACCCGTTTTGCAAAATCGTCCATGCTGTATGTGCCTTGCCCGGTGGCCAAGGCCCCCTCATGACCATCAAAGTCCATTTGTGTGATGCCCGTTTCATTAAAGAAATCGACCATATTCCCTGCCATTTCCTTTTGGAGATCAAAATCAGGAAAAAACACCTTGTAGGCATGGTCCAACAACTTCCCAACAACATCTCCTTTTTCATGATTTGAGGCGATGGTACCAAAGGCACCTCGCTCACAATCCAATAACCTGTAGGGCGCTTCCTTACTTACGGACCGATACCGAACAAGTTCATCCCCAATCTTTACGGTATGCATCCAGTTGTACTGCTCATTGTTGAAAAACTGATTGGTGCTCACAGGTATTTCCGTGGTAGTGGCATCAATATTCCCGGACAGTGTTCCCTGACCTGTAAAAACAAGCCCCTCGTTGGGCACAGGTGTCACGAACGGGTCATTCGGGGTAATAAACGTTGTCAAGGTATGGGCCCCAACCCGTATTCCCTGTGCATTGGCCCTTTCCACTAAAGCCTTCATACCTGCCCTGCCATTGGGAAACTGATCGGGAATCAGGTCAAAAGCTCCCCAATTCTCAAAAGGGTGTGCATGATAAATGGCATTCATACCCGCCTTTTGGGTATACGCCAACATCTCATCGAAATTCTCTTCGGTAAAAGTGGTAATCAGATAGGCTTTGCTCCGTTCCGGATGGGTCTTGATCCATTGTCCATCAACCATGGGGTGTGGCAGGCCTTCTTGCACTTCAATCCCACCTATGGTTTCCAGTACATTCTCCGGGGCACATCCAAAAACAGCAATTTTAGACCCTATTACCGTTTCACCTTCAATGGGCTCTACGGGCATATCCCTATAATGTTTGTCCCAAACATCGGCCGTACGCCCTATAGATCTATCTATTGAAAAGGCGTTGAGTGTACATCCGAAATCTGTTTTGGTCGCAGCTCCTTTCCGATTTTCAACACCACCCTCATCGTTTGTCAATTCCCCTCCAGTGGTTTTAAGGTTCAGTGCTTGCAATCCTATGGCAAAATCTTCATTTCGTGCCACACCAACCACTTCTCCCACAATGCCTTCAATAGAAACTGGGTAACTGCCCCAAACTATGGCAGGAACTTTTTCTATGGGCTGGGCCGAAACTACCTCAAAAGAGAGGTACCCTTCTTTCTCCGCGTAGGCCACTTCTATCCTTGCACCATTGTCAAAAGACAAACCTATGGTTTGGGCTTGGGAATCCATATCTGCAGACCGGGGGTACTGGGCAATACTGTCTTTCGGATTTTGAATGGACAGTAATGGTGCTTCTTGGTTCATGGCCAAGTATTCCGTGCCATCCCTTTTATCTTGAATGGAAGTCAATCTTCCTTGATTATCCAAGGAAATGGACAATGTTTTGGTTGATAATTCAAAATCCTTTGAATTGCACGACACCACTAAACCCATCAGTGCCATAAGAAACACTACAGCACTGATTCTTTTATTTTTTTGAAAGGCCATCTCTTTTTTTTAGTTAGACACATAAAAACCACAGAACCAGAATAAAGCAGCAGTTTTATTTTAGCATACCAAATAATCTGGGAACGGTTCGCATGAACTAAAAATAGGTAACGTACTTTCAGTTTTCTACCAAAATTTCAAGCAATCCGAATACTTTTTTTGCTTTTTCCTTCTTAATTGAAGCATGTGTAGCCATCAATACTGGCGAGACAGCAGAAAAAAGTTCCAAAAACAAAAAAGCCACGCTTATAGCGTGGCTTTTTTGTTGTAGTGACCGCGGGAGGATTCGAACCCCCAACCCTCAGAGCCGAAATCTGATATTCTATCCAGTTGAACTACGCGGCCTTGATACTTATGAACTTAATTTTGCCTTTACAATGTTTGAAATGGTCTTTCCGTCTGCCTGACCGGCCAATTCCTTGGAAACGATGCCCATAACCTTGCCCATATCCTGCATTCCCGAAGCACCAATGGAATCAATGGTCTGTACCACCACTTTTTCTATTTCCTCTTCCGTAAGTTGTTCCGGTAAGAACTTTTCAATAATGGCTACCTGTGCCAATTCGGGTCCAGCCAAATCTTCACGGCCTTGCTCCTGAAAAATGGCAGCACTGTCCTTACGCTGCTTTACCAGCTTTTGGACCAACTTTACTTCTTCCTCCTCGGAAAGTTCGGAACCAGCTCCTTTATCGGTTTTCGCCAATAAAATTGCCGATTTAATGGCTCGCAATGATTCCAGGGCAACAGTGTCCTTGGCCTTCATTGCAGCCTTCATTTCTGTCATCACCTTTTCTTGCAAATCCATTTGAACTTATTTTGGGCTGCGAAGATAAAAAATAAACCCGAAAGTCTATTAACTTCCGGGTTCATGATTTCCATTAAAAATGGATATCGATTTTAAACACTACTAATCAACATTATCGTGTAAAAATGAGTTGTTGGAACGCAATTGCAAATCGTCATTGCTATCCTCACCCAATGTGGTCCTGGATACCTTTTGTTCCTTGGGAACATCGTTCAGGTCCACTCCTTGTCTTTTATAGGCAGGCTGCTTTTCTATATCATCAATACTGTTCCGGTTGTTCTGGAATTTATAGTTGAAATTTTTCAGCTTTCTCCTGCGCTCGTCGGCCCTATCTTTTAAAATATCGCTTATGGAACTGTTAAAGGGGTCCATACTGGCAGTACTCTCTTCTTCCGCCTTGGCTTCAACCTTTACGGTCTTCTTTTCAAAAACAAGTTCGTTTTCGACCAATTTAGGCTCATGGGTCTCAGCCTTTGATTTTGCCCCTGTCAACTTGGTTTCCAACTCCATGTATTCTTCCAAATTGTATCGGGTCTCACCTTGGTTCTTATATTCCAGAACAGGTTTTACCTCTACGTAGTGGTTTACATCAATGTCTTTGACATCGTCATCCAAATTAAAGGTAATGGTGTGCTCCTTTTCATCTTCTTCCTCTTCAAAGGTATTGTTGAGGGGCATATCAAAACTCAAGGCAAACTGATCTTCATTTTCCTTGTTTTTGGGTGAAACCACTTCTGGGTCCACTACTTCTATTTCGTTGATGATATTCTTGGCCTCAATGATGATAAAATCATCATCCACGTTTTCAGGAACGACTTCATCATAGAATACATTGAAGTTTCGGATATAGTTTGTGGTCGGGATAAGGTCCATCTCTTGGATCTTGGGCTTCACCTCTTCTTCTTCCACCTCCAAAGTGTGCTTTACAATCTCTGGTTCAGGTTCAGGTTGAACCGGTGCCTTTTTAACGGGAACCTCCTGTACCGATGTGGCCTCTGGTCTCAACTCTTGTTGTGCAGTCTGTTCGTCTTCCAAAGTGTAAAATACCTTTTTGGATTCCGTGTTCACGATATCATCCTGCTGATCCACGTTAAATCCCGTGGCAATAACAGTTACAGCAATGGATTCTCCTAAATTTTCGTCTTCACCAACCCCCATGATGATGTTGGCCCCATGACCGGCCTCAATCTGGATATGGTCATTGATTTCCCCAATCTCATCAATGGTGATTTCTTGTGAGCCAGAAACAATGAGCAGCAATACATTTTTGGCCCCGTTGATCTTGTTATCGTTCAGCAATGGGGAATCCAATGCTTTCATGATGGCCTCACTTGCCCTTGCCGAGCCTGATGCCGTTGCGGAACCCATAATGGCGGTTCCACTGTTGGAAAGCACCGTCTTGGCATCCCTAAGGTCAATATTTTGTGTGTAGTGGTGCGTAATTACCTCTGCGATACCCCTTGCCGCAGTGGCCAATACCTCATCCGCTTTGGAGAAGCCGGCCTTAAACCCAAGATTGCCGTACACTTCACGAAGTTTGTTATTGTTGATCACGATCAACGAATCTACATTGGAGCGCAGTTTTTCAATCCCCAGTTGCGCTTGTTTGTTTCGCATGGCCCCTTCAAACTGGAAGGGAATGGTAACGATACCCACGGTAAGAATATCCATTTCCTTGGCCAATTTGGCAATGACAGGAGCGGCCCCTGTACCGGTTCCACCTCCCATACCCGCAGTGATAAAGGCCATTTTGGTGGTGTGCTCCAGCATACCTTTGATGTCTTCCATACTTTCCAAGGCAGCCTGTTCCCCAACTTCAGGGTTGGCCCCAGCTCCCAGTCCTTCGGTAAGGGATACCCCCAATTGAATTTTATTGGGAACGGAACTGTTCTGCAAAGCTTGGGAATCGGTATTGCAGATTACAAAGTCCACTCCGTTGATCCCTGCTTGGAACATGTGGTTGATGGCATTGCTACCTCCTCCACCAACTCCAATTACCTTGATTACGTTGCTCTTGTTCTTGGGCAAATCAAAAGCGATGTTGTCAAATTCAGTGTTCTTACTCATGACAGTTGTGTTTCTTTATGGGGTTATTATTCTGCGTTGTCCAAAAAATCCTTCAACTTCTCGGACCATTTGTCAAAAATGGATTTTCGTTCCTTGTGCGACACCGTATTGGTGCCCGCCATTTGTTCTTGTCCTACCAAGACCTTTTCTTCCTCATCCAACCCATCCATATCTCCCTCAACAGGAATTGTCTTGGTTTCCAATGCCTTCATCAACAGTCCAACTGCGGTGGCATATAGTGGACTTGCCACTTCTTCATCGGAATCGCCCGCCAAATGCTCGTTGGGGTATCCTATTCGGGTGTCCATTCCGGTAATGTATTCCACCAATTGCTTCAAATGCTTCAACTGGCTTCCCCCACCGGTAAGGACGATGCCCGCAATCAGTTTTTTCTTTTGTTCCTCGTGCCCGTAGTTCTTGATCTCCACATACACCTGCTCTATGATTTCCACCACTCGGGCATGAATGATCTTGGAGAGGTTTTTTAGGGTGATTTCCTTGGGTTCACGACCGCGCAATCCGGGAATGGAAACAATTTCATTGTCCTTGTTCTCCCCCGGCCATGCGGAACCAAACTTCATTTTAAGCAGTTCGGCCTGTTTTTCTATAATGGAGCACCCTTCCTTGATATCCTCGGTGATAACGTTTCCACCAAATGGGATTACGGAGGTATGGCGAATGATGCCGTCCTTAAAAATGGCAAGGTCGGTGGTTCCACCCCCTATATCGAGAAGTGCCACACCGGCTTCTTTTTCCTCTTGGCTCAAAACCGCTTCTGCGGATGCCAAGGGTTCCAAGGTAATATTGCCCAGTTCCAATCCTGAGCTTTTAATACATCTTCCAATATTTTTGATGGAGGAAACCTGACCCACCACCACATGGAAGTTGGCTTCCAATCGGCCACCGTACATTCCCCTGGGTTCTTTGATCTCAGCCTGGCCGTCCACTTTGTACTCCTGTGGCAATACGTGGATGATCTCCTCACCGGGAAGCATGACCAATTTGTATACTTGGTTGCAAAGCTTGTCCAGATCATCATTGTTGATGACCTCCTCGGAATTTGGCCTGGTGATATAATCACTGTGCTGCAGGCTACGGATATGTTGTCCTGCGATACCTGCCACCACGGAACCAATCTTTAGACCCGAGTTGACCTCCGCCTGTTCCACGGCCTGCTGAATGGAGGAAATGGTCTGTGTAATATTGTTGACCACACCTCTGTGCACACCTAAGCTTTTGGCTTTTCCCGAACCCAAAACCTCAATTTTACCATACTCATTTTCCCTTCCAATGATCGCTACGATCTTGGTGGTTCCAATGTCCAAACCAACTGAATAATTACCCTGTGCCATATCTTAAATTTTGGTACAAACCACTTGATTGCTATATTCCAAACTCACTATTGCATAACTCTCCAAGGAATTGTCCTTGGTCGCCTTGACATAAAAGGCCATAAAATTTTTGAACTTTTCGTTCAGATTGTCCACCCCTCCCAAATTCACCACAAAGTTTTCCATTCGGAACCTTAACTGGTACTTTCCTTCTTCCTCAATATGTATCCCGATGACGTTTTTCCGCAGAAAATCGTCCTCGTTGATATAGTTCAATATCTCATACGCATCTTCAAGGGTTTTACCTGTAATCTCACCTGTGATTATAGGCACCCTTGCCGAATGATGTTTGGAAAGCGGCATGCGCTTCCCTAGATCATCCAAATAAAATTTAGAGATTCCCTCCACTCTTCCAATGGGTTTACGCTGAACAATCTTAGAGATAAGTTCTCCGTTCACAGTAAGATAGACCTGGGCGCT
Organism: Flagellimonas algicida; assembly: GCF_049629585.1. Lineage (NCBI taxonomy): Bacteria > Pseudomonadati > Bacteroidota > Flavobacteriia > Flavobacteriales > Flavobacteriaceae > Flagellimonas > Flagellimonas algicida. The sequence goes on along the minus strand of NZ_JBMYIX010000003.1, from coordinate 443,048 downwards.
TTTAACCATATCGTTGGACAGAATTACCTCCTCTATGGTATTCAAAACTAACTGTTCTTTGGCCCTATTTTTTACAGGTCCGTAATTTTGTATTAACAATTTATTAACTGCGTCCTCTGTGAGATACAAACTATTGTCTCCCAGAAACTTAATGGACATATCATTCACCTCCCTCTTTTTGCTCCGCATATCGGCAAAACCATAAAGGGCAACCAGCGAAATGGACAAGAATGCCAATTTTATGTAATTCCAATTAACTCGCATAGGTCAGTTCTTTTTTGATCTTGGACACTTCCAATCCTATGTCCCCCGCACCAATGGCGACCAAGACCCCTGTTCTATATTTTTTTATTTCATCAATCAAATCCGATTTGGAGACCAGCCTCTTATTTGGATTATTGATTTTCTCCAACAACCAAGTCGAATTCACCCCTGGAACGGGTTCTTCCCGGGCAGGGTAGATTTCCATCAATAAAATCTCATCAAACTTGGATAGGCTCGCGGCAAAATCATCCACAAAATCCTTTGTCCTTGAGAAAAGATGGGGCTGAAATATGGCCGTGACCTTTTCACCCGGATGCATTTCCCGTATCGCTTGATGTACCGCTTCAATTTCTGTGGGATGGTGCGCATAATCATCTATAAAGGCAAAACCCTTTTCCTTGATCTGATAGGAAAACCTGCGCTGCACCCCCTTAAAACTTTCCAATGCCCTGGCCAACTGTTGTGGTGAACAGCCTGTCTGCTCCGCCATGGCAAAAGCGACCAATCCGTTGAGCAAATTGTGCCTTCCCGGTTTATTGAACTTCACATCCGAAATTGTTCCGGAAGGGGTGACCAAATCAAATATGTAAGTCCCTTGTTCCGTTTTAATATTTTCTATACAATAGGCCGAGCCATCCTCTATGCCATACGTAATACCTTCCATGGGCAATCCGTTGCGCACAAAAAGAGTGCCCCCCGGTTTAATCTGCCCAGCAAATGCCCTGAAAGTATCTTCCAATTGTTCCTTGGTCCCATAAATATCCAAATGATCGGCATCCATGGAGGTTATGCAGGCCACATTGGGGAACAATTGCAAAAAGGAGCGGTCAAATTCATCGGCCTCCACCACAGAGTATTCAGTCCCGTCCAATACAAAATTGCTGTCAAAGTCTTCCGAAACGCCTCCCAAAAATGCCGTAAAGGGTAAACCGCACTCCCGTAGCAAATGGGCCAAAATACAGGATGTGGTGGTCTTTCCGTGTGTCCCGGCCACCGCTAGGCAGAAGGTATCCTTGGTGATGATTCCCAATACCTCGGAGCGCTTCTTGATCTCAAAGCCATTGTTTTTGTAAAACTGCAGCTCCGAATGACTTTTAGGTACCGCAGGGGTATACACCACAAGGGTTCCTTCTTGCTTGAAGTTTTCTGGGATGACCTCCACATTGTCCTCAAAATGCACGGCAATGCCCTTTTCCACCAACCCATCGGTAATAGGGGTGGATGTACGATCGTATCCGGCCACATCTTTTCCAATAAAATGGAAATACCGGGCCAAAGCGGACATACCTATACCTCCGATTCCGATAAAATAGACGCTATGGATATCCTTTACATTCATTTTTCTGTTATGAATTGTCAGTTCGAGCGCAGTCGAGAACAAGACTCATAAGACTGTGCACCTTTCGACTGCGCTCAAGGTGACATAACTTTAGACTTTGTGTGCCCTCTTCCAACATCATTCTTTTAATAATTTTTCAATTTCATCAACAATATGTTCCGTAGCCTTGGGCATGGCCAATTTTTTAATGTTCACCCCCAACTTTTGCTGTATTTCTTCCGAATCCAATAGACCCGAGAATGCATTTTCAAATGTGCTGTCCAGTTCATCTTCCTTGAGCATGATGGCCGCATCCTTTACCGCCAATGCCCTTGCATTTTGGGTTTGATGATCCTCGGCCACATTGGGCGATGGGATAAAAACCACTGGTTTTCCCACCAGACACAACTCTGATACCGACCCAGCACCGGCACGGGAAATGATGACATCGGCCATGTTGTAGGCCAAATCCATCCTGTTGACAAAGGCCAACACTTTCACCGTATCCGAATCATATTTTTTATACTCCTCATAGTAGAGTTTTCCACATTGCCACAGTACCTGCAATCCTCTTTTTTCAAAGAAATTGAGCTCCTTTTCTATCAACTGGTTGATGCGACGCGCCCCTAAACTTCCCCCCAGCACCAAAACCGATTTTTTTCGGGCATCCAATCCAAAAAAAGTACCAGCTTCATCTTTGGTCGATTTTAAATCCACCAAATCCATTCGGATAGGATTTCCGGTCTTTACAATCTTTTCCTTTGGAAAAAACCGTTCCATACCGTCATAGGCTACACATATCTTTTTGGCCTTCCCAGCCAATAGTTTGTTGGTAATTCCCGCGAAGGAATTCTGCTCTTGCAACACACAGGGAACGCCCGAATTTTCGGCCATCCGCAACAATGGTCCGCTCGCAAACCCTCCCGTACCTATGGCCACATGGGGTTGAAACTGCTTTACTATTTTGCGTGCTGCCAACAAACTACTTATCAGTTTAAAGGGAAACATGAGATTCTTCAATGTCAGTTTCCGTTGTATTCCACTTATCCACAGGCCTTTAATTTCGTATCCGGCCTGCGGTACTTTTTCCATTTCCATTTTATCCTTGGCCCCCACGAACAAAAATTCCGCATTGGGATGCCTTTTTTTTAGCTCATTGGCTATGGCTATGGCCGGATAAATGTGGCCGCCCGTTCCACCTCCAGAAAGTATAAACCTATATCTGTCCACTCAATACTTCTAAAGGGTTGGTCTCATCTATATCATAGGATTGCTCCTCCAAATTCTCTTTTTTGTTGCTTGCGCTCAACACAATTCCGATGGCCATACAGGTCATCCAAATGGAGGTACCTCCCATACTGATCAGTGGCAAGGGTTGCCCCGTAACCGGAAACAACTGTACCACTACGGCCATATTGATGAAGGCCTGAAAAACAATGGGCAGTCCTACCCCTATCACTAGCAATTTCGAAAACACTGTCTTGGCCGAATGGGCCACCACCACTATTCTGAACAATAGCAGCAAATAGAAAAACAACAAAGCACCACCGCCCAACAGCCCATATTCCTCAATAATGATGGCAAAAATGAAATCCGAAGTACTTTGCGACAGCATGTTCTTCATGACGCTTTTCCCTGCCCCTTTGCCTACAACACCGCCTTCTGCAATGGCAATCTGGGCCAAGGTCAACTGGTGCAGGTCGTCCTTATCCGCCTGTTCAGGGTGGATGAAAGTCTCTATCCTGGATTTCCATGTCCCTGCCCGTTGGGGCAACGCTTCGGGGGCCTTGAACAGTACAAAAAGGAACATTCCTGCCAGCACAATTCCGGTACCCACCATGGCAAACAAATATTTTAGGGGATATCCGCCCAAAAAACAGAGTACCATCACCAAAAAACAGATGATGGCCGCGGTTGAAAAGTTTTCGGGCAATATCAATAATACCACCAAGGCGGTTGGTAACCACAAGGGCAGAATACTTTCCTTAAAGGTGATCTGGGTATCCTTGATCTTCGTCAAATACCTCGCAATCCAAATCATAAGCACCACAGATGCCAAGGTCGATGTCTGAAAATTGACCCCAACAAATGGAATCTTGATCCAGCGATTTGCAGTCACCCCTCCAATCTCTGTCTCCACGGTAAGCGTGTACCCCAGCAAAATCAGCACAATGGGCAACGCAATTATGGAAAGTCCTTTAAAATAATGGGTGGGTATACGATGGACCGCATAAATGATCCCAAATCCCAAAAACAACAGTACAGCATGCTTTACCAAATGACCCAAAGTGGTTCCATCTCCATTTACGTAGACTAGGTTGGTACTGGCACTATAGACCGGCAAAAATGAGAAAAGGGCCAATAGGGCCACTACGCCCCAAATGGCTTTATCTCCTTTCAAATTTTTGAACACGGTTTTCACGGTTTATAGGTTTTTTACGGTTTCCTTAAATTGATTTCCTCGGTCCTCATAGTTCTCAAACAGGTCGAAACTGGCACATGCCGGAGATAACAACACGGCATCTCCTCGCTCAGCAATCTTATAGGCTACCTTTACGGCCTCTTCCATGGAATAGGTCTCCACCATAAGATCAATGACATTGCCAAAAGCTGACTTCAGCTTGGAATTGTCCATTCCCAAGCAGACAATGGCCTTCACTTTTTCCCGAACCAAGGGCATCAATTCGGAATAATCATTGCCTTTGTCCACTCCACCTACGATCCAAACAATGGGTCGTTTTATGCCATCAAGGGCATAATAGGTGGCATTCACATTGGTAGCCTTGGAGTCGTTGATGTACTCCACGTGGTTGATTTTCAAAACCTTCTCCAATCGGTGGGGCACCCCTTGGAACGACTGGATACTCTGACGGATGGTCTCCTTCCTCACTTTCACCAATAGGGCAGCCATACTGGCGGCCATGGTATTCTTTACGTTGTGTTGCCCTTCCAAGGCCAAAATATCTGTACTCATTTCCAAGGTTTTATGTTCTAATTTTATATGTATCGTTTTATCTTCCAACCAAGCTCCTTCCCCTACTTTCCTTTTTAAGGAAAATGGAACCAATTTGGATTGAACGGGGTTCTTTTTGAGCCAATCTCCAATCACTTCATCATCTGCATCATAAATCAGGTAATCTTTTTCATCCTGATTCATCGCGATGCGAAATTTGGAGGCGATATAATTTTCAAATTGATAGTCATATCGGTCCAAGTGGTCGGGGGTAATATTGGTGATCAGGGCAATATGGGGTTTAAAATCCACGATTCCGTCCAGTTGAAAACTGCTGATTTCCAACACATACTGGCTATAATCCTTTTCCGCTACCATTTTAGCATAACTGTCGCCAATGTTTCCGGCCATACCCACGTTCATTCCTCCTCCTTTCAACAGATGGTAGGTCATCATGGTGGTAGTGGTTTTGCCATTGCTACCTGTGATTCCAATTAAGGTCGCATCCGTATATTTTGAAGCGAATTCTATTTCCGAAATCACTGGAATACCTTTTACCACCAATTGTTTCACCAAGGGGACCTTATCTGGAATCCCAGGGCTTTTCATGACCACATCAGCATTCAGGATCTTGGTCTCGGTATGCTGGCCCGACTCCCATTCAATCTCAAAATGTTCAAGAACTTTTTTATAGGTTTCCTTTATTTCGCCTTTATCCGAAACAAAGACTTCAAATCCTTTTTGTTTTCCCAAAATGGCGGTTCCCACACCACTTTCTCCTCCTCCCAATATCACCAAGCGAGCCATTTATCGAATCTTTAAGGTGACAATCGTCACGATGGCGAGCAAAATCCCTATAATCCAAAACCGGGTGACTATTTTGCTCTCGTGATACATTTTTTTCTGATAGTGATGGTGCAAGGGTGCCATCAGGAATATGCGTTTTCCTTCACCATATTTCCGCTTCGTATGCTTAAAATATCCCACCTGCAACATGACCGATAGGGATTCGGCAAAGAAGATTCCGCACAAAATGGGAATCAACAGTTCCTTTCTAACGATGATGGCAATCACGGCAATGACCCCACCAATGGTGAGACTTCCCGTATCTCCCATAAACACTTGTGCCGGATAGGCGTTGTACCATAAAAATCCGACCAAGGCCCCTACAAATGCCGCGATGAACACAACCAACTCCCCTGCCCTAGGTAAATAGAAAATATCCAAGTAATTGGAGAATTGCACATTGCCCGAAACCCAGGCGAAAATTCCCAAGGTCAACACAATTATGGCCGAAGAGCCTGCGGCCAACCCATCTATTCCGTCCGTGAGGTTGGCTCCATTGGACACCGCTGTAACAATAAGAATGACCACCGGGATAAAAATTATCCAAGCATATTGTTCCATTCCTTCGCCGGTCCATGCAATCAAATCTGCATAATCCAATTCGTTGTCCTTAAAAAAGGGAACATTGGTACGGACCGCCTTGGTCTCTTCACCAAATACCCTCTCTACCCTAAAATTTTCATTGATCTGGGTGGTATCCTTTTCTTTAATGGTCACTTCGGGATGGAAATAGAGTACAGCGCCAACAATCAATCCCAAAACTACTTGCCCCAAAACCTTGAACCTGCCTTTAAGTCCTTTTTTATCTTTTTTGAAAATCTTGATGTAATCGTCCACAAATCCAATGGTACCCATCCATACCGTGGTAATGATCAAGAGGATGATGTAGATGTTTTGTACATCGGCAAACAGCAGCACCGGTAAAAGGGTGGACCAAATAATGATAAGCCCTCCCATGGTAGGAGTCCCCGCCTTTTGTTTTTGTCCTTCCAATCCCAAATCACGTACGGTCTCCCCAATCTGTTTCTTCTGCAGGTATTGGATGATACGTTTTCCGTAGACCATGGCAATCAAAAGAGAAAGCAGCACCGACATGGCGGCACGGAAGGTATAGAACTGAAAAAGTCCCGCCCCTGGCAGTTGGTATTGCTTCTCTAAGTATTCGAACAAATAATATAGCATGGGCTACAAATCAATTTTGGCTATCCAAAGCCTCTTTAACTTCTTTAAAATCATCAAAATCCACACGGACCCCATTGGTTTCCTGATAGGTTTCGTGTCCTTTTCCGGCCACTAGGATGATATCATTGGTCATCGCCAGTTTGCAAGCTGTTCTTATAGCCTGTCTCCGGTTTTCTATGGACAATACTTTTTTGGTATTCTGGGCTTCCACCCCAGCTTCCATATCGGCAATGATTGCTTCGGGGGATTCCGTTCTCGGATTGTCCGAGGTAAAAATGGCCTGATTGCTCATTTCGGATGCGATATGACCCATAACCGGACGCTTAGACTTATCACGGTCACCACCACACCCCACTACGGTGATGACGTTTTCATTTCCAGTCCTCAATGCGTTGATGGTAATCAACACATTTTTTAGTGCATCCGGCGTATGGGCATAATCAACAATAGCCGTTATTTTATCTTTTGATATATAGTATTGAAACCTACCATCCACATTCTCCAACTCGCTCATCAAACGGAGGGTTTCCATTTTTTCCAAGCCCAAAATATCCGCAGTGGCATAAATGGCCAATAGGTTATAGGCATTGAAATCTCCAATCAATTTGGACCACAGCTCATTATCATCCAGTTTCAACAACTGTCCATTGAACTGTTTTTCCAAAATCTGGGCCCTATAATCCGCGTAGGATTTTAAGGCGTAGGTATATTTTTTGGCCTTGGTATTCTGTAACATGACCAATCCGTTCTTGTCGTCTATGTTCACCAAGGCGAAGGCGCTCTTGGGCAAGCCATCGAACAGTCTTTTCTTGGTATCCCGATATTCCGCAAAGGTTTTGTGGTAATCCAAGTGATCGTGTGAAAGGTTGGTAAAAATGGCTCCGGCAAAATGGAGTCCTTCCGCCCTTTTCTGGTGGATACCATGGGAACTGACTTCCATAAAACAGAACTCCACACCAATCTGATTCATCTGGGACAGATAGGTATTGATGGTCATTACATCTGGAGTGGTATGGCTGGTAGGATGCTCCTTATCATCCACCATCACCTTGATCGTGGAAATAAGTCCGACCTTATATCCTGCCTTCTTGAACAGATTGTACAATAATGTACTCACCGTGGTCTTTCCATTGGTTCCCGTTACCCCGACCAATTTTAGGTTCTTCGATGGATTATCGAAAAAATTGGCGGCCATGACAGCCAATGCACTGTTGCAATCGGACACCTTAATATAGGTGACACCATTGATCAACAATTCTGGAAGCTCCTCACATACGATAGCCTTTGCACCGGATTCCACCGCTTTTTGGATGTACTGATGACCATCGGTAATGGTCCCCCGAACAGCTACAAAGACATCATCCATCTCTACCTTTCTGGAATCGAAATGGATTTGGTTCACCAACACATTGGTGTCTCCACTTACCGCTGAAAGGCTTACTCCATATAATATGTCCTTCAACAACTTCATGAAAGTTCCAGTACTATTTTTTTAACTTGTTTGATATCTGTTCCTTGCTTAATGGACTGCCCTTTTACCTTTCCATTGCCACGCACCTCCACTTCCAATCCCAGATTTTCCAATAGGGAAACGGCATCCATTCCACTCATCCCTTTTACATTGGGAATGGTGTTGTATTTTTTTTGGGCCTGTGCGAAGTAGTGCTGGTACTCTTCATCCAGAACATCGTACTCTTGCATTCTTTCTTCCACTTCATCCACCAAAGGCGAGATGGCATGGATTTTCTGCGCCATGGACTTGAACACCGGACCAGAAACATCCGCACCATAATAGCCTACACTTTTATCCGGCTCATGAATGATCACGATACAGGAATACTTGGGATTGTCCGCTGGGAAATAGCCCGCAAAAGTGGATATATAGGCCAGCTTATCCGGGTCCTTGGTTTCATAGTTTTTCTGACAGGTTCCTGTTTTTCCTGCCATGGAAAAGTTTTTGGAATACAGTTTATGTCCGGTTCCATAATCCTTTTCCACCACGTCTTTCATCAATTGCTGCATCTTCAGAACAGTCTCTTCGGAACAGATGGAAGGATTCAGCACCTGCTTATCGAACTTTTTAACGATTTTACTTCCTTCCCTTACCTCTTTTATCAACCTAGGCTTTACCAACTCTCCATCATTGGCAATGGCATTGTAAAAAGCAAGGGTCTGCATGGGGGTCAAGGACACTTCATATCCATAGGACATCCATCCCAAGGAGATTCCGGACCAGCCTTTGTCTCCGGGATATCGGATTACAGGCGCACCTTCTCCTTTAATAGGTATTCCCAATCTTTTATGTAGCCCCATGTTCATCAATCGATTGACAAACTTTTCGGGCTGTTCCTTGTAATTTTCATTGATGATCTTGGCAAATGCCGTATTGGAGGAAACCGCAAAGGCCCTAGCCGTTGAAATCTTGCCGTAACCTCCCCATTTGGAATCCCTGACCACCCCGTCATAAATACGGTATCTTCCTTTTTCGGTATCGATTACCGTACTGGTATCCACCACCTTGTCTTCGAGTGCCGCCACCAAAGACATCAATTTAAAAGTGGAGCCTGGCTCATGGGATTCCCCAATCGCATAGTTCAACTTTTCATAATATTTTCCTTCGGATGTACGACCTAGATTGGAAATGGCCTTTACCTCCCCGGTCTTGGTTTCCATGACCACCACACAGCCATGATCTGCCTTGTATTTCTCCAATTGGGCCAAAAGCTCATGGTGCGCAATGTCCTGAATGTTGATATCTATTGTGGAAACCACATCCAGTCCATCCTCAGGCTCCACTATATTGTCCAACCCAACAGGTTTCCACTGTCCTTTTGCTATTCTCTGTTTCAGGCGCTTGCCTTCTTTCCCTCTCAAGTAAGATTCTCCAAAGGCCCCATCAAGTCCCACACGGGTATAATATCCATTTTCATCAACCCTTTCATAGCCAATGCTTCGAGCTGCCATTTTTCCCAAGGGATATTCCCGCACCACACGATGGGTCTCAATAAAACCACCTTTATAAGGTCCTAACTTGAACAAAGGAAACTGCTTTATGCGCACATAATCCAGATAATCCACATTACGGGCCACCAACTTGTATCGGTTACCATTGGCCCTGGCCTTTCTGAACAGTTGCCTATAATACGATGATGGCCTGTTGAACATTTTCCCCAACGAATCGGAAAGTGCAGCCACGTTGTTCTGGAAATTTTCCTCGGAAACCGTTTTGGCATCAAACCGAATCTCATATTTGGGTACGGATGCTGCCAACAAGCTTCCATCTTCCGAATACAAGTTCCCCCGATTGGGCTCAATGGTGAACATTTTTTCGGTTTTGCTCAGGGCCAGCTCTTTGTACTCCTCTGCCCGTACCATTTGGATATCCACTAGCTTCACCACCACCGCTATGGCCAATACACAAAGTCCCCCGGCAACGAGGTACAGTCTGTTCATGATATTTTTTTCGGTGATCGCCACTATCTTATTCCGCTGATTTAACCACGATTTTTCTAGGCGGGTTTTCCGAGGGCAAAAGCCCTTTTTCCGCCACAGTCTTCCTTAAAGTGGATTCCAATTTTAATTGTTGCACATGGGAACGCCCCTCCACAAACTCGCTTCGCAACTCCCGAACTTCTTCGTTCAAGGCCGCTATTTCGAGCACTTTTTTATCGGCATTATGGCTACTGGAAATCATCAAGGCAGCCAGAAAAGAAGCAAACAGCAAAAACATCCAGTTCTTGGGAGCATCCCCGCTCACCAAAAACTTTCCTTTTAATATGTCCAACAAACCCTTTCTCATTTCATTTTCAATTTGTCATTCCCTCGAAAGTGAAAATCCATCCACAAGTCACCTTTCGACTGCGCTCAAGATGACATTTCCACAACACCCTATATTCTTTCCGCTATGCGGAGTTTTGCACTTCTCGCCCTATTGTTCCTTGCTATTTCTTCTGCTGATGGCACAATGAGCCCTCCCACTTTTTTCAAGGGAACATCTATATTCCCATAAAAATCTTTTTCCGGTTCTCCTTCAAACTTTCCCGCCCTGATAAAGCGCTTCACCAACCGATCTTCCAAGGAGTGGTAACTGATCATACTCAACCTCCCTCCTTTTTCCAACATATCGGGCACTTGCAACAAAAACTCCTTGAGCACCTCTATTTCTTGGTTGACCTCAATCCGGATAGCCTGATAAATCTGGGCCAGGATTTTGTTCTCTTTCATCTTGGGCAGAAAACCGGCCAAAACTGTCTTGAGCTCGTCCGTGGTCTTGATTGGCGCATCTGACCGGGACGCTTCAATGGTCTTTGCCATGGCCCTTGCATTTCGCAACTCACCATACTGATATAAAACCGACGCCAAATCTTCTTGGGAATAGGTATTGACCACCTCGTAGGCCGACAATTCATTGTTGCGGTTCATCCGCATGTCCAGATCCGCATTGAAACGGATGGAGAAGCCACGTTCGGCCTCATCGAACTGATGGGAAGAAACCCCAAAATCCGCCAAGATTCCATCAACTTTCCGAATGCCATAGAACTTTAAAAACTGCTTGAGATAGCGAAAGTTCTGATTGATCAATTGAAACCGTCCATCGTCGATTGCATTCTGTAGGGCGTCCTCATCTTGATCAAATGCAAATAACCTTCCTTCATCCCCAAGCCTTTTCAATATTTCCCTAGAGTGCCCACCACCACCAAAGGTGACATCCACATACACTCCATCATGTTTTATGTTCAATCCGTCCACCGACTCGTGCAACAGCACTGGATTATGGTACGGACTACTCATCGTCTGCAAAAATCTCTTCCGCTAGATCGGCATAGTCTTTTTCTCCCTCGGCCAAGACTTTTTCATACTTGTCCTTGTCCCAGATCTCTATCTTGTCAAAAACCGCATTAAGTACCACTTCTTTCTCAATCCCGGCAAAGTCCACCAAGTTTTTGGGTATCTGTAGCCTTCCTGAATCGCCATCAATGGCCACTTCTTTCATACCGGCCACAAAGTTTCTGACGAAGGCATCATACTTACGGTTGATCTTGCTCTTCTTCATGACTTTCTGCATCAAAACATCAAATTCCTGCTTGGGATACAATTCCAAACATTGCTGAAAAACCGATCGCTTGATGACAAACCCATCCTTTAAAACAGGCAACAGCTGATTCTTCAAGGAAATGGGCAACAAAACCCTTCCTTTTGAATCCGCCTTACAATCATGTTGTCCGATGATATGGGTCACTAGAAATCAATTGGTTACTTAATACAACTCAAATATATTGATTTTATTTCCACATTTCTCCACTTAAAGACACTTTTGTTAATAAATTCCCCACTTTTCGATAAAAAGTCCATGATTCGGCCTCAAATACATCCCGTAAAAAATTCCAGCCATGGGCACACATATGCGGCGGAATTGAAAAAACATGATTTAGAGATAACATAAGCTGGATTTTGTGTTATATGAAATGCCTATATTTGCCCCTCGACCAACTGACTATTGATGGAAGAGCATATAATCAAGGACGGCAAGTACCGATACATAGAAATGGGTGAAGGAACCCCTATGATTATCTTGCATGGGCTTATGGGAGGATTGAGCAACTTCCAAGGCGTATCCGAATATTTCCCATCAAAAGGCTATCAGGTACTGATTCCCGAACTTCCCATTTACGAAATGCCCCTACTCAAAACCACGGTAAAGAACTTTGCCAAGTTCTTGGAGGAGTTTATTGAGTTCAAAGGGCTTAAGGATGTTATCTTGTTGGGCAATTCACTTGGGGGACATATTGGCTTATTGCACACCAAAATGTATCCGGAAATAGTCAAGGCATTGGTCATCACCGGTAGTTCTGGTCTCTATGAGAGCGCCATGGGCGATGGTTACCCAAAACGCGGTGATTACGAGTTTATTAAAAAGAAGGCCCAGGATGTATTCTATGACCCTGAAGTGGCCACCAAGGAAATTGTGGATGAAGTATTTGCCACGGTGAACGACCGGATGAAATTGGTAAAGACCCTTGCCATTGCCAAAAGTGCCATTAGGCACAACATGTCCAAGGACCTTCCACACATGGACACACCCACTTGTATCATCTGGGGAGAAAACGATACGGTAACCCCTCCCAACGTTGCCAAGGAATTCCACGAGCTGCTACCCGACTCCGACCTGTTTTGGATTGAAAAATGTGGGCACGCTCCCATGATGGAGCATCCCGAGGACTTTAACCGTATCCTTGAGGCTTGGCTGAAAAAGCGTAACTTCTAAGCATGAAAATCACTTCTGCGGAATTTATCATGAGCAACTCCAGTGTGGCCAAGTGCCCCAATGAGCCGTTGCCCGAATATGCCTTTATTGGACGATCCAATGTTGGAAAATCGTCCTTGATCAATATGTTGGTAGACCGCAAAGGCCTGGCCAAAACTTCAGGGAAACCCGGAAAAACACAACTCATCAACCACTTTAAGATCAACAACAATTGGTTTTTGGTGGATTTGCCCGGATATGGCTATGCAAGGGTCTCCAAAAAGGACAAAAAGACCTTTCAAAAATATATTACCGAGTATTTTCAGAAAAGAAAGCAGCTGGTCTGCGGTTTTGTTTTGGTGGACATTCGGCATGACCCCCAACCCATTGACCTTGAGTTTATGGAGTGGCTTGGAACCAACCAAATTCCCTTTGCCATAATTTTCACCAAGGCGGACAAGCTCAAACCCAATGTAATCGAGAAACAAGCCAATACCTATCTCCAAAAGTTACTGGACAGCGCATGGGAAGAAGTCCCTCCACATTTTACCACTTCATCTTCCAATCGTATGGGACGTGAGGAATTGTTGGGGTTCATTGATAAAATCAACCAGGACTTTTTCAGCAACAATTCTTAGCCGTTTCCGTCCATTCCACTTATGGCAAGTTCTGTAAGTCAACTTTGCCTTTTACGACTTATTATCGATAACTGAGTATTAATAAATCAAGAAGGTTAATAGCATGAAAACCGTATTGCACAAAGCAGCCACAAGAGGTCACGCCGACCACGGCTGGCTCAACAGCCACCATACTTTTAGTTTTGCAGGCTACCAAAATCCAGAGCGGATGCATTTTGGAGTGCTCCGTGTTTTGAACGATGACCAAGTTGCACCTGGGAAAGGCTTCGGCACCCACCCCCATGACAACATGGAGATCATTTCCATTCCTTTGGAAGGCGATTTGGAGCACAAGGACAGTATGGGGAACACCACCACCATAAGAGAAGGTGATGTACAGGTCATGAGCGCCGGAACCGGGATTTTCCATAGCGAATACAATAAAAATGAGGACAGGGACGTGAAGTTTCTCCAAATATGGGTATTCCCCAACCAACGAAATGTGGAGCCCCGGTACGACCAAATCTCCATTCGGGATATTGCCAAAGAGAATACCTTCTACCAAGTGCTTTCTCCCAACCCAGAGGATGAGGGTGTTTGGGCACATCAAGACGCTTGGTTCCACTTGGGGAAATTTGAACCCAATTCCTCGGATACCTATACTTTAAAAAAGCAAGGGAATGGTGTTTATGTCTTTGTTCTGGAAGGTGAAGTGGAAATCAACGGACAGCCATTGGAAAAACGGGATGGTTTTGGTATATGGGAAACCGATTCTTTTGACCTTACCGCCCTGACAGATAGCAGAGTACTATTGATGGAAGTCCCCATGGCGCTTGAAGCCATAGGATAAATTCTCAAGACTACTTAACTACGCCCCTTTAAAGGGGCGTTTTTTATGCGTTGCTCCACCAAGGCGACCAACTCACCGGCCGTTTGAAGTTGGTTCAGCTCATCCGTGGTAATGAACACTTCCAAATCCATAGGGGTTTCAATCAAGACAATGGGAAACGTGAATTTGGCCCCAAACTTACTGGCATATTGATTCTTGAACTCATCCCTGTGCAAAAACTCCAGTTGTCCACCCCTCTCCTTTCGGAATTTTTTCCAGACCCTGTTCTCTGAAACCAAGCCATAAGTGATGTCACAGAGATTGCACGCATAGGTAGACGGACTGAACACTTTATGCATGCTGTCCAAAATGGCATTTCGGGTGCCAGAATCGGCATTATAGACCAACAAAAGTCGTGGCATTTTGTTTTTATGTTTTACATCTGAACGCTCCTGAAAAATCCCAAGTCTTCACATTTGTCGATATTTTGTGTTTCTTTATACAACAAACCAAATTATGAAAAACACCACCACCCCGATCACCCCCAATAGTTTTATTAAAACCCTATCCTTTTTGCACATGGGGATTATGGCCGGTCCCGTGATTTTGGGTATTTTCTTTTACACCCAAGTTCAAAATCCCGTTTTGGACTTCTCAGATTCGGAAGATGTGTTTCTGGCCATCATTCCAGTTATTGCCATCACTGGTATATTCTTGGGAAGTTTTATTTTCAGGAAAATGATCGGAAGCATTCCCAAAGACCTTGATCTGCGCCAAAAATTGGCTCGGTTTCAAACCGCCAGCATTATTAAATATGCTTTATTGGAAGGTCCGGCCTTGTTCGCCATCGTAATCTTCCACAACACCCAAAACCTTGCTTATTTGATCATTGCCTCTTTTTTGATTTTCTATCTTTTTCTCCAAAGACCCACAAAAGACAAAGTTGAGCGCCATCTAGACCTTCGGGGGGAAGAAAAATCAAAATTCAATCGGTATGACCAACCTTTGGGGGAATAGTGCTTACTTCAATTCCATTTTTTCCGCGAAATAATCGCAAAAATCCTTCATGGTCGCCGTCATTTTTTCATCTTGTGTGGCTTTCATAAAGGTATCTGCCATGGTCGTCAAGGTTTGATGGAAAAACAATTTCATTTCATCGACCGGCATATCCTTGGTCCAAAGATCAATCTTTAAGGACTCTTGGTTCTTACTATCCCAAACGGACAACATCATGGCCTTGGCCTCCTCATTTTCCACACCGCCGTCCTGCGCCGACCACCTGAGCTCCTCGGGAACCCTGTTCTCATCCAATCCTACCGTCAATTTTATTTCCGAAGTATGTTCTACTGCCATCTATTTTCTGGGTTTGTAATTTGATTTTTTCAATATTTCATCGGCCGGAATATCCAAAAGTTGTTGAAGACCAACGGGATTCCTCTCCATAAACGCTCTCACAATCTGCCATCCCATATAGCGACCCAAGCGACCTGGGGACTCATTATCCAGCTCCAGACCGAATTTGGAAAAGGGTGCCGGGTCCAAAAACTTTCTGTCCAATTGGGAATCGGTACTGTAAAGCAGCTCGCGCTCCACAAAATACTTCCACATTTGCTCCTCATTGGTCTTGGCCCAATCCATTTCTTCTTGGGAGTATCCTATTTTTTGCGCATCGGTGATGGAGGGAAGCAACCTATCCTTTAGATATAGCTCCTTGCCATAATACACCATTCGAGATAGAAAGCTTCGGTTTCTGGGATAGTTGAGCACTTTCTTGGCAAAGGCACTGGCCACATCCGAAGCAAGGAATTTTTTATCGAGCCCTTCCGCGATATACCGTTGAATGCCTCCATAAAAATGATGGTCCTTTCCCAAATAATTGTCCAAACCTATCAGTAAAAGGGTATCCGTGAGAATAATACGGTCATTGTACCGAACATCCGAAGTAAGGGTCACCACCTTGGGCACCACAACATTGGGAAAATAATATTTGATGTGCTTAAAAAGGGATTCCAAATCCTCCGCTTCCTGCTCAAAACTTCCAAATGCCTTACCCACTTCCCCTGAAAGTTCAACCTGAAGGGTATCGGTCAACTTGGCCACCCATATGCTGTCCGAAAACTGCTCAGGGAATAAGTACGGATATTTGGATTTTAACTTTGGGATATCCTGGGGCTTTGCTTCCGCAAATTCCCGATCAAACCGAAACACCTCAAGATCAATGGGGATATTGGCAATTTCCTCCTCACGCTTATCGGTTTCCTCGCATCCCAACGTTAAAAAAAGGGAACCACACAAAATGTAAAAAAGAAAGTATTTAGGCAAGCGCTTCATTTTTAAGGCAACAGCGTTTAAATTTACAGGGCACAAAGGTAATTTATAGAATCTAAAAATAGGATATGCAAACAGAAAAGGTAATAGACCATATCGTGGATTGGCTTCGGGAATATGCCACAAACGCCAAATGCAAAGGTTTTGTAATCGGTGTGTCCGGAGGGATAGACTCGGCTGTGACCTCTACCCTATGTGCCAAAACAGGTCTGGACCTTTTGTGTTTGGAAATGCCCATACACCAAGGTGAAAACCAAGTTACCCGCGCGGACCGGCATATTGACTGGCTTATGGAGAATTTTTCCAATGTATCCCGTCAACCTGTAAACCTGACCCCTGTCTTTGACAGTCTCGTAGATGCCTTCCCAAAGGTTGAGGACGAAGAGGAACGGTTTATGTCGCTGGCAAATACCCGTGCGCGACTTCGGATGACCACCTTATACTATTTTGCGGCATTGGAAGGCTACTTAGTGGCCGGAACGGGAAACAAAGTAGAGGATTTTGGAGTGGGCTTTTATACCAAATATGGTGATGGTGGGGTAGATTTAAGCCCTATTGCCGATTTGGTAAAGACCGAAGTCTATGAGTTGGGACGGGTACTTGGGGTAAACCAAGACATTATGGAAGCAGCCCCTACTGACGGTCTTTGGGGCGACAGCCGAACCGATGAGGACCAAATAGGTGCATCATATCCAGAATTGGAATGGGCCATGAAAATGGATGACCAAGGAAAAACCGTAGCTGATTTTGCCGATAGGGAAAAAGAGGTCTTTACCATTTACAAACGGTTCAATACAGCGAATAAGCATAAGATGATTCCTATACCTATTTGTGAGATTCCAAGCCACTTAAAATGACCTTTTGTCCCAAAAATCCCAAATTAAGACGAAAAAAACCATAGAAATTCTATGGTTTTAAGAAAAAAATTACAGTTTTACGTCATCAAATTGTTATCTTGCCTGCCATACCGTGTAGGTAAATTAGTCACTAACCAACCAATTAATTATACTAAACTCAAACCAAATGATAAAAGTATTGATTGCTGATAATCATCCGATTGTCAGACTTGGCATTAAGCAAGTGCTCGAATCCAGTCAAGATATAGAGATCATTGCAGATGTTTCCACAACGTCTGAATTATTTGAGACACTTGCCAAAGTTACCCCCGATGTGGTGATGCTGGAAATGGATATTCCTGAAATCAATGGAATTGCCACTCTAAGAAAATTGAAATTGGAGTTCCCCGACATTAAAACCCTAATGTACAGTGGACAATCTGAAGATGTCTACGCCCTGAGCACCATCCGTGCCGGTGCATTTGGTTATTTGTCCAAAACTGCCGATTTGGACTACATCATCTCTGCCGTAAAAAAGGTAAGCGAAGGCAACATGTTCATTACCAACGAACTTGCCCAACGCCTTGCTTTTGATGAGGGCACCCAAAAACCGAGAAGGTTCTTTAGGAAATTATCATCCAGAGAGGTCGAGGTATTAAAGCTTTTGGCCAGTGGAAAACGTAACAAGGAGGTAGCCGAAGGGCTCAACCTCAACGAAAAAACGGTAAGTACGTACAAGGCCCGTTTAATGAAAAAGTTAAATGTGGACAACTTGGTAGATCTACTACAACAAGCAAAAGCTTTAGAACTTTATTAAATAACCAACCCAAACAAACTAAAGCTGGTAAATCCTGGGCATTTTTGCCCGGGATTTCTTTTTAGGACAATACCCTGTTCAGTTTGGCATTGAGCAGCTTGTTCAATTGCAGGTAGTTCATGATCTCTTCCAAAACTTCGCTGTTATCCCCATTGTTGTCTTGGGTGTGTTCCTGTAGCTTTTGTATCCGGTTTTTTATAAGGTTGCAGCGTAAGGTCAGGATGGTCTCCCCCACCAACTGTGCAACACCGGATTGCTTTTCTTTTGGATAGATGTCCTTACGCTCCCAATCGTGCAGAGTGTACTGCTCCTCTTCCATTAAAATGGATGATACTTCGGGAATGATTTCCTGGTCCAACTCGGACAAAAAGGTGTTCACCGCAAAATCATCATTCTCGTTCAAGCTTTCTATAAGCTTGTAATAAATGGCCCTAAACTGCTCGTTGGTAAGTTCAATCTCATCCTCCTGAAGGTCCAAATAGACTTTTTCATACACTTTGGCCTCAACCACTTCGGGTTCCAAGACCAATTCCCCATCCTCGTTCTCTTTCAACACCAAGTCCTCAAACTCTTGCTTTTGGTTTCCGTAGAGCAGTAGCATCTCTATGATTTTTCGCTCCAGCTCATATTGCACATCCACCTTTTGCACCACAGGATCATTTTTGACCACTTCAAAGGCTTTCTGTTCCTGCTTGTATGCTTTATTTACCTCCGTCGCCAATTTCTTATCAATCTGGGCCAAGGTATTGTAGAGAACCGCTTCGGAAATCGCCATTATTTTGGCACACTCCTGAATGTAGATCTCTTTTTTGATACGGTCCGGTATCTTACTGATACTGTTCACAATATCCCTGACCGTATCGGCTCGTTTTATAGGGTCGTTGGCTGCTTCTTTTGTTAAAATGGAAGCCTTGAACTGGATAAAATCCTTGGCGTTCTCCTCCAAATAGAGTACCAAATCCTCGTAGGTATTGTTCTTCGCAAAACTATCAGGATCTTCCCCATCAGGAAAGGTGCAGACCTTTACGTTCATGCCCTGTTCCAAGATCAAATCTATACCTCTTAGTGAGGCCCGCAACCCTGCCGCATCCCCATCAAAAAGTACGGTGATGTTCTTAGTGAGCCTATTGATCAACCGAATCTGTTCCGGGGTAAGGGCCGTTCCACTGGAGGATACCACATTCTCCACCCCACGTTGGTACATTTGGATGACATCGGTATAGCCTTCCACCAAAAAACAATTGTCTTCCTTGGCAATGGCCTGTTTGGCGAAGTATATCCCGTAAAGCACCTTGCTCTTGTGATAAATCTCACTTTCGGGCGAATTAAGGTACTTGGCCGCCTTTTTATCGCTGGTGAGGATACGACCTCCAAATCCCAGCACCCTGCCACTCATGGAATGGATGGGAAACATGACCCTTCCCTTGAACCTGTCGAACTTTTTGGTCTCGCCCCCAGTTTGCTCCTTTACAATGGTGAGTCCAGTTTTTTCCAGAAACTCCAGTTGATACCCTTCTTCCAAGGCCGATTGGGTAAACGCTTCCCACTCGTCCAAACTATAACCCAGCCCGAATTTTTTTATGGTCTCATCGGTAAAACCGCGTTCCTTAAAATAGCTGAGTCCTATGGCTTTTCCCGGTTCGCTGTCCCATAAGGTCTGGGAAAAATACTTCTGGGCATATTCCGAGACCAGATACATGCTCTCGCGCTCATTGGCCTGCTCTTTTTGTTCATCGGTCTGCTCGGTCTCCTCTATCTCTATGTTGTATTTCTTGGCCAAGTATTTAATGGCCTCAGGGTAGGTAAAGTGTTCGTGCTCCATGAGAAAGGCCACCACATTGCCCCCTTTGCCACTACTAAAATCTTTCCAAATTTGCTTTACGGGACTGACCATAAAACTGGGGGTACGCTCATCGGTAAAGGGGCTCAACCCCTTAAAATTGGACCCCGATTTTTTCAACTGTACAAAATCCCCGATCACTTCCTCTACCCGGGAAGTTTCATATACCTGATCTATGGTGGTTTTTGAAATCAATGGAATTCTTCTTTGCAGCCTTTAAAGGTAGCTAAAAAACAAAATTTTGACCAATTGCACTCTAAGATTTCGTGTCTTGAATGCATCATCCCCATCCTGATCATTATCATAGACTACATCGGATTATTTTCGTGACTTTGGGGTATCACAATAAAAAATAACACAGTCATGAAAATCTTGATCATTTATGGGACCATTGAAGGGCAGACTCGAAAGATTGCCCGGTTCATGGAGGAAGTTCTCCAAGAAGCCGGACACCAGGTTACCATTTCCAATGCCATGGAAGAACCACCCGCTCCTTCCAATTTTGATGCGGTTGTTGTAGGTAGTTCCATCCATATGCACAAATACAACAATGCCATCAAACAATACATTATGGACCATGTGGAGGCACTGAACGGAAAACCAAGCGCCTTTTTCTCGGTAAGCATGGCCGTGGCTTCCAACATTCCGGAAGAACACGAGGAAGCCGAAAAGATTTCCAAGGATTTTTTGGAACAGACTGGTTGGCAAACCAGCACCGTTTGGCAGATAGCAGGGGCGTTGCGCTACACCCAATATGATTATTTTAAAAAATTGATCATGCGCATGATCGCCAAGAAACAGGGTGGTGCCACCGATACAGGCAAGGACCATGAGTATACGGATTGGGGTAAGGTGAAAACGACCATTTTGGGATTTATCAATGATATTGGTTAACTTAACCTTATGGACAACTATAATTTTGACACCCTTTCCGAAGCCGTGAACACCTTGACCCAAGAGGGCTATAAAGAAGACTTTGAAGCTAAGGACGATTGTATCAAGGCCCTATATTCCAAAAAGGAATATCAACCCAACGAACTGATCATTTTGGCGTCGTATCGTTTTGAGGGCATGACCAATCCCAGTGATCAAGCCACAGTTTTTGCCATAAGGGCCAGCGATGGCATCCATGGCACCTTGGTCATGTCCAACAGTGCGGAACACAATCAAAATGTGGATTTGATCCAAAAAATACCCTATCACAAAAAATAAGGAGGCCTATCCAAAAAACTGCCCCAGAACCGAAGGTTGGTACAATAGCCATCCGGTTAAGCTAAATCGACTTTTATGGGATTGGAGCACTGCATGGGGAACCTCGGCACTCTTGAACATTACACAACGACCGGCCACAGGCTCCACCAAAAAGCTGGACCCATCTTTCTCAAAAATCTCCAATTCGCCCCCGTCCCCTTTCTGCCAACCTTCATTGAGGTAGATCACCACAGAGATCATTCGGTTGTTCCGGTTTTCAAACTGATCTAAATGTTTATCGTAATGCCCACCAGATGGGTAATGGGCCAAATGGAATTCGTATCCGGAAAGACTCAAAAAGCAGTAGCGGTTGAACATGTGCAGTATCTCGTCCACCACGCTCCAAAAGGGCTGGAGTTGTTCATCTCTTTTACGGTCCAACCAATAAGTAAAATCACCCCGGATAGTATTATCTATCTGGTTATCGATATCGGTCCCAATCCCCGCTTCCTTAAAATTGGGCAACTTGGAGAGAAAAAATGACCGAATCCTGGAATAAAGCTCCTCCCGAAGAAAACAATCAATGATCACATAATCCTTATCAGAGACATCGTCCATCCAGGACAACCAATTCTCTATACTGTGATAGGCTTTCAACTTTTCAACTTGTGTGCGAATGTAGAAAATATTTAAAAGCAGAAAATCAATTTGTTTGGTAAGGTATTTGATTTCAAATAAATAATCCTATTCAAAAGCTTATCATGAAAAATGTCTTCCCAGTCCTTATTCTATTATTTCTATCACAAAACCTTATGGCTCAAAGGGTTTTCCCAACCGATGCAGATTACAAAGCTGATTATAGTGTTTTTGAAGTGGACCGGGACTACAAAGCCGATCTTTTGGTCCATAAAGTGGATCGGGATTACAAAGCGCATGGCAACAAGGGGCTTTGGTATTTTACCGATAGGGAGTATCAGGCAGATTTTA
The DNA here is from genome assembly GCF_049629585.1 of Flagellimonas algicida. Lineage (NCBI taxonomy): Bacteria > Pseudomonadati > Bacteroidota > Flavobacteriia > Flavobacteriales > Flavobacteriaceae > Flagellimonas > Flagellimonas algicida. The sequence continues at coordinate 420,796 of NZ_JBMYIX010000003.1, read as the reverse complement.
CCATTTTCATGGTCGACAGGGAATATCAAGCTGATTTGAAGGTCTTTTTTGTTGACTCGGAGTACAAGGCCGGTTGGCGTAACAATTCCCTAAAAAATGAAATTGACCTATTGATACAGGAGTAAAGCAAACACGGTATCTTTGCTATACAAAATGCATTGTATGATTCTTTTCTTTGGGACAAAGTCAGGAAAAAAGGAAACCAAGACCCTACATCACGTGGTCTGTCCCCATTGCCATCAAACGGGCACTTTGACCGCCGTTCGTCAGGCCAATCAGGCCCATGTGTTCTGGATTCCCGTTTTTACCATAAACAATACCAGTTATGCAGAGTGCTCTCATTGCAAGCGGGTCTATTATAAAGAAGAGTTTACCCCTGAGATGGAACAGGCATTGATATCTTCAAAATAGAGGCTCTTGGAAAATCGTGTAAAGCTTATTTTTCGTTCTCGACTGCACTCGAACTGACAACTGAATGAACTTGAATTTGAGCTTGAACCTGTCCTCTGATACGAACACTACTTTTTACGGTCCACAACGTAGTTCACCATCAGAGTAAGGGATGCTTTGTAATCTGAATCAGGGTAATTGTCCAGCAAAGCAAGGGCTTGGTCCTTAAATTCCAACATTTTCTCCACGGCATATTCCAAGCCACCCATTTCCTTTACGTAGGCGATAACCTCTTTTACCCTTTTCTTGTCCTTGTTATGCTTTTTGATGGAGTTGATGAGCCAACTTTTTTTCTCCTTATCGCTTTGATTAAGGGCATAGATCAATGGAAGGGTCATTTTTTGCTCCTTGATGTCGATTCCAGTAGGTTTTCCAATCTTTTCGGCACCATAATCAAACAGGTCGTCTTTAATTTGGAACGCCATACCACAAAGTTCCCCAAACTTCCGGAAAGTTTCCACTTCTTCGGAATCTGGGCGGACGGAACAGGCCCCCATACTGCAGCAGGCTGCGATCAAGGTGGCTGTTTTTTGGCGAATGATATCGTAATAGACCTCCTCGGTGATATCCAAAAGTCGAGCCTTCTCAATTTGAAGGAGCTCCCCTTCGCTCATATCCCGAACCGCATTGGAAATAATATGTAGCAAATCGTAATCCTTGTTTTCCAAGGCCACCAAAAGTCCTTTAGAAAACAGAAAATCGCCCACCAAAACGGCAATTTTGTTCTTCCACAAGGCATTTATGGAAAAAAAACCGCGCCTTTTGTTGCTATCGTCCACCACATCATCATGGACCAAACTGGCCGTGTGGATCAACTCAATGATGGATGCCCCGCAATAGGTCCTTTCATTGACTTCACCATTGAGTAATTTTGCGGTAAGGAAGACGAACATGGGCCGCATTTGCTTGCCCTTTCGGTTAACAATGTAATAGGTGATCCTATTGAACAAAGCCACCTTGGATGACATGGATTTTAGAAACTTTTCCTCGAAAAGTTCCATCTCATCTTCAATGGGTTCCCTAATCTGAGAAACGATTTTCAATGCGTTAGGTTTGGCGAATTTGATTTAAAACCCTAAAAGTAGCGAAAATGAAAGAGTTGGTCATAGGAAGGAGTAAGTTTTAGAACAGATGAACCAAATGCTCGATGATTGGATGATGGTTGATCGTCAGAAATCGGACATCAGACATCGGATATCAGATATCAGATATCAGACATCGGACATCGGACATCGGACATCGGACATCGGACATCCTAAAACTACGTCTTATTGGCCAACTGCCCGCAGGCAGCATCAATATCCTTTCCTCTAGATCTACGTACGGTAACAGTAATTCCATTTTTCTCCAAGGTACGCTGGTACATATCCACTGCAGTACTTGAAGCTTGCTGAAATTCGCCATCATCAATGGGGTTGTACTCTATCAAATTCACTTTGGATGGGGCAAACCTGCAAAATTTGACCAGGGCATCGGCAGCTTCCTGAGTGTCGTTGATACCTTCCCAGACCACATATTCGTATGTAATCCTACTTTTGGTCTTGCTGTACCAATATTCCAATGCCTCCCGTAAATCGGCCAAGGAAAAAGTGGCATTAAAGGGCATAATGGAGGTTCGGACCTCATCAATGGCGGAGTGTAGGGAAACCGCCAGACCAAACTTGACCTCCTCATCGGCCATTTTCTTGATCATCTTGGGAACCCCCGATGTGGAAACCGTAATTCTCTTTGGGGACATGCCCAATCCTTCGGGCGAGGTGATCATATCAATGGCCTTCAACACATTGTTGTAGTTCATGAGCGGTTCTCCCATTCCCATGAAAACAATGTTGCTCAGGGGTCTATCAAAATACAATCGACTCTCATTATCTATAGCCACCACTTGGTCGTAAATCTCATCCGGATTGAGGTTACGCATGCGCTTCATCCGTGCCGTAGCGCAGAACCTGCAGTCCAAACTACATCCCACCTGACTGGACACACAAGCCGTGGTCCGGGTTTCGGTAGGAATAAGTACGGACTCCACAATCAAACCATCATGGAGGCGCACCGCATTTTTTATGGTCCCGTCCGAACTCCGCTGCATTTGGTCCACCCGAATGTGATTGATCACAAAGTGTTCCTCCAACATTTGCCGGGTTTCTTTGGAAACATTGGTCATGGCATCAAAGGTGTGAGCCGATTTCTGCCAGAGCCACTCATACACCTGATTGCCCCGGAAAGCTTTATCACCGCGCTCCACGAAAAAATTCCGCAGTTGTTCCTTGGTCAAGGCCCGTATGTCTTTCTTCTTTGTTTCCACAGTTTAAAGATAATCAAGAAAAAAATCCCGCTGGTCGTTGAACCAAACGGGATTCTTATCTATTTAAAGTTTTATCCTAAAGGATAAGCATGGCATCTCCGTAAGAGTAAAAACGGTACCCTTCCAAAATAGCCTGCTTGTACGCTTTCTTTATCAGGTCATGGCCAGCAAATGCAGATACCATCATCAGCAAGGTCGACTTGGGTAAATGGAAGTTGGTGATCATGCAATTGGCAATACTGAAATCGTAGGGAGGAAAAATGAACTTGTTGGTCCATCCCTCAAAAGTATTGAGCGTGTGCTCAGATGAAACGGCGCTCTCCAAGGCCCGCATTACCGTAGTACCCACGGCACATACTTTTTTCTTATCGTCCTTGGCCGAATTTACCACTTCGGTGGCTTTTTCATCGATGACCAACTCCTCGCTGTCCATTTTGTGCTTGGACAAATCCTCCACCTCAACCGGGTTGAAGGTTCCCAAACCAACATGAAGGGTCACTTCGGCAAAATCGATTCCCTTGATCTCCAAACGCTTCAACAAGTGCTTGGAAAAATGCAATCCAGCAGTAGGTGCCGCAACGGCTCCTTCGTATTTTGCATAGATGGTCTGGTATCTTTCCTCATCCTCTGGCTCAACATTTCTTTTGATGTATTTGGGAAGTGGTGTTTCGCCCAATTCACGGAGTTTTCTCCTGAAATCGGTATACGATCCATCATACAAAAAGCGCAAGGTCCTTCCTCGGGAAGTGGTATTATCGATTACCTCTGCCACCAAACTTTCGTCTTCACCAAAATACAATTTGTTTCCAATTCTTATCTTTCTGGCTGGATCTACCAAAACATCCCACAACCTTTGTTCTTGGTTGAGCTCCCTGAGCAAGAAAACTTCAATACGGGCACCGGTCTTCTCCTTGTTTCCATAAAGTCGTGCTGGAAACACCTTGGTATTGTTCAGGACCATTACATCACCTTCATCAAAATAATCGATCAGGTCCTTAAACATTTTGTGTTCAATTTTTCCAGTGTCCCTATGAACTACCATCAGTTTGGATTCGTCCCTGTTCTCAGCAGGATATTCGGCCAATAATTCTTTTGGTAACTCAAAGTTGAAGTTTGATAATTTCATCTAAGCTTTTTTTCGATTTTTTTTAAGAGCGGCAAATATACAACCTCACCATAGGGGATGTCAAGTAATTTGGTGATTAAATGCCCATTACACTTCGGCAACCCCAAAACCTAGGGTGGACAGGTCGTTCCAAAAATCTGGATAGGATTTGGAAACCACCTCGGCATCATTGACCCTAAAGGAAGCTTTAACCGCCAAGGGACCAAAGGCCATGGCCATTCTGTGATCGTTGTAGGTATCTACCGCCACGTCCGATTTCAAACTTGATGTAGGTTGTAACGTTAGACTCTCGGCATCAATGTCCACTTTTGCACCAAACTTGGACAGCTCGGTTTGCATGGCCGCCAAACGGTCGGTTTCTTTTATGGGGAGGGTATGCAATCCTGTAAGATGGCACCCCATTCCCAATCCTAAACAGGTAACAGAGATGGTTTGGGCGGTATCCGGTGCATTGGACAGATCGTATTCTACATGTTGAGGGATTTCATCCGTAGTTTTTGTCAAGGTAATGGTATGCTCCCCAAAAGTGGTTTCCACCCCAAAATCCTTATAAACTTCCGCCATAACACTATCGCCCTGTAGCGAATCCTTTTTATAGGACGACAATTGGATGGTCGTACCCACTTCGCAAAGTGCCACAATGCTGTAAAAATAGCTGGCCGAGCTCCAGTCCGATTCCACTACAAGAGTGGTATCCTGAACAGTTTCTTTGGGCTCAACCTTGATGGTATTCCCCTCAAAGGAAGTACTGACCCCTATCTGTTCCAAAAGGGACAAGGTCATTTTAATGTAGGGTACGGAAGTGATCTTCCCCACAAGCTCCAACTCCAATCCATTTTTGAGACTGGGGGCTATCAAAAGTAGGGAAGAAATATACTGGCTACTGATGTTGGCCGGCAAGGAAACCTTGTCCTTGTCCAATTTTTTTCCGGAAATTTTTATGGGAGGATACCCCTCCTCCTTCACATATTCAATACGGGCACCCAAATTTCTCAATGCTTCTACCAAAACCTTGATGGGACGTTCCTGCATTCGCTGGGAACCTGTCAATATCACCTCTTTGTCTTCTTGCGAAGCAAAATAGCCCGTTAAAAAACGCATGGCGGTGCCTGCATGGTGGATATCCACTTCCCCGCTCGTCTTCTTCAATCCTTTTTGCATGACCTGGCCATCATCAGAATTGGAAAGGTTTTCAATCCTTACATTGGGAAACAGGGCCTGAAGCAACAAAGATCGATTGGTCTCACTTTTGGAACCTGTGATCTGAATGGTTTTTTGCAGCTTTTTGTCTTGCGGAGCGGAAAGTTGAAGTCTCAAGATAATTGTGGTTTGATAGAAAGTCCAAAACTAGAAAAAACGTACCTAATGTCCTTTTAGCAGGACAACTTTATTTAAGCTTTTTGTTGTTTTGGTGACGATCGTGGTCCCGTTTGGTCTTTATCTCCAATTTTTTATCAAAAGCCTCCTGAAGATCAATGCCTGTTTGGTTGGCCAGGCAAAGGACCACAAAGAGCACATCGGCCAATTCTTCCCCAAGATCCTTAGCCTTGTCGGATTCTTTTTCGCTTTGTTCCCCATAGCGCCGGGCTATGATCCGGGCCACTTCCCCTACCTCTTCCGTGAGCTGGGCCATATTGGTGAGCTCGTTGAAGTAACGCACTCCATGGTTCTTGATCCATTCGTCTACGGCCAATTGTGCATTTTGTATATCCACGTTGATTTTGTTTAAGTTACCAAAAGTTGCATTGCAAATTTAAGAAGCTCGGAGGTATTCCTACAGTTTTTCCAGCACCAAGTAGCTTTGGTTCTGTACATTTACCGCCCTTTCGAAAAACTTTTTTATGTATGCGTAACCTTCACTGTTGTATTGTGTTGAATTGAGCTTAAAGTTGAAGTACACATTGATTATACCTTGATATTCCTTGCACTCAAACCGAAGTAAAGCACTTTGGTCCGGCAAAGCCAGATTGACCACCTCTGGAAACTCCTTTACCCTGTACCCCTCGGGAATCTTTATGTTCGCCATGTACCTGTAATTTCTCAGGAAACCAAAATCAATTGGGTAGTATCGCTGTTCGGATTTGAAAGGATTAGTAGCAAAAAAACGGACCACAAATGGGTTAAAAAACACCGTATTATCCATATTCATGTTCTGCAACTCAAACTCAAAATGTTCCACCAAAGTTCTCTCATCCGACTTTTCGGAATTGGTTTCATAGGTTTGGATGACAAAATCATCGTCCATTTCCTTTTCCATTTCGTCCAAATATTTTCCTTTAGAGGTCTTGGCCACCTCGTCCCGCTTGAAAAAGGCTTCATAACCCATGGTAATATCATCCAATGTCCCCACAGCCTTATCATCTTTCAGTTCCATTTTAACCTGTACGCTCCGGCTGTTGTTTTTTTCCGGTAAGATGTCAAACCAATAACTTTCCCCATCCAGATCCATGACCCTTCCATAATAGTTTAAACAGCGATAGGGTAACATTCCAAAGGGCATTTCTTTCTCTGTGGCGTCCAACAGGTATTCGTTTCCATCAATGGTGGTCTTGGCAACCACATAGTTGAAATTGGACATTACCGGGTGGTTACGCTTGGGTAAACCGTGGGATCGGGTAGAAAGTACCATAAGGTCTGTCTTAATATCGGCAGCATTGAGCAGATTGATAAGGGTGATGTTGATTTCTGCCACATTTCCTGTTCTCCTGTCAAAGGCATCTTTTACATTATTGTTTCTGAAAATACTGTATTTGTTGTTCCAGGTATAGTGTTCCTTAACGAACCCATAGATGTTTTTGGCTTTTTCCAAATCACTTTCTCCTCTGGCAATCAGATCCAGCTCAACATTTTTTTCAAAGAAATTCTTCTTCCTTAATTGTCCGCCAATATCCTTATCGGTCCTGAACTCTTTATCCACATCCCTCCAAGTCTTGGTAAACTTTTGTTTGATGCCATCCAGTGATACGTATTCCGAAAGCTCAAACTCCAGCGTAGACCTGTAATTGTCCGAAGAAAGCATATACTCTTCGTCTTCTTTAAAAGCGGGCACATCTTTCATCACATATTTTAACACCTCACAATCGGCCCTCTGGGAAATACCTGGCACACTAAAGCAACTCTTCTTGATACTGGCATCATTTACATCCAAACCGATTTCACCAATTAAGGATCTATTGTATTTAAAGTTCCCAGGAATTTTGGCATTGTACTCCGAGTACAGCTTTGGAATCCTACTTTGGAATTCCCACCCCGAAAGATTATAGAAAAAAGGGGATTGGATTTCATAGCTATACTCCAAAACCGATCCCACCTCCACACTTGGGAAAGTGAATTTTATTTGGGACAGCCGTTCGTTCACATCCACATCGAAAATCTTGTCGCTGGAAACCACTTGTCTTCTGTTCCCATTATGGGTCATTGCTTTTATCGCATTGACCCTTTCCTTCCCCGACTTGGCACGGTAGTACGGGATAATGATCTCTGCCTCATCAAAACCTTGTTTCTTGAGTATCTTCTTTTTTGCATGGTAGGTTGTGATCAACCAAATATACCCTTGCCTGGCCTCAAAATAGTTTTCACCTTTTTCATAGAGATAGATGGCAGCGGCGGTGGTATCCTTCTCGTAAGACTTAAAGTCTTTTTCAAACTGGTCCAATACCCCAAACTCACTTGCCTGTTGGGCAGAGAGCAACCCCGCAAGGTTAAATACCATGAATAAAATAATGCCCTTATGCAACTTTGAGCAAATCAAATCCTTGACAAAACCACTTTTTCCGATTCCTTTTCAACCACTTGACGATAAAACTCTTTGAGTCCCAAATAATAATTTGGAGGAAAAACGGCCGTATTCATGCTTAGTTCAACACGAACATTGATAAAGTCTTGGTTTGAGGATATGTTGTACTTGAATTGTCCCAAATTATCGGGCAACACCATGGCCATGGGTTCGGGCAAATGTTCCACCTTATATCCTTCGGGAATGTTAATGGTAATCATGTATCGGTCTTGCCAAGGAAACCCATAATCTATTGGATATTCCCTTTCCTCCGACTTAAAGGGGTTCTCACTTACGGCCAAATGGAACATGGGTGAGAGATACAATTTTCCTGAAATGGATTCAAAGGCATCTTCCTTGAAAAAGTTGAAATTCTGCACTACCGGCTTGTCCAAATCCAGATTGTTCTGCAAATCATAGTCCGAAATCTCTATATCGCCCAATTCCTTTTCCAGATTCCCTAGAAACGTTTCCTCTGTCCCTCCATTGTACAAATTCCTGAACAGCAACGCATTGTGATTGGTATACTGTTGCCTACACTTGGCATCCATGGAACCGTCATCGTTAAGGTCAACGGTCATCATTATGGCATCCATGGAGCTTTTTCTGGGCATAAGGTCAATTTCTTCAGAGTTTCCATTTTCCGAAATAATTCGTCCAAACCAGTTCAGTGTCCTAGTGGGTAATACATCCATGGTGGTGAAAACATTGGTGGCATCGAACAAATGATATTCCCCATCTATTTTGCCCACGGCCACCACGTAGTTGTACCCTTGAAGGGTTGGAAACAAGGGAATTCCATTGTCGCGCGTGCTTACCAAAACGGGGTATGCCGGAATATTGGCATGGTTGAGCATGGATACCAACATTAAGTTAATATCAGCGCTGTTTCCTGTTCCTTCCTTGTACGCCTTTCTGGTTCCTTCATCGGAAGTGTACCCCACAAAGGAATTCCATTTTACTTTTTCCTTGACAAATGCCAATATCCTTTTGGCCTTTTCCTGAGGTTCACTGGCGCCTTGAAGGACCATGTTGAGCTCTTCCTCAAAATAGTTGCTTCGTTTCATTTCATCGCCAAAAGAGCTGTTCTCATAAACCGTCCTTGCCACATCATCCCATGTTTTGGAGTATACATCGTAGGTAGACCCCGGTATTTCCAAGGACATGATCTCAAAGGTGACTCCAGACCTAAAATTGGTAATATTGGGAACAAACTTTTCCTCTTTTAGAGCCGGAACATCTTGCAAGTTATAGGTAACCTTTGTCACTTCCATGCCCAACCCGGCATCCCTGATCTTATCCACTTTAGGAACAAGGGGAAGGAAGCCCTTCTGTCTTTGGTTGAATTTAAAATACTCCAGGATTCTCATTTCAGCTTCCAATCTTTTGATGGGAATGGAATGTTGAAACACGAACTCATCTATATTCTGCACAAAGGGCGATGTTATCCTATATTGATACTCCACAACAGATCCCGCCTTTACATTGGGCATGGTAAACTTAACTTGGTTCCTATTCTTTGACTGTTGGGATTTAAAGATGCTGCCTTTGCCCAGCTTGGTCTCAACAACTTTACCCCCCTCCAAGGTATAGGTATACCCTTTGATGGAAGTGGCCTTCTCATCTGACGCCCCACTTTCGTATAGATCAATGGTCTTAGTGGCGTAATCAAACCCGTCCGTATTATAGATTTTTATTCGCTCATGCACCTCCGTCACCAGATTAAGCCCCACCCCGCTGTTGTAGGTATAGTAGGATTCCCGCTTTTTCAACAGATAAGCAGCAGCAGCCGATGTATCCTTGGGATGGGTGGCTTCCATAAGTTCTTCCTTGGAAATTTTCCCGAATTTCAATTCCTGTCCTTGGGCACAGACCGAAACCAGGGCAATCAGTAACGCGATTTTTCGTATCATAGGTCTTGACGTTTTAAAACAATTTTTTGGTTGTCCATTTTGGCAATGGTCCTTCTAAAAGATCTGTACTTGTTATACTCCTCTTTGGGATAATTGCCTTTTTTTATGAGTAGTTTTCTCTTATACAGTAATTCCGTATCGCTCTTTTTCACAACCTCAACTTCATAGGTTCCAAATTTGGTCTCCTCCTTGTGTTTCTCCGGCAAAAATGTGAATGCGAAGTTCTTGGGCAATTGGATGGTAAACTCATCCTCATCCAAATATCCCCGTTGGATCACAAATGAATGTTTTCTGTTCCGATATCTGGGAGGTATAAAAGAATTGTTATCCAACACGTTCAAAGTCAATAAATAATCATCCCCGTTCTTGGACACAAAATCATGGGCCTTTAACTGGACTTTCTCCGTAAAAACCACATCATCCCTATTGTTTTCGAAACTAAAATCAGAGATGGACAACCCATTGATGTTGCCCCAAAAGTTTTTGTAATATTCGATGATATCTTCTTTCTTGTTTCCCTCCAATCCAAAATGATTGTCATAACGAACGCCCATGGTTTCAATAGTGACATTGGCCTCAAGGGAAAGGTCCTCCTGAATTGTATAGGTGGAACTCATTCTCATGAGGTTTTCCTCATTTACATATGAAGTTGTGGTAACAATTTCCCCGCCATCGGGCTTTACGATCAAAACTTTTCTATCATCTGTAAAGTCCCCTATAAATCCGAAAGGATGTACTTGGGATGTACAATCTATCCAATAATATTCCCCTTGGTAGGGAATGGCAACAATGGCATGGTTGCCTTGGGAAAGATCTGCAAAATCTTCCTTGAAATCGACTTTGGTGCCCCCTGCCTCCACTACGGCATAGTACGATTCCACCCCAACAGCCTTCAGCAGGGCCATAGTATAATTGGAAAGCCCTTTACAATCGCCATATTTTACCCTATCCACCTCAATGGCACTTATCGGTTGAAAACCTCCTATTCCTATCTGCACACTGATATACCTTGTGTTGTCCTGCATGTATTGGTATACAATCTTTGCTTTTTCAATATCATCATCCACTCCTTCCACAAGCCCCCTTACCTTTTGTACCGTGCCGTCCTCCAAATCTGCACGACCAGATAACAGCTCCTTCTGGATCCAGAGTCCCAAATCGTTCCAATTGTCCACCTTGGCATTATAACCCTTGTAATGAAAATTGGGTAACCGTACCGATAATTTTGGACATATGGCATTGAATGACGGGCTAAGGCTTTCCGCTACCACTGCCGGGATGTTTTTGGCCGTATAGCTTATTTTTCCTTGACTTTCATCCTTATCAACAGTAATGTCAAAAAGGTTTGATTCCTCAATGATCGGCTTCAAACCATTGGAAAGGTAACTGATGGCATATTTACTTTCCTCCACACTGATATCATACCCCGATAAAAAATACCATGGAGGCAAAATGCCCGTATCCGAGGTTTCAATCTCATAACTAAATTCCAATGTATATGGGTATTGAACGGGCACATATCTATAATACAGTAATCTATCGTCCAGATAAAGGGAAAAACCATCCACTGCGGCTATATCATTAAAGTCCCTACGCTTGATCCGCTGAATCTCATTTCCAGAAGCATCATAGACTACGGCTTCAATTTTCTTTATTTTTTTCTCTTTGTCATAAAATGCCCGTGTTCTGGCAAAGGCATCGCCAGATTTGTTCAGCACCGTGACAACTTGCCTTGCGGTATAGGTCATTCTATCCATGGCCTCAATACGGATATCCATCTCATCAAGCCGGGCCACAGCATCGGCATTCTCCATCAGTTCTGCTGGAATAGTATGATAGCTGTAGTTTTGGGAAAACGAAAAATGGACACTAAGAATCAGTAGGCATTGGAAAAGAGCACGCATTGTTGAGGTTGATCGGTTACATTACTATAGCAATATGACCAATTTCTTACAAAAATGGAAACCTAAATCGACAAAAGATCGTTATTCCTTGTTCTTTGTATCGATAAGGATGGTCACGGGACCGTCGTTCAGGAGCTCTACCTTCATGTCGGCACCAAAAACACCTGTACCGACCTCTTTACCAAGGTCCTGCTCCAGCTTTTTCACAAAAGCTTCATAGATGGGAATGGCCACATCGGGTTTTGAGGCTTTGATATAAGATGGCCTGTTACCCTTTTTGGTCAAGGCGTGCAGGGTAAACTGACTTACCACTATGACCTCTCCCCCAATATCCAGAACGGAGCGGTTCATAACTTCATCATCGTCATTGAAAATCCGGAGATTGACCATTTTTTTGGATAGCCATTCGATATCCTCCTTGCCATCGGCATCCTCTATGCCCAACAGTACCAAGAGACCTTGGCCTATGTTTGCTGTTTTTGTCCCATCCACTGTGACACTGGCGCTGGATACGCGTTGTATAACCGCTCTCATTAACGTTCCCTGTAATTATCCGTTCTGTAATTTTCTTCTTCCCCGGTTATCATCTGAACATAGCTCCTATATCTGCTCCATGCAATTTCGTCGTTCTCCAACGCTTGCTTTATGGCACATTTGGGTTCATCCATATGCAGACAATTATTGAACTTGCATTGGGATTTCAGCTCAAAAAACTCTGGAAAATAGTCGCCAATCTCGTCGGGTTCCATATCCACTATACCAAATCCCTTTATTCCGGGGGTATCAATAATCCTTGCCCCAAACGACAGGTCGTACATCTCTGCAAAGGTAGTAGTGTGTTGCCCTTGTAGGTGCTGTTCGGAAATTTCCGCGGTCTTCAATTGAAGTCCGGGTTCCAAGGCATTGACCAAAGTGGATTTCCCCACACCGGAGTGCCCTGAGAACATGCTTGTTTTGTCTTTCATCAAATCCTTGACCAAGTCAACATTCTTTCCTTCCTTGGCAGCGAGTTCAATACAGTGGTACCCAATTTTTTGATACAGATCAATCAAATATTTCACCTCCGCCGCCTCATCGACATCATAGACATCCATCTTATTGAACAGAAGTACCACAGGGATGTCATATGCCTCTGCCGTCACCAAAAAGCGGTCTATAAAACTGGTAAAGGTGGTAGGGTTGTTCAGCGTGATCAATAAGAAAACCTGGTCCAGATTGGCTGCTATGATGTGGGTCTGTTTGGAAAGTTTCACCGACTTTCGAATGATGTAGTTCTTCCGCTCCCCTATTTCAGAAATAACGCCAACGGGTTCATCCCCAATCTTTTCCAAATCAAAGGTAACAAAGTCACCCACCGCAATGGGATTGGTACTTTTTATGTTTTGGGTCCGAAACTTGCCTTTGATCCTACACTCATAAAAAGCCCCATCCTCCGCTTTCACGGTGTACCAACTTCCAGTAGACTTATAGACAATTCCGTTCACTATTTGTTCATATTTACCTGCAAAGAAACAATAATCCTTGTTTTTGTCCGTATATCTTTGTTTACAGTTTTAACAATCAATCTCATATTTATCATGAAAAAAATCATTTTTACCGCTGCGATCGCACTTGCTTCCCTGTTCAGTATGAATGCCCAGGAATACAAGGTAATCACCAGTGTAGAATCCATTGTACCCAACGGTCTGGGTAGATCTAGGATCATTAACGCCCTTGAAGACAAGGATTATAAGGAATTTACAAGTGTACAGACCGAGGACGACAACACCCGAAACAAATCGGACAGAAGTGATATCCGTGTAAAGAATTTTGAGGAAACCAAATTATTGAACTTCTATAATTTGGGAGGAATCCGTTTCCAGAACATTGCCGCCAATGATGCCATGATCACCTCCATGATCAACGATATGATCGCCAATGGCTGGGAATTGGCCTTTGTGGTAAGTGGTGTGGAAAGTGAAGGCGGAAAAGGCGATGGCCAAGGTATCTTCATTACGCGATACATCTTTAGGAAATAAATACAGACAATTGTTCTGTAAAAAGAAAAAGGCCCAACAATTGTTGGGCCTTTTTCATATTCACTCTTTCCTTGCTTAAGAATTGATGATCTTCTCTTGGTGGTTAATGGATTCTTGGTGAATGGCCTTGAACATCTTCAAGACAAATTCCTCGCTCAATCCTCGTTGCTCCCCTTCCAAGATCATATTGCCCAAAATGGCATTCCATCGATTGCTTTGAAGTACGGCTACGTTTTTTTGCTTCTTCAAGGCACCAATACCATCGGAAACTTTCATACGCTTGCCCAAAAGATCTACCAATTGGTTGTCCAAAATATCAATCTGGGCCCTTAGGTTACTCAAGTTGTTATTGTACTCCGCTTCCTCGTCGGTTTCCTTTCTGATACGCAAATCCTTCATGATCTGTATCAAGCTTTTTGGGGTCACCTGTTGTGCGGCATCACTCCACGCATTGTCTGGATCGTAATGGGTTTCTATGATCAAACCATCAAAATTCAAGTCCAAAGCAGTTTGCGACACATCAAAGATCATATCCCGGTTACCGGTAATATGGCTTGGGTCATTGATGATGGGCAGATCAGGGAACTTGGTCTGAAGTTCAATGGCCAACTGCCATTCTGGAATATTTCGGTACTTGGTTTTTTCGTAGGTTGAAAATCCACGGTGGATCACCCCCAACTTTTTAATATCCGCTGAATACAGACGCTCCACAGCTCCCAACCAAAGGGAAAGGTCTGGGTTTACCGGGTTTTTAACCAACACGATCTTGTCCGTGCCCTTAAGGGCATCTGCAATTTCTTGGACGATGAAAGGGCTTACCGTAGATCGTGCCCCGATCCACAATAGGTCAATATCATGTTCCAAAGCCAAATCAACATGGGCTTTGTTGGCCACTTCGGTAGCCGTTTTTAAACCGGTTTCCTCCTTTACTTTTTGCAACCACTTCAATCCAATGGCCCCTACACCTTCAAAATTCCCGGGGCGGGTTCTTGGTTTCCAAATACCGGAACGAAAGTAATTGACATCCGTATCCTTAAGTTCATGCGCAATCTTCAGCACCTGTTCTTCGGTTTCGGCACTGCAGGGACCTGCAATCACCAATGGATGCGATAGGTTCATGTCATCCAACCATTTCCTCATTTGCTTACTGTTTTCCATACTATGTTCTGTTTTTTGTGAGTGGAATTCCTTTTAATATCTGTTTTATCTTATTTGTATTGCTCATCTCCGTATGCACCTTTCCATACTCTTGGTCCAAAAGGAGTTGTTTAAAATTTTCAAGGTTTTGGATGTACTCCTCCAAAGTTTCCACCACATTGTCCCTATTCTGCTCAAAAATGGGGGTCCACATGTCCGGAGAACTTTTGGCCAAACGCACCGTACTCTCAAAACCACTTCCCGCCATGTCAAAAATATCACGCTCGTTCTTTTCTTTCTCAATTACAGTCTTTCCCAACATAAATGAGCTGATATGTGACAAATGCGATACGTAGGCAATATGCTTGTCGTGGGCCTTTGGATTCATGTACCGGATACGCATTTGCATCTTTTGAAAAATGTCCAAAGCCTTTTCCTGAAGCTTAAAGGCCGTTTTTTCTACCTCGCATATGATATTGGTCTTTCCTTCGTACAAACCGTTTATGGCCGCGGAAGGTCCCGAAAATTCCGTACCCGCAATGGGGTGGCATGCCATAAAATTTCTCCGATTGGGGTGATCTGCCACTGATTCACAAATCAAACGTTTGGTGGATCCCGCATCCATGACCACGGTCTCGTCTCCCACAACATCCAAAATCTTAGGCAATTCGTGTACCAAGGCGTTCACGGGAATGCTCACATAGACCACATCGGCAGTGGCCAAGACCCCATAATCCCCTTTTTCATCAATCAGGTTCAGTTCCAAGGCCTCATCCAAATGGGAATCGTTCTTATCAATCCCGATAATATGGGCCTCTGGAAACAATTGCTTTACATCTTTTGCAAAAGAACCTCCAATCAACCCTATTCCTATGACAACTACGTCCATTGCTTAAAATCTTTCTATGGCTTCTTTTATTTTTTCCTCTTTCACACAGAGTGAAAAACGGATATACCCCTCTCCATTGCTCCCAAATATGGTGCCCGGAGCTATAAATATGTTTTTATCATACAACACTTCATCAACAAATTCCTCAGAAGATGGAGCTCCTTTGGGTAGTTTGCACCACACGAACATCCCTACTGCGTCTTCGCTATATGCACAGCCCAGTTTGTCCGCCAGTTGGAACATGAGCTTTCGTCTCTTGGTATATACCTCATCCAAATCCGCGAACCATTCGGGACCACTCTGCAATGCCGCTATAGCCCCTTTTTGAATACCGTAGAACATGCCGGAGTCCATATTGCTCTTTACTTTGAGCACCGCATTGATGTTCTCCTTACTTCCCAATACCATTCCCACACGCCATCCGGCCATGTTGAAGGTTTTGCTCAAACTGTTCAGTTCCAAGGTACAATCCAAGGCTCCATCTATGGACAAAATACTGGTGGGGTTACTGGACAACACAAAACTGTACGGATTGTCATTGACCAATAAAATATCGTTTGCCTTGGCAAATTCAACCAAGGACGTCAACTGTTGCATGGTGGCCGTGGCCCCGGTGGGCATATGTGGATAACTCACCCACATCAGCTTCACTTTGGACAAATCTTCCTTGGAAAGTGCCTCTAGGTCGGGAAACCAACCATTCTCTTCGGAAAGATCGTAGGTTCTTGGAACGGCTTCCACCAATCGGGTCACCGAACCGTAGGTAGGGTATCCCGGATTGGGCAACAATACCTCATCACCCACATTCAAGAATGCCATACTGATGTGCATGATCCCTTCCTTAGATCCCATTAAGGGCAATACCCCGAGTGCTGGGTCTATGCTTACCCCAAATTTTTGTTGATAGAACTCCGCAATGGCTACCCTTAGTTCTGGCAAACCCTGATAGCTTTGGTATTGGTGCGCTCCTGCATCAGTTATTGAATCCCTTAGGGTGGTCAAAACTTCTGGTGAAGGTGCCAAATCCGGGCTTCCAATTCCCATATTGATAATGGGCCTACCCTGAGCCATAAGCTCCCGCACCTCCCTCAATTTTTTGGAGAAGTAGTATTCCTGTACACTATTCAATCTATTTGCCGTAATCATACCAACAATGCATTTTTATATTCGCCCAAAATCCTAAAGTCTTCGGACATGATATCCAACAATGACTTTGCCTTGGTAAAGTGCCCATACTTCTCAAAAGTGACGTCCACAAAAAAGGCATACTTCCATGGGGTTTCAATAACCGGAAGGGATTGAATCTTGGTAAGGTTGAGGTTACAATCGCTCATAACGTTCAACACTGTGGCCAAACTTCCTCTTTTGTGGTCAGTTATAAACCGCAACGATGCTTTATTAATTTCTTCTTCGGGTAACACCTTGTTCTGTTTTTTCAGTATGATAAAACGAGTAGCGTTATTTTTTATCGTCTGGATTTCAGAAGCAATAATATCCAAATCATAGAGATTTGCCGCCATTTTCGGAGCAATTGCAGCAATATTGGTCAATTGACCTTCCATGATCCGTTTTGCCGTTTCTGCTGTATCCACACTTTCCACCAGTTTTATTTGGGGATACTCCTTAAAAAACTCCTTGCATTGCAATAAAGCCATTGGATGCGAGTGTACTTCCTTGATATCTTCCATGGAACCGCCCTTGAACACCATAAGGTTATGGTGTATGCTCAGATAGTGCTCTCCAATAATGTGCATATTATTGTGATACACCAAATTATAATTTGGTATGATGGACCCCGCTATGGAATTTTCTATGGCCATGACCCCCTTGTCCGCCGTACCATCTTTTAAATGATCTATTACGGCATCAAAGGAAAGACACTCCAATAATTCAATGTCGTCCCCAAAAAAATCCTTGGCTACCTGATGGTGGTTGGATCCCTTAATTCCCTGAATGGCTACTTTTAAACCCATGGCAAAAAAAAAGCCCCGATTTTATCGGGACTTTATCATGTTAATATACTTTAAGCGTATCTACAATAGTCCCGTTGCTCCTTGAAAAAAGAAGTAAAAATAAAAACGGTTCCAGAAATACGTTGTTGTCATTTGTGATAAATATGGAGCTAATATAGGCATTCAAACCAAAATCAACAGCAAAGCTTCATTTTTTTTCGATTTTTATTGAAATATCATTTTTTGTTGCATTTCGATTTAAAAAAAGCTTCATTTTTTGACAAATTCTATTTTTTCCGGTTTTGATGGTCTGCACTAAACTGACCTCAAAAAAAGCTCACTACATCTTATGGAAACGTCTAAAGATGTATTTTTGAGGCTTAAATAGCGTAGCATGTCCATCACTGTCCAGAACATTTCCAAAAGCTTTGGCCCACAAAAAGCCTTGAACAATGTTTCCTTCTCCATCAAAAAAGGAGAGATTGTAGGGTTCTTGGGACCAAACGGTGCGGGAAAATCTACCATGATGCGGATTTTGACCACCTATTATAAACCAGACAGTGGAGATGCAGAAGTAAACGGTTTTGATGTGTTGAAATCAGAAACCGAGGTACAAAAAAGCATTGGATACCTTCCCGAGCACAACCCACTCTATCTGGAAATGTATGTTAAGGAGTACCTATCCTTTAATGCCGATGTATACCAGGTATCCAAGAATACGGTACAGGAAGTTATTGAACAGACCGGATTGAGCCCTGAGGCCCATAAAAAAATTGGCCAGCTTTCCAAAGGGTACCGCCAACGTGTGGGATTGGCCGCTGCATTATTGCACAACCCAGAAGTATTGATCTTGGACGAACCTACTACCGGTTTGGATCCCAATCAATTAATAGAGATTCGGAAATTGATCCGGGACATTGGAAAGGAAAAGACCATTCTCCTATCCACCCATATCATGAAAGAAGTGGAAGCGGTCTGTGATCGGGTCATTATTATCAACAAAGGAAAACTTGTTGCGGATAAGAAATTGGAGGAACTTCGGGAATCTGAAGAACAAATCATTGAGGTAGAATTCGATTTTCGTGTGGAAGAACAATTGCTCATGCAATTGCCAAATGTTTCCAATGTGCGGAATATAGGTGGCTTTGCTTATGAAATCAGTTTTAACACTTCAACCGATATGCGCCCTGCGGTGTTCGATTTTGCTCACGACAATCAACTTAAAACGCTTCAACTTAGCCGAAAGAACAAAAATCTGGAGAGCTTGTTCACCGAACTTACCCGCTAATCGTTGGATTGATTTAGGACGCCATCCCTTTTTCGTTGTTCAAAAATGGTGATGAACATACGGACACTGATATTCCTGGCCCGCTGCTTGGCCTTCTCCGTATTTGGACCAACAAAATACGTATCCAGTGTAGTGATCCAATGGCGCAGCCAAATGCCAAAATGATAATCGGTTATGGAATACCCCTTTTCCTTATCCAACTCAGCATGCACCAACAAGGGGTTCCCTTTATATTTTTGGACAAAGAATAAATTGGTTTCCCAAAAGTCGGTCAGTTTTTCCATGTGCTCGGGCCAGTCCGTAATGGTAGTATTGAAAAAATGACCAATCTCAGCATCAGCCCGCACTTTCTCATAGAAACGATGCACCAATGCTGAAACATCTTCCCTGTTTTCAATATCCTTTCTTTCCATGGCCAAGATTATGGTTTCTCCTCAAATTCATTGCAATCCAGACGGATGTCCGAGTGGCGTAACTTTCTTTCCAATAAACGACAGTAATGTCCTGTCCCGTCTTTTGTATAAAATTTACAGGCAAAACAAGTCCGCTGCACCGTTAGTATGCCTTGCTGGTTCAACTGATAAATGAGGTTGCCCAAGGTCTTGAACAGCATTTCCTTTTCACCAGTGGGGACATTCTTCAATTGTGAAGCCAGCGGATGGGCAAAATCCTCGGTTTCTTCAACAATTTTCTTCCCCTTGTCCGACAAGAGAATGGAATAGCTCCTACTATCTTCCGAAGAGTGGTCTTTTATAATCAGCCCTTTTCGTTCCAAAACTTTAATAGCGTCGCTAATGGTCGGCTTGGTCACATTGAATTCCTTGGCCAAAAAACTAACATTATTGTAGCCTGATTTGTGATAGGCCACAAAAATCAGGATTTGAATTTGGATGGGGCTTAGCCCCAAACTTTTGGCTTTTTCCCATAACAGCACTTTAAAAGCTTGGGAAATACGCTCCAGACCTGCTACAATTTTGCTGGAAAGATCTTGCTGTTGCTGTTTCGTATCAAAAATACTTTTCTTCATAACAAACAATGCCTGCCGAAAGCTACCGACAGGCAAAGTTAGCATTCCTAATTAAATGTAGTGCGATTTTAATTTAAATTCCGGTCGGAATAAAAATAAGGATTCCTAACTACATAAATTATGACTATGCTTTCACATCCTCCAAAGAAGCCCCATAATTGATATGAAGGACATGACCGCTGGAAGTCACCAAAGCAGGAACCGACTTAACGCCAAAGTCTTCCGCTATGGATATTTGCTCTTTCTCTTCTCCCAAATGGACAATATCAAGATTTTCAACTCCCACTAAATCAATGATTTCACTCTCTGCCCCTACACAAACTGGACATCCTGCATGATAAAAAATTGGTTTACGCATTGTATTTTCATTTAAGTTAACGCATTATTGCCATACAAATATAGTTAGGATTCCTTATTAATAAAATTTCAGCCCTATTTTTTTATTTCTTATCCCAATGATAATGGCTGGTCTTATATGCAAACCATCCACATTGAAATTAGCTTCCCAATCAAAATATGGTACTTTTGCGATTGGAAACAAAAGCAACCTCATGAAGAAGAATCGTTCCCAACTGGAACTTACGAAAGAAGAAATGACTTCGTATGGCTATCAGATCATAGATGCCATAGTGGAGCACCATGATACCCAAAAACAAAAACTACCCGTAGCCTTGGGATCTCGGGAAGAAATGGACTCGCTTTTTTTGGAAGAAGCACCCGAAATGGGAACCGAACCCACCGAAGTACTTAATTTTGTACTGGAAAAGGTCATGACGAAGAGCACACTCATGTCTCATCCTAAATCGTATTCCTTTGTTCCCGGTCCCAGCAACTATATCAGCGCCATGGCTGACACCCTTGCCACAGGGTATAATATTTTCTCAGGGGGATGGGCAGCCTCACCAGCGGCGGCAGAATTGGAAATCGTTACCATTCAATGGCTGCTGAAGATTTTTGGATTCCCGAAGAAAAAAGGAGGTGGTATCTTCACCAGTGGAGGCTCCATGGCCAATTTAACGGCCCTGACCACTGCCAGAAGAATCAAATGTGGGGATGATTTTTCCAAAGCGATCATTTATCTCTCGGACCAAGCCCATTCCTCCAATATCAAGGCCATTCGGGTATTGGGATTCAAAAAAGAACAGATCCGCATCATTCCCACGGATAGTGAGTTTAAATTTTCCGTCAATAAACTGAAGAACTGTATTGCCAAGGACCGATTGGAAGGGTTTATGCCCTTCTGCTTGATCGCCACATCAGGAACCACCAATACGGGTACGGTGGACCCTCTTTCCGAGTTGGCGGCCATCTGCAAAAAAGAAGACATTTGGTTCCATATTGATGGCGCTTACGGCGCAGCGGCTATCTTATCTAAAAAAGGGAAACAATTGATGAAGGGCATCGAAAAAGCGGATTCGCTTACCGTAGACCCCCACAAATGGTTCTATCAACCTTACGAAATGGGCTGTTTATTGGTCCGCAACCACAAATACCTGAGTCACACCTTTACCGAAAAACCGGAATACCTTAGGGACATTGAGGGAAACACGTCTGAAATCAACTTTTATGATCATGGTATCCAGCTGACCCGAAGGTTTAGGGCGTTAAAATTTTATATGTCCCTTAAAACCTTTGGCCTTCAAGAATTTCGGAATGCCATCACCTATAATATTGACCTTGCCGAGGCCACCGAGGGTATTTTACGCAAGAGCAAACGCTGGGAAGTGGTTTTCCCTGCCACTTTGGCGGTCATTAATTTTAGGTACAACCCAATTTCCAAAAATTATACCGACAAGGAACTGGACGGCATCAACCAATACATTTCTGAAAAGGTAGTGTCCTCCAGAAAGGCTTTGCTGGTCACCACCATCCTACACGGACAGGTGGTATTGCGGATGTGTTTGATCAACCCCAGAACCGCCTTGGATGATGTAAAGGAAACCCTGGAACTCTGCGGAGGCTTTGCCGCCGAAATCGAGGAAAAATTGGCAAAAGGATAGGATCTTAGTTGATTCTATCCAGATTCTCATCCACATTCTTGTTTTTGAATGCATTGGATGCAGTTCCTCCAAAACTATATTTTAGGGATAGGGCCATTTCACGCCCGTCAACATAATAGGTTCCATTGGCTTCCACCCCGTTGATGGAATAGCTTTCTCCATAGTTCATGGCTTTGGTAATGTCGTTGAACCGCAGGGCACATTGCAGTTTTTCAAATAAAGTGGTGGTCACAGAGGCATTCAGCACTACCATCCCATTTCTTTCAATGATACCCTCTTTCCGTTGGGCCAAAGCATACCCTCCTACAGAAACGATGGTATCTTTCATTACTCTCAACTGTTGATCGGTGTAGACGTATAGATAGGGTTTGGCCTTGGTGAACACTGCAGATGAATCCTTGATTTTGTTATAGGTTATGCTCACTGAATTGGTCGAAGACCAGATTTTATGGGAAAATGGCACTGTCAATCCAAGATAATAACCCGATTCCTCATCTAGGTTATTCTCGGCCAGCAAGGCAGCTGAATCATTTTCTTTGTACCCTATCATAAAATATCTGGGGTTCTTATTCGTGTAGATACCTCCAAAGATAGATGTGTTCCCTACCTGAAGATTCGTGGAAATTTCATTGGTAATCGTAGGTATCAAGTCCACATTGTTCCCTGCTTCCAAAAAGGGGTTTATGAACACCCTCACGGAGCTGGTTCGGGAAAAATTGGGCCGATTGATGTTTCTGGAGTAGTTCAACGAAAGGGTTTTGGTGCTGTCTATGGTAAAATTCAAACCTACTTTGGGAAAAATCCGGGTATTTTCACGTTCAACCAAAGGTTGCAGGTCCTTTTCAAGCTGTCCTTCAACCTGATTGTATTCCACTCTGGCTCCCAGATTAAACTTGAACTTCTCCCCAAAACTTGATGCCGTATTTGTATAAATAGCATAGAGGATTTCTTTATAATCGTAGTTGATAACATCCCCATTGGCTAATTCAGGTTGATCAATCTGACTGAATGCATCAGCTTTGGCCTCGTTCCAGCTTGTACCGAAATCCAATTGCAAATTTTCGGAAATCACCTGTTCAAAATCCAAACGGGCCGCCAAAGATTCAATTTTATAATCCTGGTTTCTGGTTTGGTCCAGTACCAAGCCTTCATTGTTGTAGTTGTTTGCAATATCCGTTTGCAGCTTTTGATCAAAAGAGGAATATTGGATTCCCGTAAAAAGGTTCAAGTTTTCACTAAGCCTTTTGTTGAAATTGAAATTGGCACTAAAATAATCCCTCCGGTTCTCGTTCTGTGTTTCAGACGTGATTTCATTCGTTTCACCCCCATTTTGAAGAAACGTGCTGGTTTCAAAACCCGCATCATCAGTTTGACGGCGAAAAATAGTATTCAGGGAAATGTAGTCATTGGCATTGATGGGATAATAGAATCCCATTCCACTGTTGATTTGCATCCGCTTATTATCCGGGATGAGCACCAAATAATCAGAACGGATATTCTCCGTAGGAATGGCAAATGCAAAGGTATTGCTCTCCCATTGGCCAATGGTATTGTAATTAAGGTTTCCCCGAAGGTTCCATTTTCCGTTGGAATGGTTCCCATTGGCACTGATATAGTTGTTGGTGTTTTGTCTGAAGGAAAGTGTTTCACCCAGCGTTACTGTGGTGCCTTTGTCATTATTTTTCCTAAGCTGAATCAAAATCACCGCCCGCCCCTCAGCTTCATACTTTGGCGAAGGATTGTTGATGAGCTCGATACTTTCAATGGAGTCTACCGATAAGGCAACAAACTCTCCAAAGCTGATTCTTTGATTGCCTAGATAAATCAAGGGTGTTCCTTTCATAAGGACCGAAATGGACTCCCTATTTGGTGAAATCTGGACATTGGGAAGTTTCACCAACACTTCCAGAGGGTCTACCATGGTTGAAAAAACAGGGTTTAGGACATCAACCTTAAAATTTCCGTTTTTGTTGGTTATCGGATTTTTGGAGGCGATTACTTCAACATTTTCCAAGTCGGTAGTTTCTTCCTCCAGTTGAATTACCACTTCCAACGAATCACGGAACACATATTTTTTGGAGAATGTGGCATATCCCAACGCGGAGATTTCCAATAGGTATTCGCCCTTGGGCACCTCTTTAAAAGCAAAGTTTCCCTGTACCAATGTAGTATAGGATACCAACTCCCTAGTTTCGGGAACCAAGAGCAACACATCCCCGATGTCCACCGGGACCTTGTTCCCATCCAAAACCTTTCCCTTTAGGGAAAGCTGTTCTTGGCCTTGTATGAATTGTATCCCAAGAAGCAACAACCAAATTGCATGTTTCAATACCATCTGTTTTTGAAACAAAAAAAGCTTGCAAAAGATTTGATGTAAAGAATTTGGGGTATGGATTAGGTGCTAGTACCCGTACTATTTTTTAGAAGTTCCTGTCTTCCGGTCACATTGAGTTTACCATAAATACTGGTAATATGGCTCTTAACGGTGCTCAAGCTTATAAATAGCTCGTTGGCAATTTCTTTGTTGCTCTTGCCCTGCACAATGAGGCCATGTACCAAAGTCTCCTGCCTGCTCAATTGTGGAGCACCCCCTTTTTTCCGCTTCGCGTACTGGTACCACATGGTCAAGCCTAGAAAAAGTACCAGCAAAGCAAGGCCCACATTCAACCCTCTGCTCCATTGTAGTTCCCGTCCAAGGGCTTGCTGATTTAGATAAGCCAATTTCTCTTCAAGGAAACGGTATTCCAATGGCGCGATATCACTTTCCTTAAAATCAGTTAGCAACGAGGTGTAGTATGCTATATTTTCAGCAATATCCCTATCCAATAGATTCTTTTGGTCCAGAACCTTGATAGCGACCAGTTTCACCTTTAAAATATTCAGGGAATCCCGGGCATATCCTGTCAATTGACTTTCTTTTTCCTTGGCTGATAAGGTGGAAGCCTCCAACTGGTCTTCAAAATATTTGAACTTTTTCCATTCTTGGGCGCTTAAGCCATCAGAAAGACTATCTTTTTCAACCTCAAGTTGTTCCAAGGAAAACTTTGACTCCTTGGCATAGGAAGAAGAAATCGCCAAAAGCAAAAAAGCTCCGGCAAACAGGAATGTAAATTTGAAGACCCTTCTCATTTGGAATAAATTTCAGCAAAAATCATAAGCTTCGCAAATCCAGTATAGCTGTAATGGCAGCATCCAAGGTCTGCTGCACCTTGGGGTCGGTACAATTGATCAACATGGAAACCGCTACTTCTTCATCAGGATATACAAAAAAATTGGTGTAGGCCCCAACACTGCTGCCCACATGGCCCACAAAATGCCTGCCTTGGGCATCTTGGCTCACTTGAAAGCCCAAACCATAATAGATGGACTTTCCATTGACTTCTTGTGCGGTCAAAAGTACATCATAGGTTTCCTTTTGAAGTAGTTTTTGGTCCAGAATGGCTTGCCCCAACCGAGCTACATCCTCGCTAGTGGATAAATACCCTCCTCCGGCAATCTTATAAAAATTATCTACCGGAACCGATTTTTTAAAACACAGTGCTGTCTTGGTATACCATTGGGCCGAAGTACCCAAACCATCTGTCTTTGGTGGAAACGTATGCATCATACCCAGCGGATGCAGCACCTTTTGCTCCACATAGTCTTCAAAGGGCATACCACAGGCCTCTTGCATGGCCAAAGAGAGCAATACAAAATCAAAACTATTGTACAGATACCCCCTTCCCGGCTCAAAGACCAAGGGATCATCTTGGAACACACTGATACTTTCCTTGATTCCAAAAGGCTGGTTCAGGGCATATTCCTTTCCGCGATAGCCACGGATACCCGCCGTATGACTTGCCAATTGGCGCAAGGTGAAATCATACTTTTTCTTTGGAAAATAAGGCACATGGCTATAAAACGAATCGTCCAAATTCAGAATTCCCTCCTCCGCCATCTTGCCCAAGGCCAATCCGGTAATGCATTTGGAAATACTGGCAATCCGAAACAAAGTGTCCTTGGGGTCTACTGGGATTTTCTCTTCCATACGGGCATAACCATATCCTTTTTGGAGCATGGGTTTGCCGTTTTTGAGAATGGTAATGGCCATGCCGGGGATTTGCCCTTCCACAGTCAAGTTATGAAAGAGCGCATCTGCCCTTTCCCATCCTTGGAGTCCTTCAGGTGATTTAACCTTGGGGTCAGAAGAAAATAGTTTTTTTAAATGCGAGAACACCGACTTCAAAGGTCTAGGTTTGATATTCTCGAAAGTAATGAGAAATTAAGTCGTACCCAAGCTTGAAGCCAAGCATCAATCTTTAAAAATCAACTGGCCATTGAAGAGTTCCTCCACCTCAATCTCTGAAGGGCGGTTTACGCTGATCACATCACCTGTACCACTGATTGTCCCACTGATGCGTTGTTGTGGGTTGACAAAAATATCATTTGAGCCTCTATGGTTAAGGCTTACCCTTTGGGCCACAAGATTTTCCGCTTCTATTCTGGAATCCCCTGCGGCAATGGTCACATTAAAATCAGTGGTAGTCCCTACCAACTTAAAATAGGCGATACCATTTACTACAATACTGACCCTTTCGACATCCAATTGCAGATCAAAGGAACCATCCGTGGTCTCGGTTTCCGGATTATTGAAACTTTCGGTAATCAAGGATAGGTTTGGATATTGCAAGACTCCATCACTGGAAATTAAGAGTCCCGTACTGCTCCGTATTTCTGAAATATTTGGCGCTGTTACATAAATGGTGGTCAGCCCATACTCCCGGACATAATTACAGTTGTTCTCATTGCGCACAATCAATCTGTTGTCCTTGACCTCTGCCAATACATCATTCTGAAGAAATTCCCCGGTTTCAATTTCAACACGTTGTTCCTCTCCTTGTTTGAGCACCACATTGAGATTTTCAAAAACCGTAATGGTATTGAATTCCGGCACATCCACGGTCAATCTTACCGTATTCCCTGCATTTTGAAAACAATCGGGCACATTGTCCCCATTACAGGAAAGCAACAGCAGTAGAAGTAAAGCAAGGCAACACCTCTCGACTGTGCTCGAAGTGACATTCTTGCTTCTTTTAGTTCTTCTTGCAAATTCCATCATCACCTATAGTCTAATTCCAATTCCAAATTCCACTGCTTCTGCCTTGGCCCCGTGTGATTTTAAGGTCACGGCCCCAAATAGCTTGTCCCCAAAATACCGTTTCAATCCCACACGGTTGTATACCTGCCCTTCAAAATCAAACGGATAATACACATAATAGCCCAATTGGGCCACTACACTCATCTTGTTGATAAAGAGTTCATGACCTACAAACAAACCTACGCGCTTAAAATCGGTATCGGGGTCCACATCCATTTCGGGAAAGGAAGTGGATTGGAACCGAATCAATTCCTTCAAAAAGTTGGAAAAGAACACATCTGTTCCCAATTGTAGGGCACTTTTATTGCCCAATCTCTTATCGGCATAAGCCGATAAAATCCAAAATCCATACTGTCCCGAATTGATTACATCGCTCTCATTTAAACCACCACGTAGCACAAAATTGTATCGGATGGGTTCAATAATTTTCTCTTGAGGTCTTGGTTCTTGAAACTCATAAGTTTCACCACCATCCAAATCGTAGGTGAGCCCAAAATTGAAGGCCATGGTATTGGTAGAGGTATTGGGCGCCTTAAAATTGGCATTGGAATAATGAATCAGGGAAATGCCTGCCTTGAATCCCAATCCGGCCAATAGGTTCTCTTTATGATAATTGAACATGACCATGGTAGAACTCAGTAAATGGCTTCCGTAGGCATTGTTCCTGAAATTTGCGGCCTTGTCATACGGGTTGGTGTTATAGGCCACCCCCTGCCCTATCCGAAATTGTAGGTTTCTCCTTAAAAAATAGAAATTGTAGTGTGCGTACAACCCAAAGTTTTTTCCCAAGGTAGGATTGTTCATATCCTGATACACAAACGAAAAACCCGTATCGGGATACCCCAAACTGGCCTCCCAATCCTCATGCCCAAAACGCTTTCGGTTGAATCCCAAAATAACCCCTCCGGGATGGGCCGTGATCAAATGTGAAATATCCGGGTTGTGCAATAAAATGGAACCGTAGAACTGACTGGCGTCCAGCACATACTTTTTGGGAATCTCCCCTTTTTGGGAAAATCCAAAATAGCCACAGAAAAAAATAACCAAAAAAAGTAGGTGCCTCATGGGCCGCTAAAGTAGGAAATTAAAATACCTCCTTGGCAACCGCCTTGATATTATCCGATTTTCCCATGGAATAATAGTGCAAAACGGGCACTCCAGCTTCCTTGAGTTCCTTGGATTGCTGAATACACCATTCCACACCCACTTGGCGCACCTCTTTGTTGGTCTTGCAAGCATCCACGGCATCCACCAAATCCTGCGGAATATCCACCCGAAACACCTGGGGCAATAACTGTAAATGTCTTTTTACGGCAATGGGTTTAATCCCCGGAATAATAGGCACATTGATTCCCATTTCCCTTGCTGCTTCCACAAAGGCAAAGAATTTTTGATTATCAAAAAACATTTGGGTCACTACATAATCCGCCCCCAAATCCACTTTCTCCTTCAATCGTCTCAAATCGGACTTTAAAGAAGGGGCCTCCATGTGTTTTTCCGGATAACCGGCCACTCCAATGCAGAAACTGGCGCAATCATCGGTCTCTATGACCTCGTGCAAATAGTTTCCACCGTTGATGTCGTGAATCTGCTTTACCAATTCCGAAGCATATTGATGACCACCCCGTGTGGGAGCAAAATATTTTTCCTCCTTCATGGCATCGCCTCGTAAGGCCATTACATTCTCTATCTCCAAATAATGACAGTCTACCAAAAGGTATTCGGTCTCCTCTTTGGTAAACCCTCCACAAAGCACGTGGGGCACGGTATCCACATCGTATTTGTGTTTGATGGATGCACAGATGCCCAAGGTACCGGGACGCATCCGGGTCAATTTTTTATCGAGCAGCCCATCGCGGTCAATGTATACGTACTCCTCCCGGGAGGTGGTCACATCAATGAATGGGGGCTTGAACTCCATCAAGGGATCAATATTGTCGTACAGCTCCTGAATGCTCTTCCCTTTTACCGGAGGGATGATTTCAAAACTAAAAAGGGTTTTCCCTTTTGCTTTTTTAATATGGTCGGTTACTTTCATGCCTTATGCTTCAACTATGTTGGGAGCCAGCCACTTTTTGGCTTTCTCCAATTCAATATTCTTTCGTTTTGCAAAATCCTCTACCTGATCTTGCTCTATTTTTCCCAATCCGAAATATTTTGCCTGCGGATGTGCAAAATAATAGCCACTTACACTGGCCGCCGGCCACATGGCCAGGCTTTCGGTAAGTTCCACCCCTATTTTCTCCTTGACCCCCAATAATTCCCAGATAGTAAGCTTCTCCAAATGGTCTGGGCAGGCCGGATATCCCGGTGCAGGCCGGATTCCTAAATATTTTTCCTCAATAAGCTCATCGTTGGACAGGGATTCTGCGGCAGCATAGCCCCAGAATTTGGTTCGCACCTGCCTATGCAGATATTCCGCAAAGGCCTCTGCCAAACGGTCGGCAATGGCTTTGATCATGATGGAATTGTAGTCATCATGCTTTTTCTCAAAATCAGCAGCTAGTTCTTGTGTCCCAAAACCGGTGGAGACGCAAAAACAGCCTATATAATCTTGCAGGCCACTATCCTTTGGAGCGATAAAATCCGCAAGGGCAATATTGGGCACCCCATCCCTCTTTTTGAGCTGTTGCCGTAATGTCCTGAATGTCGTTGTGTCGTTCCCGTCCGCACTTGAACCCTCCAGTGACCCTGTCTGAAGCTCAATATCATCATCGTTCACCTGATTTGCAGGAAACAATCCAAAGATGGCCTTGGCGGTCAACCATTTTTCATCAAAGACCTTCTTGAGCATGACCTGGGCATCCTTGAAAAGCTCCGTGGCCTGTTCCCCTACAACCTTATCGGTAAGGATATCGGGATACTTTCCATGCAATCCCCAGCTTCGGAAAAAGGGGCTCCAGTCAATAAATTCTTTCAGTTTTTTCAGGTCGAAATCCTCCCAGACCTCAATACCAAGTTGTTTGGGAACCACAATATCTTTTGGACTCCAATCGATTTGGAGTTTGTTCTTTCGGGCTTCCTCCAAGCTTAAATAGGTTTTCTGTTTGGATCTGCCCAAAAACTTGTCCCTAAAACTTTCATAATCCAATTTGATGGACTTCTTGTAGGCATCAGAGGTTTCGGTCTGCAACAAATCGCCCACCACGGTCACCGCCCGCGAAGCATCATTGACATGCACCACCGCATTGCTGTAAACGGGATCAATCTTAACCGCGGTATGGGCCTTACTGGTAGTGGCCCCACCGATCAGAAGGGGAACTTCAAAATCTTGGCGTTCCATTTCCTTGGCCAAAAAGACCATCTCATCCAATGACGGTGTGATCAATCCACTCAAGCCAATAATATCTACTTGCTCTTCTTTGGCCTTATTGATGATTTTTTCTGGAGGCACCATAACCCCCATATCCACAATCTCATAATTGTTGCAGGCCAGTACCACACTGACAATGTTCTTTCCAATATCATGGACATCCCCTTTCACGGTGGCCATCAATATTTTTCCGGCCGCCTTGGCATTGGCATCCTTGGACGCCTCTATATATGGGGTAAGATAGGCCACTGCTTTTTTCATCACCCGGGCCGATTTGACCACCTGCGGCAAAAACATCTTCCCGCTTCCAAACAAATCCCCTACCACATTCATTCCAGTCATCAGGTTGCCCTCAATCACCTCCAAAGGTCTTTTGGCGTTTTGACGGGCTTCCTCTACGTCTTCAACAATGTATTGGTCTATTCCCTTTACCAAAGCCCTCGTAATCCTATCCTGCAATGGGTCTTCCCGCCATGACAGGTCCACTTTGCTTTCCTTGGCCGTTCCCACTACGGTTTCGGCAAATTCCAAAAGGCGTTCCGTGGCATCATCCCGTCTATCGAGCAAAACATCCTCAACGTGCTCCAAAAGGTCTTTTGGGATATCGTCATAAACTTCCAACATGGCAGGGTTTACGATTCCCATATTCATTCCCGCCTTGATGGCATGGAACAGGAAAGCGGAGTGCATGGCTTCACGCACAGGGTTATTTCCACGGAAAGAGAAGGACACATTACTGACCCCGCCGCTTACACTGCAATGGGGCAGGTTTTCGCGCACCCATTTGGTGCCATCAATAAAATCGAGGGCATTACGTCTGTGTTCTTCCATTCCCGTTGCCACAGGAAAGATATTGAGGTCGAAAATGATATCTTCCGGGGCAAATTTCACCTGATTGACCAAGATGTCGTAGGAACGTTTGGCAATTTCGATTCGGCGTTCATAGGTATCCGCCTGTCCTACCTCATCAAAGGCCATGACAATTACGGCCGCACCATACCGCTTGATGAGTTTGGCATGATGTATAAACTCTTCTTCCCCTTCTTTCAGGCTGATGGAATTAACCACACATTTTCCCTGTACCACTTGGAGACCTGCCTCGATGATCTCCCATTTGGAACTATCGATCATGATAGGCACCCGGGCAATATCGGGTTCGGATACGATAAGGTTCAGGAACTTGACCATGGCAGCTTTGCCATCGATCAATCCATCATCCATGTTCACATCTATGATCTGTGCTCCTCCCTCTACCTGATGACGGGCAATCTCCAGGGCTTCATCAAACTTTTCTTCCTTGATGAGCCTAAGAAACCTCTTGGAACCTGCTACATTGGTTCGCTCCCCCACATTGATGAAATTACTTTCCGGGGTAACGACCAACGGTTCCAGACCTGATAGTTTTAAAGCTCTTGTTTGGGCCATGTATCTCTTCCTTACTTGATCCTAATATATTTTTCCACTATATGCCGCTTGATACCAGCTTCGGGCACATCCTCAATCCCGGATTGAATCAAGGTATCTCCCTTGATCTCCACCTTGAAAGTAAACTCGTGCCCCCTTATTTCCTTTACACCCACATAATCCAATTGTTCCACGTAGGTGTCCCCATCCAAGCTGTAGGTT
Source organism: Flagellimonas algicida (assembly GCF_049629585.1). Classification (NCBI taxonomy): domain Bacteria; kingdom Pseudomonadati; phylum Bacteroidota; class Flavobacteriia; order Flavobacteriales; family Flavobacteriaceae; genus Flagellimonas; species Flagellimonas algicida. Next base: position 388,939 of record NZ_JBMYIX010000003.1, on the reverse strand, counting down.
CCTCCACCGCCATAGAATCCATCTGCGGTATCCTTCACTTGATTGAAAAAGGCAAAATGGTCCTCATTCAAAATCTTTACGAACTCGGTATTTGACAAATCCTTTACTTCCAACGAATCTTCCGTCCTTATCTCACCATAGACCAGTTTCCATGTGCCCATGATACCTTTTTCTACTTCAATTGGGGTTGAAATTGTTTCTTCGACCTTTTCCTTTTTTCCACAGGAAGCCAAGGTCATCATCACCAATAAAATCATCATTATGTTATGCATGCGCTTCATGGGTCGGTTTTAATTTTCTGGGTGAATATTGCTCTGTCAATTCCACAATGGCCTTGATGTGCTCCGGAGTAGTTCCACAGCAACCGCCTACGATGTTCACCAATCCTTTTTCCAAGTACTCTTTGATCTGTGATGCCATTTGTTCCGGGGTTTCATCGTATTCCCCAAAGGCATTGGGCAAACCAGCGTTGGGATGGGCCGACGTGGCAAAATCCGACTTGGCTGAAATCACCTCCAAGTGGGGAACCAATTGTTTGGCCCCCAAGGCACAGTTGAACCCTACCGATAAAATGGGAATATGGGACACCGAAATCAAAAAAGCTTCTGCCGTCTGTCCGGACAAAGTACGCCCTGAAGCATCCGTAATGGTTCCACTGACCATGATAGGCACATCGATATTACGTTCGTCCTTAACTTCTTCTATGGCAAAAAGTGCCGCTTTGGCGTTCAGGGTATCAAAAATGGTCTCAACCAGCAACAAATCCGAACCACCATCCAACAAGGCTTCCACCTGCTGTTTGTAGGCTTCACGTAATTCATCAAAAGAAATGGCCCTAAAGCCTGGGTCATTTACATCAGGCGACATGCTAGCCGTTTTATTGGTGGGACCTATACTTCCGGCCACAAATCTGGGTTTATGGGGTTCCTTGGCAGTAAACTCGTTGGCTACCTCCTTGGCAATCCGGGCCGACTCGTAATTGAGCTCGTACACCAAATCTTCCATGTGGTAATCGGCCATAGCTATGGTAGTTCCCGAAAACGTGTTGGTTTCCACGATATCGGCACCCGCCTCAAAATATTTGTGATGAATGTCCGCAATGGCTTGGGGCTGGGTCAAGGACAACAAATCATTGTTCCCCTTCAAAGGATGCTCCCAATCCTTGAAGCGCTCCCCCCTAAAATCCTCTTCCTCGAACTTATACCGCTGCAACATGGTACCCATGGCACCATCCAGCACTAAAATGCGTTTTTGTAAAATGTCTTCAATCTTTTCCATAACTATACAATCTCCCTATACAGGAAATAAAACGGTATCAAGAAAATATGGAAATACAACAGGAATGTATTTTTGTTATCCTTCCCTTACCATGGACGGTTTTCCTTCCATGAGTTCCCAAATCATACTGAAACATGTTCAGTACCATTCCGGACAGGGGTAGAATGTAGCACCTTCTCGAAGTCGAGGGTTGCTAAGGTTTCACAGGGTCCATTCCCTCCACCTTTCTTGATAACCACTTCAGTTTATAAATGAACTAGGGTACAAAATAACGGCACTCCTGACTGAAAAGCAAAAAAAGAGCCACTAATTTTGGGTTTTGGGGCAATAAAAAAGGATTGGGCAAGCCCAATCCTTTTTAAACCATTTCAGTAGTACATTACATCATCATTCCCCCTGATGCTTCAATGCGTTGTCCGTTGATCCATTTGGCATCCTCCGTGCATAAAAAGGCCACTACTCCCCCAATGTCATCGGGCAAACCAACCCTTCCCAAAGCTGTTACATTGGCAATGATCGTTCTCTTTTCCTCATCAGTTTTATTGACGCCGCCTCCAAAATCGGTTTCAATGGCTCCCGGCGCAACCACGTTGGACCTGATTCTTCTTGACCCCAATTCCTTGGCCTGGTATCTGGTAAGGGCTTCCATGGCCGCTTTCAAGGAGCCATAGACTGAAAATCCTGGAAGTGAAAACCGTGCCAACCCGCTAGAAATGTTTACGATTCCACCTCCGTCCGCCAACAAAGGTAACAGCTTCTGCGTCAGGAAAAATGCTCCTTTGAAGTGGATATCCACCAAGGTATCAAACTGTTCCTCCGTGGTTTCATTTATGGTGGCGTTAATACCAATACCGGCATTGTTGATCAAAAAACCAATCTTTTCCGTCCCAAATTGGGACCCAACCACTTTTTGGACCTCTTGGACAAAGGCATCAAAACTACCCGTATCAGCCACATCCAGTTGAAGCGCATAGGCCTTTTGCCCCAATTGCTCCACTTCATGGACAGTTTTTAGGGCCTCATCCTTATTACTCCGATAGGTCAATATCACATCCAATCCCTTTTTGGCCAAACTGACGGCCATATTTTCACCGAGGCCTCTACTGCCCCCGGTCACCAATGCAATTTTTGAATTTCCCATTTTGTATGATTTTTTAGGTATGGGGCAAAGATCATCCATGCCCTTCCGAAGGAATTGCAACCATCAATCCACTTTTTGTAAAAATCAAACTTTTGCCCCTGTACGGTAATGCAAAGGGGATAGTGAGGCGTGTTTTTTGAAGAAATTGGAGAAATGGGCCACTTCTTCAAACCCCAAACTGAAGGCAATTTCGGAAACGTTCCAATCCGTATTGTTAAGCAAAATCTTGGCTTCCTCAAAAATTCGGGAATGGATAATGGCGGTTGTAGTGCTTCCAGTAGTCTCTTTCAAAACCTTGTTCAGGTGATTGGCATGCACCGCCAATCGCTCGGCAAAATCTTGGGCGGTTTTCAATCCCAGTCGCTGAACCGGCGAATTGATGGGAAATTGTCGCTCCAATAGTTCCACGAACAAGTCCGTGATTCGGGTAGCGGCATTTTTAGCATTTTCCTGAGGCTGTGCTGGGTGCAATTTCTGTCCGAGATGCAGCAACTCCACCACATAGGCCCGGATAAGGTCAAATTTATAAGCGTAGTCCGAAGACAGTTCCCTGTCTATTTTTTTGAACAATTGCTCCAACTCGGCATAATCCTTATCTGAAATGTTGAATATGGGAAACCCTCCCGGTTGAAACAAGGGGAGATTATCCAAAATGACCCCACTTTTATCCTTGGAAAGAAAGGTATCGGTAAACACACAGAAGTATCCCGATTGAACTTTATCCTGTGGCACGTAATGGTACGGAATCTTGGGAGAAGCGAACAAAAGCGCCTTGTTTTCTATATGGATGACCTTGTCGGCATACTCTGCCCTGTTTTTTCCATTGATGAGACTGATCTTAAAATACGAACGTCTGTCATAGCGCATTTCGCCACTTTTAAGGCGAGCTATATACTCATCAATCTTAAATACATTGAAATGCCCAATGTCTTTCCCTATGTTTTCAGGAATGGGCAGACCATGATTGCTGTAAAAATCCCGTAAGGTGAAAAGGCTCTGCATGGAATTGTAAAATTCAAATATACGCCATAAAACAAAACACCCTTCAAAAGCATTTGGAGGGTGTTCTTACTTTAGTAATCCGTATCTATTATGAAATACTCTGTACCACTTCTTTTTTGGCTTCTTTCTTGGATCCATCGAATCCTTCCACACCACCTACCGTGGTATATTTCATCACGTAGCGCTTATCTGGGTTGATAATCTGATAGGCATACTGGCACATCACGGCTGCTTCGTGAAAACCGGACAAAATCAACTTTAATTTACCTTCATAGGTATTAACATCACCAATGGCAAATACACCAGGAATATTGGTCTGGTAATCTTTGGCATTGTTCACCTTGATAGCATTCTTTTCTATCTCCAAGCCCCAATTGCCGATAGGTCCCAGCTTTGGGGACAAACCGAACAACGGAATGAAGTAATCGGTTTCCACATAGCTTTCTTCCTTGGTCTCGTCGTTGTATTTGATCACAACGGCTTGAAGGTCTTCCTTCCCATGGATTTCCTTCACCTCAGCTTCAGTGTAGAGTTGGATCTTGCCCAATTTGGCCAATTCCCTTGCTTTTTCAACAGAGTCCAAAGCCCCTCTAAACTCATTTCTTCGGTGTACCAAAGAAACTTCGGAAGCTACATCGGCCAAGAAAATAGCCCAATCCAAGGCAGAATCCCCACCTCCAGAAATAACCACTTTCTTGTTTCGGAACACCTCGGGGTCTTTGATCATATACTCCACCCCTTTGCTCTCAAACAAGTTAAGGTTGGCAATCAAGGGTTTTCTGGGCTCAAAAGAACCCAATCCCCCTGCAATAACCACAACGGGGGCATGGTGTTGGGTACCCTTACTGGTTGTGACAATAAAAGACCCATCCTCTTGCTTGTCCAAAGTTTCGGCACGTTCACCCAAGGTAAATCCTGGTTCAAAAGGTTTTATCTGCTCCATCAACTTGCTCACCAAGTCCCCTGCCAAAATCTCGGGATAGGCTGGAATATCGTAAATGGGTTTTTTTGGGTAAATCTCGGAACACTGTCCTCCCGGTTGGGCCAAGGCGTCAATCAAATGACACTTCAGCTTTAGCAAACCTGCTTCAAAAACGGTGAACAATCCTGTGGGCCCCGCTCCAATTATAATGATGTCTGTTTTAATCATAATACTACTTTTATTCGGTCTTAACGATGGTTTACCAGACCGTTTTTACACTTTTTCAAACAATTCTTTTCCCTTTTCTTGATATGCTCTTTGGATATCCAATATCTGCTGGCGGTGTTGTACCACTTCACCGATCACAATGATGGCCGGATTGGCCAATTTTTGCTCCCTTACCGTATCTTCAATGGTAGCAACCGTTCCTATCCCCACTCGTTCCTGACTCGTGGTGCCATTCTGGATAATGGCCACGGGAACCTCCTGTTTGCCCTCTTGCCTGAAGAGTTTCATAATCTCTCCCAATTTGGACATCCCCATAAGAATGACCACGGTAGCACTGGACTTGGCCGCCAGAGCCACATCATTGGAGAGTTTATGTTCTTTGGTGGTTCCTGTAATCACCCAAAAACTTTCGGAAGCTCCCCTTTTGGTCACTGGGATATTCTGCGAAGCAGGTACGGATACCGAAGATGAAATTCCCGGTACCACGGCCACTTCATGGCCATATTGGGCAGCATACTCCATTTCTTCCGCTCCTCTTCCGAACACGAATGGGTCACCCCCTTTTAAACGTACCACATGCAAGCCTAAATTGGCCCGTTGTACGATCAATTCATTGATCTGTTCCTGTTGATATCGGTAACAGCCTTTTCGTTTTCCCACGAAAATCTGTTCGGCTTGTGGCGCATACTCCAACAGTTCCTGATCCACCAAAGCGTCGAACAGGACAACATCTGCATTTTGAAGGGCCTTGATTCCTTTTAGGGTAATCAAATCCACATCACCGGGGCCAGCCCCAACCACTGTCAATTTTCCACTACGCATGTTGCAATTCCAATTTTCTGAACGCTTCCAATCGCTCCAAAACGGTCTTGGCATCTTCCAAGTAGCTTTTGGCAAAGGTTTCAGAAGGTTCATTTTTATTCAGTTGAAGGGCTAAAGTATCGAAACCACCCTCGAAGGCAATCTTCCCGGATGCCACATAGAGCTCCTCAAAATCCTTGATGATACTGGCATGGGTATTGGTCTTCACTTTTTCAGCCGTAAGCAACGCCTTGGCCGAATTCACAATGGACTGATACGAGTAGTAGATACAGGCTGCCCATTTTCCTTCCTTGATAGCCTCTTCGGCATTGTCAATCTTTTCTTGGCTTTCAAAGAAGAGTGTGGCCACCAAATCAATCACCACACCGGCACATTCACCAACACCGATTTCCTTTTTATATTTTTCCTCATTCCCCCAATCAATGAAATCTTCTGGGGTAAGGTTATCCACATCCGTAAGTGGCTTTAAAAAATCGTAGAAGTAAAGTTGGCCTTGTTTTTCGTAGTATTCCGTATAGGATGCTCCATTACCATTGGCCTCGAAATCATCCAAGATCAAACGAAGGGCCTCTGGACCTCTTTTACTCGGGATTTTGGCCACCTTATCGGCAAACTTTCCATTCCCATTTCCAAGATTTCCACCTCCCAATAACACCTGCAAAGCAGGAGCCACCAATTTATCCTTGGTACGAACGGACATTCCTTGAAATCCGATATGGGCCATATTATGCTGTCCACAGGCATTCATACATCCACTAATCTTAATCACCACATCAGGGTTGCTGATATACTGTGGGTATTCTGCCTTGATCACACGCTCCAACTCATCGGCAATCCCCGTACTACTGGCAATCCCTAAATTACAGGTATCGGTACCGGGACATGCCGTGATGTCCAAAGCCTTGTTATAACCTGCTTCGGCAAAGCCCAATTTTTGAAGTTCCACATAAAAGAAGGGTACCAACTCTTCCTTCACAAAAGGAATCAATATATTTTGTCTTAGGGAAAGTCGTATTTCACCGGCGGCATAATCGCGAACCAACTTTGCCAATTCCCTGGCCTTATCGGTATAGAAATCCCCTAAGAGCACCTTAATGCCGATGGCTACGTAGCCGTCTTGTTTTTGTGGCACCAAGTTGGTGGACTTCCATTGTTCGAATGCTTCTTTATCTTCAATGGTGATTTCAGGTACCTCTACCTCAACCGCTTTTGTCACGGGATAACTTTCATGATCAATTGGATACGATTTTACAGGTACGGCCAATTGCTCTTCTTCCAAAAGTGATTTGAAACCATCCAAACCGATATCCTTCAACAAGAACTTCATACGGGCCTTGGCGCGACTTTTACGTTCCCCATATCTATCAAAAACGCGGATTACGCCTTCCATCAAGGGAACTATTTGGTCTACCGGCAAGAATTCATAGAGTTCATCGGCATGGCGGGGCTGTGAACCCAATCCACCACCCAACATCACCTTAAAGCCTCTTTCCCCGTTTTGGATTTTGGCAATAAAGCCCAAATCGTGCATGTAGGACAGCCCGGTATCTTCATCACTGGATGAAAAAGAAACCTTGAATTTACGGCCCATTTCCTGCCCAATGGGGTTTCTTAGAAAGTATTCAAAAATTCCATGGGCATATGGGGAAACATCAAAAGGTTCGTTGACATCGATGCCCGCGGTTTCACTGGCGGTTACATTCCGAACCGTATTTCCACAGGCTTCACGGATGGTCACTTCATCTTTTTCCAGTTGTGCCCAAAGCTCAGGGGTTCTTTCCAAGTCCACGTAGTGGATTTGGATATCCTGACGGGTGGTAATGTGCAACCTTCCTCTGGAAAACTCATCGGATACGTCGCAAATCCCCAAAAGCTGATTGGAAGTTACCTTACCATAAGGCAGTTTTATCCGAACCATCTGTACACCAGGCTGACGTTGTCCGTACACCCCACGGGCCAAACGAAGGCTCCTGAACTTTTCCTCGTCCACTTCACCTCCTTTGAACTGGCGAATTTTTTTCTCCAATTCAATGATGTCCTTTTCAACTATCGGGTTCTCTATTTCTGTTCTGAAGCTTTTCATATTCTATTTTTCCTATCAATTTTATAGGATTTTGTTATAAATCCTCTATCCCTTTCCGGGGTTGCTAATTCTTATCGTAAAATCAACTGATAAAACCTACTCCCGCGGTAGTGTTGGTTCGACTGTCAATGATGATGAACGAGCCATTGGTCCGGTGATCCTTGAACTTGTCATAAAAAATAGGCTTGTTCAATTTGAAACGCACTTTGGCAATATCGTTCATCTGCAACGATGTGGCATTCTCTTCTATACCGGAGTAATCGGGATGAATCTTATGTTCAATGGCATCCACTTTGGCCAACACCTTGTTCACACCATGTTGCACAATATACTTGCCGCCCGTTGTCAACTGGTCGGCATCCATCCAAGATACCGTTGCCGTCAACTGCTTGTCTATGGTAGGCAGGTCATCGGTCTTCACCAACATATCCCCTCGGCTTACATTTACCTCATCTTCCAAGGTAATGGTCACGGAAGAGCGTCTTGGTGCTGTCTGATATTCCTTATCATAAAAGTATATCGCCTTTATTTTGGACCTTGTCATAGAAGGCAATACCACTACTTCATCACCCACACTCAATTCACCTCCATATACCTTTCCCGCAAATCCACGAAAATCATGGAATTCCTCGGTCTTGGGTCGAATTACATACTGGACCGGGAACCTTGGGGTTCCAGTGTTGTATATATCCTGAAGGTTCAATTCCTCCAAGTGTTCCAATAGGGTTTGCCCATTGTACCAAGGGGTGTTTTCGGAATGGTTCACTACATTGTCCCCTTTGAGGGCACTTACAGGAATGAAGGTAATTTTCTGGTCCTGATAGTCTCTTTTCCCCATCAATTCCTCAAAATCAGCCTTGATATCATTGAAGACATCCTCAGAAAAATCGACCAAATCCATCTTGTTGATGGCCACAATCACATCCTTCACCCGCAATAGGTTGTTGATAAAGAAGTGCCTGTTGGTCTGCTCGATGACTCCTTTTCGGGCATCGATCAAAATAATGGCCGCTTGCGACGTGGAGGCTCCGGTAACCATGTTACGGGTATATTCCACGTGGCCGGGGGTATCGGCAATGATATAACTCTTGGACTCGGTTGAAAAGTAGATGTGGGCCACATCAATGGTGATACCCTGTTCCCTTTCGGCCACCAATCCATCGGTTGCCAAGGAAAAATCTAGGTAATCGTAACCCTTTTGTTTGCTGGTACGCTCTATGGCCTCCAGTTTATCCTCGGTCAAGGATTTGGTATCGTAAAGCAAGCGTCCTATCAAGGTACTTTTACCGTCATCTACACTTCCTGCTGTTGCTATTTTTAAAACTTCCATGTTTCTCTTCTTCTTAAAAGTATCCTTGTTGTTTACGTTTTTCCATGGCGGCTTCGGAGCGTTTATCATCGATTCGCGCACCTCGTTCCGAGATTTTTGAGCTTCTGATCTCCGCGACCACCTTGTCAATGGTATCGGCGTGGGATTCCACAGCAGCGGTACAGGACATATCCCCTACCGTTCTGAAACGTACCACGCGCTCTTCCACTTGTTCGTCATCGGCCCTAAAAACCACATCGTCCTCAGCGGACCAAATCAGTCCGTCCCTTAAGAAAGTGTTTCTTTTGTGGGCAAAATAGATGGAAGGAATCTCAATATTTTCTTTTTGGATATAGCTCCATACGTCCAACTCGGTCCAGTTGCTGATAGGAAATACCCTAACATTCTGCCCTATTTCTATTTCACCGTTCAACATATCGAACAATTCTGGGCGCTGGTTTTTTTCGTCCCACTGGCCAAAATCATCCCGAACAGAGAATATACGTTCCTTGGCACGGGCCTTTTCCTCATCGCGACGGGCCCCGCCGATACAGGCATCAAACTTGAACTCTTCTATGGCGTCCAAAAGGGTTGTGGTCTGCAACATGTTTCTACTGGCATATTTCCCGGTTTCCTCCACTACCTTTCCTTGATCGATGGAATCCTGAACATTACGCACAATAAGCTCTACACCCAGTTCCTCTACCAATTTATCCCTGAACTCAATGGTTTCAGGAAAGTTATGGCCGGTATCAATATGCATCAAGGGAAATGGAATCTTAGCGGGCCAAAATGCTTTCTGGGCCAATCGGACCAAGGTTATGGAATCCTTTCCTCCCGAAAACAACAGTACGGGTTTTTCAAACTGTGCCGCAACCTCACGGATAATGTAAATGGCCTCATGCTCCAATGCATTGGCCCTTGGCCTATCGGTCAGGTTTTGGGTTTCTGGTTTTTGCAATTCTTCTGTGATTGTGCTCAATGTATTGTGTTTATGGTCTCTCGACTGCTCTCGAGGTAGAATTAGTTTATGATTTAGGTATGCAGACCGCATTCGCGGTTCTCCAATACTTTTGTTGGGTCAAAATATTTATGCTCGTTGGGCAATTTGTGCTTGTTGAGATATGCATCCAATTGCGTATCGCTCCAGTGGTAAAACGGGCTTACCTTAAGAACCCCGTCCTTACTCAAGCTCAACACATCCAACGAATCCCGGTGGGCTGTTTGACCTTTGCGCAAATTGGTGAACCATACATCGGGTTTATGCTCCTCCATGGCTCTTCTAAAAGGCTCCAACTTTACCTGCTCCGTAAATTCCTTGTGCCTTGGGTCATCTATTTGTGGAATCCCCATGACAGCATCCCTGTGGGCCGAAGTTTGTTTGGGAACATATAATTTTATGTTCAATCCCAAGCGTGAAATCAACTCTTCTGCATGCTTATAGGTATTGGGCGTATTATACCCTGTATCACACCAAATCACCGGAGTGTTTTTATTCACTTCGGTCACCGCATGAAGAATAGCGACTTCGTAGGGTCTAAAGTTTGTGGTAACCACAGATTTCTTCCCATGACCAATGGCCCAAGAAATAATCTCTTCTGGTGGAATGCCCTTGAACTGGCGATTTAAATTCTGGATTTCTTCTAGTGATAATGCCATATCATCAAATTTTATCTGCCCCATTTGATTGTATTCCAAATTCTCTCATGAAAAAAATAAAGCACCATTTTGGTAACCAACTCCACCATACCAATTGAAAACGCCAAAGACAAGGTCCCGGTTATGATCCATGATATTATAATGGTGTCCAATGTGCCTACGATCCTCCAACTAATAGATTTTACAATACTACGCTTGGGACTTTCGGAGCTTCTGTCCTTCTTATAGGTAGTACTCTCTTCTTTGGTCTTATGAACTACGAGTTGGTCTGCAATCATTTGTTTTATTTTATCCTATCGATTTACTAGGGATTTCAAAAATAGAATTTTTCATCAAAGTAGATTGTTAAAATCCGTATAAAATTACTTTTATCCTATAGTTTTAGTAGATTAATTGGATTACAGGTCGACTTTTATCAATTTACTGATCGTTGGTTCTAAAAATTAATGGATTTCAACCTAAGAAATAAGGTCTGCCAGGGTGTTGTTCCGGTATACTTCCAAGGCACTGTCCCTTACTTGGAGCATCAATTTATGTACGGAACACTCTCCTTCGTCAGGACAGTCATCACACTTTTCGTAGAAATTGAGGCTAACACAGGGAACCATGGCAATGGGTCCTTCCAACACCCGCATTACCGAGGTCATTAAGATTTCGCTAGGGTCTTTTATCAGATAATACCCTCCGCCTTTTCCTTTTTTGGAGCCTAAAAAGCCATTTCTTCTAAGGGTAAGCAAGATACTTTCCAAAAACTTTTGGGAAATGTTCTCATGTTTGGCTATCTCAGCAATCTGAACAGGCTCCTTATCCCCTACCGTAGCAAGGTAAGCCAAAGCCTTTAAGCCATATTTTGTCTTCTTGGAGAGCATCCCACGAATATAGCGAAAATTAACAATCTGCTATCCAAAAATATAGGTGGTATAGGTTTTAGCCCAAGGCCTGCTCAATATCCGCTATAATGTCCTGTATGTGTTCCAATCCTACCGAAACCCGTACCGTACCGTCTGAAATACCCACAGCCTCCCGTTCCTCTTTGGTGAGTTTACTGTGCGTGGTAGATGCAGGGTGGGTCACTATACTCCGGGAATCCCCTAAATTGGCGGAAAGGGACAACAACTTAATGCTGTTGAAAAACCTGCGCCCTTCTTCCAGTCCACCTTTTACTTCAAAAGCAACCACACACCCTCCGGCCTTCATCTGTTTTTTGGCAATCTCATATTGGGGATGCGACTTTAAAAACGGATATTTTACCCACTCCACTTTATCATGCTTTTCCAGGTAATTGGCCAACTCCAAAGCATTCGCACAATGCCTGTCCACCCGTATGGCCAAGGTTTCCAAACTTTTGGACAACACCCATGCGTTGAATGGGGAAAGCGCTGGCCCGGTTATTCGGGAAAAACGATATACCTTGTCCACCAATTCATGGCTTCCAACGGTAATACCGGCCAAAACCCGTCCCTGACCATCCATAAGCTTGGTCCCAGAGTGGATCACCAAATCCGCCCCAAACTTAATGGGCTGTTGCAAATAGGGCGATGCAAAGCAATTATCGATGATAAAAATAAGTCCGTGTTTCTTCGCAATGTTACCCAATGCCTCCAAATCCAGCACATCCACACCTGGGTTGGTAGGCGATTCGGCATAAATGATCTTGGTCTTGGGTGTGATCAATGCCTCTATACTATCCAAATCATTGGCATTAAAATAGCTGGTAGCAATGTTCCATTTTGGGAAAAACTGCGTAAAAAGACTATGGGTTGATCCAAATATGCTCTTGGAAGAGATGATATGGTCCCCACTATCCAACAGTGCGGCCAAGGTTGAGAACACAGCCGCCATACCGGATGCAAAGGCAAAACCACTTTCGGCTCCCTCCATTTTACAAACCTTCTCGATAAACTCAGAGGAGTTTGGATTGGCGTAACGCGAATAAATATTGCGGTCCTTTTCCTCAGCAAAGGAGGCCCTCATATCCTCGGCATCCTCAAAAACAAAGCTCGAAGTAAGGTACATGGGCGCAGAATGTTCCAAAAATTGGGAACGCTCCATTTGCGTTCTGATCGCTTCCGTTTCAAATTGCTTCTTCTGCTCGCTCATATCTTTTCTGCTATTCTTAATATATCACCAAAAACCCCTCGGGCCGTAACGGCCGCTCCTGCCCCTGCTCCTTGGATCACCAAAGGGTTCTCTCCATAGGACTCGGTATAGATTTCAATAATGGAATCCGATCCCTTTACCTGCCCCAAAGCACTTTCTTTGGGCACGGACACCAATTTCACTTCCAAAACACCCTTGTCTTGCTGTAAATCGCCATGCAGATCTCCCACATATCTAAGTACATGGTTCTCTTCTTGTACACTTTTGATATCCTCATAAATCTTATCCATATCCCCTATCTTACCCATAAAGGCATCAAACTCAAGCGTCCTTAATTCCTCCGGGATTAGATTTTCCACTTCTATATCTGAAAATTCATTTTGTAAATCTAATTCACGGGCCAAGATCAACAATTTCCTGCCCACATCGTTACCGGATAGATCCTCACGCGGGTCCGGCTCGGTATACCCCTTCTCCATTGCTTCCTTGACAATGGATGAAAACGGAATATCCTGCTCCGAAAAGGTGTTGAAAATGTAGCTCAACGAACCCGAAAACACCCCTTTGATCCTGGTTATGTTCTCTCCGGACAGGTGCAAGAGCTTAATGGTATCGATCAAGGGAAGCCCTGCGCCCACATTGGTCTCGTACAAATACTGTTTTTGATTTTTATCCAAGCACTTCCGTATGGATTTGTATTTTTCGAAGCTGAGCGTATTGGCAATTTTATTGGATGAAACCAAATCAAAACCGTGTTTGACCAAGGTTTCATAGTTCTCCACAAAAGATTTGCTCGCGGTATTATCAACTGCTATTAGATTTTCCAAATGATGGGTTTGCGCAAAGGACACCACACTTTCCATCTGGTAGGGGATTCCTTCTTTTTCCAATCTTTTCTTCCAATCCGATCCAATTCCAGACGCATCCAACAATACCTTTTTGGAATTGGCCACTGCAAACACCCGAAAGCCAATCCCTTTTCGCTCCTCTATACTTTTTTGGGAGTCCAAGATTTGGTCGATCAGTGTACCGCCCACATTGCCGTGACCAAAAATGGCCAGATTCACTTTTTTGGCTATGCCGAAAATTTGCCCGTGAATCACATTGACGGCCTTATGCAAATCCGCTTTCTTCACCACCATACTCACATTCTTGCCCGTAACCGTATTATTGAAAAGCAAGGGGATCACTTGGTTCTTGGCCAGGGCGTTGAAAGGTTTATGAAAACTGCTCAGGTCCATCCCCACAATGGAGATGACCGATACATCCTTGGTCACGGTTATCTGGTTGATGTCCTGCGAAGAATAGTCGGTCTCAAACTCTGCATCCAAGACTTTTTTGGCCTTCTCCGCTTTGGATAAATCGACCACCAAACCAATACCCCGTTCCGAAGAACCTTGGGAAATGATACCCACACTGATATCGTTCTGACCCAATGCCCTAAAAATCCTTGCATCAATGCCCACCTTACCCAAAAGACCTCTACCTTCCAAATTGATAAGGGCCATATTGTCCAAAACCGATAGGGACTTAATGCCTCCATTTTGGGTTTTAGGGCCAATTAGGGTTCCCTCGTTATCATCATTGAACGTATTGCAGATACGCAAGGGAATGTTCTTTTCAATGAGCGGGATTATGGTCTTTGCATGCAGAATGGTCGCCCCAAAGTTGGCGAGCTCATTCGCCTCGTCGTACGATATCACGTCAATCAGTTTGGCATCGCTCACCAAATCCGGGTTGGCCGTAAAAATACCATCCACATGGGTATAGTTGATGAGTTCGGACGCATCCAAGAAATTGGCCAACAAGGCAGCTGAATAATTGGTGCCATTCCTACCCAAAGTGGTGGTCACTCCCTCCTTATTGGAAGCAATGAAACCGGTTACCACGGGTATCGTATCCGAGTCCAAATCATGGAAGCAACGGATCACATTTTCTTTGGAAAGACTCTGGTCTACCTCTGCATTGCTGTAAGTGTCATCGGTCTTGATCAAGCTTCTGGAGTCTATCAACTGTGCCTTTAACCCTTCTTTATTCAAAAGTGCGGCAACGGTCTTACCCGAAATCAATTCCCCAAAAGACAACAACTCGTCTTTGGTCCTCAAACTATAATCCCCGGTAAGGAACACTCCGCTCAATATTTTCTCTATGGATTTGAGTTCTTCTTCAATAGCTACGGAAAACCCGTTCTTCTGGTAGGCGGAAAAAGCAGCCAGAGCTTCCTCAAACTCCTCACCTCTTGCCGCTTTTTCTAGCATGTTCTCCAATTGGTCCGTGGCCTTGCCCCGGGCCGATACCACCACGGCAAAATTCTCATGGGCTTCCGCCCTTTTGGTGATGATGTTCAACACCCTTTCAATGCCCTCACCATTGGCCAAGGACTTCCCTCCAAACTTCAGGACCTTGATGCGCTCTTGTTTTCCCTTTTTGGGAAAAACGGCTTCCAACAGCTTTTCCAACTGTTCAAACTCCATTAAAAAAGCATCATGGCCATGCAACGACTGCACTTCGCCATAGGTAACATTGGTATTGGCCTGGGCCAAACGCTTAAAGGTTTCCCTGTTTTCTTCAGCCG
The DNA here is from genome assembly GCF_049629585.1 of Flagellimonas algicida. Lineage (NCBI taxonomy): Bacteria > Pseudomonadati > Bacteroidota > Flavobacteriia > Flavobacteriales > Flavobacteriaceae > Flagellimonas > Flagellimonas algicida. The sequence goes on along the minus strand of NZ_JBMYIX010000003.1, from coordinate 373,820 downwards.
TAAAGAACAAATCCGAGTTGACCCCGATAATATGGATCTTGGTATCACTATCCTGCAGTTCCTTGAAACCCTCATCCCCATTTCGGGTGATGTCTATGGTCTTCAGCAATTGGTTCATCAGTTTATAGGCCGATAATTGGAACCGTTCCTGAAGTTTTTTTCCATGGTGCATCAACCAGCTCTCCACATTGAAGACCTGAAGTTCTTCATTGGTACTTCGTTTGAAACGTTCTTTGAAGGATTCAGGGGTCCTATAACAGAGCATGGCATGCATACGGGCATCGTGAACGGGCTGCTTGGAGTTCACCAAAAACTGTTCTTGGATCTGACAGTTGGCAATGAGCCAATCGGTTGACTTCCAATCCGAAGCTACGGGAATCAAATGTTCCGTGATCCTTGGGTTCAACGCGGCCATTTCCCAGGCAATGCCTCCACCCAATGACCCACCAATGATGGCATACAATCGGTCTATCTTCAACTGTTGCAATCCCAAAAGAAAAATCTTTGCGATATCCCCTGCCACAAAATCCTTGTAATTGTCGATCACAAAACCGTCATGACCATTTCCCGGAATGTTGAAGGACAAAATGGTATAGACATCGGTGTTGATGGATTTATCCTTACCAATAAGATCGGACCACCATCCGTGTTCACCAGCCACATTGGAATTTCCGGTAAGGGCATGGTTCACCAAAACAATGGGAGCCGAATACAAGGGCTGCCCAAAAAGTTGATAGGACAATTGCAAATCCTGGGTGGTACCGTTCTGTGTGGCGAATTGTGGTATGTTAAGATGCTGTAACATGTAGGTGTCTGTAATATGCGTGTCTGTTATTTTACCCGATGGATGCAAAGGCCTGCTCCAAATCGGCTTTTAAATCTTCGATATCCTCAAGGCCTACCGACAATCGAATTAAATCTTGGGTCACACCGGCACTTTCCTGTTGTTCTTCGTTCAGTTGCTGGTGCGTGGTGCTGGCTGGGTGTATGATCAAGGATTTGGTATCGCCAATATTCGCCAACAATGAGAATATCTGGGTGGCATCGGTCAGCTGTTTGGCTGCTTCAAACCCGCCTTTTACCCCAAAGGTAACGATTCCACTTTGGCCTTTTGGCAAATATTCCTTGGCCAAATCATTGTACTCACTACTTTTCAATCCAGGGTAATTGACCCAGGCAACCTCATCCCTGCTTTCCAGCCATTCTGCCAATGCCAAAGCATTTTCACTGTGCTGTTTGATTCGAACCGGCAAGGTTTCCAAACCTTGTAAAATCTGGAAGGCATTGAACGGACTTAAAGCCCCTCCAAAATCGCGCAGTCCCTCCAAAATCAATTTAAAGGTAAAGGCTGCAGCTCCCAAGGCTTCGTGGTACACCAAACCGTGGTAGCCTGCAGAAGGTTCCGTAAATTCAGGAAACTTTCCATTGGCCCAATCAAACGTACCGGCATCGATGATCGCCCCACCCAAGGAGTTGCCCTGACCCCCAATATATTTGGTCAAAGAATGGATCACCAAATTGGCCCCATGCTCAATCGGATTCAACAATCCGGGAGTAGCTACGGTGTTGTCCACGATAAAAGGTACTTGTGCCGCTTTGGCTTCCTTGGATATTCCTTTTAGGTCGAGCACATCCAACTTGGGGTTCCCCAAAGATTCCACAAAGAAGGCACGCGTATTATCTTGAACGGCGGCCGCAAAATTGGAAGGATCGGATGCATCCACAAAAGTGGTTGTGATGCCCAATCTAGGCAGGGTCACATTCAACAAGTTATAGGTACCTCCGTACAAACTGCTCGAAGCCACAATATGATCTCCGGCCTTTAAAAGAGTCAACAACCCTGTTGAAATAGCGGATGTCCCTGAAGCAAACACCACAGCACCCACACCGCCTTCAACCGCCGCCAAACGATCTTGTAAAATCTGGTTGGTAGGATTGTTCAATCGGGTGTAGATGAAGCCCAATTCTGCCAAGGAAAACAAGTTGGCAGCATGGTCCGTGTTGTTGAACACATACGAGGTGGACTGATAAATAGGCACTGCCCTGGTACCCGCTGTTTGGGTAGTATCGTGTCCGGCATGTAAAGCGTTGGTTGCAAATTTTTGATTACTCATGACTTTTCTTTTTTTTAATTTTTAAAACAATACGTAAAAGTCAAACCCAAGGGCATGGCCCATAGATAAATCAAAAAGTTATAAGAAAGTGAAATCGAAAAATCGATCGTCGTTATCTATTCCCTGCTGGGATAGAATGTAGCACCTTCTTGGCACTAGGGGCCAAGGGTTGCTAAGGCTTCACAGGGTCTATTCCCTCCACCTTTCTTGATAACTAATCAATACGTGTTTGAACTTGTGGGGACAAATATACTGATGGAAACACCGAAATTCCTAATCTTTTGGAAAAAATTAGCGTAAAACCGAAAACTCAATGTTCGAATCGGTAAAAACGGTATGTGTTTGGGTCTTAAAGTCCGATTCATCCGCTTTAAAGATATTATCCACATAGGTCTGCGGATTCAAATCGATAAGGGGAAACCACGTACTCTGCACCTGAATCTGTAATTTATGCCCTTTCTTCACCGTATGGAACACATCTTGGAGTTTGATGTCCACATCCGTCTTTTGATTGGGCGTAAAAGGTTCCGGGTCGGAAAAACTGTTTCGGAAACGCCCGCGCAATACCTCGCTCCGTACCATTAAATGATAATTGCTCATTTTAAGGTGGTCCTGCATTTCCTCGTTGGTTTCGGCATCAGCGGGGTGCACATCAATGACCTTGACAATCCAATCGGCAGCTGTTCCTGTGGTAGCCACTTTTAAATGGGCCATGATATCACCGGCCAAGGTAAGGTCTTCATCCATCACCTCGGTTTCAAACACCAAAACGTCGGAACGCCTTGCGGCAAATCGTTGATCATCCGTCATGTACTTTCTCGGAGTGAACACAGTCTTTACATCTTCGGAATAAGGCACCGGCTTTTTTATATCACTGATAAACTGGATTCCTTCGGTTCCTTTTTGTTCCAAGGTCAATTCTTGATTTTCTGAAAGGTATAGGGTCTGTTTCATCATATCTGCTGGTGGCCATGTATCGTATTCTTTCCATTCCTTTTTACCCGTGTCAAACACGTAGGCTTCGGGAAGACCAGAATTCATATCGCCATCACCCTTCAAGAAATGGTTGAAGAATTTGGTTTCGATATTATCCTGATAAAACTCTGCAATGGAATCCCCAAAATAATAATTGCCCACCAAGCTTCGGCCATCCCGTCTGGACCAACGTCCATGATCCCATGGACCAAAAACCATGGTATTGTAGTTACCTTCATTGTATTTTTCAATGTTTTTGTAGGTTTCCAACGGACCGTAAAGGTCTTCGGCATCAAACCACCCTCCCACGATCATGGTGGCCACATGGCTCTTTACATTTTTTAGATGCTGGATAAGACCCTTGCGTTGCCACATCTCATCATAATTGGGATGTTCCTTTAGCTCATTCCAGAAAAAGTCATCGGTCACACCTTCGGGACGCATTTTTGGGGTGTCCGCGGTTTCATACTCAAAAAAGTAATCCAGGTTTTTCAACGGACCGGCATCCAAGAAGAATTGGTATTGATCTTCCGTAGGCAATTCCGGCAACACATACCAAGCCGTGTCGATGGGCTGATCACCGTTGGGCCGTGGTGTTCCAAAAAGGGAAGTCGCCCTAAAATAGCTCAATAAATAGGCACCATTGTGGTGAAAGTCGTCAAAAAAGAAATCCCCAATACAGGCCTGTGGCGAAGCGGCCTTTAAGGCCGGATGCGCATCCACGGTGGCATAGGTGGCGTAATATCCCGGGTAGGAAATTCCCCAAACGCCTACATTGCCATTGTTGTTCTCCACATTGTTCACCAACCAATCAATGGTGTCGTAGGTATCCGAACTTTCATCCACTTGATCATTGGAGGTCTTGTTGGGAATATAAGCCCTCATATTTTCATAATGTCCCTCACTGAGCCAGCGCCCCCTCACATCTTGGTAAACTATAATGTTCCCTTCCTTCATTAAATGCACATTGGGCCCGATCTGTGTCCTGAAATTCCCTTCACCATAGGGTCGGGAACTATATGGGGTGCGTTGCATCAGAATGGGATATTCCTTGGAAGTGTCCTTTGGGGAATATATGGTGGTGTGCAGTGTTACCCCATCCCGCATCTCAATATCCACTTCCTGCTTGGTATAATGATCTTGTACATAGGTATCAACTTGTTGAACCTCGGTCTTAACCGTTTTTTTACAACTGCCAATTACAAACAACAGGCCAACACTTAGAAACAGAACCTTTACCAAACTTTTCATCGATTTGTATTTTGATTGCCTAAAACTACTAAAGTTCCGCAGAGTATCCCAAACAAAAAAGGAGCCCCTTTCGAGACTCCTTCGTTTAGTGTGGTTATTTTTCTTTATAGGTTGAAGGCTGCTTTCACGGCATCCACTTTATCCAATTTTTCCCATGTGAACAGCTCTACATCCCTTTCAATTTTTCCATTATAGGGAGATTCAAAGACCTTGGTCAAGGTTTGGGGCTGTTTCCCCATATGGCCATAGGCCGCCGTTTCCAAATAAATGGGATTACGTAGTTTTAGGCGTTCTTCAATGGCAAAGGGTCGCATATCGAAGAGTTCGGAAGCCTTTTTGGCAATCTCGCCATCGGTTAGATCAACATTGGCGGTCCCGTAGGTATCCACAAAAATGGACGTTGGTTCCACTACCCCAATGGCATAGCTCACCTGTACCAAAATCTCATCGGCCACCCCTGCGGCCACCAAGTTTTTGGCAATATGTCGAGCAGCATAGGCCGCACTGCGGTCCACCTTGCTGGGATCCTTTCCACTAAAGGCACCACCACCATGCGCTCCCTTTCCACCGTAGGTATCCACAATGATCTTACGGCCGGTAAGACCGGTGTCGCCATGTGGGCCACCAATCACAAACTTTCCGGTGGGATTCACGTGGTATTTGATGGTATCGTTGAATAGTTTCTGGATGTTTTCGGGCAAAAGTTCCTTGACCTTTGGAATCAATATTTTGATTACATCTTCCTTGATCTTGGCCTGCATCTCGGTATCTGTTCCAAACTCATCGTGCTGGGTAGAGACCACAATGGTATCGATGCGTTGTGGCACGTTGTCATCCGAATATTCTATGGTCACCTGTGCCTTGGCATCAGGTCGTAGATAGGTCAATTGGGTGCCTTCACGTCGCAATTCTGCCAAAACCTGCAAAATCTTGTGCGAAATATCCAAGGCCAAGGGCATGTAGTTGTCAGTTTCCTTGGTAGCATACCCGAACATCATTCCCTGATCACCGGCACCTTGCTCTTCTTTGCTACCACGATCTACCCCTTGGTTGATTTCCTGGGATTGTTCATGGATCAAGGAAATCACCCCGCAGGAATCGCCGCTGAACTTATACTCCCCCTTGGTGTAGCCAATATTGTTTATGACTTCCCGGGCAATGCTCTGCAAATCCAAATAGGTGTGACTCTTCACTTCACCCGCCAAGACCACTTGCCCCGTGGTCACCAAGGTTTCACAGGCCACTTTGCTCTCGGGGTCAAAGGCCAAAAAATTATCCAAAAGGGCATCACTGATCTGATCTGCAATTTTATCTGGGTGTCCCTCACTTACCGATTCTGAGGTAAACAAATATGCCATGATTCTAATTTAAATGGATAGTTTTGACGGAAAGGCCGTAAGAAGTTTACAATGCTTCACCAAGAAGCCCGAACCAGGTTCAGTATAAACTGCTTTAGCATTTTTGTACACCCATCTGTTGGGCGACCGAGGTTGCAATCAGTCAAATCTATCCTCATTCAGATGGGCAAAAGTACATATTTGCCACATATTTTAAAACTTTGTTTGATCACTGTTCACAAGTTTCCCATTTCAACCGGTTTTTTTTCTTCTACTGGATATACTTTGTATATTGCGCGTTGGTTCCCCAACCTAATACACCAACTTTAAACAACATCATCCCATGCATATTGCGGTAGCAGGAAACATTGGCGCCGGAAAGACCACCTTAACCAACTTACTTGCCAAACATTATAAGTGGGACGCCCATTTTGAGGACGTGGTGGACAATCCGTACCTAGATGACTTCTACACCCAAATGGAACGATGGAGTTTTAACCTGCAGATCTACTTTTTGAACAGTCGCTACCGACAGATCCTTAAAATCCGTGAAACTGGAATGGATGTGATCCAAGACAGGACCATCTATGAGGATGCGCATATTTTTGCACCCAACCTGCATGCCATGGGGTTGATGACCAACCGGGATTTTGAGAACTACAAAAGTCTTTTTGAGTTGATGGAGACCTTGGTACAACCGCCAGACCTGTTGATTTATCTACGCAGTTCCATCCCTAATTTGGTGAACCAGATCCACAAGCGCGGTCGGGATTACGAGAACAGTATCTCTATTGACTACCTCAGCCGATTGAACGAACGTTACGAGGCTTGGGCCAATACCTACGAAAAAGGGAAATTGCTCATTTTTGATGTGGACAACCTCAACTTTGTGGACTCCCCGGAGGATTTGGGCGAGGTGATCAACCGCATTGATGCGGAGATCCACGGCTTGTTCGAATAAATTTTTACGCCAGAACATATTTATCAACTTTATACCGCTCCTTTTTTGAAGGGATATGGGTATATTTAGTTTTTGTATTCAAGATTTTACCTTGTAAAAATCAGAAAACCCAATACCATGAATTCAGACATCATAAAGCTCTACAAGCAGTTGGAAAACATGGAACAGACCAAGGAAGTGGTACAATTGAGCAATCAACTTAGAGAAACATTACATCAAAATCTTCGGAGCCATTTTCAGGAGTTCATCAACATTGGCCATGCCATTGGCTTTAACGAACTCCATGAAGAATTGAAAAAGGCCATGGAGCTGTTGGAAATCCAGAAATAAAAAATAATCATCACAATCAACCCATTATGAGAACCCTATCGTTTTCCAAGTTTTTACTTTTTGCCTTTGTATCCTTGCTTTATGTGGGCACCACGGCCCAAGAGTTGGCCAAAGTCCCTGCCGATCAGGTAGGCCTATCTTCCCAACGCCTCAACGTACTCACCCAGACCTTTCAGGAGTATGTGGATGACGGGGAACTGTCCGGCGCGGTTGCACTCGTGGCCCGCAAAGGAAAAGTGGCCTATTTGCAGTCGTTTGGAAAGAATGACGTGGAAAACAACGTCCCCATGACCGAAAGCTCCATTTTCAGGATCGCTTCGCAGACCAAGGCCGTTATCAGTGTTGGGGTGATGATCTTGCAGGAACGGGGGCAATTGCTCATCAGTGATCCCGTGGGAAAATATATGCCCGCTTTTATGGAAACCAAGGTGGCCGTGGCCAAAGAAGATGGTTCCTATGATGTAGTGAAGGCCAAAAGACCCATCACCGTTCGCGATCTACTCACCCATACCTCGGGAGTTTCCTACGGCAGTGGCATAGCCAAGGACCTCTGGGAAGCCGCCAATATCCAAGGGTGGTATTTTGCAGACCGTAACGAACCCATCCAAGCGACCATCAACCGTATGGCCGACCTCCCCTTTGAATCACAACCCGGTGAAAAATGGGTGTATGGCTATAACACCGATATTCTTGGTGCCTTGATCGAGGTGGTTTCCGGGGAACCTTTGGATGTTTTCATCAAGAAAAATATTCTGGACCCTCTGGGCATGAACGACACCCATTTTTATCTTCCAAAGGATAAAAGACAGCGTTTGGCAACAGTGTATTCCGCTACCGAAAACGGATTGGAACGCGCCCCCGAACCTGGGCATATGGTAGGCCAAGGGGCGTATGTGGATGGTCCTCGAAAAAGCTTTTCCGGTGGTGCCGGTCTCTTGAGCACCGCCATGGACTATGCCAAATTCTTGCAAATGACGCTCAACAAAGGAACGTTCAATGGCAAACAAATCATATCCCCCAAAACCGTGGAACTCATGACCGTGAACCATTTGGCCAGTGATGTGATTTATCCTTGGGGAAATGGCACCGGATTCGGTCTGGGCTTTTCCGTTGTGGAGGATTTGGGCAGACGAGGGGTATTAGGCTCCAAAGGTGAATATGGTTGGGGTGGCGCCTATCACTCTTCCTATTGGGTAGACCCAGAGGAAGAATTGGTAGTGGTCTATTTTACCCAATTAATCCCTGCCGGGAAGATTGACGACCATGGAAAACTCCGTGCTTTGATTTACCAAGCGTTGACCGACTGATTTTCATGGAAAACCTTCAGATAAACACAAACCCCGAAGTACAAACGGTGTTCGACCACTATCCTGATTGGGCTAGGGAAAAACTGTTAGTGCTTCGGGAGTTAATTGTGGAAACTGCCAAGGAAGTTGAAGATATCTCCGCACTGGAAGAGACCCTGAAATGGGGTGAACCCAGTTATTTGACCAAAAATGGCAGCACCATACGGATGGATTGGAAATCCAAGGCCCCCGACCAGTATGCCTTGTACTTTAAGTGCACCAGCCGATTGGTGGAAACGTTCAAAGCAACTTTCCAGAGCGTTTTTGAATTTGAAAGGAAGAGAGCCCTTATTTTCCAAAAGGATGATGAAATCCCTGTGGAAGAACTCAAGCATTGTATACGGGCCGCCCTTACCTATCACAAGGTGAAACACCTCCCCACTCTGGGCATATAAAACCCATCTTGAACCGTATCAAGGTCATTCCCTAATCCAAAAGGGGCATTCACTCATTGTAGGTTTCATCCAGCTGATTTTCAAAGTAGTTTAAGGGTACGAACTGCGACCCTCACGGGCCATTAAAACTTGAAAGTCATGGAACCAAAGAAAAATCAACATGTGGAATTGAAACGGAACAGCCTCCTTTACTTTTTTATGGGGATGTTCTTGGTATTGCTCCTTATCTACACTGCATTGGAGTGGAAAACGTATGACCCCGTAGTAGATTGGGATTATGCTAAACTACACGTTCAAGATGAACTTATTGAAGAAGTACCCATCACCAAAATTGAACTCCCCAAACCCAAGATTATCCAAGCACCTCCGATAATAGAAATTGTTCCAGACGATGACGAAAACATCATTGAAACTGTTATCGAATCCACAGAACCTGATCAGGATACAGAGATATCCCCCATTGAAACCATAGAGGTAGCCGATGACGATGAACCTGAGATTGTTCCGTGGGTATTGATTGAGGATGCCCCTACTTTTCCAGGTTGCGAAAATGTAACCGACAAAGAAGAAAAGAAATTATGTTTTCAGGAGATGATGCAAAAACATATTAGAAAGCATTTCCGCTATCCCGAAATTGCCCAAGAAATGGGTTTGGAAGGCCGGGTAAATGTGGTATTCACCATTCAAAAAGATGGAAAAATAGCTGATGTACGCATGCGAGGTCCCCATGAAAGCCTGGAAACCGAAGCGGCCCGCATCATCTCCAAACTACCCCAGATGATTCCGGGAAAGCAACGGGGAACAGCAGTGAAGGTTCCTTTTTCCATACCCATTACGTTTAAATTGAATTGATTTAAGATTTTCCACACTCCCAAGGTGGGTTTGAAATGACAGTAGGAACGGCAAGGTTATTTCGAAGAAGCGTAGCGACTGAGAAATCTATCAGGAAAACATGTCATTTTAAAATGAGGACCGCAAGGACGATTGAGAAATCCAACATAGATTGAATTCACAAAAAAACCACGCCAAAGGCGTGGTTTTTACTCGTATTGAAAGCAAGTTCTTTATTGCTTCATCTTATTTTTATATGCCTCCACCAATTGTTCCACTTCTTCCTTGGTATCAGCAGTGAACTCTTCTATCTCATCCACTACTTTTCCATTGGCTTCGTAGCTGGAGGTCACGATAGCCTTGAAAGCACCATCGGCAGTATTGCTTACCTCTACCAAGAACTTCTTGGCAATGGTCTTGGTCTCTTTCATTCCTTCCTCAGAAATGGTGATGACCGTACCGTTTTCTTTCACCATGCTCAACTCATCCGCTGGGGATAGGTTTACCAAACTTGGCGCAATAACCAAGGCCACAACGGACATCAATTTCAACAAGATGTTCAAGGATGGCCCTGAAGTATCCTTGAAAGGATCTCCAACGGTATCTCCAACCACGGCAGCTTTATGGGCATCAGAGCCTTTGCGACCTTCACTTTCAATGGTCTTCTTGGCGTTGTCCCAAGCACCTCCGGCATTGGATTGGAAGATGGCCATCAATACCCCGGCTGTGGTTACCCCAGCCAACAATCCACCTAACATTTCGGCACCTCCAATAAACCCAACGGCCACAGGAACGGCAATCGCCAACAATCCAGGGAATACCATTTCCTTAATGGACGCCTGAGTGGAAATGGCCACACACTTTTCGTATTCGGCCACACCATCGGCGGCATCAAAAATCTTTCTATCTTCTTCTGACGCTTTTGAAATATCAGCATCGTATTTACGCATTACCTCAAGGGCCGCTTTCAATTGGGGAATGTCCCTAAATTGACGACGTACCTCTTCGATCATGGCCATGGCAGCTCTACCTACGGCATTCATGGAAAGGGCGGAAAATACGAAAGGAAGCATTCCCCCGATCAATAGTCCCGCCATAATATCCGGCTGGGATACGTCAATGGATGTTACACCGGCTGTCTTCATGAAAGCAGCGAACAACGCCAAGGCAGTCAAAGCCGCTGAGGCAATGGCAAAACCTTTACCAATGGCAGCAGTGGTGTTTCCAACGGCATCCAATTTATCAGTACGTTCACGTACTTCGCTTGGCAATTCGGCCATCTCGGCAATACCACCCGCGTTGTCGGAAATAGGTCCGTACGCATCAACCGCCAACTGGATACCGGTATTGGCCAACATCCCTACGGCCGCGATAGCGATACCGTATAATCCAGCAAAATAATGTGATACCAAAATCGCAGCGGCAATCAATATGATCGGAATGGCGGTGGACATCATACCCACGCCCAAACCGGCAATAATGTTTGTGGCAGAACCGGTTTCGGACTGACGTACAATGGAGTTTACGGGTTTAGTTCCCGTTCCAGTATAATATTCAGTGACTTTACCCACCAACAATCCGGCAACAAGACCGGCAATGGTAGCCCAGAAAACCCCCATGGAAGAGTATTCTTTTCCTCCTTCAACCCAAGATTCTGGAAGCATTCCAGTAATCAAGAAATAGGATGCGATCAACATAAGTCCGGCAGAGCCAAATTCACCAATGTTCAAAGCAGTCTGTGGATTCCCGCCATCCTTTACTTTAACAAAGAACGTCCCGATAATGGACATTACAATCCCTACTGCAGCCAAAGCCAAGGGAAGATATACGGCCCCAAGACCGTCAAAAGCGGCTTGGAATTCTGGAAGACCCGCAAAAACGGCTCCCAATACCATGGTTCCGATTATGGAACCTACGTATGATTCAAAAAGGTCAGCCCCCATACCGGCAACGTCCCCAACATTATCCCCCACATTATCTGCAATAGTGGCAGGGTTCAAGGGGTGATCTTCGGGAATACCGGCTTCCACCTTACCCACAAGGTCGGCACCAACATCGGCCGCCTTGGTATAGATACCTCCACCCACACGGGCGAAGAGTGCTATGGATGATGCGCCCAAGGAGAATCCAGAAAGTACGTTCAATACTTCACTAAGTTCCCATCCTTGTCCGCTGTACACCATAAAGAGCACGCTCAATCCCAAAACACCGAGACCTACAACGCCGAGACCCATTACGGCTCCACCGGCAAAAGCCACTTCCAAGGCCTTGCCCAAGGAAGTTCTGGCGGCATTTGTGGTACGCACATTTGCTTTGGTGGCCACTTTCATTCCAATAAAACCGGCCAACGCGGAGCAGATGGCCCCTACAATAAAGGAAACGGCCACCATGCCATTGGAACCAGCCTCATTACTGCCTTTGAAGAACAGTAGAATAGCCACAGCAACGACGAAAATGCTCAATATCTTATATTCAGCCTTCAAGAACGACATTGCACCATCTGCAATGTTCTTGGCAATTCTTGCCATCTTCTCATCCCCGACTTCCTGCTTAGAAATCCATACGTTTTTAATAAACACGTACAACAAGCCCAGGATACCAAACACGGGCAAAAATTTCACAATCAAATCCATAGTTAGTAGTTGTTTAAGATTTTTTTAATGGCAGCTAATGTAGTAAAATACGGAGTAATAAAAAAAATGCGCTTTTATTTAATAAAAGCGCATAAATTCTTGGCGATTGTTCCTTATATGGTATAAGTACGTTTCTTTTTGTGTTCACTTTCATCATATCGTTTCACACATTCGAGGTAAATCTCTATGGCTTCATCGACACCACCCCATCCTCCGGTGTCGACCTTTTTCTCTTCCAAGTCTTTGTATACTTGGAAAAAGTGCTCGATTTCCTTTAGTCTATGTGGGTTCAATTCGCTGATATCATCCCTTTTGCTCCAAATAGGGTCGGAAACGGGAACACAAATCAATTTTTCATCCGGTCCTTTTTCATCGGTCATATGGAACACCCCTACTGGCTTTACCTCCATCACCACCATGGGATAGGTGGGCTCGGTACCCAACACCAACACATCCAAGGGATCGTGGTCCAAGGCCAAGGTCTCTGGAACAAAACCGTAATCCCCGGGATACATCATCGAGGAAAAAAGGGTTCTATCGAACCGAATCTTATGCAGGGTAAAGTCGTATTCGTATTTGTTTCGGCTACCTTTTGGAATTTCAATTAGGACATCAAAGGTAACGGGTTCTCTTTTGGACATGCTTGAAGTTTTATTTTCTACAAAAATAGCCCGTATAGATGGAATGGGGTAATGAAATTGCGTTAATTCGTATAGATTCCTGTTTTCACAGGAATAACAATTTTATCCGAGCCCTGATGCCCTGCATCAGGAAGATTTTTCAGTTAAAAATTAAATCCGAAGGTTCCCGTGATTCCAAACGGACGTGCATCGGGATTATCCAGATAATTCCCCCTAAAGTTAAAATCGATGCGCAAAATCTTGAAGATGTTGCCCACACCAAACGAGTACTCCCAATAAATCTGGTCCTCGGGCGCCATTAATGGAATGTTGGCGGGAGCACTCAAAGCGATATTTTCATCCGAAATTTGACCCCATGCCCCTCTCAATCCAACAATTTCACGCAGGTTGAACTTGCGCAAAAATGGAATTCTTGAGAACAGTCTCCCATTAAAATTATGCTCCAAATGCACGGTAGCATAGGTATCGGTCACAAATTCGTAAAAATCAAGGTTGGGGAATACATTATATAGTGAGAACAGGGTTTGATTTCCGGGAATAACACTTAAAAGTGACAAAGGCACTTCTCCAAAGGTCTTCCCAAGTTCCACGCTGGTCGTTAACCTCCCAAAACCTCCTATTTGCCAAGGCTGCTTGTACGAAAATTGGAGTCGCTCATAGTCAAAATCACTTTCCAAGAAGCCACTTATCCCTTTGGTGTAATTCAACACCACGGTGCTATGATCGTCGTTGATATTGGCCCGTTCCACCCCATATCCAATGGTTCTTTTACCCGGCGTATAGATGAGGGTGGTGCTGACATCAAATTGTTTCACTTCTGATGAAATGCCTGTTGGCGAACCCGCATCCACATAATCCAGGTTAAAGGCATCCGGCAAGGCCGAACTCAAGGTCCGTAAGGAACTCCCCAGACGAATCCGGAAATTCTTGACGGGTTCCATTTCCAGTCCCAAAGTGGATAGGTTAATGTTGGTAAGCCTGTCATTGGAGCCTACCGTGACCAAGGAGGATGAAGCAATACTCCTGCCCAGCACATCATTGGTACTGGTAAGGCTTAGTCCCAACTGCTCTATGTCCCTTCGGTTTCCACCGGAAAGAATCAGTCGGGTCTTTCGGTCCAGCAAGAACTTACCTGAAAGCCCGTGTTTAAACTTATGATCACCAAACCCATAGGCCATATAGCCTTCCAAACGCCAGGTATCGTTTTGGCCAAAGTAGGTACGGGCTCCTGCCCTTAAGCGCATTCCTTCAGCATCATTATAGCCAAAGGTGCTGTAGACATCGCCAATATCTATGTTCCACTTGTCTATTTCGATATAGCCAGAACCCAAGATGCTCACAATGTCATAGTAGGTTCGGAACTTGGGGACCGTCTTCAGGGTGTCCAAAAGCTGAAAGATTCCCGATTCGTCATCACTGAGATTCTCCAGCCGGGCATTTTTCCAGAAGGTGGTATCCTGCGAAAAGACCCGTGGGTCATAGGGGTCGGATTCCGCTTTGTAGAACGACTCGGGCCGACTTAGATCAAACTCATAATTATCAAAAACCGTAGTGCGTTTTCCGTACACCCCTCTTGATTTCTCCTTTTTGGAAAAGGCAAAGTCGCTGAGCATATAGTCCCGTTTCAGCAAAAAGACCGAATCGTTGACCACATCAAAATCCTGTTCAATATAGATTTCCTTCACCCAATTGATATTGGCACTCTTGGTGACCTGCATGTTGATCTTCTTAATGGCAAAGGTGGTATCGTTTACCCAAAAATCCCCTTTAAAGGTGAGTTCGTTCTTTCGTCTAGGGTAATAGATGATGTTATAGCACCATTTATCATCAATATAGGTACTGTCTGACAGCACATAATTATAGGTATCTATCCCTGTCTTGGACAACGGACTGGTGAAGCTTTTGTCGAAAAACCGCAGGTAGTTATCGTAGATGTCATAATCGGAGTACAGGTCTTCCACAAAGGCCGTGATGGCTTGGTTTCCTTCAAATCCTGAACTTTTATTGCCTAAGACATCCTCTTTTTCCCGATTCAGGATATTATCACCATAGACCTTTGAAAAGGTTTCGTTCAAAAAGATGGGCAAATAGGTCTTCCCTGTAATCCTTGAGGTATCCAAATCCTCGAACATGAACTCTAACCCCCTGAACAGTTTACTTTGGATCAATGCACTGTCTATGGTATTAAGGTCAAACTCTACTTTTTCGTATTTATCGTATTTGTATTGTTTGAACTTACTAACCCCATTTTCACGTTTCTTGGCCCAAATTTTTCGAAGGATATCAATGGCCGGGTTATCT
Source organism: Flagellimonas algicida (assembly GCF_049629585.1). Taxonomy (NCBI): domain Bacteria; kingdom Pseudomonadati; phylum Bacteroidota; class Flavobacteriia; order Flavobacteriales; family Flavobacteriaceae; genus Flagellimonas; species Flagellimonas algicida. The sequence continues at coordinate 358,705 of NZ_JBMYIX010000003.1, read as the reverse complement.
TTTTTGGACTGCTTTCCGGTATACACAATAACCTCTTTTAGCTGTTCCATGGATTCGTTCAACACGATTTCCAATCCATAGTTCACCTTTTGGGGCAAGTTTATCTCCTTACTTTCATACCCAATAAAGGTAACCGTAATGGTTTCATAGGTATCATCCGATTCCAAGTAGAATCTACCATTGTCATTGGTAATGGTCCCCTCGGAAGAGTTTTTAAAAATGATATTGGCAAAGGCAATGGGTTCACCGGATTCATCCAATACAATACCGCCCACCTTGGTCTGCGAGAAAATGGTTAAAGAAGTAAGCAAAAAGAAAACGGCTAGGAATCTCTTCATGTTTTGATATATGGGACATTGGAAAAACCGTTGGGCTTTCCAGCTGCACTTTAGGTCAAATTTTGGTTCAAAAGTAACTTCTTATCAAAAACTGTTCCGTTAAAAAAGCCCCATCAACATGGTTGACGGGGCTAATATACCTTACAAATATACGCAAGCTATTTATATAACACTTTCTTAACAGCCTTAATGACATCCTCATGATTGGGCAACCACTCGGCCAAAAGCACGGGCGAATAGGGTGCCGGGGTATCGGCTGTGTTTATTTTCACAATAGGGGCGTCCAAATAATCGAATGCCTTGTCCTGTACATGGTAAATGATCTCAGTGGCCACATTTCCAAAAGGCCAGGCTTCTTCCAAGATGACCATTCTATTGGTTTTCTTCACGGAATTCAGGATGGCTTCATAGTCCATGGGACGCACGGTGCGCAAATCGATGATTTCGCAGCTAATTCCTTCTTTTTCCAGTTCATCGGCCGCCTTGTAGGCTTCCTTGATGATTTTTCCAAAGGAAACTATGGTCACGTCGGTACCTTCCCTTTTGATATCGGCAACACCCAATGGGATGGTATATTCGCCTTCAGGCACTTCACCTTTGTCACCATACATCTGTTCCGACTCCATAAAAATTACAGGGTCATCATCACGGATCGCCGCTTTCAACAATCCTTTGGCATCAGCTGGATTTGAAGGTACAACCACCTTCAATCCCGGACAGTTGGCAAACCAGCTCTCAAAAGCTTGGGAGTGTGTGGCCGCCAATTGGCCCGCAGAAGCGGTAGGGCCCCTAAAAACGATGGGGCAGTTGAACTGTCCACCGGACATCTGTCGAATTTTAGCGGCATTGTTTATGATTTGGTCAATTCCCACCAAGGAGAAATTGAAGGTCATGAACTCTATAATGGGGCGGTTGCCATTCATGGCAGAACCTACGCCGATACCGGCAAATCCCAACTCAGAAATGGGAGTATCCAATACGCGTTCCGGTCCAAATTCGTCCAACATTCCCTTTGAAGCCTTGTAGGCCCCATTGTATTCCGCTACTTCCTCCCCCATCAAATAAATGGTATCGTCCCTGCGCATTTCCTCGGACATGGCCTCCGCAATTGCTTCCCTAAACTGTAGTGTTTTCATTAACTGATGCTAAAAGTTTTGTTAGTGTGCTTAAAAACGCAAGCAAAAATAGCAAAAACTAAAAGAACAATGCTTGGGGATAAATCAAAAAAAGAACGAAATTTATTATGCATGCATAATAAATTTATGAATTTAATAGCTATCTTTGAAGCTATAAACCTTAAAGTACCTATGAAGATTTTAGTTTGCATTAGCAATGTACCAGATACTACCTCCAAAATCAATTTTACGGAAGGGGATACCAAGTTTGATACAAACGGGGTGCAATTTGTGATTAATCCCAATGATGAGTTTGGATTGACACGCGCCATGTGGTTCAAGGAAAAGCAAGGAGCCACCGTACACGTGGCCACTGTAGGCGGTCCCCAGACCGAACCTACCATCCGTAAGGCATTGGCCATTGGGGCCGATGAGGCCATACGGGTGAATGCCGAACCCGCCGATGGTTTTTTTGTAGCCAAACAATTGGCAGAAATCGTTAAAAATGGAGGGTACGACCTTGTCATTGCCGGTAGGGAATCCATTGATTACAATGGAGGAATGGTCCCCGGAATCCTGGCCACCCTTTTGGATATGAATTTTGTGAACACCTGCATTGGCCTGGAGGTCGATGGCAATACGGCCACGGCACTTCGGGAAATTGATGGCGGTAAAGAAAAATTGAGCACTTCCCTACCCTTGGTCATTGGAGGCCAAAAAGGATTGGTACAGGAAAGTGACCTTCGCATTCCCAATATGCGGGGAATCATGATGGCTCGTCAAAAAGCACTCAATGTCGTGGAACCCGTGGAAGCTTCGCAACCCACACAAGACCAAAAATTTGAGAAACCAGCGCCAAAAGGACAAGTGAAGCTTGTAGATGCAGACAATGTTGGTGAGTTGGTGAACCTATTGCACAACGAAGCCAAAGTAATCTAAGGCGCAGCCAAATCATTCCGAACTCGTTTCGGAATCCATTTGAAAAAGTCATAAGGTTCCTGAAACAAGTTCAGGAAAAAATTTAAAGAAATTTTTATGTCAGTATTAGTATATACCGAATCCGAAAAAGGAAAATTCAAAAAAAGTGCCTTTGAAGTGGCTTCCTATGCCTACAAAGTAGCACAAGACTTGGGAACAAATGTGACCGCGGTTGCCTTTAATGCCAATGACGAAGCTTCATTGGGCAATTATGGTGTCTCCAAGGTTTTAAAGATATCCAATGACCAATTGGCCACTTTCAACGCCAAAGCCTACGCCGATGCACTGACCCAGGCTGCAGAGGCCGAAGAGGCCAAAGTCATTATCTTAAGCTCCAGTGCCGATACCAAGTTTTTGGCGCCCATCCTAACCGCAAAACTTAGCGCCGGTTACGTACCCAATGTTGTTGCCGCTCCGGATAGTACCTCACCTTTTGTTGTGAAGCGTACTGCGTTCAGCAATAAAGGGTTTGCCCATACCGAAATCAGTTCGGACATAAAAATTATAGGAGTGTCCAACAATGCCTATGGCGCAATGGAAAACAATGTTTCAGCTTCTGTTGAAGATTTTAACCCTTCCTTGGGCGATTCAGATTTCACCACCAAATCCGTTGAAGTGGACAAGGTCGCAGGGAAAGTCTCCATTGCCGATGCCGATATTGTGGTATCAGGAGGTAGAGGACTTAAAGGCCCTGAAAATTGGGGCATGGTAGAAGAATTGGCCGATGTTCTGGGAGCAGCCACTGCCTGTTCCAAGCCCGTCTCGGATTTGGGCTGGCGCCCCCATGGCGAACACGTAGGCCAGACCGGAAAACCCGTGGCCAGTAATTTATACATCGCTATAGGGATTTCAGGTGCCATTCAACATTTGGCGGGGGTCAGCGCCTCAAAAACCAAGGTGGTGATCAACAATGACCCTGAAGCCCCATTCTTTAAAGCTGCTGATTATGGTATAGTTGGCGACGCCTTTGAGGTGGTGCCCAAGCTCATCGAAAAATTAAAGGAATTTAAAGCCCAAAACGCTTAAATTTTGTTAATTTGCCCTTAACAAGGGGCTGTTCAGATAACTGGCAACGCCGCTTATTTGAACGGCCCTTTTGGGTTTTTAGGAGGAGATTATGAGCTTAGTTCGATTAAAAATAAAGGGAATATCATATAGTCAAACACAAAATGGTGCGTATGCCCTTATTTTAAATGAAGTGGAGGGAGACCGAAAACTTCCCATTGTCATTGGTGCCTTTGAAGCCCAGTCCATTGCCATTGCGCTGGAAAAAGAAATCAAACCACCAAGGCCCTTGACACACGACCTTTTCAAGAATTTCGCAGATAGATTTCAGATTGTGGTGAAGCAGGTGATCATCCACAAATTAGTGGACGGTGTTTTTTATTCCAGCATCATCTGTGAGCAGGACAAGGTAGAGGAAATCATCGATGCCCGCACCAGCGATGCCATTGCTTTGGCGCTTCGGTTTGATGCCCCTATATTCACCTACAAGACCATCTTGGACAAAGCAGGGATCTTTCTTAAATTCTCCCCCAAGGAAAATGAAGAGAATGAGGAAGACGATAGCATTGTGGTGGATGAAATCCTTCAAGAAGGCGAAACCGTTGAAATAGAATCAGGGGCAGACACCCATGGGTATCGGGAAATGTCCTTGGATGAGCTCCATAAAGAATTGGACAAAGCAGTGGCCAACGAAGATTACGAAAAGGCCGCCAAACTGCGGGACGAAATTTCCAAGCGCAAATAAACCAACTACATGGGGAAAAAGACCTTAAGTTTCCTGACACTATTGCTCCTGTGCACTGTTGCCTTGGGACAAAACACCCCACCTACCGACTCTCTGAATATTGCCATTGGCACTACCCTCATCAATGATGTTTCAGTTCAAAATGTAACAGAAATCATACCCAATCAAGGTTTTTCCATCCATACGTTATGGCGCGGGGCTCTGGGAATGGCCGTGCTTATTTTCATCTCATTTTTGTTCAGTTCCAACAGAAAGGCCATCAACTGGAGAACAGTGGGCATCGGTCTTGCATTGCAATTGTTGATTGCCGTTGGAGTGCTCAAGGTATCTTTTGTGCAGTATGCCTTTGAAAAAGTTGGGGAAGTTTTTGTCAGCATTTTGGACTTTACCCGCGCCGGAAGCCAGTTCCTGTTTGAAGGTTTGGTGGTGGACATGGACACGTTCGGCTATATTTTCGCCTTTCAGGTATTGCCTACCATTATATTTTTCTCTGCATTGACCTCGGTATTGTTCTACTTGGGAGTAATTCAAAAAGTGGTAAAGGCCATGGCTTGGTTATTGTCCAAATCCTTGGGCATATCAGGAGCGGAAAGCCTCTCCGTGGCCGGAAACATTTTCTTGGGGCAGACCGAAGCCCCATTGCTCATCAAGGCCTATCTGGAAAAAATGAACAAATCTGAAATCCTTTTGGTGATGATTGGCGGAATGGCCACCGTAGCCGGCGCCGTTCTTGCAGCCTATATTGGTTTTTTAGGTGGGGATGACCCTGAATTGCGATTGGTATTCGCCAAACACCTGTTGGCCGCTTCCGTGATGGCCGCACCTGGCGCCATTGTCATTTCAAAAATATTATATCCCCAGACCGAAACCGTAAATACCGATGTCCAAGTCTCTTCGGAAAAAATTGGCGCCAACATCTTGGACGCCATTGCCAACGGAACCACGGAAGGATTAAAATTGGCCCTAAACGTGGGTGCCATGCTCTTGGTCTTCGTAGCCTTCATCGCTATGATCAATGGTATTTTGGGCTGGGTTGGCGATTGGAGCACCCTCAACAATTGGATTGCAGCCAATTCACCATACAACAGTTTTTCGCTTGAAGCCATATTAGGCACTGTATTCGCTCCCCTCATGTGGCTTATAGGCGTGGCCAACGAAGATGTTATGCTTATGGGGCAGTTGCTTGGCATTAAACTGGCGGCCAGCGAATTTGTGGGCTACATTCAATTGGCGGAACTCAAGAACATGAATAGCGACCTGCACTTTGCCTATAACAAGTCCGTGATCATGGCCACTTACATGCTTTGTGGCTTTGCCAACTTTGCCTCCATTGGTATTCAGATAGGCGGCATTGGCTCCTTGGCCCCCGGACAGCGCAAGACCCTCTCCGAATTCGGTATGAAAGCCGTTTTAGGCGGCTCCTTGGCGTCACTACTTTCGGCCACTATTGCCGGGATGATATTGGGATAACGCATATTCCGTTGATAAAATCTTTATAAGTACATCCTGCTCCTATTTTGAATGCTTTTTTCTTGATGTAATTTAGACCGATTGATTTTTTTGTCACATCGAGCGCAGTCGAGATGTCTTGGATTTCTCCTCATGCATTCATTCGAAATGACCTCTAATTTGTACCAAAAGAATGAAACAATACCACGACCTTCTTAAACACGTTTTGGAACATGGCAATGCCAAGGGCGATCGCACGGGAACAGGAACCTTGAGCGTTTTTGGCTATCAAATGCGTTTTGACCTTTCCGAAGGATTTCCCATGGTGACCACCAAAAAGTTGCACCTGAAATCCATTGTCCACGAACTGCTTTGGTTTTTGAAAGGTGATACCAACATTCAATATCTACAGGAGAACGGGGTGCGGATTTGGAACGAATGGGCTGATGACCAAGGGAATTTAGGCCCTGTGTACGGACACCAATGGCGCAATTGGAACAGTGAGGAAATCGACCAGATCAAGGAAGTCATCGAAACCCTGAAGAACAACCCCAATAGCCGAAGAATGCTGGTCTCCGCGTGGAACCCCAGTGTACTTCCGGACACTTCGGTATCCTTTTCGGAAAATGTGGCCAACGGAAAAGCAGCATTGCCCCCATGTCATGCTTTCTTCCAATTTTATGTGGCCGACGGCAAACTTTCCTGCCAGCTGTATCAGCGGAGCGCCGATATCTTTTTGGGAGTTCCCTTCAATATAGCCTCCTATGCACTCTTCACCATGATGATGGCCCAAGTTTGTGGCTACCAGCCTGGGGAATTCATCCACACCTTTGGTGATGCCCATATCTACGACAACCATAGGGAGCAAGTGGAACTGCAACTGAGTCGTGACCCGAGACCTTTGCCCACCATGAAACTCAACCCGGAAGTCAAGGATATTTTCTCCTTTACTTTTGATGATTTTGAGCTACTGAATTACGACCCGCATCCCCACATTAAAGGTGTTGTGGCGGTATAGAGATTACCAGTTGGATTAAAAAATTAGTGCTAACTTACCATTGATTCCTTTACCTCCCATTCGAAGTAAAATTCAATAAAAATTGCACATGGATATTTGGCATATTGTACTGAACACTTTGTCAATTATATGTGCCTTGGTGAGTTTTTTGCCTTTTTTGGATTTCAAGCATTGGTTCTTCCGTGTATTTGATTTTATCAGGCTCCAGCTCTTGGCACTACTGGTTGCACTGTTCATCGCTGGTTTGTTTTTCAGTGGTACCTCCATATTTCTGGAGACACTCACTAGAGTGTTACTTTTGATTGCAATTATCTACCAGTTCTTCGTGATTTGGCCCTACATTCCCTTCCGAAAAAAATCTGGAAAACTTCCAAAAGAGGCCATTACCCTGATCAGCGTCAATGTGCTGCAAAAAAATACCGATCATCAAAAACTGATTGGCTTGGTCAAACAGATACAACCGGATATTTTGCTGACCATGGAAAGCAACTTGGAATGGGAAAAAGCACTTTCAGAGCTTGAAAATGACTTTGCCTTTTCACACAAAATACCCAAAGAGAACCGGTATGGGATGCATTTCTACTCCAAGCTAAAGGTAAAATCCTGCCAGGGACATTACTTGATTTCTGAGGAACACCCTTCCATTGAAGCTACTTTGGTAGATAAAAATGGTACCGATTTCATCTTTTGGGGCATCCACCCACCACCGCCAAGTCCTACGGAAAAGCCTACCTCCAAACAAAAAGATGCCGAACTTATGAAGGTGGCCCAATTGGTCCGTAAAAAAAAGACACCCACCTTGGTTTCGGGCGATTTCAACAATGTGTGCTGGTCCAAAAGCTCTAGACTCTTCTCAAAAGTGTCCAAACTAAAAGACGCGCGCTTGGGAAAGGGGTTCTACAGCACCTTCCCGGTAAAACCCAAACTGTTCCGCTTCCCTATAGATTTGTTGTTCCACTCCGGGAATATGGGAGTGCATCAAATAAAGACCTTACCCGCTATTGGGTCTGACCATTTGCCGCTATTTGCTACATTTACCATTACCGATACAGGGCATAACACCATAAAACCCATGGAGCCCGAAGTAAAACAAGAGGTGGTTTCCATTATTGTGGAAGGCAAGGAGGCCACTCAGGAAGAAAACTAAAAAATGAATAAAAAGCCAGAAAATGTGGATGGGTATATTGCCGAGTTTCCTCCAGAAATTCAGGAAAAGCTTAATCAAATCCGTAAAGTGATACGTGAAAATGCCCCTGATGCCGTTGAAAGCATTGCCTACGGTATGCCCGCTTACAAGCTAAACAAAAAACCCTTGGTCTATTTTGCGGGATATGCAAAGCATATTGGTTTTTATGCCACCCCATCCGGACATAGTGCATTCGAGGCCCAACTGTCCCAATACAAACAAGGAAAGGGCTCTGTACAATTTCCGTTGGACCAACCCGTGCCTTTGGATTTAATTGCTGAAATAGTACGGTTCAGGGTTTCGGAAAACACCCCATAAAGAATCTTAGGTTTTTGAGTATTACGATGCATTTTGCATATATTCAAAATATAAAATCAACATCAGAAAACCATGCCAATGCCATTTACCAAGAGAAGTTCATTGCTAAGTTTAATCCTTTGTGTGGGTCTACATCTATGGTCCCATTCCCAAAAACAGGAGCAGGACTATAATGTACTTTTTATCATTTCCGATGACCTTACCGCAACGGCCGTATCATCCTATGGAAACAAAGCCGTACATACGCCCAATATCGACAAGCTGGCATCGGAAGGAACCCGATTTACCAAAGCCTATTGCCAATATCCGGTATGTGGGCCCTCTCGGGCCTCTTTTATGAGCGGATATTACCCCAATGCCACCACTACCTACGGATATGTGAGCGGTCGCGAAAATATTGGTGATGAACGGAAAACATGGTCGCAGTCCTTCAAGGACAAGGGGTATTACACGGCCCGCGTGAGCAAGATTTTCCATATGGGTGTCCCCATCGATATTGAACAGGGCAGCGATGGCAAGGACGACCTCGCTTCGTGGAATGAAAAATACAACAGTCAAGCCCCGGAATGGCAAACCAAGGGAGAGGCCGAACTCGTACAGGGCAACCCTGATGGGGTCATAGAACGAAAGGGAGGCAATGTTATGACCATTGTCAAGGCCAATGGGGACGACTTGGTCCATGCGGATGGAAAAACAGCCCAAAAAGCCAGTGAGCTCATTCGAAAACATAAGAATGAAAAGTTCTTCCTCGCCGTTGGGATGGTACGGCCCCATGTTCCCTTTGTAGCGCCAAAATCGCACTTTGATCCGTATCCTTATGCCGATATTGTTTTACCCAAAAAAGTGGAAAATGACTGGGACGACATCCCCAAAAGGGGCATCAACTACGTGACCAGTGTTAATGGACAAATGAGTCTTGAACAACAACAAAAGGCCGTTGCCGCCTATTATGCTTCCGTTTCTTTTATGGATGAGCAGGTGGGCAAAGTGTTGAAGATCTTGAAAGACGAAGGTCTGGAGGACAATACCATCGTCATATTCGCTTCCGATCACGGGTTCCATTTGGGGGAACACGATTTTTGGATGAAGGTAAGCCTGCATGAGGAATCGGCCAGGGTGCCGTTGATCATAAAAGTCCCGGGCAAAAAACCCGCCGTCTGCAATTCGTTTGTTGAACTCATCGACCTGTACCCCACCATTGCCTCATTGGCCGGAGTGGAGTATTCCGAACATCTACAGGGAAAAAATCTGGTAAAACTATTGGAGGACCCCAATGAAAAAGTCAGGGATATGGCCTTCAGCGTGTCTCAAGGCGGAAAAACCTTTTTGCTACGCACCGATAAATGGGCTTACATCCAATACGATGAAGATGCCACATCGGGCATGGAACTCTTTGATATGGAAAACGACCCAAAGCAATACACCAACCTCGCCTACGATTCCAACTATGCCGATGTGGTGGCCGATTTTCAACAAAAACTAAAGGACAAGCTGAAGGAGGTCCGTACCAACGACCTAGGGATTGACTACTCCAAATAATCTGCAAATTTTGTGGTATCTTAAACCTATCGAGCAGCAACCACTAAAATCCTAGAAAATGAAACATATCATCACCGTATTGGCCCTGACAGGAGCCTTGATGTCCTGCAACACCTCAAACAAGACGAAGGACAACGCAGAGGAGAGCCCCGCAAAAGAAACGGTAACGGACAGTACCGCCACCCACTTCGTTGCCATTGATACCGAAGAAGCTTTAATCGCCACCTCCTTGATGGCCGCCCCGGAGGCAAGTCGCGCCGGATGCAAGGTCATCGGCTACAACAACGAAGGGGAACTGGTGACTTATAAAGAAGGGAACAACGAATTCATCGTTCTGGCGGACGACCCAAAAAAATCAGGGTTCAATGCAGCTTGCTACCACAAAAGTCTGGAACCATTTATGGCACGAGGTCGTGAACTCCGGGCCGAAGGAAAGACGGGTCCCGAAATTTTTGATATTCGGGAAGCGGAAGCCAAATCGGGCCAGTTGGATATGGGCATAGCCGGAGCCACCCTTCACATCTATTATGGTCCCAATGAGCGCTACGATCCCGAAACGCATAAAGTGGAGGGTGCCAAATACCGCTACGTGGTGTATCTGCCCTTTGCCACTGCGGAATCCACAGGACTCCCTGAAAATCCCGTGGGATCCAACCACCCTTGGATCATGAACCCGGGAACGCACAGGGCCCACATTATGATCTCGCCCTTGGCAGACGACAAGCAATAGGATGATGCACCCGAACACCAAAAATGGATAGCGAACAAAGCGCAATTCGGACCACGTATTTCAGTATTATTGGAAATGCCAGTTTGGCCTTAATCAAAGGCCTTGCCGGTTTCTTTGGGAATTCGTACGCCCTTATTGCCGATGCCATTGAGTCCACCACCGATATTTTCTCCTCGCTACTGGTCCTGTTCGGTTTAAAATATGCCAAGCGGCCTGCCGATGAAAACCATCCGTACGGCCATGGAAAAATTGAGCCCCTGATCACTTTTTTGGTGGTCGCCTTCTTGGTCACCTCGGCCACGGTGATCGCGTATGAAAGCATCCAAAACATTAGAACGCCCCACAAAGTGCCCAAACCATGGACATTGATCGTGTTGGGCTGCATTATCCTCTGGAAGGAAATCTCGTTCAGGATCGTGATCAAAAAAAGTAAGGAGACCCACAGCTCCTCGCTCAGGGCGGATGCTTGGCACCACCGCAGCGATGCCATTACCTCCATCATGGCATTTATTGGGATCACCATAGCCTTGGTGTTCGGAAAAGGATATGAAACCGCGGACGATTGGGCCGCTTTGTTGGCCTCCTCCTTTATCCTCTACAACAGCTATCTGATCTTTAGACCTGCACTGGGGGAGATCATGGACGAGCATCTGTACGATGACCTGCTGGAGGAAATCCGGGAAGAATCCATTAAGGTGAAGGGAGTGGTGGGGACGGAAAAATGTTTTATCCGAAAAGCGGGCATGAAGTACCATGTGGACCTACACGCCATTGTGGATGGGAACATTTCTGTGAAGGAAGGGCACGACATATCGCACCATCTTAAAGATCATTTACTGAGCGAAATCCCCAATTTGGGGCACGTATTGATCCATATAGAACCGGATACCCCGCACCATACGGAACCGAAACCATGACCAATAGGGTCGCCCGCTAGGACTTCCCTTCGGGAAAAAGGTGTATTTTACATTCCATAAACCAACCAGTTAACATTTAGAAGAAACCTCCCGCAATTTATGGACATTAGGAAATTGACATTGAAAAGTCTTAAAAGCCTATCTATAATTTTACTTCTGATTTCAGCAATTTCTTGCCAAAATCCAGAACATAAATTGAATACCGCCAAAAGTCAGTCCATAGGGCCAAAAAATGGTGCATTGTTAATTGGCGGTGGTGGAATGACCGATGAAATGTGGCAGGTATTTTTTGATTTGGCAGGTGGCAAGTCGGCTAAACTGGTAGTGATCCCAACAGCTTTTGATGAAGGTTCAATCCAGTATGACCCTGAATTTAAAATTTTGGAACGGCAGTTCAGGGAACGAGGGTTCGTTAGCATTGAATTCATGCACACAAGGGACACTTTAATGGCCAATAGCGATGATTTTGTAAAACCGCTCAAAACTGCTACTGCGGTTTGGCTTACCGGAGGAAGACAATGGCGAATGGCCGACACCTATCTAAATACCAAGACCCATGCTGAATTGAAAAACGTCCTAAATCGCGGTGGAATTATTGGCGGACACTCAGCAGGAGCATCTATCCAAGGTTCCTATTTGGTAAGGGGCGGACGAGAGGAGGACGGCAACTACAAGATAATCAGCGACCCCAACGTTGGTTTCGGGTTTGTATCCAACACCGCTTTTGACCAACACCACCTTGAACGAAATAGGCAATACGACATGTTCCAATTACTGGAAGTAAACCCTGAACTATTGGGTGTGGGTGTGGATAAAAACACCGCTGTTGTGGTCCAAGGAAATGAGTTTGAAGTCATTGGGGATAAATATGTTGCCCTATATGACGGTACATTTTGGTCGGACTATTTTAATGAGATCGATACCCTTGAAACCGGAAAGGGAAAGTTCTATCTTTTGGAAAATGGCGACAAGTACAATCTCAAGGAAAGACGGGTCCAACGCAATAGGTTCTTACAACCAAAAACAATTTCTCCCGAAGCACAAAAGGAATATTTAGGGAACTTTTTATTTGAAAAAAGCAAAGTGTATTGGAACAACATCATCGTTGAAAATGACACCTTAAAATTTCAAATTGTGCGCAGGAACATTGTTCGTGACCCGATCCCAATTTATCCCTACGGAAAAGATTTGTATTTTGATACGGATGCCGAGTTATGGTTTCATTTTAAAAGGGATACTTTAGGACAGATTATAGGCTTTGATAAAAAAACGCATCAATTTATAGATGGCCTAAACCAGAGGTTCAACAAAGTTGTGGAATAAAACCTGTGATCATAATTCATTACAACCATCCCTCCAACACCATTTAGGCTTCCATCATACTTCGGGGAAAAAGGTGTATTTTACATCCCTATAAACAAGTTAGCTTAAGTTTTGAAGAATTCAATTTATCCCTTTCTATTTTCAATTCTACTCTTAGCCCCAATCACTTTAATCGGACAGAATTCATTTGAGCAAGAAATACTTGGAACTTGGGAACATGAAAAACCCAAACAGAATCCAGAACTCTTGTTGAGACCGAAAAAACATAACGAATCAAATCATGTTTCCATAAGCACCTACTTCTTTCAGAAGGACGGCATACTGGATATTAAAGAAGATTTTGGACAGTTTAAAGCATACTACTCGGTTTCTGACTCAATATTGATAATCGGAACACGGAAATACAGAATACTTGAGTATTCCCAAAACCAATTCTCCATGGAAGAGGTGGGCGATTTAGTTGTTTTCAAAAAGAAATTGGAGTTTATACGAACCGACAAAAACATTGAACCAATTCCTTTCAATGAGAAAATAGCTGAATTCCATAAAAATGGAAACCTTAAAACTTCTGGAGAAAAGGAAAGCGGCTTTGAAAACGGGATATGGACCGAGTGGCATGAAAATGGACATGTGAAGTCGGTCATTTACTATAACATGGGGGCACCCCTAATGACTTCCGAGTTCAACCAAAAGGGAGAATTAATCTCAAAAAGCTGGTTCGATTTGAATTCAAACTCAGTTCGTACAGATTAAGAACGCATTTTAACATTACCACAATTCACCTCAACCTTCCATACCCAAAACCACTACTCCCTCAACCAACCCCCAATCCCTTTTAGGGCCTCCACCACACTTTGTACTTCCCTTCGGGAAAAGGTATCCTCTTCCAGATAGAACAGCATCACCACCCCAAGGTCCAAAATATCGGCCAATTGGGCCGGGGTACCGTAGCCTTCCTTGATAAACTTCTGTAATTTTTCATTCTTTTGGGACATGCCCCAAATGTAGATAAGCTTTTGGTTTTAAGGGTCATAATAAATTATGACTGCCAAAAAAAACTAAAATTTCCGCCAACACTTACACGCTGCACACCATTGCCCATGCCCTTGATATTGATCTTAAGGAGCTTTTCAGTTTTAAAAAGTAAACCGTCCGTTCAGATAGAATGTACCAAGAATGCAGTTTGGCCAACCACGCAACTGTAACAAAACCTCACCCCCCTTATCTTTACAAAAAACAGCACTACCATGACCCTAAAAATTCTATGGGCTTTTGCCGCCGCGTTGTCTTTGGCAAATTGCAGCACCCCTACCGAAAAGCCTAAAAGCCAACAAGCTCCTAAAACAAAACAAGCCCTGATCATTGGCACATTCCACTACAACAATCCCGGTGCGGATGTGGCCAAGACCAAGAATTTTGATATTATGGGTTCCGCCGCCCAAGATCAATTGGAAGAAATTTCGGAAAAAATCAAGGACTTTGCCCCCGATAGGGTTTTTGTGGAATGGCCCTACGATGAACAATCAGAACTGGACTCCCTATACCAACTGTACCTAGAGGACCGTTATTTTTCCAACGACAGCCTTTCCAACTTCTATTTAAAAAATGAAATCTTTCAATTGGCGTTCCGCACGGCAAAAAAAATTGGACTGCCCAAGGTAACCGCCATAGATTACAACAACACCGAATTTCCTTTTGATAGTGTAATGACCGTAGTGGCCACCCAAAAACAAAAAATTCTGGAAAAAGAGTTCAGTGAGGGTATACAACAGTTTACCCAAGTGTTTGATGAAAAAATTGAATCTGGTAGTTCTTTGTTGGAGCTCACCTACTACCTCAATACGGAAGAAATGCGACAGTTGAGCAATAAATTCCATACCCAGACCCCGCTTTTGGTGGGTGACCAGACCAACTTTATTGGCCCTTACCTTGCCGCGGAATGGCACAAGCGAAATCTGTACATGTGGTCCCTTGCACAAAAGGCCACCCAAAAGAACGACCAGCGCATTGTACTCTTGCTTGGCGCCAGTCATATTGCCACAATCAAAGATTTTATTGATCAAAATAAAGATTGGGGCACCGTGGAACTTGAGGAGCTCTTCAATTTTCAAGATCAAAACCATTGATTCTTGTATTCACGAAGAAAATTTGTCCAAGAGCACACGGTCTTTACCAAAAAGAGCGCCCAAACTATGTTTGTACACCTTTCCCAATTTCAAAATTCAGTACCTTTATCTCTCCAGATAATCGACCTTTACAATTTCCTTTGCCCATATGAACACAGCCCAGATGCTTGGTTTCCCAAAAGGGACCAAACTGTTGATCATCCATGCAGACGATGCCGGATTGTCCCATTCCGAAAACCAGGCCACCATACAGGCCCTTTCCACCGGATCCGTAAATTCCTATAGCATCATGGTGCCCTGCCCGTGGTTCCATGAAATGGCGCTTTTTGCCAAAACACACCCCCAATTTGACCATGGCGTGCACCTTACCCTGACCTGCGAATGGGAAAATTACAAGTTTGGCCCCGTACTGCCCGTCCATGAGGTTCCCAGTTTGGTGGATGAAAATGGGCATTTCCCCAAAAAGAGGGATGTTCTTAAAAAACATGCGTCCGCTACTGAAGTGGCCAAAGAGCTTTCCGCACAGATCGAAAAAGCTTTGTCCTATGGATTACGGCCCACCCATATTGATTCCCATATGTACAGCGTGGGTTCGGATTCTGCATTTTTTGAAGTGTACCGGGAGCTTGGCAAAAAATATAACCTCCCCGTACAGGTCAATGCACAACTCCTTAGCATGGTGGGACTAGACCCCAATACCATCATTCAGGAAGGTGATTTTCTGGTGGACCAAGTGCATTTGGGTTCCTATGACCATTTTGAGAAAGGACAATTGGGCAATCAGTACATGGACATCTTGGATAATTTGGCGGAAGGTCTCAATGTGATCTTGATCCATACCGCTTTTGATGACCGCGAGATGCAGGGCATCACCATAAACCATCCGAATTTTGGTTCGGCATGGCGACAGATTGATTTTGATACCTTCACCAGTGAGGCGGTAAAATCGAAAATTGAAGAAAACGGCATCAAATTGATCACTTGGGGAGAGATCAACAGCCTTTTGGCCCGTCATTGACATTTCAGCTTTACCATAATAACAAAGAACGCCCAAACTTTGTTTGGGCGCTCCGACCAACCGGTCAACCTACATGTGACATTCCCTTTCACATAGCAATTAATTGACGGTGATGGTCACTCGTACCAAGTGTTCAATGGAGGGAACATTGTCCGCTATCTCGGTCTCCTCGGCCACCAGACCATTTTCTTCAGCTCCCGTATCAGGTCCGCTTTGTCGTGGGGCTTGGTCCGCTCCGGCTCCCGGATATTGGTCCACTTCGGTCCCGGAATCATAAATACTGAGTTCCAAGGTGATGTCGCCAGAAATTGGAGTCCCGTTTTCAAACAGGGCAATGCCTTCGGTTCCCACTACCCAATCGTTGGACTGTCCCAACATGGAGGCAAACGAGAGCATGTCGCCGTTTTCGGCAGTGAACTCAAAACTGAAGGAATCCCCGGGGAAGATTGGTCCAGGGCCCGCTGCCCCCACCGGCGTGTTGAAAATATTATCGTATCCAGAAGGGTCGGCATCCTCCGCCAAGGCCTCAAAAGCCTCGGTAGAAGCCACGC
The DNA here is from genome assembly GCF_049629585.1 of Flagellimonas algicida. Taxonomy (NCBI): domain Bacteria; kingdom Pseudomonadati; phylum Bacteroidota; class Flavobacteriia; order Flavobacteriales; family Flavobacteriaceae; genus Flagellimonas; species Flagellimonas algicida. The sequence goes on along the minus strand of NZ_JBMYIX010000003.1, from coordinate 342,349 downwards.
CTTCTTCAAAAACCGGGTTGTTTATGCCAAAAGCTCCGGGCGCAAACGGGGATACATACCCGCTGTTTTCATCCAACTCCATAACGGTGATTTCGTTGTTGCCGTCCTCGGCCATTCGCTCCAGCCCTTCGGAGGCCGCCATCCCTTCTTCAAAGAATGGGGTTTTATCAGCTCCATGGACTACCCAGGCACCGGGTGCAAACGGCGAAACCAAACTGCACTCATTGGAAATATTGTGAATGGTCAAGGTAAACTCGGTACCTCCGTCATGGGAAAGTTCTACCTTGATCATACTGTCTACTTCAGGATAGGTGAATCCATCAGCTATGTTTTCAATCAACTCCACGGTTCCGTTTTCGTCCATTCCGGTATCGGGTTCGGGCTGTCTTGGGGCTTGGTTGGGTCCAACACCGGGCTCTTCGTTCACCTCGGTCCCGGCATCCCACAAGGCAACCAGATAGGTTACGTCCCCTGTTTTGGCAACGCCATCCTCATCATACAGTCGGATTCCGTTTTCGTAGGGTGCAAAGAACAGGTCGTTGGATTGCCCCAGCATGGTGGCAAAATTCAAGTAGTGCCCTATTCCTGCATTAAAGGTGTACTCTACAGACTCTCCCGGAGGGATTCCCGCGGTGGCCCCAGTGCTGAAATACGACTTGGGGGCGATCACGTTTTCAATGGTCACCGTAAAACTGGCGCTTGGGTTGGCGCCCCGGGTCACCATAATACTATTGGAGAGATCGTACTCCCCAGAGAGGTCGTTAAGGCTCATACCGGCTTCCAGTCCTTGCAGTCCATCTTCATAGACCACATGGTAAATAAAGCATACGCCCACTCCGGCTCCATCAAAATCCACTCCTTCCAAGGCTTCCAGTGTTGGGGGAAGTCCCAAAATCATATCGGAATCATCCGTGATCACAAAACCACTGTTGCTGCCCACCAGTCCGCTGGCATCCAAGGCAACTCCGCTTACCATATCGGGGGTTCCGTCAACAGTGAATGTAAAAGGTCCGCCGGAAAGCGTTCCCGCATCAAGTACAACAGGCTCTACTACCTCGGAGTCGTCATTACTACATGAAACCACCAAGACACCTATGCACATAAACATCAATGCAAATTTTAAGTTGTTCATTATTGCTGTTTTTAAGGTTATGGCACAAATGAACCGCACAGATGTTGCAGAAGTCTCACATAAAATTCAAAATTATTTACTTGCTGATTATCAATATTTTACATTAAAAAAAGTGTGTTTTTGTAAAGATTGGGGCAAAAAACAGACTTTTTAAGGGACGTGCCGTATAGAATGTTTAGAAAACGGTGAACATTCTGTGATACTTTGTGATTTAATTAGTGCTACCATGAAAAAAGTGTTGATAGTTGAGGACGATGTGGAAATCATCCATCTTTTGGAGATACACCTTAAAGATCTAGGTTGTCAAGTCTTGTCGGCCACAAGGGGAGATTTAGGTCTTAAAAAAGCCATTAACGAGCATCCGGACCTTATTATTCTGGATGTGATGCTCCCGGAAATGGACGGTATTGAAATCTGCCAAAAAATACGGGCCAACAATGTTACTTCGCCCATAATGATGCTCACCGCCCGTTCCGAGGAAATTGACAAGGTATTGGGATTGGAAGTGGGTGCCGATGACTACCTCACCAAACCCTTTAGTGTGCGTGAATTCATTGCACGGGTAAAGGCCATTTTTAGGAGGCAAAAGATGCAGGTGAAGGAACCTGTATCGGAAAGGAATGGAAAATTGATGCATTTTGACAGCCTATCCATAGACATTGAACTGCGCAAGGTGATCATGGACGGCAAAAAGATAGAGCTCTCGCCCAAGGAGTTTGAACTCTTGGTGCTCCTATCCTCCAATCCCGGTAAAAGTTACGACCGCACAAAATTGTTGAACATGATCTGGGGCTATGATTTTCATGGATACGAACATACCGTGAACTCGCACATTAACCGATTGCGCTCCAAAATAGAACCCGATATGGGCAATCCAAAGTTTATCCTGACCACTTGGGGCGTAGGGTACAAGTTCAATGAAGAACTCATGAAAATCTAACCGACCTATCATGAAAAACAATATCCTTTCCACCAGATTCATCCTAAAGCTCATGCTTTCCTTTATGGCAATTTTAGTACTTGCCGGTGTTGGGTATACTTTTATCTCTTTTTACCTCTCCAATAAGTATTTTAACGAGACCACACAGCGTTTGCATGCCAATCTGGCCCAAGACCTTATTGATGAAAAATTCAAGGACACCCACCCTTTTGATTCCACGGGAACGGTGAACAAAGCTCTTTTTGGGGACATTATGCACGATATGATGGCCGTTAACCGTGCCATTGAGGTCTATTTGTTGGATAACGAAGGGCACGTGCAATACTCCGTAGTACTGGACCACGATGCCCCAGAAACCAAAGAAAAAAGGGTGAACCTTATTCCAATAAAAAGGTTCATTGCCGAAAATGGTTCCCATTACATTTTAGGTGATGACCCCAAAGATTTGGAAAAACAGACCATCTTTTCAGCGGCACATTTTAAAAAAGAAGGCCATGAGGGGTATATCTATATTATTTTGGCCGGGGAAGACTTTTTGGCCACCCGAAGTGACCTCTTCAACAGCTATTTTATGCGTTTGGGGTTGGGAGGGTCCCTACTCACTTTGGTCTTTGCGACCCTTTTGGGCATTCTGGCCATTTGGTACCTTACCCGAAGTCTCAGAAAAATCATTTATGCGGCAAAGCGTTTCCAGCAGGGCGATTTAAAATATCGCATAGAGAATGCGGAAAAGACCGACTTGGCCAATGTGGCCAGTACTTTTAACAGCATGGCGGATACCATTCTGGCCGATATTGAAAAAATAAAATCCGTGGAAGAGTTGCGGCGGGAACTCATTGCCAATATTTCACACGATTTGCGCACTCCGTTATCCATCATCCAAGGATATATTGAAACGCTGCACATGAAGGACCATACGCTTTCCCAAAAAGAGCGGGAAGAATACCTCAACACAATTTCCAAAAGCAGTGAAAAACTGTCCAAACTCATATCCCAGCTTTTTGAATACTCCAAATTGGAAGCCAATCAAATCCAACCTCAAAAAGAACCTTTTCTCATCAGTGAATTGGCCAATGATATCCATAGAAATTATTCGTTGCTTGCCAAACAAAAGAATATTGACCTAAAACTGTCCATGGCCGATAATATCCCCTTGGTCTTTGCGGACATCTCATTGGTGGAGCGCGCCATTCAAAACCTTATGGACAATGCCTTAAAGTTCACCCCTGAACAAGGAACGGTCACTGTTAAGATTGAAACCTTGAACAAACATGTGCAGGTCACCATCCAAGATTCAGGGCCGGGCATTACCAAGGAAAATCAAGCGTTGATCTTTGAACGTTACCGCCAAACCAAGGTGGGGCAGGAAAAAGAAGGGGTGGGTCTTGGACTTGCCATTGTAAAGAAGATCATGGAGATACATGATAGCCATATCAAAGTATTTAGCAAACCTAATGAGGGGACTTCCTTTAGTTTTAGCCTTCCCGTGCATGCCATGAACTAGGGCATATTCCTTATCTTTAAGCAAACACATCCATTATGATCCTTACCGATGCCTTGTTGGATTTCTTTCTGGAAACCCGGCAACACACCGAATCCATTTGCCAACCATTGGAGATTGAGGACTATGTGGTACAGCCCATTGTAGATGTGAGTCCGCCCAAATGGCACTTGGGGCACACTACTTGGTTTTTTGAGGAATTCATCCTAAAACCGCACGCCAAGGACTACCGGGAATTTCATGCCGATTTTTCCTTTGTCTTCAACAGCTATTACGAAACGGTGGGCAAACGGGTGGTACGTTCCGATCGGGGGAATCTCTCCCGACCTTCGGTAAAAAAGGTGTACGAGTACCGAAACCATGTTACCCAAGCCATCAGGGATTTCTTTTCAGGGCCGCAGAGCGAAGAACTGCAGGCTGTTCTGGAAATCGGTATCCATCACGAAAAACAACACCAAGAGTTATTGCTCACGGACATCAAATACATTTTGGGGAACAACCCGCTATTGCCGGTCTATTTGGAGCAGTTTATAGACCACCCCAAAGAGGTACATGCGCAAGATTGGATCGCTGTTGATGAAGGGCTGTATGAGATTGGCCATGCCACTGAATCTTTTTGTTACGACAATGAGTTGGGGCGGCACAAGGTGTATCTTCAACCCTATGAAATTTCCAACAAATTGGTCACCAACGGCGAGTTTATAGCGTTCATTTTGGATGGGGGCTATGACCGTTTTGATCTTTGGCATGCTGAAGGTTGGGACTGGGTCAATCAAAATCAGATAAGGTCACCACTATATTGGCACCGAATAGATGGGGAATGGCACCACTACACGGCCCAAGGGCTTCAAAAACTGGATTTGGAGACCCCTGTGACCCATATTTCCTATTTTGAGGCCTTTGCCTACGCCCAATGGAAGGGCCATCGCCTGCCCACCGAGTTTGAATGGGAGGCGGCACAGGCATTTTTTCCTTGGGGCAAGCGTTGGGAATGGACAGAAAGTGCCTACCTACCCTACCCCAACTACCAAAAACCGGATGGTGCCTTGGGTGAATACAACGGCAAGTTCATGGTGAGCCAAAAAGTGCTTCGTGGCGGCTCTGTGGCCACGCCCGAAAAACATACACGGCATACCTACCGTAATTTTTTCCATCCACAATTGCGCTGGCAGTTCACTGGATTAAGGTTGGCCAAATAATTTCGACTCATCCATTATGCGAAAAACTCCAACCACGTTCAACTCTATTTTTGAGCAAGAAGTGTATGAAGGTCTCACGGCACATCCCAAGCGCCTGTCCTCCAAATATTTTTATGATGAGGTGGGCGACAAGCTCTTTCAGGACATCATGGCCATGCCGGAATATTACCTTACCAATTGTGAGTTTGCCATTCTGGAAAACCATAAAGATGAGATCGTGGACCTCTTTAAGGCTGATGGGAGTGCTTTCAGCCTATTTGAATTGGGGGCCGGGGATGGCAAAAAGACCAAGATCTTGCTTCGGCATCTTATTAAAAGTGGGGTTACGTTTGATTATAGGCCCATCGATATCAGTCAGAATGCCCTTGACCAGCTCGAACAATCTTTGCATGAGGAAATTCCCGAGGTGGAGATCAACCCAATACAAGGCACTTATTTTGATACGCTCCGCGATATTGGAAACAGCAATGGTAAACGCAAGGTGATTCTATTCTTGGGCTCCAACATTGGCAACCTATTGCATCCGCAAGCAGTGGAGTTTCTTGGGAACCTTAGAAATTCTATCAACAAAGGGGATTTACTCTTTATGGGTTTCGACCAGAAAAAGAACCCGCAGACCATTCTGGATGCCTACAACGATAAAATGGGCATTACCGAAGCGTTCAACAAGAACATTTTGGCCCGTATCAACAAAGAAATGGGAGGTAATTTTGAGCTGGACAATTTTCTGCACTGGGAAGTCTATGACCCTGAGACGGGAACCGCCAAAAGTTATCTGGTCTCAAAAATAGGACAGGAGGTTTGGATAGAAAATTTGGATTTGGAGGTTTCCTTCAAACGTTGGGAAACCATCCACACCGAAATTTCACAAAAATACGATGACGAGGTTGTGGCCTGGCTGGCCCGTGAGGCAGGATTGAAAATGACCACCTCGTTCTCAGATAAGGAAGATAACTACAAGGACTATGTCTTCACGAAGTGATGCTTGGTAAGTAAAAAAAACCACCATCAGGGTTGGGGCTCCCCAATGGTGATCGTGATGGGTTATACTTCCAGAACGGCGTTCTCTGCTCCGGCGTAATCGTTCCATTGGAAACGATCGGCCTCCTCATCGTTGGTATAAGCGCCGTCTATAATGTATCTAAACTCGTAAGCGTTCTCTGTGGGAAGGTCAAAGGTTCCCTTGAAGGTTCCGTTCTTCAATTTCTTCAATGTGCTGCCCTTGGGATTCCAATTGTTGAAATCTCCCACTACCGCAACTTTCTCGGCCTCTTCTGCAGGTACTGAAAAAGTAACCTTGCAAACTGGCTTGCTCTTTAGGTATTGTTTTTTTATTGCCATGGTACTAAAAATTAAAATACAGGACAAAGCAATACATAAAACCGCTTATTTACAATAAGTTACCATCGATTTATCATATTGATAAAATCTGCCTAACCATAAGATCACTTTTGGTAAAATCGGTGGATGGATTTTCTCAAAAAGAAATTTCGGGCTTTAGTTCTTCAACAATTTTGCAATCGTCTCAATTTCCTCCTCCGTATTGTAAAAGTGAAAACTCAACCGGATGCCGTTCCCTCGCAGGGCACAGACCACTTCTTCCTTGCTGAGCTTATTGAAAAGTCGTTCATCTCCCTTTATGTTGAAAATGGTACTATGCCCCTGCCGTTTTGCAACAGCCTCTTCCAAGAGATCCAGTTCCATAAATTCGGTTTTGGCCTTTTGGGACAGTTTGTCCAAGTGGGATTCTATATGTTGCATGCCGATGTCGTCCAAAAAATCCAACGAAAACTGCAGGCTCCCAAAATTAAAGGAATCCAAATGCCCGGGCTCCAAATACTTCCCAAACGGAATGTTCTCCCTTTTGGAGGCGTCCCGGTCCACGGAACCATTACCAATGGTCTTTAGATCAAATCGGTCCTTTGCCCCATCCTTGACCAGCACAAACCCATTACCATAGCCGGCCAACAACCACTTGTAGGCACTGGTCAACAAAACATCTATTCCAGAATCCTTAAAACTAAAATCTTGGGTGCCGCAGAATTGGGTGCCGTCCGCTATGATCAAAAGATCAGGGTGGTCTTTTTTGAGCTGTTTCAAAAAATCGAGGTCTATCTTAATGCCATTGATCCATTGCACGAGGCTCAAGGCCAAGACATCAAATTTTCCCGTTTTTACTTTTTCAAGGATGTGTTCTTCCATCCGCTCATCAATCTCTACATACTCCCTGGGAAAGTTCCGTGTTTCGAACGGCCAGTTCAGGGAAGGATAGTCATTGTTCAAGAGCAAAACCCTTTGGTCTTTTGGCAGACCTTCCAAAAGCATGTTGAGCCCCAGACTGAAGTTGGGCACCAAGGCCACGTTTTCGGCCTTACACTGAAAGAACTTCCCCACCGTATCCTTGATCTGGGGCATACGCTCAAAACTCTTCGCCTTCATATCGCTACCGCCGATCAGGTAATCCAGATCGTGCCCTTGGCGCCATTCCATTAGATCTTCACTTAACAATCCCGTTGCGGCCGTGTTGGCATAGATGCATTGGTTGAGCACGGGGAATTTTTTTCTTAGGCTTTGCATGACTGAGGTTTTGGATACAATTGCGTTATCTTTGTTGTTAAAGATAGCCATTCCATGTTGTCCTTTGGTAAAAAGAAAAAGTCGCAGATAGATGTGGAGCAACACGAACTTTTGGAGTATGCGCAGAAACGCATCAAACAGAAGAAACGGTTGTTCTCCCACTTTGTCATTTTTTTGATCGGTTGCGTGTTTTTGATCTTGATCAATAAGATTTTAAAATATGGAGAGGCCTATGATTGGTTTGTCTGGGCGATTCTATTCTGGGCCTTTTTGTTGGTGCTGCACACCTTCAATGTTTTTGTGACCCATAAGTTCATGGGGCAGGATTGGGAACGCAAACAGCGGGAACGGTTGGTGGAACTCCAGAAAAAACGCATTTCGGAAATCCAGAAGGAAATCGAGACCGATTTTCCCCTCTCCAACATCAATAAAAAAAAAGATCTGTGAAGCGACTCATCATTATAGCCGCGGCCGCCGAAAACAATGCTTTGGGCAAGGACAACGATTTGGTGTGGCACCTACCTGACGATTTTAAGCGTTTTAAGGCCCTTACCACGGGGCATAAGATCATTATGGGCCGAAAGACCTTGGAGAGCTTCCCCAAGGCCCTGCCCAACCGGGAGCACATCGCCATTACCCGTGACACCAACTACACCCCAAAATTTCCCTGTACGGTGGTGCATTCGCTTGAACAGGCCATTGACTTGGTGGATGATAACGAAACCGCCTTTATCATTGGGGGTGGGGAGATTTATAAACAGTCCATGGCCGTTGCCACGGATATGGAGCTCACCCGGGTACACGATACTTTTGAGGCCGATACATTTTTTCCTGAAATGGATTCGGATCAATGGAGGCTGGTAAAAGAAGAGCATCATCCGAAGGATGATCGGCACCAGTACGCCTTTACTTACCTTACCTATACCAAGCTATAAGCGTTAAAAATCCAGATAGGCCACTTGAGCACTGGGGTCATTGACCAACTTCTGGAGCACTTCCGTTTCCTTGTTGGTATACAGCATGTGCCTGGGCGCACTTTCGGTAAGCTGCAACAGATTGTTTTTTTCCAGGACCGCCTTGGTCTGCCTTGCCACGGCTTCGCCAGAATCAATAATCGTGATATGGTTGGGAAGCATTTCTTTCAGCAGGGGTATCAGATACGGATAGTGGGTACAACCCAATACCAGACAGTCTATATTTTGTTCCAGCATGGGGTCCAGATATCTTTTAAGAAGCTCCTGCATGGCCGTGGAATTTACCTGACCTGCCTCTATAAGTTCCACCAATCCTTTTCCTTCTTGCTCCAGCACGGTAATCCCCTCTGCAAACAGTTTTGAGGTGTTGTGGAACAAACTACTGGACAAGGTGCCCTTGGTGGCCAAAACCCCCACCTTTTTGGTCTTGGTATGAAGGGCGGCCGGTTTTATGGCGGGTTCTATCCCAATGAATGGAACTGCAAAATTGGCCCGTAGATGATCAATGGCATTGGTGGTGGCGGTATTGCAGGCCACTACAATGATCTTGCAGCCGTGTTCCAACAAGAACTCGGTATTCTTGATGCTCAATTGGGTAATCTCCTCTTTTGATCTTTCACCATAGGGCGCGTTGGCACTGTCCGCCAAATAGAGAGTGTGTTCGTTGGGCAGCATCTTTTTGATTTCCTTCCAAATGGAAGTGCCCCCAACCCCTGAGTCAAAAATACCTATAGGTCTTTGCATGTTTAAAAATAACCACTGTTGCGGTTTTGACATAAAAAAACCGCTTTACCTTTTGGGAAAAGCGGTCTATCCTTATTCTTCGGACAATATATTTCTTAGAATCCCAATTCTTGCTTAACGGCAGGCAAAAGGTCTTTTCCTTTGGCCACGATCAAGCTCAATCCTGGGCTGGCATCGATTACATAATCAAAGCCTTGTGCTGCGGCAACTTTTTCTATGGCTGCCTTGGCCTTATCGGAAATGGGTGCGAACAGTTCTTGTTGTTTTTTCTGCAATTCTTGCATGGCGGTTTGTTCCGCTTCCTGAATATTCTTTTCGAAACCTTGAAGTTCTAGAGCTCTTTGTTCGTTTTCCTCATTGGTTTTTGAGGTAGCCTCATTTTGGTATTGGGTCAACTTATTTTGAAGCTCTTTCATGGAGCTTTGTATATCTGCTCTGTAAGTTTCCTGTAATTTCTTCAACTCAGCTTGCGCAGCCTTCATCTCCGGCATTTCAGACAACAATTGTTGCACATTGATGTGGGCAACCTTGCTCTGCGCATTTACAAAACCCGTAGCCGCTACAAACAAAACTAGGGCTACTGCAATCTTTTTTACATTTCTCATGGTTCTAAGTTACTATTTTGATGTTAAATTAAGTGTTTCAATATTATTGTTGTATTGAATCCTTTTCTTGTTCCTGCGCTTTTTTCCGCTCATCCAATTTGGCCTGGCGTTTGGCTTCGCGCTCTTCCAATAATTTTTGTCTTCTGGCCTCGTAGGCTTTCTTGCGTTCCTCTCTCAGCTTCAACTGTTCGGTCCTCCTATCCTCGGCGGCTTGGGCCTTGGCGTCCCGATTCTCTTCTGCCTGCTCTTGGCGTTCCCTCAAGGCATCGCTTATCTCATCATCTGCCTCTTCTTCCTCTTCCATGAACTTCTGCAACCTGTTCCTTTCTTCCTGTTTCTTGTTGGAAGCGCTCACTTTTCTTGTGCGGCCTATCTCCCGTAGGACCAAGTCACTGATATCGTGCCTTTTTTCGGAGTACAACATTACAACATCTGCCGATTTATCAAAAATAAAATCGTATCTTTTATTGCCTCCGATTTTCTGCACCTCATTGAAAACCTGGTCTTGAATGGGCTGAATCAATAACTGCTTCTGCAAGACCAAATCCCCTTGGGGTCCAAAACGGTCTTGTTGGTAATCCAACATTTCCTTTTCCAAAATCTGGATTTCCTCTTCGCGCTCAGCAATGAGTTCATCCGTTAAAAGGACTTTTTCCGCCATTAAATCTTTCTTCATCTGCTCAACCGTACTCTGTTTGAGCTCGATTTCCTGCTTCCATTTTTGTGCCTTGGCCTCCAGTTGGGTGGTAGCTTCCCTGTATTCCTCCACATTCTCGAGGATATATTCCATATCCACATATCCTATGCGCACTCCCCGCTGTGAAAAGCCGTAAAAGGAAGTCATCAAAACGATTAATGACAAAAGAACTTTGGTATTCATCTTTGTTTCCGCTTTTTTACATAGAAAATATCGTGCCAAAATAACTAATTAATTCAAAACAAGTTACTTATAAAATCAGCAAAGCCCTATTTTCCTTAGATTAAAACTGCTGCCCGATGATGAAGTGCGTTTGCCAGCCACTGGGTCCTGTTGATTGTGGTCTGGCGTCTGTGTCGAAGCCATATCCAAAATCGATTCCCAAGAGTCCGAATGCCGGCATAAAAATACGTACCCCCACTCCGGCAGATCTTTTTAATTCAAACGGATTAAACTCATTAAAATTGTTGAATGCGTTTCCTGCTTCCAAAAACGATAATGCATAAATCGATGCCGAGGGTTTCAAGGTAAGCGGATAACGGAGTTCCAAAGAATATTTATTGTAGATGGTACCCCCATCTTGCTGTAGACTTCCTGTAATGGCATTGGTAATGTACGGGGTAAGTGCCTGGTTCTCGTATCCCCTCAACTGTACCACGTCCCTTCCGTCCAAGGTGAAGTTTCCAAGGCCATCCCCACCCACATAGAAACGCTCAAAGGGAACCGCTCCTATGTCATGGTTATAGCTTCCCAAAAAGCCAAACTCGGCATTGGTACGCAACACCAGTTTATCCACCAAACGGGTATACCAATCTCCTTTGAACTTCACTTTATAGAATTCGAGGAGTTTAAAGCGCTCTTCTTCATTTCGTTCCAACTCATCGCTCAATTGGGCAAATTCCAATTGCTCTTCTATGGAGGAAGGATTCGTGCCAATTTCAAAAAGCCTTTCGGTAGCCGACTCAATATCGTTCTTAAGCTGCTTGTAATCCTTGTTGCTAAAGAGTGAATACGGTGGGGTAAACTTGGCGGTCAACTCAAAGTTAGATCCCGTCAACGGGAAAATCCTACTGGGTCCTTGTGAACTTCGGGATATACCAAAGGTATAGCTCAATGCATTGGAACTACCATTACCAAAATTAAAGAGACCAAGGTTGTAGTCGTTAAAATCGTATAACTGGTAGCTCAAAGAGTGGGACACCGTGAAGAAATCATCGGGCCATTGTACCCTTTTGGCCAAACCTGCCGAGACCCCTGTTATAGAGAATCCACGATCTTTCTGTACATCAATCCTTCCTCGGTTATCATACCCGGTGGCAAACTGCTGTGTCCTAGATAGGGACAAGTTAAACCGAACTGGTTTTTTACCGCCCAACCATGGTTCGGAGAAGTTCAAACTGTATACACGGAACGATCTACTGGCCTGCAAACGGAGTGCAAAGGTCTGTCCGTCTCCCATGGGAACGGGCTTGTAGGCCTCTCCGTTAAAAATATTTTTCAAGGAGAAGTTACTGAACGAAAGTCCCAACGTACCTATGAAACCTCCACCACCAAAACCACCTTGCAATTCGATCTGGCTAGATCCCGCTTCAACTAGGCTATATTGGATGTCCACTGTACCGGCATTGGGGTCCGGGTTTTGAATGTCCGGAACAATCTGTTCTGCATCAAAGAAGCCCAACTGCCCCAATTCCCTGATACTACGAACAATATTGTCCTTGCTGTATTTTTGACCGGGACGGGTTCGCAATTCCCTAAAAATCACATGGTCGTTGGTCTTATCATTACCCACAACGCTCACATGATCCAAAAAGGTCTCCTTACCTTCTATGATCCTAATTTCAAAATCTATGGTATCGTTCACCGCGGAAACCTCCACGGGATTGATGCTGGAAAACAGGTATCCATTGTTCTGGTACAGATTCGTCAAATCTTCGGCATCCGGTTTGGAATCATCCGCAATACGTTTTTTGAGCAACACCCCATTGTAGGTCTGTCCCTTACGGATTCCAAGGACTTGGCTCAATTGCCTATCCGTGTAAACCGTATTTCCAACAAAGTTGATATCCCCAAAATAGTACTTGTCCCCTTCCTCTACCTTGATCTTAAGGTCGATGTTCTTTTCATTGACTTTCACAAAGGTATCCGAAAGCACCCGTGCATCCCGATATCCCCGTTCCGCATAGGCATCCACCAAACTGGAAAGATCCTCGTTGAAGTCGGCCTTGATGTATTTTGATTTTTTCCAGAAACGGTAAATCTTTTTCTTTTTGGTGTTCTTCATCGACTTGCGAAGACGCTTATTGGAAAGCTTGTCATTTCCTTCAAAAACAATACTCCTGATCTTTACCTTATCTCCTTTTTTGACATTGACCACCATGTTCTGGGTATTGACCTCGGAAGTGTCTGCCACGGTAGCGATATTGACCTTGGCATTGAGGTACCCTTGCTTTTTGTACTTGTTCTGAAGGTAGTTCTTGGTGTTGGCGATTAAGCTTTCGGTGATTTTCTTCCCTTTTTTAAGGTCTGTATCATCCAAGATACTCTGCACCTTTCTCTTTTTTACCCCATAAACAGTTACATTGGAAAGCGTGGGACGCTCCAAAATGTTCAATTCCAAGAAAATCTTGTCATCCTCTATCTTAGTGTAATACATCTCCACATCACTGAACAGCTCCAAGCTCCACAGTTTCTTGATCACGGCACTGATCTCGTCCCCTGGCACGGTTATGGGTTGCCCCACACGCAAACCGGTGTACGTTTTAACCGTTTGTTCATTATAACTCTGAAGACCGGTAACGGTGAGTCCTCCCAAAATGTATTGTTTTCCATCCTCAAATGAAGTTTCCTGGGCAAAGCTCTGGCCGGTAAAAAATAATAAGGGAAGGAGTAGTTTCAGGTATTGCAGTATGGAATTTTGTCTACCCTTAACTGAGTTGTTCGCTAGTTTTTCCAAATCGTCGTTCTCTATTTTGGTAACTTAATATTGCTTCTACCAAATGATGCTCTCTAAAATCAGGCCAAAATACATCAATAAAATATAATTCGGCATAGGCAATTTGCCACAGTAAAAAATTACTTATCCTGCGTTCTCCACTGGTACGGATAAGCAAGTCTACATCTGGCATGAAATGCGTGTAAAGATGTGTATTTATAACGGTTTCGTCAATATTTTCGGGTGAAATTATATTATTTTTAACTTTGATAGCTATCTCTTTTACAGCAGTTTTCAACTCTTCCCGGGAGCCATAACTAAGGGCCAAGGTGAGGATCATTCCCGTATTTTCCGCTGTTTTTGAAATAACCTCCGAAAGTTCTTTTTGGGCCTTACTGGGCAAGGAATCTATGTTCCCAATGGCCATTAGCTTGATATTGTTCTTATTAAGGGTCTTTAATTCCTTCTTTAAAGAAGACACCAGAAGTTTCATGAGGGTTTCCACCTCTATTTTGGGCCTGTTCCAGTTCTCAGTGGAAAATGCATAGAGTGTAAGGCACTTTATCTGCAATTTGGCACAATTCTCAACGGTATTACGCACGGCCTCCACCCCGTTTTGATGGCCAAATACACGAAGTTTCCCTCGTTGTTTCGCCCAACGGCCATTGCCATCCATAATGATGGCCACATGTTCTGGAAGTGGTTTGTCTTTGTTAACGTCCTCTAGCGTGTGCATGTCATTGAAAACAATCCTGGCAGGGTTTTCGTCCAAAGGTATACGTTAATGTAAAACCTGTGAAGACGTACCAGTCATCGCTCAATATATTTCCGAACCTAAACTGCTCGAAATTGGAACCTTCAGGGTTACTTGCGTCCAAATTGTCCGTAAATGTATATCTGGCCCCAATTTCGGCACCAAGAATCAGGAATTGATTTAACCGATACTTTGCCCCAACCGTCATTGGAATTGCAAAACTACCTTCTTTTTGGTTAATATCCTGCACCTGGAGGGCATCAAAATACATAAAATCATATCTGAAGTAGCTGAAACCCGTGTATAGATAGGGGGTGAAGGCGGGTCCAAGTTTGTGAAGATTATACTCCACAAAGTTAAATTCAATCCCCAATGAGGCTTCAAGAACAGAATTGTCCATCTCATACTCCCGCTGTTGCCGGGAAGGCATACTGGATTTGGAATCGTCCGCGGTAAAGGTCCCATACAACACACTGGCACGCCATGCATACCGTTTACTCTTGTTCCATTTAAAAAGACCTCCAAAAGCCGGGCCCGAAGGCAAGATATAGTTTGTGCGACCTACATCGCCCACCATATTGGCGCCACCTGCAAAGATTCCCACTTCGTAGGTCTGTGCCCCCAGTTTAAACATACTGCATAGAAAAATAGCCAAAACTATCCGCATACCAGTCAAAAAATTACGCAAGTTAAAAGTAAAGGAAAGTCAATAGGCCCACAGTTATATACATTCTCCCTTGTTAAACAGTTTTTAGCTCCTTTTATTGTTTGTGAGAGGCTCAATTCCGTTTGTCCTCCCCCCAAAGCAATTTATTTCGAAGTGTTTTTAGAAAGCTTTCGGATGTGTACTCTATCATTTTGACCGTAAAGTCCGATTTCCGTATCCTAATTTCCTTGCCGTTGGGAATATCCGCAATCCTGGAATCCAACGATACCAAATGGGTCTGCTCCCTGCCTGAAACCTTGAGGCGTATCTGGGTGTCATCCGAAATGACCAGCGGACGTGCATTAAGATTGTGCGGGGCGATCGGGGTGAGCACCAAGGATTTTGCCGATGGCGCAATGACCGGCCCGCCACAGCTCAATGAATATCCCGTTGAACCGGTTGGAGTGGAAACAATGAGTCCGTCTGCCCAATACGAAGTAAGGTATTCATCGTTCAAATACGTTTCCACCGTGATCATGGAAGTCGTGTCCTTACGGCTCACGGTAACCTCGTTCAAGGCAAAATTAAGATTCTCGAACTCGTTCAGGTCCGGATTCACCTCCACTTCCACCAAGGTCCGCTCCTCCACCGTATAGTGTCCGGCCACAAACTCCGTGACCAGTTTACGCACGTTCTCTTTTTTAAATGTTGATAGAAATCCTAATCTTCCCGTATTTACACCTACAATGGGAATACCATAGTCCTTTATATAGGTCACTGCACGAAGCATGGTCCCATCACCTCCAAAACTGATGAACATATCAAAGGAGGCATCCAATCCTTTGGATTGTGTATAGGTACCATGAATACGTCCGGTAGTACAGTCCGAAACCAGTTCATCAAAATTTTTCTCGACAAAAATCTCTGCATTCACTTTCTGCAGTTCGTGCAAAAGCTCCAGCATGCTGGTTTTGTCCTCTTCCAAAAAAGCTTGTCCGTAAATAGCGACCTTCATGCTAAACGTTAAGGTATTTTTCCAAATAATCCGAGCGCTGCTTCAGATCCTCCATGAATTGATCATCACTGTTGCCAAAGACAATGGTATAATTGTACCGTCTAAAGGTCTGGGCCACTTCATTCAGTCCTTGGGCTCCTATTTTAAGGGTAATCTGTACTACATCGTTTTGGGAGTCCGTGATAAAAGCCCCTAACAAACGGGCGTTGTTACTTTCCACAATTTGGGCTATTTCACTAAAGGAATAGTCCTTGATGCCGGTCGCGACCACAAGAATGGCCCCGGGTTCACTGAAAAAGGGTGTATCAATAAATAGGCTCACTACATCCTCAAGGTCGTAATAGCCAATAATGGTTTGGTTTTCATCCAAAACCGGAAGAATATTGGCCTCGTTCCTTGAGAACATTTCCAGTACATCCAACCAAGAGGTTTCCTTGGTCACGAAAAAACTTTCCAGATCAAACCTAAAAGCGTCAATTTTCTTTTCAGGTTCAAAACAGGCCAGGTCATTTGCGGACAAAAGTCCCAAATAGACTCCATTTTCGGTGACAGCTACATGGGAGAAGGTCGTCTCTTCAAAAAAACGAATGACTTCCTTCAAGGTCTCCGACACCTCAAAAACGGGTACTGTGTTTATTATCTGGCTCTGAATCTGCATGTCATTTCTATTAGGCGCAAAATACTAATTTTAAATCGCAAAAGGCGTGCCTAATTCTTATTTTTGCCCATCTAAAAGAGAACTTCATGACAAAGTTGAGTGTTAACATAAACAAACTGGCAACTTTACGGAATTCGCGGGGAGGCAATGTGCCCAACCTGATCACCTCGGCCAAGGATATCGAGTCTTTTGGTGCGGAGGGCATCACCATCCACCCCCGTCCGGACGAGCGCCATATTCGTTATCAAGATGCGCGTGACCTTAAAAAAGTGGTCACCACCGAGTACAACATAGAAGGAAACCCCATTCCCAAATTCATAGATTTGGTGCTTGAGGTAAAACCCACTCAGGTAACCTTGGTGCCAGATGCCGAGGATGCCATTACCTCCAATGCCGGTTGGGATACTCTAAAGCATAAAGATTTTCTGGTCGATGTCATCAAAACCTTCAAGGAAAACGGAATCCGCACCTCCATTTTTGTGGACCCAGATGTGAAGATGGTGCAAGGAGCCGCTGAAACTGGAACAGACCGTATTGAACTTTACACCGAGAGTTTTGCCCATGATTTTGCCCAAGGCAACAAAGAAGCAGGCATAAAACCCTTTGTGTATGCTGCCCAAATGGCCCATGAATTGGGACTGGGGATCAACGCAGGGCACGATCTAAGCTTGGACAACATAAAATATTTCAAAGCACATATTCCCCACCTCTTGGAAGTTTCCATTGGGCACGCCCTGATTTGCGAGTCCATTTATTTGGGCATTGAAAATGTGGTGAACATGTATCTAGACCGATTAAAGTAATGGAGTCATTGCATTCAAAAATATTGGGCGAAGGCACTCCCCTACTTATTCTTCATGGCTTTTTAGGGATGTCGGACAATTGGAAAACCTTGGGCAGTCTATATGCTGACAATGGGTTTCAAGTGCACCTTATTGACCAGAGAAACCATGGAAAAAGTTTTCACTCTCCCGATTTCGACTATGAGCTGTTGGCCAGTGATGTGATTGCCTACATGGACCATCACCAGATTGAATCTGCCCTCATCCTAGGGCATTCCATGGGAGGAAAAACAGCCATGCAAATCGCCACATCGCATCCCAATCGCGTTACCAAGCTTATTGTTGCGGACATTGCCCCCAAGTTTTATCCACCCCATCATCAATACATTGTTGATGCATTGGCACAATTGGATTTCGAAAAAATTACAAGCAGAAAAGAGGCTGATGAAGCACTTTCACTGCACCTCAAGGACTTTGGCATTCGGCAGTTCCTTTTAAAGAACCTCCATTGGGTTGAACCCAAAAAATTGGGATTCCGTTTCAATTTTGAAGTCCTAAAAAACAAAATGGAAGAAATTGGGGACAATATTGGTGCGACCGCTTCCTATGATGGACCCGCACTTTTTATTCGTGGAGATCGCTCCGAATATATCCTCCCCAATGACTATCCCGAAATCAAAAAACACTTCCCAAAAGCCGTCATTGAAACCGTGGACAATGCCGGACATTGGCTCCATGCGGAAAACCCCAAACAATTCTTTGAAAAGACATTACACTTCATGAATTCTTAAAATTGAGGGTTTTTTATTATGCATGCATAATTTTTTCAGCCATTTTATTGCCTGTATAACAATTTTGATATAGATTTGATTAAATGCGGTTTAACCCAAAATTTAACATAAGCTAACTCAATAAATACAGTTTAGATATGAAAAAGTTATTTGCCTTGCTTCCGTTCTTGGGCCTTTTCTTGGTTTCATGTGAAGACAATACCCCAATTATCGAGGAAACAACAGATCCGATAGAATACACTGCCGGAAGTGCTGATTTCACAAAATATGTGGCGGTAGGAAATTCACTTACTGCGGGCTTTTCGGACAATGCGCTGTTCATGGCAGGACAAGAAGCCTCTTTCCCAAACATGTTGGCCACTAATTTTGCCTTGGTCGGAGGGGGAGCGTTTGAGATTCCGTACATGGCGGATAATTTGGGAGGTGCTACCATAAATGGTGAAACGGATCTGAACATGGATGGAAGTCCCGACATTGGCAACCGATTGATTTTGGCTTTTACCGCTGATGGCCCCTCACCTACCCCGATTTCCGGACAAGGAAGTACTGAAATCACCAATAAGCTATCCGGCTCTTTTAACAACATGGGGGTCCCTGGTTCCAAAAGCTATGAGTTACTGGCACCTGGTTATGGTAGCCTGGCAGGTTTGGCTTTGGGCGCCGCCAACCCATATTTTGTCCGCTTTTCCTCCTCGGAAACCGCCACGGTGGTTGGGGATGCAGCAGCGCAGGGAGCTACCTTTTTCTCACTATGGACCGGAGCCAATGACATTCTTTTGTATGCCACTGGTGGTGGTACTGGGATAGATCAAACCGGAAACCTGGACCCAAGCAGCTATGCCAGAAATGACATTACGGACCCCAATGTATTTGCAGGTTCCCTTGATGCCATGCTACAAGCCATGACGGCAAACGGAGCCGAGGGCGTTATTGCAAATCTCCCCAATGTAACCGATATTCCTTATTTCACTACGGTTCCCCACAATCCTGTGCCTTTGGATGAAGCTACAGCCGCTTTGTTAAACGGGGCTTACAATGCCTATAATCAAGGGTTGCTATTGGCACAAAGCTTTATGTTGATAGATGCAGATGAAGTAGCCAAAAGAACCATCTCCTTTTCGGCAGGAGACACCAATGCCGTGGTACTATTTGATGAAGACCTTACTGATTTGACAGGGGTCGACCCAGGCTTGGTCAATATGAGACAAGCCACCGCAGAAGATCTTTTGGTACTCACCTCAAGCAGCTTCATTGGCACCTTGGCCAACCCCGCGGACCCCACCTCCATCAATGGCGTGGCCGTGCCGTTGGCTGATAAGTGGGTACTGACTCCCGAGGAGCAAGCTTCTGTTGAGACCGCACTTACCGCCTACAACCAAACCATTGAAGCATTGGCAACGGCCTATGACCTAGCATTCGTGGACGCCAATTCCCTCTTGAACGATTTAAAGACCACCGGTTTTCCGCAAACAGATGGAAGTGTCGTCACGGCAACCTTTGCCACAGGCGGTGGATTTTCATTGGATGGCGTGCACCCATCCCCACGCGGATACGCAATACTGGCAAATGCCTTTACAGCGGCAATCAACGCCAAATACGGTTCCAATTTACCTAACGTAAACCCATTGGATTATACAGGATTATACATTAATTAAGAAGGAACCATATTTAATTTCATTATATTAAAGGCACCGTTTTTACGGTGCCTTTTTTCAACCCTAAAATCATAACCCTATGAAATTGATCCTAAGACTTTTATTGAATGCACTGGCCGTTATCATACTCTCCTATGTCCTGCCCGGCGTGGGTGTGGATTCCATGATGACCGCAATCATAGTCGCCATAGTACTTAGTGTCCTGAACTTTTTGGTAAAGCCCATACTTGTCATTCTAACCCTACCGATCACCATTGTGACCCTGGGTCTTTTCCTCTTGATCATCAACGCAATCATTATTCTAATAGCCGCCAATCTGATTGATGGGTTTCAGGTAACCAGTATTTGGTGGGCCCTAATTTTTAGCCTTTTGCTCTCGTTTTTGCAATCCATTTTACACTCTGTTCTGAAAGAAGATGTATAGAATTCATTTTGTTTGGCATTCAAGGCTTTAAAAAGTTGCTGCCAAACGGAAAATGCATTACTTTTGCCTCCCATTTTTGAATAGCAAATAGGTAGGAGATGAACATTACTAAAGAGCAGATTGACAATCTTAATGCAGTTGTAAAGGTCGAAATCAGCAAAGAGGATTATCAGGAGAAGGTAGACAAAATCCTAAATGATTACAGAAAACAAGCCAATATCCCTGGCTTTAGAAAAGGACAGGTCCCCATGGGGCTTATCAAAAAGCAGTACGGCAAAGCCGTTTTGGTGGATGAGGTGAACAAACTGTTGCAAGACAATCTGAACAAATACCTTACCGAGGAAAAGTTGGATGTGTTGGGCAATCCCCTTCCCAAACAACAGGAAAATTTTGATTGGGACAGCGAAAATCTTGATTTTGAATTTGAATTGGGATTGGCCCCAAACTTTGACGTTCAGTTGAAGACCAAAAAAGCCGTAACCCAGTACAAGATCGTTGCCGACAAAAAAATGATCGAGGAACAAGTGGAACGTATCCAGAAACAATACGGAAAACTGGTTTCCAAAACCAAAGTAGGCAAAAACGACGAAATCACTGGAACCTTTGTCAACGAAGCAGAGGAAATAGAGCATAAAACCACTATTGAACTTAGCAAGGTAAAGAGCAAGAAAGCCACCGA
This sequence comes from Flagellimonas algicida, assembly GCF_049629585.1. Classification (NCBI taxonomy): domain Bacteria; kingdom Pseudomonadati; phylum Bacteroidota; class Flavobacteriia; order Flavobacteriales; family Flavobacteriaceae; genus Flagellimonas; species Flagellimonas algicida. The sequence continues at coordinate 321,641 of NZ_JBMYIX010000003.1, read as the reverse complement.
TGCCTTGGTGGGTAAGAAAGTTGGGGAATCCACAACCCTTTCCACAAAAGGATTGTTCAAGGAAGATTACCTGTTGTCCAGTGCATTGGGAATCAGTGCGGACAAGGCTGAAAAATTGAACATTGACGTAACCTTCACCATTGATGAAATCAATGAAAGGGAACCTGCCGCTCTAGACCAAGAGCTGTTCGATAAATTGTTCGGAAAGGACAATGTAAGCTCTGAGAAAGAACTTAAGGATCGTATCAAGGAAGATTCTGAAAAGCAGTTTGAGCAACAAGCCGATCAGAAACTGCTGAACGATGTCACTGAAAAGCTTATTGACGAGACCAAATTTGAACTCCCTGCCGAGTTCCTAAAAAAATGGATCCAGATCAGCGGTGAAAAACTTTTGACCGATGATGAAGCCAAGGAAGAGTTTGAAAAGTCTGAAAAAGGACTTCGCTACCAACTTATTGAAGGCAAAATTATCCAAGAAAACGACCTTCAGGTTCAGTTTGATGAACTGAAGGAGTTTGCCAAAGGCTTCATTAAATCCCAAATGGCACAATACGGCCATATGGACCCCAAAGAGGAGGAGTTGGAGAACATTTCCACTAGGGTTTTGGGCAACCAGGACGAGGTAAAAAGACTCTCTGAACAGCTGATGAGCCAAAAACTATTGGACCTCTATAAGGAAAAGGCCAACCTAAAGGTGAAGGAAGTCAGTTATGACGACTTTATCAAGGAAGCCTACAGCTAATCTTGGGCTAAAAGAAAATTAAGTATCTTTACGGTGCCGAAAAGCTGTTTTTTCGGCACCTTTTTTTTAAGAAAAATTCAACATCATCCCATGGATTACGGAAAAGAATTCAAAAAATACGCTACCCAACACCACGGCATCAATAGCATGCATTATGACAACATCATGAGCAGCATGTACCCCGTGAACATGACCCCGAACATCATTGAGGAACGCCAATTGAATGCCATTGCCATGGATGTTTTCTCGAGATTGATGATGGATCGCATCATCTTTTTGGGAACGGGAATCAATGATCAGGTGGCCAATATTGTGCAGGCACAGTTACTTTTCTTGGAAAGCGCCGATGCTTCCAAGGACATCCAGATATACATTAACTCCCCAGGTGGAAGCGTATATGCCGGATTGGGAATTTATGACACCATGCAGTTCATAAAACCAGATGTTGCCACCATTTGTACGGGCATTGCCGCGTCCATGGCTGCCGTACTCCTTTGTGCCGGTCAGGAGGGAAAAAGAAGTGGCCTAACCCACTCCAGGGTCATGATCCACCAACCTCTATCAGGAGCACAAGGACAGGCCAGTGATATAGAGATTGCAGCCAAAGAGGTGCTCAAGATAAAAGATGAGTTGTATGAGATCATATCCAAACACTCTGGGCAGTCTTTTGAAAAAGTGTACGAAGACAGCGATCGAGATTACTGGATGAAGGCCAAAGAGGCCAAGGAATATGGTATGATCGATGAAATTTTGGTCCGGGAAAAATCCTAGGACAAAGAACCGAAACCCAATAAAAGCAACCCCATAACGTAGACCAAACCCATTTTTTTTGCGTTATTAGTGGTTGGAACATATATGTTGATTTGATATTGATATGGCAAAGGAAAACTTGGAATGTTCATTTTGTGGTAGAAAAAAGCCTGAAACCAATCTTCTGATTGCAGGGCTCGATGCGCATATTTGTGACCGTTGTATAGAACAGGCACACAGTATTGTTGCTGAGGAATCCAAACAATCCAAAAACCAAGATCTATCCTCCGAACTGGTCCTAAAAAAACCAATGGAGATCAGGGACTTTTTGGACACTTTTGTCATTGGACAGGAGCGTACCAAAAAAGTCATGTCCGTTGCGGTCTACAATCACTACAAGCGATTGTTGCAACCCAAGAGCAAGGACAACGACGTAGAAATCCAGAAGAGCAACATCATCATGGTAGGGCAGACCGGGACCGGAAAGACCCTGATTGCCAAGACCATTGCCCGTATGCTCAATGTTCCCTTGGCCATTGTTGATGCCACGGTACTTACCGAAGCAGGTTACGTTGGGGAAGATGTGGAAAGCATCCTTACCCGTTTGCTCCAGGCTGCTGATTACAACTTGGAAAAAGCCGAAAGGGGTATCGTTTTTATAGATGAGATCGATAAGATTGCACGAAAGAGTGATAATCCATCCATTACCCGAGACGTTTCGGGAGAAGGAGTACAACAGGGGCTTCTAAAATTATTGGAAGGTACCGTTGTGAACGTTCCACCTAAAGGTGGACGAAAGCATCCCGACCAAAAATTTATCGAGGTCAATACCGAAAATATTCTTTTTGTAGCTGGTGGTGCCTTTGACGGTATCGAACGTATCATCACCAAACGCTTGAACATGCAAGCTGTTGGATATAGCGCATCAAAAGCGGAAGAAAAATTGGATCAGGAAAATATCCTCCAATACATCATCCCAAAAGATTTGAAGGAGTTTGGTCTTATTCCGGAAATCATTGGTAGGCTACCCGTGCTCACGCACATGAACCCTCTTGATGCAAAAACCTTACGAGCTATCCTAACAGAGCCCAAGAATGCCATCATCAAACAGTACGAAAAACTGTTCAACATGGATGGTATAAAGTTCACCATCACCGAACAAGCCTTGGACTACATTGTGGAAAAGGCTGTGGAATACAAGTTGGGCGCCAGAGGACTTCGTTCCCTTTGTGAGGCAGTTTTTACGGATGCCATGTTCACCCTTCCCAGCAGTGATGAGACCGAGTTCAAGGTAACCAAGGCCTATGCCGAGGAAAAACTTTCCTACGAGACCATCAAAAAACTAAAAGTAGTATCCTAAAGGTTAAATCGCTTTTCGGGTAACTTGCTCCAAGAGCTCCATACATACTTGGGAGATGATTTTCTCATCAGAATACAACTGATGGCCAAAATTTGGAACCACAGTTAGGTCTGCCCCTATCTTATTGGCCCAATCATGGGTCGGCTTAAATTCATCAGATTCACCATATACCAAATTCAAGGAAGTATTTGGGCTATCATTCTCCAATCGAATCCTTGTGGCCGAAATGGCCGTCAATGATTTCATGGGCAAGCCCTTTAAAGCTGCCTTGTACGCTATGGTACCCCCGGTGCTGAACGCGAGATAATGGGCCGGCTCCGATTCCTTCTTTAACAAGTGGGCCACTGCAGTTTCAATGCCACCTTCCACGAAAGCCCTATGTATATTCTCTTCTGTGGATATGGGCACATCAATATTGCCCAATTGCTGACTGTCATAAAATACAATATCATAGTATTGTTGCAGGTATCCAAAGTAGGAAGCGATCCAAAGTCCCTTCTTGGCTCCCCACATATCTGAAACAACGACGAGTTTTTCTGCCATGATGTAATGGTTTAGTGTGTTTACAAAGATTTGCGTGGGGAATTTCAACATTAAACGTAGAAAGACCATTTTTATTTGTCCAAAAGAAACCTTTGTTCGATAAAAGGTCAAATATTACGAAAACGTTTTCGTAAAACAAGGATAAACTACAAAACAAGACAATTTATTGCATATTCATTTGCAGCAATTCGTCCAAATAAGCCCTTTCATTGGACAATCGTGGTATCTTATGTTGCCCCCCTAACTTGTTTTTGGACTTTAACCAATCGTGGAATAGATTTTTGCGTGCCATGTGTACTTTAGGCATCTTTAAGGTAATGTTGTTGTACCGTTTCGCTTCATAATCGGAATTCAAAGACTTAAGTGCATTGTCCAAGAACTCGGTAAAGTAGGCGATATCTTCCGGGGGTTTCCTGAACTCAATGATCCATTCATGGGCCCCTTTCTCATTTCCGGTCATAAAAATGGGTGCTGCCGTATAGTCCATGATCTCCGCATCGGTTTTCTGGCAAATCTGCTTTAGGGCCTCCTCGGCATTTTCAATGATCAGTTCCTCGCCAAAAGCATTGATGTGGTGTTTGGTTCGACCAGTGATCCGTATCCTGTAGGGATCCTTGGAGGTGAACCGAATAGTGTCCCCTATTTTATAGCGCCAAAGTCCGGCGTTGGTAGTGATCACCATGGCATAGTTGACCCCAAGTTGCACTTCCCAAAGTGGAATGGCATTTTCTTCATTTCCATAGGAATCCATGGGGATAAACTCATAGAAAATCCCATAGTCCAACATCAAAAGAAGGTCATCTGAGTTGTTCCTATCCTGAATGCCAAAAAAGCCCTCGGAGGCATTGTAGGTCTCATAGTAATTGAATTTTTTTCGTGGCAGAAGCTTTTTATACTGGTCTTTGTAGGGTATAAAACTTACCCCTCCGTGAAAATACACCTCAAGGTTTTCCCATATCTCAAACAAATGGTTCTTGCCCGTCTTTTCCAACACTTGGTTGAGCAATACCAACATCCACGAAGGCACCCCCGCCAAACTGGTCACGTTCTCTCGGATGCTCTCCTCTATAATGGCCTCCAGTTTGGACTCCCATTCGCTCATCAACGAAACCTTGTTGCTGGGGGTGCTACTATATTCGGCCCAAAGGGGCATGTTGTCGATCAGAATAGCGGAGAGATCTCCAAAAAAAGTACCATTGTCCTCATAAAGTTCCTTGCTCCCCCCCAATCTAAGGCTCTTCCCTGTGAACAATTGGGAATTTTCGTTGTTGTTCAGGTAAAGGCACAACAAATCCTTGCTAGACTTGTAATGACAATCCTCCAAAGCTTCCATGCTCACCGGAATAAACTTGCTCTTGGCGTTGGTGGTACCACTACTCTTGGCAAACCATTTAATGGTTGTGGGCCAAAACAGGTTCTGTTCTCCCTTTCGGGTTCGTTCAATCAGCGGGGCAATATCCTCATAACCCACAATGGGCACCCTGTTCTTGAATTCATCATATTTGGGCATATCCTTAAAGCCATATTGCTTCCCGATCATGGTGTCTTCGGAAAAATCCATTAGATGGCGCAATACCTCATCCTGAACATCCAAGGGGTACTTTAAAAAAAGTTCTATCTGGTGATAACGCTTCCGTAGTAACCAAGAAGCAATGGAATTGAATAATGGTATTGGCATTTTAGGTATATTTAACCAAGAAATTCAGTTGGGTGCAATAGCTAAAATAGCTTTTCTGCCCCGCATTTTCAAATCAGTTTTAAACATTCATTCCGCTATGCTTTACGAAGGGGTCCTGCGCAAGATGCAAACCGAAAATAGAAGTCCCATCCAATATTTTTTGGTCTTTGAGAACGATTTCATCAACATGAACCAAGCCTTGAACAAAGAGGTTCAGATTGATTTCATCAAATTCCAATGCCTGAATTGCGGACAGGACCGACCCATTTACCGACAAGGGTTTTGCAAGACCTGTTTTTATGAAACCCCCACCGCCGGGGAATGGATCATGAAACCCGAGTTGAGCACGGCCCATTTGGACCAAGAAGATCGTGATCTGGAGTTTGAAAAAAGGATGCAATTGCAACCCCACATTGTCTATTTGGCCAACTCTAGCAATGTAAAGGTGGGGGTGACCCGAAAATCGCAGGTGCCCACCCGTTGGATCGATCAAGGTGCCCACGAGGCCATTGAAATTGTGGAAGTCCCCAACCGTTATCTGGCCGGTATCACGGAAGTGGCCCTAAAAGACCATGTGAGCGACAAGACCAGTTGGCAGAAAATGCTAAAGAACGATATAGAAGATCTGGACCTGACCGAATGGCGCAGTAAACTAAAACCTTATATCCCTGAAGAAGTTTCCCAATATTTTATTGAGGATAATTCCGAGACCAACCTAGAGTTCCCCGTACTGCAATACCCAGAAAAAGTAAAAAGCCTCAACTTGGACAAAACCCCAAGCTACAAGGGAATGTTGAAGGGCATAAAAGGGCAATATTTAATTTTTGAGGACAATACCGTATTTAATGTAAGGGGTAGTGAAGGGTATTATGTAGGGATAACGATCAACTAAACAGTTTTAGGTATCTTACAAAGCAAATCTGTAAAAATCTAATAACTTACACACAAACTCAAGAAATGCCAAAAGAATCCCTTCATACTCTCAAAATGCTGAAACGCATTGAGAACCCGTCCCAGGAAGTACAGGGTTCATTGGATTTTTTGGAGCAATCCGTGAAAACCAAAACAAAGGAAAGTTTACTTGACCTAATGTCCATCGGTGATGTTATTGGCTATGACGAACTACAGGACAGCCTTAAGGAAATGGTCAATTTTTTGGAAAAAATGAAGCATAAATAGCAAGGTCTTGTAGAGAATTTTGACCTAATCAACCTCCCATGCTAAAGTTCTTTAGAAAAATCCGGCAGCGTCTTATTGCTGAAAAAAAAATCAGCAATTACCTCTTGTATGCCCTTGGGGAAATCGTCCTTGTAGTGATTGGTATTCTCATTGCCTTGGCCATTAACAACGCCAATGAACAACGAATCAAACGGGAAAAAGAACAGGTGTACCTCAAGGGGTTAAAAGAAGAGTTTGAAACCAGTAAATTGAAACTGGAGGAATTGATCAGATTCAATACAAACAGCTACAATGCCGCTATTGAGATTGTAAAGATTATGGACCAAAAAGAAAGTCCTTCGGAGCAAAAACTATCCGAACTCTTCGTCACGGCCTTTGCCTATGATATCTTCTTTAACCCCAACAACTCCCTTCTCAATGAAATGATCAATTCCGGAAGCCTTAAGGACATCAACAACAACTCCCTAAGGATTAAGCTGACCAATTGGATCGCCACCATAGACGACATTTCCAATCAAGAACAAATGCAGGACGAACAACGAAACAGTACGGTCAATGCTTTTAGGGATGAAGGTCATAGTATCCGAACCATCCTGGACCATACCGGCATGTCCGAAAAATTGGGAATCCCTGTGGATGAAAAGGCCATCAGCAATTTATCCGTATTGGAATCCACTACATTCCAAAACAATATCCTGATGTTTATCATTACAAGTCAATCCACGGAAACGGAGCATTACAACCCATTGCTATTTCAGTTGGAATCCATTCTTAAAGTCATCGACCAAGAGTTGGAACAATAAAAAAAGGTGCGGTTAAAACCGCACCTTTTTTTTAATTGACTGTATCCTTTTTCTTTTTCAACAATCCCCCTAAAATGGATTTGGCTGTATTCTTTACCGGGTCCTCCTCGGTCTTGGTGGTTGTGGTATCTTTTGCTTTATCACCGCCCAAAAGGTTCCCCAAGGCCTCTTTAACCCCAGAAGATTGGGTGGCAGTGGAATCGGTATTGTCTTTCTTGAACACATCGGACAACAGGTCCTTGGCCTTATCTTTTCCTTGATTGACCAATTTCTGTTTTTGGATTTCCACCAGTTTCGTGGTCAAGGTCTTTACGCTGGAGCTCAAATCGGTGGTCACGGTTGGACTGGTAAAATTCCCTCCTATGTTTGCCGTAACAGGAATGGTGACCTCCTTTAAACTTTCATCGTTCATCTGCGCAATGAGCTTGTTCACCTCACTACCCAGATACTTGGCCGGCACATCCAACGTGGCTTTGTACTGCATCTGACGGTCAAACGAATGGCCTCCATCAACATTTACGGCAATATCCTTATAGTTTACGGTGAATGGTTTCACCTTTACCGTACCGTTTTCAAAACTCAAGGCGGTCTTCAATCCCTGTAAATCAAGGTCCTTGGTATTCAAAAAGTTCAATTTATTGTCCAAGGCCGAAAGCAAGGGTGCTTTCTGGGCATCCACTTTAGTGGATAGGAGTTCTGCCAACAAATCCCCTGAAATAGTGGCCAAGTTGGGTGTGAAATCGTCTTTCAGGTTTCCACCGATCTTAATTTGGGAATTGAGTTTTCCCTGGAGTGCCTGTGCCAAGGGGGTAAGTGTCTTGAACAGTTCCAAAGCCTGGAATGATTCCCCAATATTAAAATTGCTCATCCCCAAGTCCATGTTGAAGGTTGAGGCCGCTTCTTTGGTGGACACCGACCCTTTCATCCCCAAAGTACCTCCAAAAAGGTCCGAGGTAAGATTCTGAACGGTGGCCGTTTCATCCTTGATGGTCAGTTTACCCTTAACGTTTTTTAATTTTAGGTTATCATACAGTACCGTACCTGCCGTGGCGTCAATGGTACAATCCAAAAAGGATGGGATTTTGATACGTTCCTCCCCTTCTGGAGCGGTAGTGGTCCCATTCTGATCTTCACTCTCCACTTCTTCCTCAACCATAAAATCGTTCAAGGCAAAAGTGTTGGAGGCCAGCAAAAAGTTCCCTTCCACTTTTTCATCATTGAACATAAACCCGAGTAAGTTGGTCAATGTACCCTTGGCATCAAAATCCGTGCTTCCCGTTTTTCCTTCAAAGGAATCCAAGGTTACCGTATTGGGATTAAAGGTGACCGAAGCGGTATTGATGGCCACCGGATTCTTGAGTTCCTCCGAAGCGTATTCAAACCCCGAGACCGATGCCTTCCCTGTTGTTTTGGTGTTCTGGTAACGTTTCTTCTCCAACGATTCCATATCAAAGGCCGTGGTCACATCCGCATTCAGGATACCCTTTAGATTGTAATCCTCGGGTACGGGATAGGCTTGGGAAATGTTGGCCAGATTGATTCTGCCATCCATGTGGGCATTCACCTTGGTATTCCCCATAAGGTCACGGATCTTGGAGGTCAAATTGAATTTGTCCTGATCTATGGTAAACGACAATCGTTTGATGTCCACATAGGTATCCTCGGTGATTCCCGTAGTATTGTTGATTTCCGTATCGATGAACACATTCTGCACCGATTTGGGCAGGTCTGGATACTTGAAAGAGGCATTTTCGGAATTGATCTTGATGTTGAACGCAGGAATGTGCGTATCATCCACAATACCCTTGAACTGCCCGTTCACCTCAAAATTTCCAGTAGTCTGTACCGTCTCTATATTTTTGGAGTACACCTCTGGAATCACGGCCAAAAAGTTCTTAAAGTCGGAAGATGGGGTTTTGAAGGTTACATCCACTTCCTGATTATCGTCATTCAACTTTACAAAACCATCAAACACCAAGGGCAATTGGTTTATCATCGCCTTGTTCTCCAAAAAGGAATACTTGTTTTCCTTAAGGTCAATATCAATCAGGGCATCCAAGGAAACCTTATGGTTGTTGAGATACTTTGTGCTGTCCATTTCAAAAGACACCAAAGCATCGGTCAAGGTCTTTAACTGCGATTTTTCCAAGGAAAGGTCCCCGGTTCCCGAATGGTTCATTTCCAACAGGGCCAAACGCATTCCCGTGGCCATATCATCATAGATGATTTCGGAATTGGTAATGGCATAGGCATCCATAGCCAAGGTAAAATTGCCCCCCGAGTCTTCAGATGCATCGGTCGATGCTGACTCATCTGCCTTACCAATGTCGTAATTGGCATTCTCGTTTTCATCCACTTTTATGTGGAGTTTGGCCTTGTCCACATTTAAACTTTGGATCACAATGGGCTCCTCTGCCGATTTAAAGAGCTCCTTAATGGACAGTTTCAACTCAATTTCCCCAGAGGCAAATAGGGTATCCCCTTCAAAAGGCGCCTTGTTGACCAAAGAAATGTTGGTGAGCTCCACATTGGCATTGGGAAAGCTTTTGAGCAAGCTCAAATCGGCCTCCTCAAAATCCAAAGTGGCATTGATACTGTTGTTGACCTTGTTTTTGATGATCTGCTCAATCTTTCCCTGAAGGAAAAAGGGCAGGGCAATGATCAGGGCAAGTAGGATAAGTAGGGTTATTCCGGTAATCTTCAGGACTTTTCTCTTCATAAGATGATGTTTTACAACAAATTAAAGGAGAAGATTTCAATCCAACGGAATCTCTTCCCCTATTTTTAAGTTAAATCTTTTCCGCATCAGATATACGAAAAAATAGAGCAGAGGGGTGTCAAACAGCGCTATGATCACCTTGAAAACAAATCCACTGATGACCAATCCGTAGAACTTGTCCCAGGGCAATACCCCAAAAATACAGAGGAGGCCCACCACGGTAAACGTATCCACAAACTGCGATGTGAAGGTTGAAAAATTGTTCCGAAGCCATAACATCCTGCCATCGGTCATCTTTTTCCAGAAATGGTAAATGGAAATATCGATGTACTGCGCAGCCAAATAGGCCAACATGGAAGCCAAAACACCCAAAGGGGACAAACCAAATACCTTGGTGAAGGTAACATCATCCACAGGCGAGGAGGGTATGGCCGGCACATAATTGCCCACCAAAATGATCGCCATAGAAAACACCGAGGCAAAAATCCCGGCAGTTACCACCTGATTGGCCTTTCGCTTTCCGTAAATCTCGGAAATAAGGTCCGTGATCAAAAAAGTGATGGGATAGGGCAAAATCCCCACCGAAAGCTCAAAAAGGGGCGCCCCAAAAACAGTGACTTCCCCAAAGGGGTTCCAATAAAAGAACTTTTGAAAAATAAGGTTGGACACCACCAAGGAAGTGATGAACAAGGCTCCCATATAGAGATAAATCGAAAACGCTTTTTTCTTATCTGCTTGCGTCATTCGTTATTTAATATTGAGACTGAAAGGCATCCGGGCCTGGATTCCTTTTTGTTCCGAGGCTTGTTTGAATTCCTTTAGGATTTGATAGGCTTCGCCACCGATTTCTTCCTTGATCAGTGACGCTTTTATTTTGGACTCCATGCCGCCCAAATCGTCCATGAACCGTTCAAAATTGGACTTATATTTGGGGTATTTCCGAATACCATAATTACCTAACCCGGCCATATCTGCTGCAGCGGCTATGGCGTCGTCCAAATTACCGAGTTCATCCACGAGTCCATTGGCTTGGGCATCCACCCCACTCCATACCCTACCCTGGGCCAACGAGTCCACTTGGGACAAGCTCATCTTTCTTCCCTCGGCCACACGTTGCAAAAAAGTGTTGTAGGTATCCTCTATTCCTTCTTGTACCACATCCCGGAACGAATCGTTCATCGGTTCAAACAGGGAATAGTCCACGGAATTTTTGTTGGTACCCACTTGTTCGGCATTGATTCCTATGTTTCCTGCCAGTTCGTGGATATTGGGAATGGTCCCAAATACCCCAATGGAACCAGTAATGGTGGTAGGTTCCGCAAATATTTTGTCTCCGGCCACTCCAATATAGTACCCGCCGGATGCGGCCACGTTTCCAAAGGAAACGACCACCGGTTTCTCCGCCTTGGCCAGTGTAATTTCACGCCAGATGATATCGGAAACCAAGGCACTGCCGCCCGGGGAATCCACCCGAAGTACGATAGCCTTGACATCTTTGTCATTTTTTGCCTTGTGCAGGGCATCCACCATAAGTCCCTGCCCCAAAAAATCCTTTCCGCCATCCCCATAAAAGATTTCTCCTTGGGCATAGATCACGGCTATTTTATCGGTACCCGTATGTACTTTTTCCCAATGGGCCAGACGAACGTATTCTTCAAATTCAATGTAGTTCAAATCTTCACCTTGACTTACCCCCATTGCATTGCGCAATAGGTTTTCGTACTCATCAAAATGCAGATCCCCATCAATCAATCCGGAAGCTACTGCATATTTTGGGGTTCTGCCTCCCAAGGTGTCTGCAATGATATTTAGGTTTTCACGGCTTATGTTTCGCGTGGCCGATACATCCTCCACAATAACATCCCAAATGGAGGTGATCAATTCTTTGATCTGCAAACGGTTTTCCGCACTCATGGTATTGGACAAAAAGGGTTCCACGGCACTTTTGTACTTCCCATGTCGGATAACCTCCATTTTTATCCCCGTTTTTTCCTGAAAATCCTTGTAATAGAGGATTTCCGTGGAAAGCCCCTTAAAATCCAATGTCCCAACGGGGTTTAGGTACACCTCATCGGCCACACTGGCCAGATAGTAGTCTTTTTGGGTATAAAAATCCGAATGGGCCATCACAAATTTCCCGGAAGACTTAAAATCCAACAGCGCTTCCCGTATCTCCCGGGTCTGGGCCACCCCAGCCTGCAAAAAACTGGTGGTTAAGCTAATGCCCCTGATATTGGCATCTTCCTTGGCCACTTTTATGGCATGGATGATTTCGTCCAACCCCAATTCCTCGTCCCAAAGACCGGCAAAGGGACTGTTCTCGTCCTTTCCGGTATAATCCATGATCGGTGCCATAAAACGCAACTCCAGAATCGAGTTCTTTTTTACCACCACTCCATCTTCCATATTGCCAATCAGGGCAATAAAAATGAAAAACATCCCCATCACAATTCCAAAGGCCACCAAAGATCCCAAAATGGAGGCCAAAAGGTTTCTTAAAAAGTTCATCCAGCATAAATTTATTCCACCCCAAATATAACCATTGTTGCATTGTTTTGTTTACTTTGTCCTTTTGATATGGGTCAATCTCAACACGTATATCTTTCACTGGGCAGTAATCTGGGCAATCGGTACGCAACGCTCCAAAAGGCGCTTTTTCGGATTCAACGTGAGGTAGGTGATATTTTGGCCATTTCTTCGGTTTATGAAAATCCGGCTGTGGGGTTTGAGGGTGATGATTTCCTGAACATCTGCATTGCCTTGGTAACCCCGTTGCCCCCTTCGGAACTTTTACAGGCGGTTTTACGGATTGAAAAGGATTTTGGCAGAGATCGTACGCAAAATACGGGCTACCAATCCCGTACCTTGGATGTTGATATCATCCTTTATGGGAAGCAAATCATTGACACACCCGATTTGATCGTCCCCCACCCGCAGATGCAGCATCGGAAATTTGTACTGAAACCCTTGGGCGATATTGCTCCACAGTTATATCACCCTGTACTCAACAAAGACATACGCAACTTGTTACAGGAGTGTAGGGACAAGAGCAAATTGAAGAAAACCTCGTATAAGTTGTTTCGAAACAGGTCGGGGCTTTTTTCACAACTGCAGTTTATTGCCATTGAAGGGAACATTGGTGCCGGAAAGACCACCCTTTCCAAAATGATCGCCGAAGATTTCAATGCCAAATTGGTATTGGAGCGTTTTGCGGACAACCCCTTCCTTCCCAAGTTTTATGAAGACCAAATGCGCTATGCCTTTCCGTTGGAAATGTCCTTTTTGGCGGACCGTTACCAACAATTTACCGATGACACCTCCCAATTTGACCTCTTCAAGAACTTTATGGTAAGTGATTACGATATCTTTAAATCGCTCATTTTCGCCAAAATCACCTTACAAGCCGATGAATTCAACTTGTACCGAAAGGTCTTTAGTTTTATGTACAAGGAGGTGAAAAAACCGGATATTTATCTATATCTCTATCAAAATACGGAGCGTCTTTTGGCCAATATCAAGAAAAGGGGACGGGATTATGAGCAGAAAATAGACCCTGTATATTTAGAGAAAATTAATCGGGGATACCTTGATTTCATTAAGACCCTGCCCAACCAGAACAGTATTGTGCTGGATTTGAGCGAGCTGGATTTTGTCAACAATCCATCGGATTATGAAATCATTCTGGAACGGTTGGAAGACAACATCCTCTCCCTATCTTTTTAGCAAAATTTTTAGAAAATGTTTGGATATAACGAATGGTTTTATTTTATTAGACGCCGCTAATCGAGCAACTAACTAACTCAAACTATATATTTCCGCCCTGATTTATTCAGGGCTTTTTTGTTTTTGGGAGTCATGTTTAGCCCATAGATCCCACACAACTATCCCTGCACTTACCGATATGTTCAACGAGTGCTTGGTCCCAAACTGCGGGATTTCCAAAACCGTATCGCAGGCCGTGACCACCTCTTGGGAAACCCCTTTTACCTCGTTTCCAAAAATCAGGGCCAGGGTTTCATGGGGCTTGGATTCAAAATCATTCAGCATGGTGGCATTTTCAGCCTGTTCCACGGCAATGGTATGGACGCCCATCGTTTTCAATTCACCTACCAACTCCAAGGTGCTTTCCCTATACGCCCAATCCACACTCTCCGTGGCACCCAAGGCGGTTTTACGGATGTCCTTATGGGGTGGGGTGGCGGTAATACCACATAAATATATTTTTTGGATTCGGAACGCATCGGCCGTACGGAACACCGAACCAATATTGTTCAGGCTTCGGATATTGTCCAACACCAATATGATCGGTGTTTTTTCCGCTTCCTTGAACGCTTCCACATCCAATCGTCCCAACTCACTGTTTTCCAGTTTCCGATTCATTTTTTTAACCATTCCGTCCAAAATATCAACAAAAATTTTTGATGGATGATGAAAACGATATATTCGTTCCAACATCCCGTGGTGTAAGGTGTTTTGTTTGACAAAATCCCTAACCAATGGTTTTTTGTCGTCTTGAGCGCAGTCGAAAGGTCAACAAAAAACATCTCGACTGCGCTCGATGTGACAACGAGTTTTATAATCAACTTTACCCAAACAGGGCAAAAATAAAAGAATAATATCGCTTTGGCAGCCAAGAACAAAACAAAGAAGGTTACCCCTTTAATGCAACAGTACAATGCCATCAAGGTAAAACATCCTGATGCCCTATTGCTGTTCCGTGTTGGGGATTTCTACGAGACTTTTGGTGATGATGCGGTGAAAGCTGCCAAGATCTTGGGCATTATCCTTACCCATAGGAACAATGGCGGCGACAAAACGGAATTGGCAGGTTTTCCGCACCACTCCCTGAACACCTACCTCCCAAAATTGGTCAAGGCGGGGCAACGCGTGGCCATTTGTGACCAGTTGGAGGATCCCAAACAGACCAAAAGCATTGTAAAACGTGGGGTAACGGAACTGGTAACCCCGGGGGTGGCCCTTAACGATGATATCCTTTCTGCCAAGAGCAACAACTTTTTGTGTGCCGTTCACTTTGGAAGGACCAAAATGGGAATTTCCTTTCTGGACATCTCCACAGGTGAGTTTTTAACCGCGGAAGGTTCTGCGGAACAGATGGACAAGTTGCTCCAAAACTTTGCCCCCAATGAGGTATTGGTCTCCAAAAGCCACAAAAAAGAGTTTGTGGAGGTTTTTGGCAACCAGTTCCACAGTTTCTTTATGGAGGATTGGATTTTCCAAGAGGATTATGCCCAAGAGAGCCTCAACAACCATTTTGGGACCAAAACCCTTAAGGGTTTCGGGATAGAACATTTGGGCCAAGGCATTATTGCTTCCGGCGCGGTACTGCATTACCTGTCCGAGACACAGCACAGTCGACTGCAACACATCAATAGAGTCCAGCGTATTGCAGAAGAGGAATATGTTTGGATGGACCGATTTACCATCCGTAATCTGGAACTGTACCATTCCCCCCACCAAAATGCGGTTACGCTTTTGGACATCATCGACCGGACCCTCTCCCCCATGGGCGGAAGATTGTTGAAGCGTTGGTTGGCCCTTCCCTTAAAAAACAAGGAACGGATTCGGGAACGCCACCAAGTGGTCGCCCATTTAAAAGATCAGGAAGAATCCCTCGAAAAAATACAGCATTGGATCAAACCCATGGGCGATTTGGAACGACTCATCTCCAAACTGGCCACAGGAAAAATCAATCCCAAGGAAGTGGTACAGCTTAAAAATTCCTTGGAAGCCTTGGTCCCCATCAAACACTTGGCCCAACAGAGTCCAAACACCTCTTTACAGCGCATTGGGGAACGTTTGGATGCCTGCGAGGCCCTTCGGTCCAAAATCAAGGAGGTTCTCAATGAGGAAGCCCCTGTAAACCTGGCCAAAGGCCATACCATTGCCCAAGGGTATTCGGATGAGTTGGACGAGTTGCGCAACTTGGCTTTTTCCGGGAAGGATTATCTGGACAAAATGTTGGAGCGGGAAACCAAGGAAACGGGTATTACTTCACTCAAAATTGCCTCCAACAACGTTTTTGGCTACTATATTGAGGTGCGAAACACCCACAAGGACAAGGTCCCGGAAAGTTGGATCCGCAAACAGACCTTGGTCAATGCGGAACGCTATATCACCGAAGAGCTCAAAGAATACGAAGCCAAGATTTTGGGGGCCGAAGAGCGCATTCTTATTCTGGAACAGCAGTTGTTTGAACAGCTTTTGATGTGGATGCAGGAATACATTGCCCCTGTCCAGCAAAATGCCCATCTGATTGCCCAATTGGATTGCCTATGTGGATTTGCCCAACTGGCCAAGGAAAATGGCTATGTGGAACCCGTGGTTGATGAATCCACCGAACTCCACATCAAAGAGGGACGGCATCCGGTCATTGAAAAACAATTGCCCTTGGGCGAGAGCTATGTGACCAACGATGTACTCCTGAACCGGGAGGAGCAACAGATCATCATGATCACCGGGCCCAACATGAGTGGTAAATCGGCCATTTTACGGCAAACGGCCTTGATTGTACTCTTGGCGCAAATGGGAAGCTTTGTGCCCGCCTCAGAGGCCAAGATTGGTCTAGTGGACAAAATTTTCACCCGTGTGGGGGCCAGTGACAATATTTCCATGGGCGAATCCACCTTTATGGTGGAAATGAACGAAACGGCCTCCATCCTCAACAATTTATCCGAGCGTAGTTTGGTTCTTTTGGATGAGATTGGCCGGGGCACGAGTACCTATGACGGTATTTCCATTGCGTGGGCCATATCGGAATACCTCCATGAGCATCCGGCACGCGCCAAGACCCTTTTTGCCACCCATTACCACGAGCTCAACGAGATGACGGCCACTTTTTCCCGAATCAAAAATTACAATGTATCGGTAAAGGAATTGAAGGACAATGTGCTTTTCCTTCGGAAATTGGTACCTGGGGGAAGCGAACACAGTTTTGGAATCCATGTAGCCAAGATGGCCGGCATGCCCCAACAGGTGATCCAAAAGGCCAATAAAATCCTTAAAAAGCTGGAAAAATCGCATTCCAGTGAGGAAATGACGGATAAACTCCAGATGGCCCAAAATGAAATGCAGTTGAGTTTCTTTAATTTGGACGACCCCTTGTTGGAGGAAATCAAGGAGGAAATCCTTCATTTGGACATAGATACGCTGACCCCGGTGGAAGCCTTGATGAAATTAAACGAGATCAAACGTTTGCTGGGTAAAAAGAAAACAGCATCCTCTTAAAAAAATTCTTTCTGTTTTAGAGAAAAACATTAAATTTGCATCCGCACTGAAAAAAGTGCAGGGTTCTTTAAAATGCGAAAATAGCTCAGTTGGTAGAGCATCACCTTGCCAAGGTGGAGGTCGCGGGTTCGAATCCCGTTTTTCGCTCTAAAACGCTGCTTGCAGCGTTTTTTTGTTTCAAGTCCAGGCTCGAGTGGTGGAATTGGTAGACACGCCGGACTTAAAATCCTGTGGGCATTTTGCCCGTGCGGGTTCAAGTCCCGCCTCGAGTACAGAAACCCCTGTTTTTACGGGGGTTTTTAGGTTTTAAAGTTAACCTAAGGTTAACTATTTAGCCAATCAGTTCTTTTCTTTTGACTAAAAAACATCTGGATGGTCTGAGAATACATTGATGAATGTTCCATCATAGCTGTAAAAAAACTCCAATGCTTCTACTACAACTTCATTCTTAACAACATGGAATCTCTGATATGCACCTTGCAAATTATCTCCAAATTGATGATTAGCAATTATCTCTCTCGATTGAATATCATTTTGATCCACTTTATGAAATTTCATTAATGCCTCTTTTGCCCTTAGTAGCTCTGGCATCGCCCTAAGTTCAGCCTCCTCTGCATTATCGGTTGGATTATTATTTTCAATAGCTTCCCTGTACTGTAAACACATCAATTTTTATTTAAGCACCTTGTTTATAACCTGAATTAAGTTCTTCCAGTTTTCCAACTCCCCAGCAGTTAACTTAGAGGAATCATTAGTTTTGCACCATTTTAAATAATACTTGGCCAATCTATATTTACTGAAATCAGGCACTTCAGCTTGAAAAATATCCACAATGGGCCTCGATGGTTGCGCATCAGAAGTTGGTTTGCAATCCACGCCATATTCAGATTTAACTATACCTATTAAAGTCTCTCTTAGCATGTCTTCAATTTCTGCTTTTGGTATTCCCGAACAGTAGTCTTTAGTTCTTAGAATCCTTTTGTTACCTAGGGTGTGAACCAAGTTTTCTTGTTGCGCAGCTTGGTCCCCAGCAGCATCAGAATCAAGTAAAGCGGCTATCTTTAATTTGTGGGCATGTAAAATAGTGGCATAGTAGACAACCTTACCAGCGGAATTTGCAAATACTAAGGCAATCTTCTCATCTAAATCAACCACCTTATCTTCCCTAAGTAATGATGAAGTAGCTTCAATATACCAATAATCCGTTAAGCCCTCTAATATTAGGTTCTTTTGTTGACTAAATAAACTCTGTGCCAAATCATATCCTAACGCTTCTTGTAAAGGCAATAATCCGGCGGGGTCGCTGGATGATATAGTGGAGTGAACTTTAGTACCTACTTTTCTGTCCTTTAGTTCAACTACCCTAACTATGTCTAATTCATCTGGACCTACCAAAAAAGGCGAGTGCGTGGTATATATTGTTTGATTGGTTTCTGACAACCTCGATATTGTCTCCCTAAAATCACGTTGCTTTAATCCGTGCAAGCTCATACCAGGCTCGTCTAAAAGTAGGATTGCATTCTCGTGTTTGTCCATTGCCTCTGCAAAGAAAACAACAAAGAAAGATACAAGCCATTGGAAGCCCTCAGATCTTTGATCCAACTCTATTTCTACACCTAATTCGTCAACTATTACTACTGATAAGTATTGTGCGTCGGCAGTTATTCTAATTTCATCAGCTTCGGGTCTGTCTGGGTTAGGGTTCCAAATTGTTCTTATTTCTCTTGTTAATTCAATACCCGCAGCATTTAATTGATACTTTCTTCGGTCTAAAGTGTCCTTATATTTTTGCAAAGCATCTGCGTCTCCTGCATCAGGACTTTTAGTACTACCAATTTTAGATAACTCCCTTGCAGTAAAACCTAACAATTTCAACAAACATAAATTACCATAATCGTAATAATCGTCATCTAATAATCCTTGCTCGACTCTATCGGCTAGATGCTCCAAGTGTATCGAGGGCTTTACTTTGAAATAATTGTTGAAAAGAACAAAAACAGGTTCACGACGAGCTAAAGTTGACAAAACTTCATCATATGCCTCATTCTTTTTTATCTGCTCAACTATTTTGGCGTGTCTTTCTTCCTCTTTGTGATTGTCCTCATCAATCAGAGCAAACTTATCATCCAAAAACTTAAGTAATGCCTTAGAGTTTTGAGTTTTGAAAATAGTGGAGTCCGAAAACTCGTTGATTATCTTGGCAAGCTCCTCACTAGGCTTAGTTTTTGTGGTTTCCACCCCCTCTTCATCAATAAACTGCTTGTCTAAGTGGGCAATTGTTCTAAGTAAATCCTTCTTTACATCTCCATAAGTTGTTCGTTTGGGAGCATCCAGTAGTTTGTGAAATCCCTCATCATTGAGCATACGCCAAGTTACGTAAGTGCATCCATGAAACTCGCTAGGGATTTTAGCCTTGTCATCTTCATCAAGTTTAAAATAGCCCCTCACTACCTCTACATTCTCTGGCTTTACTTTACCTGTAGTAATATTATTATATAGAGAACGAGGGTAATCCCTAATTACATCAAATCCCTTGACCTCCTTCGGTCTATTAAGTTGCTGTAATGCTTTTAACAGTACGGTCTTACCTGCTTCATTCGGGCCGACCATTATCGTTTTTAACTCCTCAATTTCAAATTCTCCAGTATCTACTATGCTCCTATAATTCTGGACTCTGGCTTTAACTAATCTCATTTTACTTCAATAAATTTAAATGAACCATCAAAAACTAGGGGGAGTAATTTTTATTGATGTAATATACCTAAAAGTACGGAAATAACTGACAAAAAAACCGCCCCCAATAAATGAGGACGGCTTTCCATCTAAGAAAAAACAAAAAAGAGCAAACTAAAGACTATGCCCGCATCTGGGCAATCTTTCTCGTATTTGGTACAAACACCTGGTCTTCCTTCCTTGCCGATGTCAACTGAATCAACTTTGGAAGGGCGTTTATCAGGACGTTTCTTTCATTGTAGCTGATCAATCCCTTGTTGAATCCATCATTGAGGACACCACACAGCGATTCGGCCATTTTCAGGGCTTCAGACTGCATTTCGTTCTTTGTGAAAAAGGTATTGCCCTCTTTAATCTTTTCAACGCTGTCAGGGGCTAATTCAAGACCGTTATCGGTAATAACAAAGCCGCCAACCGCGTGGTAGCGATTCGGAACATTTGCAAGTGCATCCTTCGCAGCATATCCGTTCAGCCCCTGGAGTTTTAATATCGTGTCCACGTCTCCATTGGGGAACCCATATTCGTTACGTATCATGCTTTCTAATGCGCTCCATCCCTTTTCTAGCAATTCTTCCTTCTGTTCCTTAGAAAGTGGCTTAGGGAGCAGCTTTCCCGCTTCGTTCAAAGCGTTGCTTGCTTCATCCGCCCATTGCTGATACTGATCGATAGTCCTTTCAATTACTTCATCATTCCGATAAAGAAATTCCCGTGTTACTTGCTTTGTTGTTTCCATTTTGATTTGATTTTTCTGTTATTCTTCCTTTTGTTGATAAACTGCTCGACCTGGGCCACCACTTGTTCAGTAGCCTCAATAACTTCCACCACTATCCCATCTTCAGCGATAATAGTTTCCCCTCCGGGCATAAGGTAGGTGCCAGTTGCCTTCTGGCCATCCAGGTAAACTTTATCACCTTCTTGGGGATCCTCACCTGCGATAAGGTCAGGGAAAACCAATTCTTCGGCCAGGACCGTTTGAAATGTCTGTTCTGCTTTGGGCTTCCAGAGCCGTCTCGTTGCTTTCATAGTTTTTAGTTTTAAATGTTAGTAATCTGTTCTTCCTATACTTTTTTTGATTGACTTTGCTTCTTCATTCGTAATTGTGCTGTATATGGTGATGGGGGCAATCATCAAATGATCTAAGCTGTACTCTTTCAAAAGTTTTATGTAGTGATCAATTCGCATACGCCCGTCTTTCTCCAAATCGATTGTGCCGCCCAGTTCTTGAACATATTTAGTGACCTGGTGGGGAACCTCAACAAAGGGGTCATTATCAAATATGCAGGGTATCGGTAACAATCCCGGTCTTTCTGGCATATCGGCCAGAGACTTCATTAATTCGAGTTTAGTCTTGTCCTCCATACTGCTTTAGATTTTTCTTAATCTGTGCTTTTTCAAGGTCTGCAATACGCTTTAATCGTTCACCTCGGCTTAATTGGAGAAAGGCTTGTACATCGAAAGAGATGTCCTCTACTTGGCTTCTATTAAGACGGGGAAGCACATATTCTAAGAGAGAAATAAATGCGTTCACCCTATCCTTGGGCGAGAGCTCCTTTAAATCACTCAAAATCTCATCATATTCACTATCAACCAACATTTGGATTCTACTACGAATTGATGCAGTGGTTTTGTTGGGCGTACCTTTCCTGGATGATTTAGATCCCGCTTCTGCTGCTGTATTACTATCAAATGGCATAGCTACTTCATGTTAGTTTAACTTCCTTTTGGATAAGCCAGAATGTAGGATGCAACTAATTCGGCAGCTTCCTTGGCAAGTTTTGGGTTATCACTATTGGTGAACTCAAGTAACCTAATTGCTAAAATCTCATCCATCTTCATTTTTATTGTAATACTGCCATCAGAGTGTTTCTTGACCACATCGGCGGCTGGTATTATCAACTTCCCTTTGCCTTTAATCAATTTCAAAAGGGCTTCAGTAATCGGCCTTTCGTTTTTAACTGACATCTGTTCTTTCATCTTTCTTTGTTTTAATCTTACTGTTTAGATAATGCTCGGTTGCTGAAGGGTATAGCAAGCCCTAAGACTTGCATATACCTAATCTTTCTGTCCAGCGTAAAGCCTTCGGAGCATATCAGGTCCCTTTTTCTAACATGATTGAAAAGGGTTTCGAGCTTAATCCGCATCATGCTGCTTTGAGTAGGGCCATCTCGATTTCGCATTGGCCTGGTGGTTTCTACTCGCCTCATTCTACCACCTTTATAAAAGTTCCCCGAATCGTGTCAAGTGGACGCATAAAGGAACTTTCTACGTTCCTATCTACATTCCAACTATTGCAATCACTATCTTTGTCATAGCTACAGTTATGTAAAAACCCTCGTTGGCGTCCAGGCCGTTAGAGGGTTTTTTGATTAATTATCGATGGGTTGGATTGCAGCCAACAACTCACTCCTTTTGAAGTAGGTTTTTCTACCTAGTCCGTATTTCTGGATTTTACCTAGCTTTTCCCACTTCCATAAAGTCGTCTTTGAGCAATTCAAAAGGCTCATGGCCTCTTTAGTTGTCAAGTTCTCCTCTTGTTGAGGTTCTTCTTTCTTGGATTGGGAAATGGCTTCTGCAACAATGGATTTGATATTGTCCAAAAGCTCATCGGGTGAAATTGCGTGAAGTGTAATCTGCTGTGCATCCATAGTTGTAATCTTTAACAATGGCCGCAAATTGCAAATTTGGCTTTGGTACTAAACCCCAGTACCAGTACTGATTATAGTACTATTTTTTAATCTGGTTTGATTTCGTTCATAATAGCTATAAAATCGGGGGATACTTCTTTTCCTTCTTTCTTAAGCTCCTCTGCTACTATAGAACATCTTTGATAAGAACTGTTTAATGAAAATATACTTTTTCCGCCTCTATATTTGTTTTCTCCTAAAGAATCTGAAATATATGGTCTAAAGGCTTCAGGCTTTGTTTGAGGAAATAATTTTTTGGCGATTTCTGGGGCTGATAAATTTTGCTTACTAAGTTCCTGTATCTCACCTGTGGCAAACTTTCTCATTACCTGGTACGGTATGGTATCTTTCCACTTTTCAGCCTTCTTTTTACCTGAGTCATCGGAAACAAATTGACTTTCGATATCCTTTTCAAACTCAGCAATATCCTCCAGGACTATATCAACATCTTCATTAAGGGTTTTAAGTTTTTTAATTCTGGTCCTTGTGAGTGAATTATATACCCGAATTTCCTTTTCAGTGAGTTGACTACTGACATGAAGATAAATTTCCTTCCAACGGTCAAGGAACGCCCCAAGCTCGTCCATTTCTTTCATACCCGCATCGTACTTTTTCAACCGCTGGATATGGAGCCGTCCGTTATCCTTAAACTGTTTTACATAGAAGTCATCCCCAAGCTCGTCAATTTCTTTCATTGACATATCCTCTATTCGTTTATGCCATTTCGTTTTAATAATTTCTCTTTGGCCCAGAAGCTTTTTTGATTCACTTTCATCACTCATTTGAAGCAGATTTAATCACGGTGAAACTTGGCTCCTTGTTTTCTTTGCTTTGGAGCTTTTGAACATAATCGGCAAATTCATAAGCGTAATCATCAGGTTCCTTCCCAATGTATTTGTAGAACATCCTTTCGGTTGAATGGCCAGTTGTTTTGATCAGTATCGGTGTTGGTATAATCCCGAAAAAATTTGATGCAAAGGAACGGCGGCAAACGTGGCTGCCGATCAATTCATATTTAGGGTAAATCCCTTTCACGGATGGTAATATCTTTGCCGACTTTCCTTTTTCTTTTGAAGATGGCCGCTTCCTTCCGGGTGTTGGTTCATTTATCTCTGCCTGCTTACAAATCTCTTTGATATGGGTGTTGAACTTCTGAAGCGAGATCTTATAGGGAAATCCATCGGCAATCGCTTCCTTGGCTCTTGGGGTCAATGCCACGCTAACCCTTTTACCAGTTTTCTTCTGCCTTATCGGAACAATAACCACTCCATTTTTCTCAATGAATTGGCTTTCTTCAACATCCAACAAATCACTGCCACGCTGCCCAATCTGACAGCCAAATAGAAGCCATTTACGGGCATTTCTCAAAGCCTCCCCCTCTAGCTCTGTATTCTTTATTTTCTCCTGTTCCAGGTCAGATAAAAAGATGATTTCTTCTTCCGTCTTGGCCTCGCTCATGGTAGTTATCAATTTCCAGGTATCGGACGTAGGGATTTGCCTCATTTCAGCATCTTTACAGACGGTTTTCAGGTTATCAATATTCTTCCCTATATAATTGGTGGAATAGTTCTGGGAATAAAGCCAGTCCTTGAATTCATTGGAGAATTCAATGGTTACTTGGTTGACGTGGATTTTGGCCCTCTTGTATTCCTGGAACCTTTCAACAACACCCAGAAAGGTTTTGTACCCCTTTATCCTTCTTTCGGACAATCCAGCCTTCTTCTGTGAATTCTCCCTTCTATGGGCCGTATCAATAATATGCTGAATGCAAACCGTTAACAGCCTTCTATCCTTCTCGGGTACTTTGTTATGGTGATTATCGATTTGTTGCTGTAACCAATTGCCATCAATCCCATATCCAGAAGATTCAGCTTCGTTTAGTTTTTCCTTAATATAGGTGGAGAGTTTTTCAAGCTTAATGTTAACATTCTTACTGTTTACATCATTCTTCTTGGGCATCCCCGTAGAGCCTAATGGGGCATTCCATTTCTTAGGACTGATACTAAGGCTAGATTTCCGTTTGAACACCTTTCCCCTACCTATGGAAAGCTGTACAATTATGTTAGCTGGGTCTTGTCTACCTTGAATTAAGAACTTTACCGTGGCCATAATTCAGAATTTATATGACCAAAGTTAACCTTAAATCACCTATGCAGTTAACCAAAAGTTAACCGTTTTTGAATTTTTATGAACAAATAAAAACTGTAGCGAACAGATTTAGACCCATATATAGAGGGATAATAGGCATTTAAGAAAATTACGGTTTATTGAATTTCACTATTTAACGTACCGCCTCGAGTACAGAAATCCCTTTTAACTTACTGGTTATTAGGGATTTTTATTTTAGCCACACACAATCGTTATAGCCTATCATTAAAGTTATGGTCTATTTGGATTCGGGTAGGAACAATGCCTCCAGAATTGTACCCATTGTCTTTTTCAAAAGTAACCTGACTTAAAAAATCAAATCAATCCAAAATTGTTCCGTTGACGTCCAACGAGAGTTCTTTCCTCTCCTCTCCTTTGTCCAATCGGACCTTATATCCGGTAAAATCCTTATCGTTGACGAATGTCACCCGTGACACTTGAAATCCAGGGTATTTTGACAATACCAATTGCTCCAATTCTTTCGGCAGGGGATCTTGGTAAGGGATGGTGTTGGAAAATCTCCGCTCCGCAATGGCCTCATTGTTTCTTTCCACAAACTCATTGGGCAAACCTTCTTTTTTAACCAAATCGAACGCATCATACAATTCCCCAATAGCCGTATACGATTCAAAGGATAATCTATTATCCTCAATGGTGATTACTTGGAACAATTGGGTGTTTTCCGCGGCCCGATCTCTTTCAGCATCATACCCTTCCCATGCGTTTTTACGCAAGCCGTACATTTTACCACCACTTACGGAAACCACATATACCGTTCCTGTCTTGTCGCGCATATTTACCCCATCCAAAACATTCTCATTGGGAGAGACCCTACCCCGGGCGTAACTATGATCGTGACCCTGTAGGACAAGATCAACCTTATGCTTGTCAAAAATGGGTTTCATCAACTCTCGCCATTCTTTATTGTCCCTGCCATCCGAGGCAGAAAACAAGGGATGGTGAAAGGTAACCACCTTCCACTCCTTATCTGTTTCAGAAAGTACCTTATCTACCCACTCGGCTTGTTTTTGATGATCTGTATTGCTGTTCAACCCAATGATTCTCATGTTCTGATAATCCATATAATAGGCTGTTTCCTCCAATCCTTCCGGGCCATTTTTTGGAAGTGTAAATTGATGTTCCCATTGTACGGACAGGCTCCTTTCAGTAGCTTCGGGACCTAAATTCCGATATTCGTGGTTTCCTGGAATTGGAAAAGCACCGATGGAGGCGTGAATCCACCCGCCTGCATCAAACCATTCCTGCCATTGCTGCTCGTTATGGGCATTGTTCACCAAATCCCCGGCATGAACAATAAATTTTGCATCTGGAGCTTTTTTATAGCCTTCCCTAATCAAGCGCGACCATAGTTCCAGGATAAAGTTTTGCGTATCCCCAACATATAAAAATGAAAACTTGTCCTTACTTTCCTCCGGCGCTGTCTTGAATTGAATCCATTCACTCCATCGCTTGCCATCCCCGACACGATAGGCATAGGTGGTGTTACTTTGTAAGTCCGTAAACCATACCGAATGGTAATTTGCCAATACTTCGGCCTCATCGATATTTGTAGCATCAAAAGTGTTGGTAACCGCTTTTATGGTTTGTGCGTTCCGCCAAAATTTAGGAGCGGCGGTTGCTATTGCAACCTCGGCATAGGCCGCGTCTATTTCAGCTGTAGTACGCCAAGTAACACTGGCCGATTTTGCAGGGTCTTCACCATAGGAAAGGACAATTCTATCAGGATGTTTTGTGGGCTTACGCCATTCCAAATCAAACTCAGGAGCCTTATAGGTGCGGGGCAGTTCTTGCCCCAAACCCGTATTCATCACCACAAGTCCAAAAAGTAAGATTATTCGTTTAAGTTTTATTGCCATAACAAGGTGCATTTATTCTTTTTAAAAACACATAGGATATGCAACCCAGATGCAGCCTATACATGGTTGTATCTCCTGCAATAAAATAAACAAACTAAGTGGAACCGACCATCCTTCTTAAGGTTAAGTTTTGGTCAATATTTTTCTATTTTGACCTTGGTCGAAATTGATTTTCAATCCGTGCTTTCGCAAACAAAAAATGGCCAGTTAAAACTGGCCACTTTCTGAGCTATATCAAATAATAGATATATTAATGGAAAGGCAATACAAATTCTGAAGACTTATTAGCCACCAAAATTTCGTTTACATTTACCGCAGTGGTTGCCACTCCGGTTCCTGCATCATAAGTAATTGCATCCAATTGGGTCTTGATCGCATCAATAAATGGAGGAATCAAGGCAACTGTTCCCAAGTCACCATCAGAAATATTTTCATTCTGCAACACTTCATTCTCATCAACAATCAGTTTCAATCCCATATCCACAAAACGAAGTCCTTCGGCAATGAATACCTCTTGTCTTGTTCTGTACAACAACTCCAAACCAGCATCATCAGCAGTAAGGCCTGCAATTTCACCAGCCGTCAAAGAAGTTCCTGAAACAGAAGGAACATCCACATCTCCACTCTGTCTGTCCAATACAAGTCCTGCACGACCATTTACAACCACAGTTGCATTGTCTGGTCTAGAACCAGGGGT
Source organism: Flagellimonas algicida (assembly GCF_049629585.1). Lineage (NCBI taxonomy): Bacteria > Pseudomonadati > Bacteroidota > Flavobacteriia > Flavobacteriales > Flavobacteriaceae > Flagellimonas > Flagellimonas algicida. Next base: position 294,483 of record NZ_JBMYIX010000003.1, on the reverse strand, counting down.
ATCCTCGGTTCTTCCCTCAATGGCATCATCAACGCTTCTTACTTCACGGGTTGCAATCAACTCCAAAAGTTCAGTAAGGTTAGCTTGCGCAGCAGGCACATTGCTATCCGCCAAATTGGCTTCGGCCAAAATCAATAGGGCTTCCTCTGCCTTCAGATAGTGAATGGGAGCATCCTCTTCATCAGAAAGGTAGGAGTACTTGGGATCCAAGAAATCCAAGGTGGGCAGTGGCTGCAAATCGTCAAAGGTTCCCCTTTGGTACAATGCATCCTCGAACCTATTGTCAGACTGTGTTCCATTTGGCACCAAATCAGGAGCAGCCGCATCATATCTAACGGTATTATCAAACGTTCTGCTAATGGCCAAGGCATTATTGGCAGCAGCTACCGCAGCAGCTTTATTGCCCAAATAATAATTGGCCCTTGCTTTTGCCAAGTGATATTTGGTTTCGCTACCATTTAAGCCAATGGCAATATCAAACTGCGCAATGGCATCCTGATAATGTTGTGCAGATGCTACCATTGGGCCTAGTGGCTCCTGTGGTAACGCTGGAAAATACATGGCAGAGTATAGATAGGCCATTCCCAAGTAAAAATTGTAATCTGCCTCAATGGCTGTTGTATACTCGGAATCGGCGGGTCCTACGGTCTCCAACCCAAAAATGGCCATTTCACGAAGACGTGCCACTTCACGGGTAGCATCCCTAAGGTCTGGATCGGCAGGTTGAAACTCCAAATTGTCCAAAAACTGGTTAAAGAAAGTTTCGGTGTTCACATAATTGTCCGAACCCAATTCGGCCAATACCAACATCTCGTTGTATACAAAACCCATATTTCTTTCTATTCCGCTTAACCAAATAGCAGAAGAATTCGGCTGTCCAACAACGGATTGCTCAGAAAGCGTGGGGTTCTCCACATCGGTGAAATCCACTACGCTACTTAAGTCATCAGTACAGTTCAGTAAAGAGAGTGCTGCGACTGTTATTAAAACTATTTTTTTCATATCCTTTTTTTATTCGATTAAAACTGAAATCTTAGGGAGCTCATGAAAATCCTTGGGGCAGATTCGGTTCCATACGCAAATCCACCACTAGCGAACCCATTCTGTGCTGTAATACCTGAACCTGTTGCTTCTGGGTCAAAGTCCCCAGCGGTCCAGTTAAATGGATTTGTCACAGTAACACCAAACTTAACGCTTGAGAAAGGCTTAAGAACATCCCCAAAATTATAGGAAGCACCAATGTTTCTGATCTTGAAGAAATCGTTATCAAAAACAAAGTAGTTTACATAGTTGAAAGGACTGGTAGTTCCCACCAAATCCTCTGGGATACCTGTATTATCAACTCCACCCAAATGTCTTAGCAAGAAGCTCAAATCCGTGATCTTACCTCCGTATTGATAGTCACCGGAGACAAAGAAATTGACCTTATCCTTCCAAGAATAGTTCAAGTTGATGGTACCAAATTTAGGAGCAAATGTTTTACCCAAAGCACTGTTGGTCTCAAAACTGTAGGAACCATCATCCTGACGAATGGCAGCGGTACCCCTAAGGAAACCAAGGCTTTCCCCTTCAGCAACAACAGATCCCAAAACGTTGAATCCACCAACTACGAATGGTGCTGCACCACCGGTATCCACAACATTGTTTTCGTTGGTGTTGTAAGACACGGTCAAGTCCAATTGATGTTCTGGAGTTTGAAGCACGAATGCCCTCATTTCAAATTCCCAACCTTTGTTTTCCACTTCACCAATGTTGGCAATTTGGTTCTGAGATCCTTCAGATGGTGGCTTTACAGGAGTAAACAGTGCATCTTCGGTGATTGATTTATAACGCGTTCCGCTAAAGTTCAAGCGATTGCCAAAGAATCCAAGCTCAACCCCAAATTCTGTGGTTTTAACGGTTTCAGAAATCAAGTCATCGTTCCCTGGGTTTGCAAAAGAAAATGCAGGAACACCCAAGTACGGGCTTAACTCAAAGGTTTTATCCTGAGAAAAAGGACGGGCAAAGTTTGTAGCCTCACCATAGTTTCCTCTCAACTTCACAGTGGATATAATATCACTGATACCACTGTCCCTGTAAAAGTCATGGTCAGACACGTTATAGGTTAAACCTACTTTAGGCAACAACAAAGGTTTGGTGTTGGCACCAGCAGAGGTGTTTTTATCCAATCTTCCACCAAATTCCAAGAAAGCTACATCATATATACCAAGGTTTTCCAAGAAATACAATCCGTAGTTGGCATTCTCCAATACATAATCCGAAGCGGATTGGGTTGGGAAGAAGTCAATCTTTCTTGTTCCATCAACACCTCCCGATCCATCCAATCGGTTTTGTCTATCCGTAGTCCTGAAAAACTGTCCACCCAAGATGGTCACGAAAGAAAAGTTATCCGTTTCGGCCCTATGGGTCAAGTTCAAATCACCGGTAACCACAAAATTGTTTCGGATCACCCTGGCCAATTCAGCTTGGTCAGTTGTTCCAGGAGCAACCACGCCAATGGCCACTTGAAAGGCATTGGATTGCAAGTTCTCCTGAGTTGTGGTCCTGTAATCAATACCTACTGTTGCATTGGCCTGAATAGAGCTGCTAATGTCGTAGGTGAATTTATTGGATCCCGTAAACCTGCTGGTCCTACTGGTAATGTCCACAAGGGAGCCTACCTCATCGGAATTGGCAAGTACTGCCGCCCATTCTGCATCGGTCATTGCATCCAAGTCCCCAAAGGAACCTCCTTCAAAGTTACCGAAACGTGAGAAGCTCGTGTTGGCATTGTAATCCAAATTGGAATCAAAGCTCACATAAGAGAATGAACCTTGGTACTTGAAGTTGTCCGTTACGTTGGCCGTATAACCAAAAGTAAAGGTTCTTCTTACCTGCTCATTAAGCTTGTTGAAACCGTCATCCTTGTAAAGACTTCCTCCGAAGTTGTACGAGAATTTCTCTGAACCTCCACTGAACCCTACGCGGTATTCTTGTGAGAATCCAGGAGCAAAAAGAGCTTCAGCGGTCCTATCATACTTTAAAAAATCTTCGGTTCCCTTGATCACACCCAAACGGCTTTCAAAAAAGGCAGTAGATCTTCCAGCCTTACCCTTTTTAGTAATGATCTGGATTACACCGTTTGCAGCATCCGCTCCATACAGCGTAGTAGCGGCACCACCTTTAATGTACTCGATCCTTTCAATGGACTCCACTGGGATATCGGCAAGTGCAGAAACGTTGGCTCCCCCTGTATCAAGTCCAAGACTTGGGTTGGAGTTCAAATTATCCACACGCACACCGTCAACAATAACAACGGGAGTAGACGAGCTAGCCGCCGAAATAGGTCCTCTTGTCCTAATGATAGAGGCCGTACCCGGCTGACCAGAACTCATACGGATCTGGGCACTGGGAGCAGTTGCCTGCAACATTTGGTCAATCTGGTTGGAAGGAAGTCTATCGATATCCTCAGAATCCAACACGTCCACGGTAGTAGATAGCTTTCTTTTGGCTATCCCGGAACCTTGACCCGTTACAATAACTTCTGCCAAAGCTTGGGCATCATCCTCCATTTGTACATTAATGGTACTGGACGCCCCAATAGTTCTTTGAACACTTTTTTGGCCAAGATAGCTAAACCTCAACACCTGTCCCTCACTGGCAGCGATGACATAGTTGCCATCAAAATCTGTCTGTGTTCCATTAGTGGTACCGACCACTACAATGGAAACACCTGGAAGGGGCAGATCGTTTTGGTCAGTTACATTTCCTGTAACTGTTTTCTCTTGCCCAAAAGAAAAAGACATACACAGCACCAGGAATGGCGCTGCAATCCACATCAACTTGGTTTTCATTTAATGATTTTTTTGAATTAGTCTGCAAAAATCCGCATAATTGGTCAATATTCCAAAAAAATGTAATATTATTCGATTTATTTTGAAATAAAATATTTACCGTAAAATGTTGATTTTTACTACAGTAGATGTAATACTTTAACACAATAGGTAGATGTGTTAAAATTTAGAGGGAAGGTGATCAAAACCCAAATTTTGGGCCATAATCCATCCTTTTAACATTTACCGTGTGCTGTGGCACACTAAGAAAAATATGTTGTGTGTTGTTTTTGAACGCCAGACTGTCACTATTGGCGTTTTTAGGGAAAATACCTTGGAAAAATTCCCTTACCTCTTGCTTTAAGGTCCTGCAAAGATACTACAGCATAGCGCCATTGCCAAATAATTTCAAGTCGGCATCAAGTTTTTAACATTCCCCATTTGAACCGACACACATAAAAAACTCTACATGAGACATTTATAGATTCTTTCCCGAAATGTTAAATTGTAGTACATTAGACCAATGCACATTACCATTACATGACAAAACCAAAATCGTTACTCAAGGCCTTGGGACCGGGACTATTGTTTGCCAGCATGGCCATAGGAACCTCCCATTTGGTGCTTTCCACTAAGGCCGGCGCCCAATATGGATGGATCATGGTCATCCCCATCCTTTTAGCCAATATCTTAAAGTATCCTTTTTTTGAATTTGGCATTCGGTATACCACGGTCACCGAAAAAAGTTTAGTGGAAGGGTATTTAAATTTGGGAAAAACATATCTGTGGGTCTATGCCTTTGTGACCCTTATTTCCACTTTCACGGTATTGGCTGCATTGTATGTGGTGACCGCTGGGCTGTTCATGAACCTTTTTGCCATTACCAGTCTGGGCGCAGGAACCATCTCACTATGCCTTTTTGTATTTATAAGCCTTTTATTGATTGTTGGGAAGTATCGTTTTTTGGAAAATTCGCTTAAGGCAGTCATTTCAATTTTGTTTGTCGCCTTATTGGTCACCACAGCACTGGTTCTGGACAAGGGTCCCGTACCCGAATCCCAATCCTACCTGCGCCCCGAAATATTCAATGAGGCCGGTGTTCTTTTCTTAATCGGATTGATGGGATGGATGCCCACTGCCGTGGAGGCCTCCGGCTGGGTAAGCCTTTGGGGAATGGAAAACCTCAAGACCATGAAAGAAAAGCCAACATTGAAACTAGCGCTCCAAGAGTTCAATGTAGGCTATTTTTTAACTGCCCTATTGGCCGTTTTCTTTTTGATCATTGGCTGGATGACACTCTACGGCACGGGAACCGAACTTAGTGGAAGCGCCGTGGTCTTTGCCGATCAAGTGGTAAGCTTGTTCACGACACACATTGGTAATTGGGCCTATCTCTTTATTGCCGTGGCCGCATTTGCCACAATGTTCAGCACATGCATGACCGCCCACGATGCCATTTCACGCGTGAGCCTTGATGTACTTGAAAAACTGTTCCCCAAAAAGGGATCTCTAAAAAGTAAAAATGCCTTTGCCGTTATGGTCCTTTGCATGGCATTGGTCAATTGGGTGGTAATCACACTTTTTGGCGCCAATATGGGTCATTTAGTGGCCTTGGCCACTTTTGTATCCTTTGTGCTAGCTCCTTTACTGGGATGGATGAACCTAAAAACTGTTATGGGCAAGGACATTCCAGAACCTTATAAGCCTAAAATAGGGCTACAGGCACTCACTTATTCGGGCATAGTCTTTCTATCCCTTTTTGCACTTTATTATTGCTGGATGCTATTGATGTAAACTACTCGTAGAGCACATTATCGTTGAGTACCACTATCAATGATCGTTGGTTCTGCTGATGCAGCATCTCCAAACAGAACACCCCGTTGGTACAATTGTTCAGGATTTTATCCTCGCCATATCCAATGGAATACAAAATATTGGTAGCGGGCACTCCATGCTCCACCAAATATTTTTTGATGGCATCCGAGCGCGCTTGGGTCAGCCTAAAATTGGTAGTACTCCCTCCCCTACTATCGGTGTACGTCTCTATACGCAACTGGACTGCCGGGAATTTTTCAACAAAATCCACAACCTTGTCCAACTCCGGTGTTATTCCCGGTGTTAATTGTGTTTCCCCTTTGTTAAAATAGAATTTATTCAGTTTTACCACTTTCTGACCTTCCCTATCTTCTACCAAATCATCATAAAACGCCACCTCAATGGGGAATGATGCATTCTCCAGACTCGCTAGATCATCTTCCGTGAAACGCTTGGAAAATTTGGAATAGCGCTCTTTTGAGGACTCCAATACCACCTCATCTTGCCAAGGAACCTCCAATCTATAGCTTCCATCTTCATCCGAGTACGTTTCAGCAAGCAACTTGCCCTCCTTATCCAATACCCTTACCGCAACCTTTTCCACTGTACTTGAAGGATTGTATGATTTCACCACTTCCCCTTTGAAGGTCAGGGTCTTTAAGCCCGGTTTCTCATCGACTTTAAAACCGTACAAATCATCCTTACCCTTTCCTCCTGCCCTATTTGAAGCGAAATAGCCCAACAATCCATCCCCATCATTTCGCATGATAAGTCCAAAATCATCCTTTGGAGAATTTATACCACTCCCCAGATTAATGGGAATACCAAAACCATCTTCCTCCACGTTGGATTTGTAAATATCCATTCCACCCAGACCATAAAACACATCCGAGGCAAAGTAAAAGCTATCCTCAAAGACAAAGGGAGCTATCTCATTCCCTGGAGAGTTGATCCTGGGACCCAAATTAATGGGTGCAGACATGATCTGCCCATTGTTCGTGTATACAAAATAAAGGTCGGTACCTCCGTATCCGTTATCAAAATTAGCCGAAAAATAGAGCTTACCGCTATCCGCATCATAAAACGGATAGTAAAACGAAGTACTTAAATCCTTCAACAATAACTGAAAAGTCCCTCCTATGGCCTGCTTGCCAATAGCCAAGGCATTTTTCCCATTTTTATCAAAGCTGAGTTCCCCTTCTTGGGTATTGGAGAGTACGTATAAAATGCTATTGAGCTTTTCCGAATAAAATGGGGTAGCTTTATGATAATTGGAGCTTGGCACCCCAGAAAAGGGCTGCACAGCGGAAATCTGACCATCCGACCCCAATTTAGACTGGTAGATATTGAAATACCCTTCATTTCCCGGCGCATAGGTGTTACGCTTGTTCAGGGTCCGCCCACTGGAAAACAGTAATTGATCTTTGTAAAAGGTAGGAGCAAAATCGGTTTGCGGACTATTCCCCATCAAATTGAATATCTGATAATTCAATTCTGGACCAGCGGAGTCGTTTTCCAATAATTGCTCATTGAACTCCATGTTTTCCCAAAGCTCTTTTTGAAAACGGGACGACATGGTAGCCAAAAATGCGGTGTTTCTTTCCTTATCCGCTGTTTCGGATAGACTTTGGAGCATTTTATTCAGATGGTGCCCACTCATCAAGGTATCCTTTTTGAAGAGTTCCAAATAGGCATCGGCCGCCTTTTCAAATTTATTGGTCTGGAAATAGGAGTCCGCCAAATTCAAAAACTGCTGTTCCGTGAGGGTTCCGGCCGCTTTTTCTGCCTCATAGGCATATACGGCCTTTTGATATTCGTATTGAAAAAAGAGGTCATCCCCTCTGGACTTCTTTTTTTGGGCAAAGCAGAAAGCCATCCCTAAAAAAAAGACGACTAGTAGCGGAAGTGTTTTATTTAATCGGTCCATATTAGAAAAATCTAGGGGAATCTATCTGCTTACCTTTGTTTTTTGAGTCCTTTACTTTTCCTTTTTTTGACTTGGAGCCGCCAGAACCAAAACCACCCCTGCCTATGTAAAACTTAAGAATGGCCTCATGGGACCCTCCACTGTATTCACTCAATCCATTAGTGTTGTAATCGTAAGAATACCCTATGAACATGGCGTTGGAAATCTGAAATCCGGCCAGACCACTCACAGCATTGTCAAATCGGTATGAGGCACCAATGGTAAGGGCATCTATAAATTGAAAATTGGCCGAAAGGTTAACATTCACAGGAGAGCCTTTTAAGTAATTTACCAAAAAAGCCGGTTTAAATTTGGTCCTCTCCGCCAATTGAAAAACGTATCCGCCAATGGCATTGAACTGCATATTATCTTCCACTAGGGTAGCCACCTCATCATTGTACAAACCACTGGTGAGGAAATTGGGTGCCGATAGCCCCAAATACCAATCTTCTTCATGATACATAAAAAGTCCGGCCCCTACGGTCGGATAAAAGCTATTGTAGTTCTCCCCCAAAATGGAAGGATCCGATCCATTTTGGAACGAACCTTTTGAATAATCGATATCCAACATGGAACCTCCCGCATTGATCCCAAAAGACAATTTGGTGTCATCGGATAGATTGATCTGGTAAGAATAAGAAGCCTCTATATAGGTTTGATTGGAGGGACCCAGTTCATCGTTCACCACATTAAGCCCCAAACCCATTTTTTCATTGGACAACGGCACATTTACCCCAAACCGGATAGTAGTAGGGGCTCCGGGAATATCAACCCATTGGGCCCTGTACAAACCAATTACCTCGGGACTTTCCACCGTACCTACATACGCAGGGTTAAAACTGCCAATATTGTACATGTACTGGGTGTATTGTGGTTCTTTTTGAGCCTGCATATGGCCCATCCCCATCAAAACCATGCAGAATATTGCCGTAAATGTCCGTAAACCAATCGTATCTGGCATCTTTGTCTTTATCTTATGATCTGTATCCACCCTTTAACAACCTCGGCCCCATCTCCATGGAGATCCAATATATAGAAATAGGTCCCTTTGGGCACAGCTCCATTTTTACCTGTTCCATCCCACGAACTATCATATCCATCCATAGCGAACACACTGTTCCCGTAGCGGTCGAATATTTCCAATCGGTTATTGGTGTAATCACCATTGGGATCCACAAACTTCAATCTATCGTTGACCCCATCATTATTGGGCGAAAATATGGTGCAAAGGGTTCCTGGGTCTGTACATTGGTCCCTTCCCACTGTTACCGATACCGTTGCCGTGTTATTGTTGGTCACGTCATCCACAGGTAGCGAAGAGGTCAGCACTGCTGTATTTGAAAAAGTTCCCAGTTCAGTTACCCTAACCGTGATTTCCAATGTTGCGGTTGCTACATCGGACGCTAAATCTGGTATAGTCCATTCCCCTGTATTAGGGTCGTAGGTTCCCAAAGTTGCATCATCCCCTACATACTCAAAAGCTTCATCCAACAGATCGGTCACCACAATATCCAAAACCCTATCCATGGTGGTATTCTCCAACGTAATGGTGAAAGTGATGATATCATCCAATAACGGACCCACATTGTCCACTTCCTTGGTCAACACCAAATCTATATCCGCATTGGCAAAACAATCCTCCACGGTAACGGTCACCTGGACGGAACTATTTTCGCAGGGTCCAGCCGGACCAGTGGTGGTATATTCAAACACATAATCCCCAATGGCCAAATTGGCAAAGTCCACAACATTTCCTGCCCCAATGGCAACGCTGCCGTTGGAAGGATCGGTAATCACAGCCCAAGTCCCGGCATCCGCACCACTCAGGGTATCATCCAAATCAATGCTATTGGGCCCATCCTCACTCTCCGAATTACAAGCCACCGTATCTGTTGCCGTACCTGGGGAAGGGGCATCCAAAACGGTTGCTATCACTTCTATCCGTTCGGTGGTACATCCATTGGCTGTGGCTTCCACATAAAAGGAAGTGGTTTCCGAGATGGAAGGCGTAATAAAAACCCCTCCTGTATCCAGTGCCGTACCCCCTGTGGGTACATCGTACCAGCTTAACACGCCACTGTCCGAACTTGCGGTCAAGGTCAATGTTCCCTCCCCACAACGTTCATCCCCAGTGGGATCAATGATCACCGGAATGGGAAAATTGGTGAGGGTAACGGTAAGTATTGGACTGGCACATGCGTTTACTTCATCATAGAAAAATCCGAAATACTGTGCAGCACTGCTCACCATACTGTTTCGATGTCCGTCAGTTTGATTGGGGTCTGGGTTGGTACTCCACGTCAAGGTGCTGCCCACAGGGGCAACATTGGTCACATAATCGTTCAAATCCACCAGAAAGTCCCCGCAAAATACGGTAGGTTCCGTTGCATCCAGCACTGGGGCACCACCTCCGGCATTACATACCGAAGTATCCTTATCCGATGTGTCCTCGGCAGCCACCCCGGTCCCATTGACATTGGTAAGGGTTACACTGAGGGTCACCAAGCCATCAGCCAGACTACTCAAATCAATGTTGGCTATATTATCTGTAGGCGTAGCAATGGTTCCAGAACCATTTACCGGTGTGCCCCCACCATCACTGGTAAAGGTATAGTCATAATCTGCCCCAACTTCGGCTCCTGCAAAGGTAAAGTTGATGGACGTTTGGTTGTCAAAATTGATGATACTTTGATCTATGGTCGCTGTATATCCTGATGGGACAGCGGTGTATTTAACTGCCGTATCCGTGGTGGGAGGGCCTTCCGTACCCAGAAGATTACTCACTACGACTGAAAGGGTAACAACCCCATCCGGCAAACTGCTTACGTCTATATTAGATACCGTTTGATTCATAAAACTAAGGGCACCACTCCCCGTTACCGTACTCACGTTTCCATCCCCACTACTGCTGAAAGAAAACTCATAGGTCGTTGAAAAAGCAGGTAAGTTGGTCATGGTAAAACTTACCGCTGTTTCATTGGTTATGTTGATGGGGTCTTGGTTGATGGTCAAGGTATAGCCGTCAGGTGGGGTATTGTCTTCACTCACCAAAGTTACCGTATCGCTATTAGGTGCCCCAACGGTATAACCAGCTCCAGCCACCAAGGTAACGACTATTGTTTCATCCGCCTCAATTTCTGTATCGTCTATGGGTGTAACCGTAATGATCCCGTTCTGTTGTCCATTAATAATATCGACACTTCCGGAAAGCGTTGCGTAGTCACTTCCTGGAGTTGCCGTACCTCCCACATTATAGTCCACTGTGATGGGTGAGCCTGTATTGTTCACCCCTCCAATATTCACCGTAAAAGCTCCAGGGTCCAGTCCCTGTTCTTCGGCAGTATCATCACTTGCCGTGATGGTGGCCACTGCCGTATCATCGTTGGTGATGGTCCCTGTAGCAGGAGACCCCGAAACCGCTACTCCACCATTGGATGGCACACCCAAATTCACCGTAAAGGTCTCATCCAATTCAATGATGGTATCATCGGTTATAGGCACTATTATATCCTGTGTCTCCGAGGCATTACCCACAAAGGTTAATGTATTTGGAGTATTGTCATAGTCCGTACCCCCGGCGGTACCATTGGTAAAGCTATAGGCCACTTGGGTACCTCCAGCAACCACATTGTCCAAAGTCACGGTAAAGACCAGGTTACCTCCAACAACATCTTCTGCAACACTTTCATTTGTTATGGTCAGGGTAGCGGAGTCGTCATTCGTAAACGAACTGTTCCCCACAGCCGTGCTTATGTTCGCATTAGCGCTCGCATTGCTCAACGTGACGCTCACAGGCTCGTCCGATTCCACCACTGTGTCGCCGTTCGTGGTCACACTCACCGTCTGGGTCAGTGTCACGGTGCCAGCCAAAAAAGTGAGCGTGCCAGTGTCCGTGTCCTCGTTCCCGCCGCTTATCAAATAGTCAACCGTGATGTCCGCCAAGGGGTCCGAGGCATCTATGGTCACAGTGAAGTCGATCGTGCTCACTCCCGGACCGTTACCCTCCGCAACGGGAGCGGGACTGTCTATGCTGATGTCGGAAATGTCGTCGTCCGTAAAGGAACTGTTCCCCACAGCCGTGCTTATGTTCGCATTAGCGCTCGCATTGCTCAACGTGACGCTCACAGGCTCGTCCGATTCCACCACCGTGTCGCCGTTCGTGGTCACACTCACCGTCTGGGTCAGTGTCACGGTGCCAGCCAAAAAAGTGAGCGTGCCAGTGTCCGTGTCCTCGTTCCCGCCGCTTATCTCATAATCAACCGTAATGGAGTTGTCAGGGTCCGATTGGTCGATGCTGACAGTGAAGTCGATCGTGCTCACTCCCGGACCGTTACCCTCCGCAACGGGAGCGGGACTGTCTATACTGATGTCGGAAATGTCGTCGTCCGTAAAGGAACTGTTCCCCACAGCCGTGCTTATGTTCGCATTAGCGCTCGCATTGCTCAACGTGACGCTCACAGGCTCGTCCGATTCCACCACCGTGTCGCCGTTCGTGGTCACACTCACCGTCTGGGTCAGTGTGGCCGTATTGGCCAAGAACGTAAGGGTTCCAGTGTCCGTGTCCTCGTTACCGCCGCTTATCTCATAATCAACCGTAATGTCCGCCACGGGGTCCGAGGCATCTATGGTCACAGTGAAGTCGATAGTGCTCACTCCGGGACCGTCGCCCTCCAAAACAGGGGCCGGACTGTCTATACTGATGTCGGATTGCCCAAACCCAACACCTATACCAAAAAACAGAAAAGCCCAGAACAGGATGTTTATCCGGCTTGGGCCAGCACAAAGAAATAATGAGGTCTTTTTACAGAAAGATAGCATCAGCTTTTCTATGAGTTTCAGTTTCGTTCCTTTACTTTTTCAGGTTGGTTTTTGGGAATATCAATATTACTAAAAAAGCTCAGAACGCCACAACTTTACGGTTTAAATCTATGTTTCTTGGTTGAAATACAACTGCTTTGAAAAAAACAGGTTTTTACACCGCTGCGGATGCCGTTTCTGCATCTGGACTTATCTTTTTCACCAGTCCTTGTAAAACCTTGCCCGGACCTACTTCCACGAAGGTTTTTGCCCCATCTTCAACCATTTGCTGTACACTTTGGGTCCACTTGACGGGAGCGGTCAATTGCAGAATCAGGTTTTTCTTGATTTCATCAGCGTTGGATACCGCTGTTGTCGTCACATTTTGATATATGGGGCAGCTGGGAGTGCCAAACTGCGTTGCTTCTATGGCCGCGGCCAACTCTTCCCTTGCGGGCTCCATCAATGGGGAGTGGAACGCCCCTCCTACGGGCAACAACAATGCTCTTCTTGCTCCTGCTTCCTTTAATTTTTCACAGGCTATGTTGACGGCATCCACCTCTCCGGAAATGACCAATTGTCCGGGGCAATTGTAGTTGGCGGGAACTACCACACCATCGACCTCAGCACAGATTTTCTCCACAATACCGTCTTCCAATCCCAATACAGCTGCCATGGTGCTAGGCTTTAATTCGCATGCTTTTTGCATGGCCAAGGCTCTTTGCGATACTAATTTCAATCCGTCCTCAAAGGTTAGGGTTCCATTGGCTACCAAAGCCGAGAATTCCCCCAAGGAATGCCCTGCCACCATATCGGGCTTGAAGCTATCTCCAAGTACCTTGCTCAAAATAACGGAATGCAAGAAAATAGCAGGTTGGGTCACCTTGGTCTGTTTCAGGTCCTCGGGAGTGCCCTCAAACATGATATCGGTAATGGAAAAACCTAAAATTCCATTGGCTTTCTCAAAAAGTTCTTGTGCAGTGGAGTGGTTTTCGTAGAGGTCCAACCCCATTCCTACAAATTGTGCGCCCTGTCCTGGAAAAATATATGCGTTCATAGTGTTCTTTTATTGTGAGTGGCACAAAAATAGGGATATTTTGGAATGTTGAATGGCAAGGGAGCTTCAATAACAAACTATTTGAACCAACTGGAATACGTAACATAGTTATTGGCGATTCGGTCAATTTCTCCCGATTGGAGTTCAGGACTGATATCCTTTATCTTCCGGGCCGGCATTCCTGCATAAATGCTTCCTTCCTCCACATGTGTTCCCTTGGTCACCACGGCCCCAGCCGCTATAATGGAGTTGCTCCCAACCACACAATCATCCATAATGATACTGCCCATGCCCACCAATACATTGTCTTTCAAAGTACAACCATGCACTATGGCATTATGCCCAATGGACACATTATTGCCTATGGTGGTCGGGGATTTTTGATAGGTGCAATGGATCACGGCCCCATCTTGCACATTGACCTTATCGCCCATTTTAATGAAGTGTACATCGCCACGTACTACCGCATTGAACCATATACTGCACTGGTCTCCCATAGTAACTTCCCCTACAATGGTGGCATTTTCCGCAATAAAACAGTCCTTTCCAATTTGAGGGGTTTTTCCCCTAACGGATTTCAATATCATTTTTTCGGTGTTAGTCATACAAATTACGTTCTTTTCATGGATAAAAACATCTCCACTACGCTCGATGTGACATTCCGTACTTCACTAAAGGATTTGTATTTCTTCCCATAGTCCAGAATCTCTTTCTAGGTCCGACACGAATTGCACAAATTTTCTCGAATGCTCTATGTCCTAAGCGTACAGTGAAGGAGTAGTGAGAAATCTGTTGATTGGGATTTCTCAATCGCTTTACTCATGTCGAAATGACGATTTGCCTACTTTGTTTCGTGCTTAGACTTGAGCTTTTCTATGTCCTTTTATTGAAAATAGGATAAAAGTTCCGCCTTTTTGGATGCGGACACGGAGAGTTCCTTGCCATTGGACAGCACCACACTTCCTCCTTTTCCCTTTTTGTATTTGATCACTTCGGTAACGTTGACCAAATAGGATTTGTGTATCCGCGCAAAGGGATAGGCCTGAAGGGCTTCCTCAAAATATTTCAGGGTCTTGCTGACCACAATTTTTTTCTGCTCCAGATAGATTTCGGTATAGTTGTCATCGGCTTTGCAGAAATAAATATCGCCCACCTCCAGTACTTGAAATCCATCTTGTTGCGGCAAGGTGATTTTCCCCTCCGCCTTCATCGATTTGGCCTGAAGGACCTGGCCTTCCAATGCCATTTCCTTTTCTTTGATCGTCCTTACGTAATCCACCGCTTTGATGAGCTCATCAATATTAATGGGCTTCATTAAATAATAGGCCGCATGCTGATTTAGGGCATCCATGGCATATTGGTTATACGCCGTCACAAAAATGGTTTCAAAAGTACGCTCCGGGATTTGCTCCAATAGATCAAAGGCATTGCCAAAGGGCATTTCCACATCCAAGAAGACCAAATCGGGCCCATGTTTTTTGATGAGTGCCAGCCCTTCCTCTATATTGGCGGCCTCACCCAACAGCTTGACGCCAGAGCAATACTTTACCAAATAATTCCGAAGGATTTCCCGGCTATTCGCCTCGTCTTCCACTATGATCGTGCGTAGTTCCATCAATCTTTTTTAAGCTTTAGGGACACTCTTGTGCCGGTTTGATCTTCATTGAGGTCGGTAATGGAAACCTCTACCTTGTTCTTGTACATATCGTTTAGGATATGGATTCGTTTTTTGATATTGCCCATTCCCTTGGATTTCTGCTTCTTCTGATTACTGGTCTTCAACTCCGCAGATTTTTTGCGCCCAATTCCATTATCCTCAATGATGATTTCCAGCAGGTCGTTGGTGTGCTGTTGTACTAGAATTTTCAGAAACCCCTTATCTTCCCTGTAACGCAATCCGTGCCAGATGGCATTTTCTATATAGGGCTGTAACAACATGGGCGGAATCTGAAAGGCTTCCACATCCACTTTTTTATCGACCTCTATTTCATAATCGAACTTATCCAAGAAGCGGGAATGCTCCAATTTCACATATAGTTCCAACAATTCCAGTTCCTTGGACAATGGAATAAAGTCTTCTTCCGAATTTTCGAGCACACTGCGCATCAATACCGAAAACTCACTCAAAAACCGATTGGCGCTACGCTCATCACTCTTGGCGATGTAATTGTTCACCGAATTCAGTGCATTGAAGATAAAATGGGGGTTCATTTGGGTGCGAAGCGATTTCAAGGCCAAAAGGTTGTTGGCCAATTTCTGCTGCCTATTGCTCCGATAGTACAAAAATGCGGTCAAGGCCATGAGCAAAATCCCAAAAGCCAAGGAATAAATGATCCATTTTTGTCGTTTACTGGTTTCTTCATAGAGCTGCTGTTCGGTAACGGCCAGACTGTACTTGCTCTGACTGAGTTCCCGTTCCTGCTCCAAACTGGAAATACGATTCTGGGTATTGGCAATCTCCCGATTGAACCGAGCCGCCCTTGAAATCTCCTGTTCTTTTCTGATGTACAGACTGTCCACGACAGCCACATAATCTTGATACGACTCCAAGGCTCTAGAGAAATCCCCTTTGTACTTATAGACTTCCGACAGTTTACGGGTAGCGTCCTTTTGCACCACCAAATCGTCATCCTCATCCGCTTCCACAATACTCCGTTCCAGATAGGGAATAGCTTCATCCAACTTATCCTGGGCAATATAGGCATTGGCAATTTTATAATTGATGCGCTGGGAGGTAATGGTATCCGAATTGGGCATTACAAACCCTGAAGATGCCATTGCCGGTTGTTGGGGCAGTTGCTCCAATTCGTTCAGGCTTTTTTTGCGCAATTGGATCTCATCTTCATACCGACTTTTTTGGTTGTAGAAATCGGCAACTTTTTCGCTTTCCTGGATGGATCGTTCCGGAGCCACTTTCTTTGAAAGGTTCAAGGAATTCCGATAAAATCCTTCCGCTTCAATGGTACGATCTTGACTGGCAAAGGCATCGGCCATTTTGGAATTCAGGTCGATGACTTTTGGTGATATCTGGTTTTTTTCCGCAATTTGAAGCCCTTCCCTATAAAACTCCTGGGCTTTCTTCAAGTTGGAGAGGCCTTTATAGCTATCACCAAGGGCTTCATAAAGTTCCACTCGCTGATAGGGCACCACACTTTTTACATCCAATAATGGAGTGAGGGTGGATTCCGCATTTTCATATTCCCCATTCAAAATATAGGCCTTCCCGAGTAACAACTTGGTCTTACTGGTCTCTCTGGCCGCAAGGGCATCCTTAAAATTGGCAATGGCCAGATCATATTGTTTGTGGAACATGTAGATTTCCCCAAGAGTTGACAATGAGACCGACAATTCTTGTTTGTTCCCTTGACTTCCCAAAGGTGCTATGGAGCGGGCAATAAAATCAATACTTTTTTCCAGATCGGTGCGTTTGTAAAAGTTGGCGGAATCCAACAACTGTTTATGGTCTGCCGCTGCACCATAGCTCATACGGTTCCTTTTTTCTTTTTTTTCGGCCGTTGCACCTTCATAATCCTCAACCAGAACATCCACATCCTCATTGGACCGTATTCGGTATCGTACCGTTTCAAACTCCGGGCTTTCAAAAATCAACATATCCCCAATGGCAGCCTTTATCTTGAATTCCCCCAAACCATTGGTGGTGGCATGGTTTCCTTTGTCCGTTGAAATCTGGACCCCGGAAATTGGTGTATAGTTTTCCTTTCCCCGTACAGAACCTTCAATTTCTATCACCGACTGCCCCGTATTGGTTTGCGAGAAACCCATAAAGGACATCATCAGAAAAAGAAAGAATATGTATATGTTCTTGATCATAGAGGTTACATCTGTTCAGTAAACTTACTTCATCCCAAGCGTATTAAAAAATGGGGATTACCACAAAAACCACTTCAAATGGCACTATTTTGCCGTTTTACCAATCCATCCCCTCCCTTCACTCATTACAAACACCATTTCCCTCATTTGCGATTTTTCCTGAAAAATGTTGCGGGTACTTTTAGCCCATCATTTAAAACATTGCATCATGAAACATTTGAAAAATCTATTGGGAATAACATTTAGCCTACTCATAACAGCAACGTCATACGGATGCGACCTGAAGGCGAAGGAACCTACGAGCACCGCCTTGACCACCAAGTCGGTCACTGAAAAACCAAGCAAACAATATGTAAAGATTGCCCTGCTCTTGGATACCAGCAATAGCATGGATGGTCTTATCAACCAAGCCAAGGCACAATTGTGGGACATTGTGAACGAATTTACCCATGCCAAGTGCGGGAACGACTCCCGACCCCTATTGAAAATTTCCTTGTATGAATATGGAAATGATAATTTATCGGCACGCGAAGGATACATCAGACAGGTTTTGGGCTTCAGTTCCGACTTGGATGAAATCTCGGAAAAACTGTTTTCGTTGACCACCAATGGCGGTGAGGAATTTTGCGGGCAGGTCATTCAAACCTCATTGAGACAATTGGATTGGGGCAAAAATGCCGATGACCTAAAAATGATCTTTATTGCCGGAAACGAACCTTTCACCCAAGGAAAATTAAATTACAGGGATGCGGCCACCAATGCCAAGGAGAACGATGTCATTGTAAACACCATTTTCTGTGGCAATTACGAACAAGGTATCTCCACCATGTGGAAGAGTGGGGCCACACTGACAGGCGGAGAGTACATGGCCATTGACCACAACAAACAAATCGTGCACATAGACACTCCTTATGACGACATCATCATCAAACTCAACTCCAAATTGAACAAGACCTACATCTCATATGGCGCCTTGGGAAGACAAAAAAAGGCCATGCAATCCATGCAGGACAGTAATGCTGCCGAAATGGAGGCCGCGGTTGCCGTAAAACGGTCCGTAAGCAAGAGTTCAAGGCTCTACAAAAACTCCAATTGGGATTTGGTCGATGCCGTGGAAGAGGATGAAGTAGTACTTTCGGAACTGGATGCCGAGGATCTCCCCGAAGAGCTTCAAGAAAAATCGGAGAGTGAGATCAACACCTACATCAAAGAAAAAAAGGAAGAACGCGAAGCGATCCAAAAACAGATACAGGAACTCAATGCCAAGCGCGAGGCCTATATTGCCCAAAACCAAAAAGAAGAAACCGGCGAACTGGAAAATGCGCTTTTGTCCGCTATCAAGACCCAAGCGGCAAAGAAAAACTACAAGTGGGATTAATTAAATTCTTGAGCAATTGTCACATCGAGCGCAGTCGAGATGCCTTTAAAAAGTTCTCGACTGTGCTCGAACTGACATAAAGACTTATTAATTATTGGCCGCGGGACAATAACAATCATATCGCTTGCCCTGGTCGCTCTGTCCAAAATCGTATCCCAAGGTAATCTGGTGAAAGCCCCCATTATCAAAACGGATGTCCCCAGATTGGTAGGAATAATTATAGGAAAACATAAAATTGTTCACATTGACCCCAATAATGGGCGTGAACAACTGCAGTCGTTGCTCTGCAAAACCGCCATTGGACTGATACTGTGCACCATCAAAACTTCTTCTGTACGATAAACCACCCCAAACGGTTCCAAAACTCACATCCCTATACACTTTGGCATTGAGGTCCACAGTTTTTTCTTTGGTAAAATCGGTCATTTGAAACAAAATGGAAGGCTCAATTCGGGTCGTTCTACCAAAAACATATCCCACGGAGAACAAATACCTCCTCAAATTGTCAAATTCGGCAGCACTGTATAGATCCCGACCGCTTCCCAAAACGTTCAAGATAGCGGCATGGGCGTAAAATTCAAGAAAATTGTAAGACGCCCCTAAATCCACATTAAAGTAACTGGTCGTATTTTTCACCCCAGTGATTACGGGGTCAGGGAATACCGACCTGAATTCCGTTTCGTCCAAACTACTCAGTATCACCCCGGCACTCAGTCCAAAAGATAATTGGTTCAGGGTCCTGAAGTCACCCGCCAATTGCAAGTGGTGGGCATACGTGGCCTTAAATCCGGTTTGGGAATGATATCCATTGGAATCATTGAAAAGAATCCCTCCAATACCACTTCGCTCCCCTACCCTGGAGTTGATGCTCAATGTCTGTAAATTGGGTGCTTCGTCCACACTGAACCATTGCTTTCTGGCCGTCAGACGTACTTTGGTCCCTTCGGCAATTCCAGCCATGGATGGATATACCAAATAGTAATTGTCCGACAAATAATCGAAATAAACCGGAATTCCTTCCTGCGCCTTGGCAAATAGCCCAAAAAACAGGGTTAATATCGTTGAGGTTATGTAGCGTCTCATGTGACGGTTGGGGCTATAGTGGTTGTGTTGTAACTGCAATTAAACATTTAGATAACGATTTGCCGGGTACATTATTATAATATTTTGCTACGCATTCCAACTATTGGTATTTTTGCACAAAGATTCGCCATGAAAGAATATAACATTACCGTTGTTGCCACAAACAATCCAAAGATCATAAAATTGGAAGCCAATCATTTTTTGGCCAAGGGCAATTATGAATATAAAAACATTGACGAGGCCAAGAACTCCCCCTTGGCCCAGCAACTCTTCTATCTACCCTTCATCAAGACCGTTTACATCTCTGGAAACTTTATCGCGCTGGAACGGTTTGACATTGTGGAATGGGACGATGTTAAGGACGAGGTGGCCCAGCAATTGGTGGAATACCTCAACGCAGGGGAACCTGTGGTCCATGAAGATATTGCACAGAAAAAAGAACCCGTTACCGTATACGCCGAGGTGACCCCCAACCCAGCCGTGATGAAATTTGTGGCCAATAAGCGTATTGTTCCAGCGGTTTACGAGTTCAAGAACATTGATGAGGCCAAGGACTCGCCATTGGCACAGGAACTTTTCCATTTTCCTTTCGTTAAAGAGGTCTTTTTTGATGAAAACTATGTTTCCATCTCAAAATACGACATGGCCGAATGGGAAGAACTCACCATGCAGTTGCGTGAATTTATCCGGGATTTTTTAGCTGATGGAAAGGAAGTGGTTTCCGCGGAAGCCCTCCAAAAGAGCAAGGAATCCACCGAGCAGGCCTCAACCCAGACCCAGTATGATGACACCTCGCAACAGATCATTGATATTTTGGAAGAATATGTAAAACCTGCCGTGGCCAGTGACGGGGGAAATATTCTGTTCCAATCCTACGAAGCGGAAAGCAAAACCGTGAATGTGATCTTACAGGGCGCCTGTAGTGGTTGTCCCTCATCTACCTTTACCCTAAAGAATGGTATTGAGACCATGCTCAAGAACATGATGGGTGACAAAATCCATGAGGTAGTGGCCCTCAATGGCTGATTTTAAGATTCGTTTCTTCTGGATTCTGCCTAAAATTTGCTACATTGAATGAAATTCAAAAACAATAACCATGGCAGTTTTAAAAGTAATCGAAGTATTGGCTAATTCTGATAAGGGATGGGAAGACGCGGCCAAAAATGCGTTGGAGCAAGCCTCAAAATCGGTAAAGAATATCCGTTCCATCTACATCAATGAACAAAGTGCCACTGTGAAGGATGGAAAAATTGACGACTATAGAGTCAATGTAAAAATCACGTTCGAAGTTAAATGACCCAAGGGCACAACACATAATCGCGCCCTTATGGGCGCTTTTTTTGTTTAAAAAACATCGTATGCCAAAGAAAGTTCTCCTCATATTGGCCTTGGCCACCCTAATCCTCAGTTGCAATCAAAAACCCAACAAAGTGTCGCATAAATACACCAATGCCCTAATTCATGAAACCAGTCCCTATCTGTTGCAACATGCCCACAATCCGGTAAACTGGGAAGCTTGGAGTCCAGAGGTATTGGAACGTGCCCAAAAAGAGGACAAACCTTTGCTCATCAGCATAGGGTATGCGGCATGCCATTGGTGCCACGTTATGGAAAAAGAGTGCTTTGAAGATGAGGAAGTGGCCCAAATGATGAACGATAACTTCATCAATATTAAAATTGACCGCGAAGAACGGCCCGATGTGGACCAAATCTACATGGATGCCATTCAAATGATATCAGGAAATGGGGGTTGGCCCTTGAACATTGTTGCCCTACCCGATGGAAAACCGTTCTGGGGCGCCACTTATCTCCCCAAGGACAATTGGATAAAATCCTTGGAGCAACTAATTCAACTCTACAAAAATGATAAGGCAAGAGTCACCCAATATGCCACGGACCTCGCCGGAGGTATCCATGCCATTAATTTGGTGGAAACCGATACAGAATCCGACCTATATTCGCTGGACCAGTTGGACACCGCCGTAAACCAATGGTCACAACATTTCGACACTGGCTTGGGAGGATATCAAAGGGCACCCAAATTCATGATGCCCAACAACTGGGACTTTTTATTGCACTATGCTACCACAAGGAACAAACCGGAGCTCATGGAACAGGTGAACACCACCCTTACCCGAATGGCCTACGGTGGGGTCTATGACCACGTGGGAGGGGGATTTTCCAGATATGCCGTGGACACCAAATGGCACGTGCCCCATTTTGAGAAGATGTTATATGACAACGGTCAATTGGTAAGCCTATATGCAAAAGCCTATGCCGTGACCAAAAATGAGCTCTATAAACAGGTCGTGGAAGAGACCATTGGATTTGTCCAAGAGGAACTTTTGGATGAAAATGGAGGCTTCTATTCTTCCTTGGATGCCGATAGTTTGGATGAGCATGGAGAACTGGAGGAAGGCGCTTATTATGTTTGGACCGAAGGACAGCTGACCCAATTGCTGGGTGATGATTTCCCTATTTTTAAGGAATATTACAACATCAACCCTTATGGCCTTTGGAAAGAAGGAAATTATGTCCTGATTCGGGATAAGGGGAACGAGGAGATTGCCGAAAACCATGCAATTTCCGTTACAGAACTAAAGGATAAAATGACCCATGCCCTTCAAATCCTAAAAGAAGAAAGGACAAAGCGTTCCAAACCCAGATTGGACGACAAAATATTGACTTCATGGAACGGATTGATGCTAAAAGGTTTGGTGGACGCCTATCGATATTTAGGTAATGAAGCCTATTTGGAACTAGCCTTGAAAAATGCCCGCTTTCTGGAAAAGGAAATGATCAAAAAGGACCACTCCCTGTTCCGAAACCATAAAGCCGGGAAAAGCAATATCAATGCTTTTTTGGAAGACTACGCCACAGTTATTGAAGCTTATTTGGCATTGTACGAAGTAACCTTTGATGATACTTGGCTAAACCATTCCAAAAAACTACTGGACTACACCAAGCAGCATTTTAGGGATGAAGCGTCCGGAATGTTCTTTTTCACCTCGGATGAAGACCATTCCTTGATTCGTAGAAGCATTGAAACCAACGACAATGTCATTTCCGCCTCCAATTCCATCATGGCCAAGAACCTTCTCAAGTTCCATAAACTTTATACAGAGGAAGATTATGGCGACATAGCCCGCCAGATGGTGAAAAATGTACAAAAGGATTTTGACCGAAGTGCCCAAGGTTTTGCCAACTGGCTGCATGTGATTCTCTATGAGAATCAGAATTTCTATGAGATTGCCTTGGTTGGCGATAATTACAAAGCATTGGGCAAGGAAATCGGCACACACTATCTACCCAACAGTATTTTGGTGGGCTCCGGACAAGATGGAAACCTGGAGCTCCTCAAAAACAGGCATGTGGATGGAGAAACCTTGGCTTATGTATGTATCGAGGGTACTTGCAAGCTCCCGGTCACCACTTCGGAAGGGGTCATGCAGCAAATACAGTCCTTCCAATAGGATTAACATTTGTTTACATCTCATTCTTTTCGATTTCACGGATTATTATTTAGTTTGCCCCAAACCAAAAAAAGCATATGGAAGAATTCAAAAATTATCAAGACTACATAGATCAAGCTTGGGAATGGACCTTGAGCATGTTGCCCAATCTTATCTTGGCCATCGTTATATTTTTTGTGGGATTATGGATCATACGTTTCATCAATAAGATGGTACGTAGATTTTTCCAAAGGAAGGATTACGATGAGACCTTGGAATCCTTTTTGCAAAGCTTTATAAGCATCGCCCTAAAAGTATTGCTATTTGTCTTGGTGGTTACCCAACTCGGCGTAAAAACGTCTTCCTTGGTGGCCATGATCGGTGCCGCAGGTCTTGCCATAGGTTTGGCCCTACAAGGGTCTTTGGCCAATTTTGCCGGCGGGGTACTTCTATTGATCTTTAAACCCTTCAAGGTCGGGGATTGGATCTCCGCGCAAGGCGTGGATGGAACCGTGAAGGAAATAAGCATTTTCAACACCAAACTCAGCACATTTGGCAATCAGGTTGCCATAATCCCCAACGGACAACTGTCCAACGGGAATATTGTAAACTACAATATGGAAAATACCCGAAGGGACAAGTTTGATGTGGGAATTGGGTATGGGTCCAATATCAAGGAAGCCAAAGACATCCTTTTGAAAATCTGCGCGGACAACCCCAATATCCTTACCGAACCTGCCCCCGAAGTTTACGTAGGGGCCTTGGGTGACAGTTCCGTAAACCTAACCTTGCGTTTTTGGGCCAATACCGATGTGTTCTGGCCAGCGCATTTTTATGTAATCGAAGAGGCCAAGCTTCGCTTTGATGCCGCTGGGATTGAGATTCCTTTCCCACAGCGTGTGGTGCACCAAGCCGATTAAGCTTTCTTTTTGCCCTGTAGGACAAAATCCTTTAGATAGTAGGGTTCAAAATAGGCGACATCCTCAAAGTGTCCCGCTTCATATTTTTTATGGGCCAATTGTGCCATTTCGTTTGCGGAAGGTGTTATCGAAACATCAAACCTAAAGTTGGGATGTTGGAGAAGGGCCTTGCATTTTTGGGCACCGCTGCCCACAATATGGACTTCTTTATGGGCCATGTATTCCCCAAATGAGTCTTCGGTGATGATTTCGGCCTTGGTTTCACGGATTTCTTGATGGTCTGCATCAAATACCGCCGAATATACCTCCATCCTACGGGCATCCAAAACCGGTATGATCAGTCCATCATCCTTTAGGGTGACCTGATGCGCCATACTTTCCAAGGTAGGAATGGAAATCAGCGGAAGGTCCAATGAAAAACAAAGTCCCTTTGCCGCGGACACTCCAATACGGAGTCCCGTATACGAACCCGGTCCCTTGCTTACCGATACGGCATCCAAGTCTGAAAAAGACAAAGAAGCCCCTTGCAAGGCTTCCTTGATAAAAATGTGCAATTGTTCTGAATGGGAGTATTCCATGGCATTGTTTTCCTTAAGGAAAACAACAGTATCTCCATCGGAGATGCTCACAGAGCAATTGGTGGTCGCGGTTTCTAAATTGAGTATTCTGGCCATAGCGGCCACAAAGATACTAGTTTAAGGAAATGGGCAAACCAAAGTAGAACTCCAAAATTTTCAATCTAAAGATATAATCGTATTTGGTACGGATCACTTCAGCTTCTGCATTGTCCACCCTGGCCTGTGCCTGACTAAAATCAAAGGCATTCATTAGCCCTACATTAAAACGTTCTTTGGCATATTCATGGGCCAATCTACGTGCTTCCAAGGTTTTCAGGGCTGCCTCATAGGCTTTCTCAAAAGTGCCCACATCCACATAGGCTTGTTGCACGGTGGTCTCCAAATCCAACTTGTCCTGCTCCAATTGCAACTTGGCCTTTTGCAAACTGATTTCGGAGCGTTTTACGCTATTTTTGGTCCTCCACCCGTTAAAGATGGGCACGCTCAACTGCGCTCCGTAGGAGATACCATCGAATATCCACAACTGATCGGTGAAATTTGGGGTATACACCCCTCCATTTCCATCGGGAATTTGGGTCACATCCGAATACCTTGATCCATACTGAAAAAATGCGGTTAAGCTGGGATAGTAGGCTCCCTTGGCTATTTTTAGGTCTTCCTCCGCCAAATCCACGGAAGATTCCGAGAATTTTATATCACTTCTAAAGCTTACGGCCTTGTCAAAAATCACCTTGGGAGAATTGCTAAGGATATCGGAAGGAGGCACTTCGAACTCTTCCTCGGCGATATCAAAATTTTCATAATCGGTAATTTGAAGCAATTGCGCTAAATTCACCCTAGAGATGAGCACCATACTCTCCCCGTTCACAATCTGCTGTTCCTGGCTTGCTGCTGTGGCCTCTATCTCCAAAAGATCACCTTTGGGCACCACTCCGGATTCCACGAGTTCCTTGGTACGTTTTAAATCCTGCTCGGTCACCGCATATTGCGCCTTAAAGGTCTTCAATTGCTCTTTGTTGGACAGTACCTGTAAATAGGCATTGGCCACATTCAATCGAATGTCATCCTTAAGGTTGTCCAACCTGTATTGATTGGCAATGGCATTGAGCTTGGCCCTATTGAGCTGCCGCATATTGCGCAATCCATCAAATAGGGTAATATTGGAGCTTATACCGGCATTCACATTGAACGCCGTGCTATTGGTAGGCAAGTTGTTGGTAGGATTAATGGAAAATCCCGTATTACTGGATACGGATGTAGATCCGTTTAAATCAGGGAGCATATTTCCCAAGGCATCCGACTTGTCTATTTTGGCGTTCTCAAGATCCAATTCAAATTGTTCAACGGTCAGATTGTGCTCCATGGCATATTGCACACACTCCAACAAGGTCCATTTACGAACCTGTGCTTGGGAGAGGGATATGGCGAAAAGGAGCACCACGGCTGTTATGATATTTCTCATTCGTTTTTTGATTTTGTTCTTGGAAACAGTGGCTTTTTTATTCTGCATCACTTTTCTTTTCGAGCTTGTTCCAGATCTTGACCTTGGCTTTTTCATCAAGTCCTGAAACCACTTCCACATCGATGCCGTCACTAACACCCAGTTCCAAATCCTTACGTTCAAACTCGTTCTCACCTACTTCAATTTCCACATAAGGCTTTTCGGTTTCCTTGTCAAACTGTAGCAAGGCTTCCTTGATGGCCAATACATCCTTTTTCTCCTCCAAGACAATGGAGGCATTGGCACTATATCCTGCCCTTACATAAGTGGTGCTATCGGTCAGTGCCAAATCCCCTTCAATCTTAAATTGGACGGCACCTTCTTCCTCTACTCCCTTTGGGGCGATGAACTTCAGATTTGCCGAGAACTTTTCCGTTTCAAGGGCACCCAAACTAATATCCAAGGGCATTCCCACATGTAATTTTCCAACTTCGGCCTCGTCCACTTCGCCTTCAAAGATCATTTTGGACATATCTGCGATTGTGGCAATGGTAGTACCGTCGTTGAAATTGTTACTCTGGATCACTTGATCACCTTCCTTAACGGGTATCTCCAGAATGGTTCCGGATACCGTGGCCCTGATGTTGGTATTGGCACTGGCAGAGCCTCCAGACGATCCTTTTTTAATGATCTGGTAATCGGCACGGGCATTTTGCAATTCCTGTGTGGCTTGGTCAAAGGTCAACTTTAGGTTGTTGAAATCCTGGCTGGAGATCACTCCTTTATCAAACAACACTTTATTTCGATCATACTCGATCTTGGCATTGTTCAATGACAGCTCGGCGTTACGGACCCTCCCTGCCGCTTGGTTCAAGGATTGCTCGTTGGGGACCACCTTGATCACCGCGATAAGGTCTCCTGCATTGACCTTGACCCCTTCTTCCAAAATAATCTTATCTATAATCCCAGATATTTGGGGTTTTATGTTGATTTCATCCTCTGGAATGACCTTTCCGGTAACAATCACCTTGTTTACAATGTCCTTTCGCTCCACGGTCTCGGTTTTGTAGAGCTCTGCCGGTGTACTGTTTTGTTTGAGAAAGTATACGGTAGCGGCCAAAATACCTACGACCAAAACCCCAATCAATCCGTACTTTACATATTTGTTCATTATGACTAATTTGATTCGTTATTATTTGTATTGATTATTCTTCCCTTAATGCTTCGATAGGCCTTACCTTAACTGCCCTGTTTGCCGGCAACAGTCCAATGAGTACACTCAGACCAACCATTAAGACAAACGATATGACAAACTGCGGTATACTGATCATGGGATTGGCAAAGGGAAAATCGTCCCCACTGCCCCACATGGAATTCATGATGGCCAATATCCCCACGGAAATAGCAAACCCTACCAGTCCGGCGAAGGCCGTCAACACAATGGCCTCAACCACAATCTGACGTTTCACAATTTTAGGCGTGGCCCCCAAGGCCCTTCGTACTCCAATCTCCTTGGTACGCTCCTTTACGGTAATCAACAGGATATTACTAATAGCAATGACACCTGCCAACAGGGTAAAAATCCCCACAAAAAAGGAAAATCCTTGCAGTACCATGGTAAAACTGGTGATGTTGTTGAATATCTCGGACATATCGAAACTACCGATGGCCCGATCATCATCCGGATGGATATCGTACTTATGTTTGAGAATATCCTTGATCTGCTTTTCCACAAAAGGAACCGGGGTTTTGGATTCCACGGCTATGGCCATCCACCCCATGCGATCTCCAGAGTTGAAAGCTTTTTGAAAGGTGGTAAAAGGAATAAACACGGCATTCTCCCCATCAATATTGATATTGTTGTTGGGTTTATAGATTCCGACCACCGCAAAGTACACCCCATTGATGCGGATATCCTGCCCAATGGCATTCTCCCCTTTATCAAATAAAAGCTTGTAGGTTTCCTCTCCAATGACACAAACCTTCTTGGAGTGTTCAATATCAGTTTGGTTCAGGAACCTGCCCTCCACTAATTTCTTTTTGGTAATCTCGTCAATCTCGGGGTAATCCCCATAAACTGCCGAACCACTGGTCTGTCCGTTTCTATACACGCTGACCACACTTCTATGGCTGCCCAATTCTATACGTGGGGCCAACACCTCGATTTCTGGAATCTGTTTTTTCAAGATCTCGGCGTCTTCAATCTTGTACCGAATCCTTCTGCCCCTTTCAAACCCTTTATAGGGTTCCGATGTGGATTGTCCCCAAACAAAAAGGCTATTGGAAGCCGTTCCCGCAAATATCTTGTTGAATCCATTGCTCATTCCATTGGCAGACCCCAACAGCAGCACCAAAATGACCATGGCAAAGATAACCCCCAACATGGTAAGGAAGGTCCTGAACATATTTTTGCCCAGCGTATGAAAAATCTCTATCCACAAGTCCCTATCAAATAACCACATAACTATTTATCACTAAGTGCAACAATGGGTTTAACATTAGCGGCTTTCATGGCCGGTATAAGACCAGCCAAAACACCAGCAACAATCAAGATAATGGTGGCGGTAATGACCGTGGATGCATTTACAGAGGGGTTGCTAAATGCGGGTGTCTGAAACATGGGGCCTACAGCCGCCAGTATCATCCAAGCGAACAATAATCCGATAAACCCGGATAATGCGGTAATAAAAATAGACTCCAAAAGCACCAAATTTATAATCTGCCTAGGCCGTGCCCCCAATGCTTTCCGTACCCCTATTTCCTTGGTGCGTTCCTTAATGGTAAATACCATAATATTTCCTATCCCTACGATGCCCGCAACCAGGATAAGGAAGCCAACCCCAATGCCAATACCTCTTAAAACCGCCGTAAAACTGCTGATGTCATCAAAGGCCTCTGCATAATTCCAGACATACAGTCCGGCCTGGTCCTCTGGGTCTATCTTGTGCCTTCTTTTCATGACATCCTCCAGTTTCCCGGAAAATTCCAACGCCTTGGCCAAATCATAGGTAGGGTTATAGGTAAGTGCTATGACATTGATATTATTGGTGTTCCCGTAAATACGCTGGTACGTGGTCACTGGGGCATAGATTCCTCGTTCGGCATTGTCATCCCCATCATCCGTGAACACCCCAATCACCCGAAAGGACAGATTATTGAGTTCCACAAATTTTCCAAGGGGGTCTTCCTTCTTAAAAAGATCTTCGGCCACTTTTCGTCCGATTACCACCACCTTGGCCTTGTTGATGAGGTCCGCTTCATTGAAATATCTTCCAGACATGATCAAGGTCTTTTCAATGGCCTGATGGTCTGGATGGGTGGCCTGCACGTTGTAAGAACCGGTTTCACTTTTATATCGAGCCGTGACATTGGCATAATATCTGGAGCTTAGGTACTCTATGTCATCAGCAAAGCTTTTCTTGACATACTCCAGATCTTCATTTTTTAATTGGATGCGCCTCCCTGCCTCAAACCCACCGTAGGCTTTTGAGGTGGTCCCGGGACGGATAAAAATGGTATTGGTGGCATCGTCATTGAACTGGCCCAAAAACCCATTTTGCATTCCATTGACGGAAGCCAGGAGCATTACCAAGATAAAGATGGCCCATCCTACGGAAAAACCTGTTAAGAAGGTCCTTAGCTTGTTGGTCTTTATGGTATTGAATATTTCTTGCCAGACGTCTCGATCAAACATATTGCCCTGCCCTTACCTGTTCAATTTTCTTATCTTCCACAATCACCCCATCCTTAAGGTGTACAATACGTTTGCACATATGTGCAATATCTTCTTCGTGGGTCACTACCAAAATGGTATTCCCCTCGTCATTGATCTGTTGGATCAAGTCCATAACCTCATATGAAGTTTTACTATCCAAAGCCCCTGTAGGTTCATCTGCCAACAATACTTTGGGTTCCGCGGCCATGGCACGGGCAATGGCCACCCGTTGTTTTTGCCCACCGGACAATTCGCTGGGTAAATGATGGGCCCATGGCTTGAGTCCTACTTTCTCCAAATATTGCATCGCTTTTTCCTGACGTTCTTTTCTGGGAACTTTTTGGTAGTATAGAGGTAGTGCCACGTTTTCCAGGGCACTTTTGTAATTGATGAGATTGAAGGATTGGAAAATAAATCCCAAAAACTTGTTCCTGTATTGGGCTGCCTTGGTCTCGCTCAGGTTCTTGATTGGAACCCCATCCAAGGTATATTCCCCGGAATCGGCGCCATCCAACATCCCCAGTATGTTCAAGAGTGTAGATTTTCCAGATCCTGAAGACCCCATGATGGCCACCAGTTCGCCATCCTCTACTTTAAAATTGATCCCTTTTAAAACATGTAGGGAATTGCTCCCCATTTTATAGGACTTGTGAAGATCCTTGATTTCAATCATAATTGGTCATGTTAGCTATCCAATATCAACTTCTGTATGTAAGACATACAAGTTGTTGAATTGTTACAAGAATTATTGAAATTTTTTGTTAAATGATTGATAACAAGGATTTCTTACCCCCTAAAGCATAGGTTTTGATACCATCAATGGAACAAATTGAGAAAAATCAGGTTTTCCTATCCCCGCATTTTACGGTAGACAAAATAGCCCACACCCGCCACTAGCACATATGGGATGGCCATAAGGTACACAATCCCGTTATTGATACCTTCCGCGGTTTTACCATCAGCCTCACTTTCCACCACTGCTCGGCACATGGCGCATTGGGCTTCCACAACATTGGGCAAAATCAACAATACAAGTAACAATAATAGAAGCTTGGTCCTCATTTTTGGCATTTTCAATATGAATAGTAGGGAGAAATCATGATGTAGACAACAACCCCGGTCACTGCCACATACAACCAAATGGGAAATGTGTATTTGGCCCACAGTCTGTGGCTTTGAAAGTCGTTTAAATACACTTTGGAATAGGTAATCAGAACCAAAGGAATCACCGATATGGAAAGCACTATATGGGTCAACAATATAAAGTAATAGATGTATTTTATACTACCCTCACCACCATAAATGGTACTTTCCGATGTCATGTGGTATGCCACGTACATCACCAAAAACAGTGCGGACAAAATGATACAAGTCGTCATTAATTTTTGGTGAAGCCCCCTTTTACCATTCTTAATAGCAATTACAGCAATCACCAAAAGAACCGCGGTCAGTCCATTGATCATAGCATATATGGGCGGTAAAAAAGATAAGGGTTCCGCATTGGGTATCTTGTAGCCGAACAACAGGGCCACCACCAAAGGTATGGCCACTGATATCACCGTAATCCATTTATTGAACCGTTTTTCCCTGATAGAGACTTCGTCGATCATTCTGCCAATAATTTTTTAATATCCTCTTTTAATATGGTAATCTGCTGGGGCTCTCCCTCTGCATTGACCCCTTGTTCCTCAGTCACGGTTCCCCTGTAGTAAATCAGGGGGTTTCCATGTTCATCTTGGCGAGAACGAATATACCCATTTTTGTCGACCAAAGCGAACATTCCGGAATGCTCAAAACCACCCGGGGCATCCTCCACTTCATTCGCAACTATATAGAATCCTTCTTGGGCCAAATTGTAAATTTCATCCCTATCCCCGGTCAACAAATGCCAATCCTTGTCCACAATAGCATACTTTTTGGCA
This sequence comes from Flagellimonas algicida, assembly GCF_049629585.1. NCBI lineage: Bacteria > Pseudomonadati > Bacteroidota > Flavobacteriia > Flavobacteriales > Flavobacteriaceae > Flagellimonas > Flagellimonas algicida. Next base: position 262,716 of record NZ_JBMYIX010000003.1, on the reverse strand, counting down.
TAGTTCTTAAGTACGGATGGCGTATCGTATCTTGGGTTGATGGTAAAGGAGGCCACTCCAAAACCTTCATCATTTTGAAAGGTGTTTTGCAACGACACCAAATTTTTTGTCATTACCGGGCATATGGTAGGACAAGTGGTAAAGAAGAATTCTACCACATACACTTTGCCCAGGTAGTCCTTATCCGTAACCAATACACTATCTTGGTTCAGGAAGGCAAAAGAGGGCACTTTTCGTTTCTTCCCATTGTTCAGTACAAAACCTACCTGCTTTTGTTGGAACCCCATGTTCATACGATCGTTCTCCACCACGGTTCCATCCTTAAGCCTCTTTGTGACTTCATAGACGGCAAAAATCCCAAAAACCAAAATGACTGCGGACACCCAGACGTAGGTATACTTTTTCTTTCTATTTGCTCCTGTTGGCATCGTTGTTCTTTAAGGCTAATCTATATTCGGCCAAGATAATCTTGACATCATCTTCCATCTTATTGTTGAGCTCCGCCACTGAAGTGGTGTTAAAGCCGTATTTTACCCCTTCATCCTCATCATCTTTTCTTCCCCTGAGGTTACGGTCCTTATCAACGATAAAAACATAGGGGGTGGATAGATCGTCATCCAAATTTACATCGGTCTTCAGTTGGGCAAAAAACGATTTGATCTCGTCCCCAGTCCCAAAGGCAAAGTGCCATTTGTCCGCATTGGAAAGTTCGCCCAGTTCCTTTTTTAGGAGTTCGGCATCTTCCCGATGTCCTTCTTCCACTACCATGACCATCTGAAAGTCATTGAAATCCCCGAACCGTTTGTAGATTTTCTGGTTAAGGTTAAAGGCATTGCCTTTTTTCTGCTGAATGCCACTTCCCATAAAACCTAGAATGGTAATCTTTCCATCCAGGCTCAAAGTGTTTTCCAATTCAGAGATATCGGGGATATTCTCCGTTAAAACCGGCAGTTTTCCGAAGTTGTTTACCCCTGATGCAAAAAATAGATAGGCCACCAAAGGGAGTACAAACAAAACCACTAAAACAAACGTCTTTTTCATAGGGAACAAAACCTTACAAAAATAAAAAAGACGGTTGAAAAACCGTCTTTTAATCTTGTTAATACTTTCCTTTAGAAATTCCAGGCCAAGAAACCATCCTTGTACACATTATAGATGTAATCCGCCTCAAAAAGGAGAATGAATATCAAATAACAGATCAAGAATATTGGGGTCCATACTATGGATCTTCTCAGGGCTTTCTTTTCATCACGCAAGTGCATAAAATCCCATGCAATGTAATAGGCCTTTACCAAGGTCAGGATGATGAATATCCAGTTAAGGAGTTTCATCCCCAAAAAGAAGTTATGCGTCAACACTTGTGGTTTGGCAATACCCAAAGCCACTTCCACTGCCGTTACAATGGAAAGGAAGATAAGAACGCCCCAAATCTTCTGGACGTTGGATTTGAACTTCAATGTTCCTCTAAAAATCTCAAGTTTGTGCTCGTGTGCCATGCTATTGTATACTGTATGCTTATTGATTCCTGATGTATCCGGAATCGAAATCCAATTTTAAACCAAATAAAAGAATGTAAATACGAATACCCACACCAAATCTACAAAGTGCCAGTACAATCCAACCTTTTCTACCATTTCATAATGTCCCCTACGCTCGTAAGTGCCCAGAATGACATTAAAGAAGATAATTACGTTGATGACCACACCTGAAAATACGTGGAATCCGTGAAACCCTGTTATAAAGAAGAAGAAATCGGCGAAAAGTCTGCTACCATATTCGTTATGGATAAGGTTGGCCCCTTCCACTACCAAAACGGCATCTTTTAGTTTTGCCAAGGATTCCTCGCGGTTCAATACCGTCTTATGTCCTTCTTCATTTATGGTCTCCGTACGGATAAGGATATTGGGGGTAGCCTTGAAGCCTTCCACCACTTCATTCAAGGAGAATGAGGTTTGACTGCCTTCCTTTTCAAACCAAACACCTTTGCTGCTTTCGTGCTTTACCCTTTCCTCGGGCAAGGTCTTGGAGAAATCGGCCAATGAAGCCCGTTGTCCGGTCTCCGCATTGACAAATTGCAATATTCTACCTCCTTTGGTTTCCAAGGCCCCATGGTCTCCCTTGATAAAGGTTGCCCATTCCCAAGCCTGTGAACCAACGAAGATGGCCCCACCTATGATGGTAAGGAACATATAAAGAATTACTTTTTTCTGCATCATTTTATGCCCGGCATCCACAGCAAGTACCATGGTCACGGAGGACATAATCAGAATAAAGGTCATAAAGGCCACGTAGTACATGGGATAGTTTCCGTGGAAAAAGGGAACGTGGGTAAACACCTCATCGGCAATAGGCCACGTTTCAATAAACTTGAACCTGGAAAAGCCATAGGACACCAAGAACCCAGAAAAGGTCAAGGCATCAGAGACAATAAAAAACCACATCATCATTTTTCCGTAGCTAGCACCCAAGGGACGATTTCCGCCTCCCCAAACACTTTCTTCCGTACCGGTAGTCACCGTTGCATCCATAAAAAAAGTCGCTTTAATAAAACTTTCACAAATTTACACCTTTTGGTGTATTCAAAAAGATAAAGTTGAATGAAAACTGCTCCATTCAGAATTTATTTCACGAAATACATAAATAGTATTAAATACACCCATAGAAAATCCAAGAAATGCCAAAACGTGGCACCCAATTCCAGACCCAACATATTTTCGGGGCTATATTTACCTCGCAATTGCTGCACCAACACCACCAATAAAGAGATGAGGCCTGCCACAACGTGTGCTATGTGTACCGCCGCGATCAAAAACACATAGGACATTTTAATGTTACTGGTAGGACCGGTAAAATAATACCCATGCTCCAACATTTGGGAAAATCCCATGAACTGCAATACGATAAATGAAATTCCAAAGAACAAGGTCGTGAACAACAAAATGGTCCCCAATTTCCGGTTGTTCCTTTCAACTGCTTTCTGGGCAATGAAATAGGTGATACTGCTTAAAATAATAATGGCCGTACTGACAAAGAATGCCTGAGGGAGTTCCAAATCACTGATCCAATCGTCCCTTTTGCTACTGACAATATAGGCACTGGTCCAACCAGCAAATCCCATGATCAAACTTACTATTCCAAACCAGAGCATCATTTTCTTTGCCCTACGGTTTTTCTCCACTGCTGTTCCTTGGGTTAAATCCATCCTTTTCTAAATATATTTATCTGCAACATATACGATTTGAATCAACGATATATAGGTAACGCTGGCCAACATCAATTTTCTTGCGGTGGCATTGTCGCGTTTTTCATACAATCTCAAGGCAAAAAAGAGCATCACCAATCCGAAAACAAATACCAGTACCGCTGCCGGAACGGAGAGGGTCAACCTTCCTGTAAACCCAAAAACGGGTATAATGGAAATTACCATCATCCAAATCGTGTACAGTATGATTTGTAGCGCCGTTCCCTTATCTTTTTTCCCTGTGGGCAACATTTTAAAGCCTGCCTTTTTATAATCTTCATCCAACATCCAGCCCAAGGCCCAAAAATGGGGAAACTGCCAAAAAAATTGTATCATGAACAACGTTCCCGGCTCAATTCCAAAATCATCTGTGGCCGCCACCCACCCCAACATAAAGGGAATGGCACCAGGAAAGGCACCCACAAAAACAGACAAGGGTGTCTTTGTCTTTAAAGGTGTATAAACGCTAGTGTACAAAAAAATTGAAATGGCACCGAACATGGCTGTTTTTGGACTCAGGGCAAACAAGGCCAAAACGCCCAGCACAGTTAAGGTAATGGCAACGGCCAAAGCGCTTTTCACCGACATCCGTCCCGAAGGAATTGGGCGGTTTTTGGTTCGGTTCATCAACGCATCCAAGTCCTTTTCTATAATTTGATTATAGGCATTGGAGGCCCCAACCATACAGTATCCACCAAAAGTGAGCAACAATAGGGAAACCAAGCTTACCTCGTAGGCCCCTAAAAAGTATCCCGCAATGGAAGAAAACACCACACTGACCGCCAGCTTGGCCTTGGTAATCTCCTTGAAATCAGAAAGAATTACGGACAGCGATGTGTTTTTTACGGAACCTACAGCAGACTTCATCCACAAATTAATTGGCTGGCAAAGATAGCGCGGAGAGGCTTCTTTTCCAACCTATTGATGGTCTTTATGCTGTTTTGGAAATGTTAATACATCACATAAAAGCTGCCATACTATATTTTTGAAACAAAAAAAGCCCTGACGTTTTACTGTCAGGGCTTTTTCCATTCCTGCCTCAACAGGAACATATATGCTTTTACTGCAATTTAAACGTAATTGGAATACTAAAAGGAACTTTTACCGCTCTACCCCTTTGTTTTCCTGGAGTCATTTTTGGCAATTTGTTGATGATTCTCAATGCCTCAGCTTCCAAGTTTTTATCCGGTCCACGCATTCTGATGTTACCGATACTTCCATCTTTTTGGATAACGAATATCACGTTCACCCTTCCCTGAACTCCCATTTCTTGGGCAATTTCAGGATAACGGAAATTCTTACGGATGTGTTTCTGCATCATTTCCTGAAAACAGGCCTTTTTATCTTTGGCTCCCTCACAACCGGGGAAAACGGGTACATCTTCAATCACGGCAAATGGAACCGAAATATCTTCTTCAACCTCCTCAACCTCAACTTCTTCAATTTCCACAACTTCTTCTTCCTGACTGGTTTCAGTGGACTCGATAACGGTCTCTTCCACTTCTTCCTCATCTTCAACAACTTCGATTACCTCTGGCGCAGCAGGTGGCGGTGGTGGTGGTGGAGTCTTGATTTGCTCGGTCATTGGCACTTCTTCGTCCAACTGATCTTCAACATTCATTGAAATGTCGTAATCATTCGTCTTATCATATTTTTTCCACTCCATGGCTCCATAAACCAACCCCAAAACAGCGGCCAACCCTACCACAAAATAGAGTGAGCTGTTTCTTCCTACGTCCGCTTTTGGATTCTTTTTTAGTTCCATCTCTTTGATTTTAGTGTTTGCTAATTTAATTATTAATTGGTTAAATAAACAATTAAAATTTCCATTTTAACGGCCTTTCTTTAGAAAAAGACCACCTAACTAGGCTTATTCCTACAAATGCCCCAAAAGTATTGGCCAAAACATCTCCAAATTCGGCCATACGATCGGTGGTCAACGTATATTGTAATACCTCAATACCTATGCCATAGACCACTGCTACAAGAAAAATAAGCCTACTTGCCTTTACCAACTCCATTTGTCCTTTGGTTCTTTCCCTAACTAAAAGGCATCCCAAGACCCCAAAAACGAGATAAAATATAAAATGGGTAATCTTATCGGCATAGGGAATATTCCATCTGCCCTCATCCAAATCCATTTCAGAAAAAGAAAATAAGCTGAGTGTCGTTATGAACAGCACCCAGCCTATAAACAATAAGGTATATCCGTTTTTTTTAAGCACCTATCAATGCCTTGTAATCATCAGCATTCATTAGACCATCAACCTCAGAGGCGTCGCTCATTTTAATTTTGATCATCCAGCCTTCCCCGTAAGGATCGGAATTCACCTTCTCAGGTTCATCTTCCAAGGCTTCGTTGAACTCAATGATCTCACCACTAAGGGGCAAGAACAGGTCGGATACGGTCTTTACGGCCTCAACCGAACCAAAAACCTCTTCTTTATCCAAGGTTTCATCCAGTGTCTCTACCTCTACATATACGATATCCCCCAACTCACTCTGGGCAAAATCCGTGATTCCTACCGTGGCGATATCGCCATCTATTTTGACCCATTCATGGTCCTTGGTGTACTTTAGTTCAGAAGGTATGTCCATTCGTGTTTATGTTTGAATTAGTCGATGGACAAATGTAACGGATTGTGGATAGGTTTTCAAAAAATCCGCTAAACAAAATTCAACAATCCCCCAATCCTTCCAAAACCTAGTTTCCGAAGTTGTAGCGCAAGGTAAATCCTGTATTGATCGTAGTCTGTGGAAAAGCTGTTGAGACCGCAAACTTTGAGAAGGAATGATCGTAAAAGAACAGCGCATTGAAATTCTTGCTCAAGGCGTAATCGGCAGTAAACTTAATAGACATCAAATTCTGGCCCGAAGTGATCTGGTTATTGTCTATGTCCAAATTTCGGATGATGGTAATATTATCCCTAAGGGTAAGATCAAATTTTAAATTAAGATCTCCCTTAAGTCGGGTTTTTTCCCCGCCAATGTTGGTTACCATTTTTACATCCTTGAACCGGTAGCCCAATCCAAGGGTATATTCCTTTCCATTGATCTCGGTCATCAAATTATTGTCAAAACTCAAGGATAGGGTCCTGTCCGTTCTCACCTCGGCCAAAAAGCTAAAGGAATTCTGCATTTCAAAATCTACCCGCATCAATGGGTTGAACTGGTCCGTCAACACCACATTGTTGATAATGTTCTCGGGAAGCGCATCATCATTTTCCACATTTATGGGGGGCAGACCATCCTTTATCAATTGTTCCCGAGCCAAGTTGGTCTGGAAAGAATTGATACTATAGGCCGCACGATAGCCATGGCTCAAAGAGAAACGCTTGAACTTCTTCCTAAACCAACGGTTTTTCATCAATCCGGTATACTTAAGGTTCCAGTTAGGAATAGGGATCTGACGGAAGGCATCCAGATTAACACGGTTCACATCCTGACCGGTATAGGCCGCAAAGAAAGCAGGCAACAACACTTCTTGCTGCGTCTTTCCATAACGTTCCGGGAATCCATCCTCATCCAAAGTTCCTGGGTTTTCTCCGCGATCGGAAACCAATCGGTTGGCCACAGTGACCCTATTCTGCTTGAACTGCTCAAAAGTTTCCGAATCAAACTCATCGCTCTTGCTGAATATAGTACCAATCATTATGGTGGAAATACTAAAATTTCCAAAATTGTTGCCCAATAAGGTCTCATACTCAAACTGCCCCCCTCCAAGATCATTTACCTTAAAGGTCTCCTGATAACTGTTGGATATCTGTCTATCGGCCGTAATATCTATGGTCAAGTCTTGCGTAGGCTGGGCCGTGGCGGTAATGTTCAATTGTTTGGTGGAGTTCTGCATAAATTGGGTGTTGAACTCCGTGAAAGTAGTCAACCAACCTTTTCGGGCAGCCTCGTACCGCACATCGGCCTGACTACCGAACACAAATCCTATGGAAGGTCTGGCCGTACCGATAAAGCCAATGCTTTGGGTATACCCGGGCAACATTTTACCCCTATTCTCAGTGTAATTGATATTGACCCGCTTCACCATGGTCACAATATCCACCAAGGTATTGAATCCCTTGCCGGTCTTTTTGGGAGCGTTGTTTTCAGAATCAGTGGCGGGATTACCCGCTTTGTCCCTTCGCACAGGCGCTTGGGAAGCCGTTACCTTACCATCCCGCTTCTTTAATCCCAAAAAGTCGTAGAAACGTTGCATGGTCAGGTTACCCGTTATATTATGGGTACTGGCATTCTGCACCGTATTGATATCCTGACCGGCCACTTCATTGAGCGCATCGCCTCCCCGCTGCCAATCGAAATTACTGGTGTAGGTGTACTGGGCATTGATAAAATCAAGGAACGGGAACTTGCTAAAAGGCAATTCGTAGTTCAACTGCATCTGCTGGGCATGACGATTGGGCTCTCCAATGTCGAAAAATCCGTCCCACAGATCCAACGCCTGGTTGATCCCTGAATCCTCATCATCATCCACATTGAAGTAATTCCGTACTATATTGTTGTTGGAAGCCGTCAAATTAAGACGTAGGGACTTGGAGATACTATAATTTAAGGCATATTGCCAATTGAAGAGATAGTTGCGTTGTTGCAACAAGGGGAGTTCCAAGGCATCCACCCCTGGCTCCAACACATCCCTGAACCGCTGCTGGTTGAAGGCCCGGTTGATGTTAGCATTCACCGACATGCTGGTGGGCAGTACGTTCAAGTTTAAATCCTTGAGCCATTTCCAATACCTTCCGGTAAACAAGGAATCCTTTTTGGCAAATGGGGCAACGGGAGCTGGTTTAAAATTGTGGTTGTACACAAAGCCCGTATTCACATTCTGATCTTTTAGATCGGCTATCTCAAAATCCCGATGGCTGGTTTCGTTATAAGAATAATTAAAGGTGAAGTTCTCTATATCAAAAAAGTCCTCTTTGGCTTCCTCACCCCTATTTTTTCTCACCCCGATCAGGTTGAAACTAGTCCGCTTGGTATAATCCTCGGCCTGCTCTTGAATGGTTTCGGCATCTTCCTGCGTGGCTGCCGCCGCAATACGGTCGTCCAGTTTTAAATCGTCATATACGGGGTCAAATTCCGGAGTGATCAAGGTTTCCGACACACCATAATTGAACGGCACCTGAAGGTTCCACTTTTTTGGCAATAGCTGCCCGGCATTTACATTGGTCACCATATCATAGGAAACCGCATCTTCCCTGGAACGTTCGTTGGGCATTTGGTCTATGGAACCAAAACCCGAGGTACTCTTGCTCCCGGTCACGGAAATGTTGGCAAAATCGGCCATATTGGCGTCCATGGCCACAATAGCGGCCCAACCACCTTTATTGTCCAAGCCCACAAGGCGTAATTCGTTGAACCATACCTCTCCCCTTGCCGGAAGGTCATCAATGTTCTTTATCCCGACCATCATACCGCGGATACTTCCCAAGGAAGGGTTACCGCGAATCCCAATTCGCACCCTTCCCAACGTACGGGGGGCAAACTCATCCACAGGAATGGCTTCGCCATCCACAATTTCATAATAGTTGGTTTCGTTCAGGGTCTGTTCCGCTATCCCTTTGGATTTTACCTTGTTCAAATCATTCAAGGCAATATCTATTTGGTTGACATCGGGCCAAATCTCTTCCGCAGAGGTCACATTGAAAGGGGTAAACTGCAATGGAAGTTCCACCTGATAGTAGTTCTCGGAGAAATCCGTTCCAATCCGAAGGAATCCTACCAATGGGGTGTCGCTATCGGCATAGTCCCCATTCATTATTTTTTCAGCGTGCATGAACATTTTAATCCGTTCATACTGACGTACATCCACATTCACATTCTTGAACACCCCTCGGGAATCCTCAGACTCCAAGTTTTCCACTACAAATGACAAGGATTGTTCATTCTGACGGATAATGGTGTTGTTATTGTTCAGCTGTTCCCTAACCACCCCTGGAGGCAATACATAAGGAATAGGTTGGCGACCAAAGTTTTCTTCAATATTGACCGTGTTCACGTCGGTTACGGTTCCATCATCGGAAGGGTCGTTGTCCACTTCTTCAGGTTGTAGGGACCTTGAATAGGTACGCCAATCACCACGGACCAAATCCAAGGTAGCAAAACGCATGACCACATCATCAGAGAATCCGGTAAGGTACATCCGCATAAAGCTAATGGACCTGAAATCTGTAATCCCTCCCACGGCATCGGTAAAATCACTCAACGGAATCTTATACTGTATCCACCTACGGTTCAATTGGGTTCCATTGGGCAGGGTTGGGGTCTGTCCCTCACGGATATCCGTAACATACTTGTCGTTGATGGTGGTATTGGGTTTGATCTCGATACGGTACTCATAGTAACTGTTCACCGTGTTCATGGTCAAATCGCGATCAATGTCCTCCACATCGGGCAATGTGGTAGACCCCCTATTGGTATTGGTCACGGCCACGGGTGAGTTGCCTTGCGTATTGTTGAAATCAAGATAACGCTCCATGATGCTTCCCTCACGGTTCAAATAATATTGGTAGTTGTCCAAGGCGGGATCTTCTGCAGGACCGTTATATATGGCCTGCTCTTCGGCGTCGCTCAAACCATCCAATCCAACATCCTGTGAGGTACGGTTCGTTTCATCGGCATCAAAAGCATATACCAGGGATTGTGTGGAGGGTACTTGCCCCCACATAGTGGGTCTGGGCACCTCGCTATTGGTGCTTGCCGGTAATCCGTTTTCATATTGCTTACGACCATCACGCAAAATATCTTCGGAAATGTTCCCCAAGTTCAATACTAGCTCACCCGCGTTGGAGTTGTCGGTCTGCCCATCCACATAGGGGTCCAATACCCAAAACTGGACAAATTCCACATTGGATTGCTCAAAATTGGTACTGCTCAACGGACGCATGATACCGGCCCATTTGTCTTGCGGTGCTTCGGTCTCAAAACTTGGGTTGGCATTGTACGGCCCTTTTTGATTGGGATAGTATACAATGTCCAAGGTGCTCTGCACCTGGGTCTGGCCCTGGGCAATGTCGGTTTCGGTAAAGACCTCATCAATGAATACCCTTCGGGTAGTGTTCAAGGAAATATCATTGTCCGATAAACCGGATGGTCTTTGATTGGTATAAAAGATGGGGTCAATGGTGTACCAAGCCATCTTGGCACGTTCGTAGCCCACATCAATATCGGTTCTGTCCTGAATGAATTCCACTGGCGGACTCGCCAGGGTCCATCCCAAAGAGGAGCGAATGTCGATCAACGCTTGGGCCCCTTCAAAATCATCCAAATAGGTTGTGGTCTCTCCCTGAAAATCCGCATTCTTGGGTGAATTGGGCTTTAAAAAGGCCACTTCGCCCCGCAAGGACAGGTTGGAAGGCACATCGGTATCTATGTTGGGTAACTTATTGGCCAAACGGGTCAAGAATGGAATCTCGGTGCTGAAATTTCCATTCAAACCAAAAATGGTATTGTTTACAGGTTCTACCCCATAGTTGGATTTTTGGGTAAGCGGTCTTTCATTTAGGTTGAGAAGGGTTCCTCCCAAAACAAATTTTTCATTGAACTGGTGTTCCACGTTTACCCCTGCAAATCGACGGGTCTGCTGTCCGAAAACCGCATTGTTTTCCACCGAAATGTTAATGGGGGTATTGGATGCGGCCAAACTGGGATCCAAAATCTGGACGGTTCCCGCTTGATAGTTCACCGTATAATCTATTCCTTCCTGAAGTTGTCGGCCTCCTGCCGTTACCCGCACCGAACCCCTAGGTACGTTGAACGCCCCAATTGGAATACCATTATTCCCTTGCGACTTGTAACGCCCCTTGATCTGAAAACGGTTCTTTTCCGCATCCTGCAATGACGCCGCTTTGGTTTTGGCATACATATTACGGAACACATATCGTCTTTGGTTGGCATTATACCCTTGATCGTTCTCAACATCATAGGTTCCACCTCCCATCTCCTCAAAGAGGTACTCCCCAAAAGGCTCCACCTTGGTAAAGATGATACGTCCAGACTGTGGGTCCACGGTAATGCCCGGCACGTAGTCAAAGAATCCATCCCCTCCAGGTTGAATGTCGTTGTACACATTCAAACGGTCCAGGTTGAACACATTGATCAATATGCGGTCCTCCAAACCATTGGGCCATCCCGCATTGGGATCCACCGGCGTAATATAGTTTCTTGGTGTGGGGTCGGAATAAAGAATGTTGAGTTTAAAATCTTCCTGATCTAATTGAAAAGCTCCTGTGGAATAGATGTTTTTCATCATCAAATCCCAAATGGGATCCTCCACATTGGTAATGTTACTCTTCAACAATTTCAGGATCAAGGTATTGTTCTCAATGATAGGATTGACCCCGCCGGAAACGGTTGTGGCATCTACCCCACCATTGGCAAACTCCCCTACTTGGTACACTTGGCCATTGATGGTATATTGAAAAGCAACCCCCAATACCTCATCATTGCTCAAACGTTGGTTCAAGGATATGTATCCCAATTGCGAGTTGAACTGGTAATCCCTGCCCTGCTCCAATTTTCGGGCATTTTCCAAGATGGCATAGTCAAATCCTTGGTTCACTTGATATCCGGGAACATTGAAACCTGCTTCCACCGTGGCAATATCTCGAATGGACTGGGTCAAGGCGCCCGTCCCAATCTGTGCAGGGTCGAAGGCGTTTGCCGCATTCTGCGGATATCCCGTGACTATGGCCGATGGATTAAAAAATCCTGCCGGGTCTCCATTATTAATACCGATTCGGGTCTTGTCCTCCAATGCTTCCCCCAAATCCTGAAGGGCTACCACATTCCTAACATTGAGGGTCTGCTGGTTACGGTTGGTCACCCATACCTCCAATCGGGTAATCTGTACTTGGCTCCTAATAAAAGGATAATCTTGAAGGGCACGATCGTAATTGTCCCTAAAATATTGGGCGAGGAAAAAGTGCTTGTCCTCATCATAATCCAGGGCAGTAAGCGAGAATTCGTTCAGGGTTCCCCCTCCTTGCGCCACAACCGTATTGTTCTGCGACCGCTGTTCCGAAAAAACGGCGGTTACCGTGGTTTTTCCAAATTGCAATTGGGTCTTCACCCCAAAAAGGCTCTGTGCTCCCGTGATCAAAGAACTGTTCAAGGGCATGTTCACATTACCAATTTCAATCTTCTGAAGAATATCATCTTCCGTGGGAGTGTATTCCAGTTTCACCAAGTTCTGAAAATCAAAAACAGCCTCTGTATCATAGTTGGCGGTTACCTGAAGACGTTCGCCAACCTTTCCCAACAAGCTCAAACTGATCCGCTGGTCAAAATCAAACGAAAGATTGGTCCGGTTACGGGGCGAAAGGGCCGGGTTGTCGTTCTTTTGCCAAAGTACCCCAAGGTCCATGGCCACGGAACCCTGCGGAATCACCTCAATGGTATTTCCCCCAAAGATGGATTCAAAGAAGTTACTGTTCACATAAAAATTGGGCAATAGGTTCTTTCGGGCCTCCTCACTTCCTTCCTTTTTCCCGGTAAAAGCATCAATCTTTTGCTTGAAATAGGACCTCATCTGTTCTTTCCGCACCAGTTCATAGTATTGGTCCGGGGTAAGGATAACAGGATAATTGATATTGAAATCCCCTATACTCTCGGTGTAGATGTAACGGTCGGTTTGGGGATCGTAAGTATATTTGGCAATAATGCTATCGGGGTTCTCCAAGATAAGCCTACCCAGGTCTACCCCGGTCTGTACAGAATCCTGAACCTGTTCATTGGTCTCCTCCTGACCCATCATGGACGTGACGGCCAAAAAACAGATGAATACGAAAATGTACTTAAAACTGGCTGGTTTAAGTATTGGTTTTGCCCCTCTTTTCAAACTAGTTACAAATTTTTCAGCGCCTGTTTAATAGTGTTCTCAACGCTAAGTGAAGGATCTTCGGAAAGCACCTTGTCCACAACCTTTTCCGATTGTCTTCTGGTAAAACCAAGAACCTCTAAAGCAGATAACGCTTCTTCTTTACTTGTATTGTTTGATGGAAGGGAAACTTCACCCATATCGTAGACTTTCAAAATCTTGTCCTTCAAGTCTAATATCACCCGTTGGGCTGTCTTGGCACCAATTCCCTTTACCGCCTGTATGGTAGCTACCTCTGCATTGGCTATGGCGTCCCTCACTTCGGCGGGTGACAAAGAGGACAGCATGGTCCGCGCAATGCTGGAACCCACACCGGAAACGGATATCAACAATCTGAAAATCTCACGCTCCGATCGCTCCACAAAACCAAACAGCGTATGGGAATCTTCCTTGATTAGAAGATGGGTGTACAACTGAATGTTCTCCTCGTCTTTCAGCAAGGAAAATGTATGCAGGGAAATGTTCAAAAAATACCCTACCCCATTACATTCCACAATAACATAGGTTGGATTCTTTTCTACCAGTTTTCCTCTTAAATGGGTAATCATATTTGGTATGTTGGATTATTCATTTTTTTTGATTGAGGGAACTACTCTGCGCTTCTTCTTGTTTTTCTGCGTTTTTCCCGTTCTTGGGCATCAATTACGGCCACGGCGGTCATGTTCACCATTTCATCCACACTGGCTCCCAGTTGCAAAATGTGGGCCGCCCTGGTCAATCCGACCATAATGGGCCCTATGGAATCCGCTTTATTAAGGCCTTTGAGAAGTTTATAGGTGATATTGGCCGATTCCAAATTGGGAAAAATAAGCGTGTTCACCTTTTTACCGGATAATTTGGAAAACGGAAAGTTATTGTTGCACAGTTCTTGGCTCAAGGCAAAATCAGTCTGTATTTCCCCATCCACAACCAAATCAGGGTTCTTTTCATGCAAAATCCGAACCGCCTCCTTCACTTTTTGGGCATTGGGATGGATTGATGAGCCAAAGTTGGCATAGGAAAGCATGGCCACAACCGGATTAAACCCGAACGTACTGGCCACATTGGCCGTCATTTGGGCAATCTCCGCCAATTCCTCAGCATTGGGATCTATATTGATGGAGGTATCTGCCAAAAAGAGGGGGCCTCTTTCCGTGATCATAATATTGACCGTGGAAGCGTTCTTCACGCCTTTGGCCCTTCCCAAGACCTCAAAAACAGGACGAAGCACCTTTGGATATGACCGGGAATATCCGGAAATCATCCCATCCGCATCCCCTTCAAGGAGCATCATGGCACCAAAATAGTTGCGTTTGCCCATGTTCACCCGGGCACTATATCGGGTTTCCCCTTTGCGCTTTCTGGATTCCCATAATCTAAGGGCATATTTGGTCCGCAGTTCCTTGACCTCATCGGAACGAGGGTCGATAATGGTCACTTCGGCATCAAAATCGAGTTCCTTTTTTAGACTTTCTATGGTTGGCTTGTGTCCCAAAAGTATCGGTTCGGCAATACCTTCCTCATAGACTATTTGGGCTGCTTTCATCACATCCAACAGTTCAGCTTCGGCAAAAACAATACGCTTTGGATTTACTTTGGCCCTATTGTGCAGTAACCGGACCACCTTATTGTCGTTGCCCGATCTTTGATACAGTTCTTCCTCGTACCGGTCCCAATCCTGAATGGGCGCTTTGGCCACGCCACTTTCCATAGCGGCCTTGGCCACTGCCAGCGGAATGGTGGTGATCAACCTGGGATCAAAAGGTTTTGGAATGATGTATTCCTTCCCGAAGGCCAAGCGTGTGGCATCATACGCAATATTTACCTGTTCCGGAACAGGCTCACGGGTAAGATCGGCCAAGGCCCTGACCGCTGCCATCTTCATTTCCTCATTGATCTTGGTGGCCCGTACATCAAGTGCCCCTCTAAAAATAAAAGGAAATCCAAGTACATTGTTCACTTGGTTGGGATGATCGGAACGTCCGGTGGCCATGATCACATCCTTTCGGGTCTTACAAGCCAAATCGTAGGCAATCTCCGGATTTGGATTTGCCATGGCAAAGACAATGGGGTCGTCTGCCATGGACTTGAGCATTTTAGGGGTCACAATATTGGCTATGGACAGACCGATAAACACATCCGCACCTTTCATAGCTTCCTCCAAGGTATCTATTTTTCTATCGGTGGCAAATTCCTTCTTCTCCTCACTCAAGTTTTCCCTATCACTACGGATAACCCCCTTACTGTCCAACATGACAATATTCTTGCCATTGGCACCGAAAGCTTTATAGAGTTTTGTGCAGGAAACTGCGGCGGCACCGGCACCACTGACCACAATGTTCACCTCATCGATTTTCTTGTTGGTCAACTCTATGGCATTCAACAAGGCTGCGGCAGAAATAATGGCCGTTCCATGCTGGTCATCATGCATTACCGGAATGTCCAATTCTTCCTTGAGACGTCTTTCTATTTCAAACGCTTCGGGCGCTTTGATGTCTTCCAGATTGATGCCACCAAAGGTGGGCGCGATGGTCTTTACGGTTTCAATGAATTTATCCACATCCTCCGTATCCAATTCAATATCGATGCCGTCAATATCCGCAAAAATCTTGAACAGGAGACTTTTCCCTTCCATCACGGGTTTTGAAGCTTCCGGGCCAATGTTGCCCAGACCCAAAACGGCCGTTCCATTGGAAATTACGGCCACAATGTTTCCTTTGGCCGTGTACTTATAGACATCTTCCTTGTTTTTTTCTATTTCCAAACAGGGTTCCGCTACTCCGGGAGAGTAGGCCAAGGCCAGATCACGCTGGGTGGAATAGGGCTTGGTGGGGACTATTTTTATCTTTCCTGGCTGCGGCTTAGCATGATACAACAATGCTTCCCGTCGTTGTTTTTCCTTGCTCATATAGTGAAAAATGAATGGGTAAAGTTAGGGGATTCCTTGGTTTTGGAAAGTCCCTATCCAGCAATTTTGATATTATCCATGAAACGCCTTAAAAATTGGCATCCCATAACACACCCGAATTTAAGGTATTTCAATATCCAATTCGGAATCTTGTTTGTCCTTGGGAATATTGAGTCTCATGGCCAACAATCCTGCAATTATAAAAAATACACCCCCAAACAAAATGGCATTAACGGAATTGGCTCCCAATAAATTTTTAAAAATTGGACCAAAGGAAATTGTCTGTATAAACATAGGGATAACTATCATCATGTTCAAAATTCCCATATAGACCCCTCGACGTTCCTGGGGAACAATTTTGGAAACCATACTATAGGGAATCCCCATCATAGCAGCCCAACCCACACCAAATAGAACCATAGGAATCAAAACATAAAACGAATCAGAAATATGGGGTATGACCAATAACGCCAGTGCAGTGCCAAATAAACTTAAAGCATATATCTTTTTCCCTCCAAAACGCGCTGTCAACGGAACCAAAAGAAGTGCCACAACCGTAGTAACAATATTATATGTCAAACTCATAGTAGCTGCTTGGCCAGTGGCTTCGGAAGTATCCATATTCATGGTTACTCGTAAGAGCGGTGTAATGAATTGCCAATAAATAAATAACGCATACCACTGGAAAAAATATACGGCAGCTATTCTCCACATAAACTTTGGCATGTCCTTTACAGCATCCCCAACTTCCAAGAAAGGAGCTAAAATATCTGCAAACTTTTTGATGGAGGTTTTATTTGTGTTCTTCTTTATTAATCGAAAAAGGTAAGAGAACCATATTGTACATATTAATAGAACAATAACTACCCATAAATTGATATCTTCAAACAAAGAAGGGTATTGTTTACCGATCAAAAAGCCCAATAATAATGGTAATGAAAAAAGTATAAATACCACTCCCAAAATCTGAACAAATGCAGAAGGTTTTCCTTTATTAAATTCATTTATACCTTTCAATTCCTTTTCATCTGGTGGTATCTCAGGAGTTTTCAATACTGACCATGAAATGGTTACAATCGACAAAATAGAACCGATTAAAAAAGGATAGAATACCCACTTAGGAATCACCCCTATCATGTCCGGTTCTTCAGCTCCAAACATTTTTTGAAAAAAAACAATTGCTCCAGTTGCCAATAAAATGCCAGCACCTACAAAAAGACTTTGCATTTGGTATCCTAAGCTCAATTGATTATCAGGAAGCTTATCGCCAACAAATGCGCGATAAGGTTCCATGGCCATGTTGTTGCCTACATCCAAAATCCAAAATAATCCAGCAGCGAACCATAATGAAGGGCTTTGAGGGAAAACAAAAAGGCAAACACTTGCCATAATCGCTCCTATCAAGAAAAAGGGTTTTCTCCTCCCCCATCTTGGCGACCATGTTTTATCTGAGATTGCCCCAACTATTGGTTGAACCACCAATCCGGTCACAGGGCCTGCAATATTAAGTATTGGTAACATTTCTTCTTTTGCACCAAGCCAAAGAAAAATAGAATTTATAGCGCTTTGCTGTAAGCCAAAACTGTATTGGATACCCCAAAAACCAACATTCATATTGAATATCTGCCAAAAACTTAAACGGGGTTTTATGATCTTCATCCTGTGTGTTGTTTGGTTAGAAAAGAATGGCGCTTGAAAATCAGTAATTTTCAATCCATTAAAAACATGACTCAAATTTTGAGGATTTCCCAATACGAATCCAATTCAAGATAGTCTTTTTAATGATTCCGTTAAAAAAACTTAACCGCTAATTGACTTTAGAACAAAACGAAAACGTTGTAGTGAACCTTAGGATTTCAAAAAATCGATATTGCGCTGCAATCCGCCGTACTTGGTTCGCTTTACCGCAGATTTTTTGAAGACCTTCCTAAACACTTCTTCCGTAATTTCCTCCCAATCTTTCTTGGTCATGGAAAGCAGTTGTGGGTTGGGGTCAAAAAGGGGCTCGCTATGCGATTTTGAAAATCGGTTCCACGGACAAACATCTTGACAAACATCGCAGCCAAACATCCAATCATCCAACTTCCCCTTGAACCCCGTGGGAATTTCATTCTTGAGCTCTATGGTAAAATAGGAAATGCATTTGCTGCCATCCACCACATAGGGTTCCACAATGGCCTCAGTAGGACAGGCGTCGATACAAGCTGTGCATGTACCACAATGATCCGTTGTTGGCGTATCGTATTCCAAATCCAAATCCACAATAAGCTCTGCAATAAAATAAAACGAACCTACTTGTTGGGTCAGGAGGTTACTGTGCTTGCCTATCCACCCCAGACCACTCCTGGCAGCCCAGGCCTTGTCCAAAACCGGGGCGGAATCCACAAAGGCCCTTCCATGGACCTCCCCTATTTCATCTTGGATAAAATGCAAGAGACTTTTGAGTTTGTCCTTTATCACAAAGTGATAATCCGTACCATAGGCATACTTGGAGATTTTATATGAGTCTTGGTTCTGCTCTTCGGATGGGAAATAATTCAACAATAGCGAAATCACCGATGTTGACCCTTCCACCAGTTTGGCCGGGTCCAATCGCTTGTCAAAATGGTTCTCCATGTACTGCATTTCCCCGTGCATGTTATTGTTTAGCCATTTCTCCAAACGTGGGGCCTCCTCTTCCAAAAATTGCGCTTTGGAAACGCCGCAAGACAAAAAACCGAGGCGCTTGGCTTCGGTTTTGATCATCGTAGTATGTTTGGTCTTTGGAGTCAAATCAAAAAAGTCCTCCTTGGGTTCCTCCTTTTATCCTTCCCAGATGTTTATAGGCCAACTCGGTGACCTCGCGTCCTCGTGGGGTCCGCATAATGAAGCCTTGCTGGATCAGAAACGGCTCGTATACTTCCTCAATGGTCTCAGCACTTTCTGAAACTGCCGTGGCCAAGGTGGTAATCCCGACAGGGCCTCCCTTGAATTTATCGATGATGGTCATCAAAATCTTATTGTCCATCTCATCCAAACCATGGGCATCTACATTCAGGGCCTTTAGACCAAATTGGGAGATTCCCAAGTCGATATTACCATCTCCCTTGATCTGGGCAAAATCCCGGACCCTGCGCAAAAGGGCATTGCAAATCCTAGGGGTCCCCCTACTCCGTCCTGCAATTTCAATGGCTGCCTCTTGGGTAATGGGAACTCTTAAGATTTCCGCACTTCGTTCCACAATGGTGGAGAGGAGTTCCGTGTTGTAGTACTCCAATCGACTCTGGATACCAAACCTTGCCCGCATGGGTGCCGTGAGCAATCCAGAGCGCGTAGTGGCTCCTATCAGCGTAAAGGGGCTTAAATTTATTTGAACGGTCCTCGCATTGGGACCGGTCTCGATCATGATATCAATTTTATAATCCTCCATGGCCGAGTAGAGATATTCCTCCACAATGGGGCTCAACCGGTGGATCTCATCAATAAAGAGGACATCCCTTTCTTCCAAATTGGTCAACAATCCCGCCAAATCCCCGGGTTTGTCCAGTACAGGACCAGAGGTCACCTTGATTCCCACTCCAAGTTCATTGGCCAGAATATGTGCCAAGGTGGTCTTTCCCAATCCAGGGGGGCCATGAAAAAGGGTATGGTCCAAGGCCTCATTCCTAAGATTGGCCGCCTGCACAAAAACCTTAAGGTTTTCCAATACTTGGGCCTGTCCCGTAAAATCATCGAATGTGATTGGACGCAGTGCCCTTTCTATATCGAGCTCCTCTTGGGAAAAATTATGGGCCGTTGGATCTAAATTTTCATTCATGTCTTAACAAATATAGTTGAAAAGCCCATGAGGCTGAAAGCAATTCGGCCAAAATGATTACCTGCATACATCTTAAAAAACTAAACCTTACCTTAGATACATTGAAAGCAAAATGACCCCATCGTAACCCAAAATTCAATGGTAACTACAGATTATTCCTTGGGAATTCTACAATACATCCCTTTTTTCTATGTCATTTGGTCGGACGACCTGCTTTCCGCTTCCGAGATTTCGGTAGTTGAAAACACGGTTCAAGAAGATGACTCACTTGATCCAGATGAAAAGAAGCAATTAAAGCTCTGGCTCAACAAAGAAAATCCGCCTGCTGACGAAGAAATCAAATCTTGGAAGCAAACCATTTCCAGCTCTGGGGTGAAACTGGTGGAAAGTGACACCTACCCCTTGACTTCCTTGAGTCAACGGTTGACCAGCTTGCGATGTGATGACTGTGACTTTAATGAGTATTTAAAGCATATTGAAATCAATTTGGGCATACAGCCCAACCACTACAACCACTTGTTTGATGTTGAGGTGGTCCATGAAAAGACTTCGGACCTCTACGATGCTATCATTTTGGATGGAATCCTAAAAAGCGAGCATGCCCCTGTAGTTGATGAATTTCGCCAGTTTTTGGCACAACCCACTTTCCAATGGGATGTGCGTCGGAACAAAGAGGATTTCAGAGCAAAAATATTGCAGCAGGTACAACTTTTGGGCGAAAAGGGATACGGTGCCATGGCTTATCCGCCTGAATATGGGGGTACGGGCAACATGCCCGCCTATGCCGCCATATTTGAACATTTAATGTTCGTAGATGGAAGCCTTGCGGTAAAATTTGGGGTACAGTTTGGGCTCTTTGGGGGAAGTATCCAAAAATTAGGCACCAAAAAACATCATGACCAATATTTATCCGATGCGGGAAAAACCAACCTATTGGGTTGTTTTGCCATGACCGAGACGGGG
This sequence comes from Flagellimonas algicida, assembly GCF_049629585.1. Lineage (NCBI taxonomy): Bacteria > Pseudomonadati > Bacteroidota > Flavobacteriia > Flavobacteriales > Flavobacteriaceae > Flagellimonas > Flagellimonas algicida. The sequence goes on along the minus strand of NZ_JBMYIX010000003.1, from coordinate 241,943 downwards.
CACGGCTCCAATGTAAGGGGCATTAGAACCACTGCCACATATGACCCAACCACGGATTCCATCATCATTCACACCCCGGGCAAGAATGATAATAAAGAATATATCGGCAATGCATTGCATTCCAAAATAGCCACCGTTTTTGCCCAACTCATTGTCAATGGGAAAAATGAAGGGGTGCACGCCATCTTGGTGCCCTTGAGGAATGAAAAACATGAACTGCTTGAAGGCGTTATCATTGAGGACAATGGATACAAACTCGGGTTAAATGGAGTGGACAATGGAAAGATTTGGTTCAACAATGTAAGTGTGCCCCGGGAAAATCTTTTGGACAAGTACGGAGAAATCACTTCGGAAGGAAATTATTCCTCATCCATAAAAAACCCGAACAAACGTTTCTTTACCATGCTGGGCACGTTGGTAGGTGGACGCATCTGCGTAGCCCGTGGCGCTTTGGGAGGGGCCAAAATGGCCTTGACCATAGCCGTTAAGCACGCATTGAACCGTAGACAATTCAATGACAGTATCAAAATCCAAGAGGATTTGATCATGGATTATCCCACCCATCAGATACGATTGACCCCATCCATTGCCAGTGCTTACGTCTACCATGTGGTATTGGAGGAAATGATGAAGCGTTACAGTGACGACTCCCAACCGGACAAGCGGCAAATTGAAACCCAAGTGGCCGGCCTTAAATCAGTGATCACCTGGTTTGCCAATGATACCATCCAAGAATGCAGGGAGGCCTGTGGCGGAAAGGGTTATTTGTTGGAAAACCGAATTGCCGACCTCAAAGGGGATGTGGATATCTTTACCACATTCGAAGGTGACAACACTGTACTCCTCCAATTGGCAGCAAAAGGTATTCTTTCGGATTTTAAGGCGGAATTCAACAGTGCTGGGTTCACCTCGGTGCTGAAATTGCTGCAAAGTCAGCTTTCGGACAAATTAACGGCCATCAATCCGCTTTATTCCAATAAAGTGGATGCCGAGCACTTGTACAACCCAAAATTCCACAAGCACGCCTTTAACTACCGAACCCGCAGATTAACCTACACCTTGGCCATGCGGATTCGTGGTTACATTAAAAAAGGGGTGCCTTCCTATCAGGCATTTTTAAAGGTGCAGACCCATTTGTTGGCCTTGGGCAAAGCATACAGTACCGAATTGGCCTATTCCATTTTTTCTGAGTTTTGCGCTACGGTAGAGGATGAAGCTTATCGAGAGCTCTTGGAAAAAGTGGGTACGCTCCATGCGCTGCAACAGATACATTTGGATGCCCGATGGTATTTGGAACAGGGCTATCTCGGCAGCACAAAATCCAAGGCGATACGTCAACGGGTTGAACGGCTATCCACCGAACTACGACCCCATATTGAGGTCTTGGTAGACGGTTTTGGCATTCCAGAGCATTGCCTTACCGCACCCATTGCCCAGTAACGTCATTCTTTTTTTTTAATGAGTTGGGAGGTATCCAAAAATTCAAGAACAGTGACTTTTGGAGCACCGTAGAGGTATGTCCTTGAATCTCCCTTGGCACTGAGTTCAAATTCGCCATGGGCATAGATGCGGGCACTGGTATTGCTTTCCAGCCCCATTTTAACGGTCCCGGCCTCCATGGTCTCCCCTTTGTATTTGGCATTTCCCATCAAACGTCCTTGGATTCTGTTGGAGGTTCCTTCTAGGGTCAGCGAGGTATGGTCCTCCAAATCCACTAAGCTCACTTCGTTCACGGCATAGATGTATGCATCCGACTTATGTCCCATGGTGATGTTCAAACTATCCACATCCACATTAAAGTCTCCATGGCTGGTGTCTTCCAGATTGATGTCCATAACACCGGCCCTAGCCTTGATATCGAGTTTGGTATTGTTGAATCCGTCTACAAACAACTCATCACTTTCAATGATATCTTGAGAAACAATACTGCCCTCTTTGATGGTAATTGCCTTTAAATCCAAATAATTGACAATGATATCCATCTGTTTCTTTGCGGTAACATCATAATAGGAACTGATGAGCAAGGTACCATCCTGCACCTCAAACTTGAGGATATCTATCAAATTATCATCTGCGATGACCTCATAACCCGGGCCAAAAGATTTTTTAAGGACGATATCCAAATTATCATTCAATACTATGGCATTGAATGGGGGAAGTTCTTCATTGACCTGGGTAACAATACGGCTTCCCTTGATTCGGGGTTTACGTTGGGACAATACCAAGATGGGACAAACCAACAGAAAAAGGATAAGTACTTTCTTCACTGTGCTTCTTTTTGGGGTTCCGTTCCTTAAAGATATTATAATTGCTGCTAACTCTTGTGATTCAATATGCTACAATCAAAAAAGCCCATCCGGATTGGATGGGCTTTCTTTATATGTTTTCACCTTAGTGGTGGAGTTCTTCCTCATTTTCCTGAAGCGGTACGTTCTGCGGAACAAAATCCTGTCCAGCTATAATGTACTCCCCATTTTCATAGGTCTTACTGTAATCGTATGCCCAACGGGTTACATGTGGAATGGCACCTGGCCAGTTTCCATGAATGTGTTCTTGAGGTGTGGTCCATTCCAACGTATTGGCTTTCCAAGGGTTTTTCGGACCTTTTTTACCGTAGAATATGCTAACGATGAAGTTATAGGCAAATACCAACTGTACACTTGCAGTGATGATGGCAAATACGGTCATCAATACTTGGATATTGGTCAAATCGTCAAACATTGGGAACGCAGTGTTCTGGTAGTAACGTCTTGGCACCCCAGCCATTCCCACAAAGTGCATGGGAAAGAAGATTCCGTAGGAGCCTATCGCCGTTACCCAAAAATGGATATATCCCAAATTCTTGTTCATCATACGTCCTTGGAACATTTTGGGGAACCAGTGGTATACCCCGGCAAACAATCCATATAGTGCAGATATACCCATTACCAAGTGGAAGTGGGCCACTACAAAGTAGGTGTCGTGAACGTTGATATCCAACGTACTATCACCCAAAATAATTCCCGTTAGACCTCCAGTGATGAAGGTAGATACCATTCCTATGGAGAATAGCATCCCTGGGTTCAATTGCAGGTTTCCTTTCCACAGCGTGGTTATCCAGTTAAAGGCCTTAACGGCAGATGGAATCGCAATCAAAAGCGTAGTAAATGTAAATACAGAGCCCAAGAATGGGTTCATTCCCGAGATGAACATATGGTGTCCCCATACAATCGTAGAAAGGAACGCAATGGCCAAAATAGAGGCAATCATGGCACGGTATCCAAAAATAGGTTTACGTGCGTTTACCGCCATTACTTCGGAAACGATTCCCATCGCTGGCAAAATAACAATATATACTTCCGGGTGACCCAAGAACCAGAACAAGTGCTCGTACAATACGGGCGAACCTCCTTGGTAATGCAATACCTCACCTTGAATGAAGATGTCGGAAAGGAAGAACGATGTTCCAAAGCTACGGTCCATGATCAACAACAAGGCTGCTGAAAGAAGCACCGGAAATGAAATCACACCGATAACCGCTGTTACAAAGAACGCCCAGATGGTCAATGGCAAACGTGTCATTGACATTCCCTTGGTCCTAAGGTTAAGTACGGTTACAATATAGTTTAATGAACCCAACAATGAGGAAGCAATGAATATAGCCATGGAAACCAACCATAGGGTCATACCCATACCGGAACCGGGTTGCGCCATGGGCAATGCACTCAATGGTGGATAGATGGTCCAACCAGCTGCAGCAGGCCCAGCTTCAACGAACAGGGAAATTACCATGATCAAAGAAGAAAGGAAGAACAACCAGTATGAAACCATATTCAAGAAACCGGAAGCCATATCCCTTGCACCAATCTGCAATGGAATCAATAGGTTACTGAAGGTACCACTCAATCCGGCGGTAAGCACGAAGAATACCATGATGGTACCGTGAATGGTAACCAATGCCAAGTAAATATCGGCATCCATGACCCCATCAGGCGCCCACTTTCCCAGTAGGGCCTCAAAGATTGGGAAAGACTCCCCTGGCCATGCCAATTGCATTCTAAACAACAAGGACATTGCAATACCGATGAATCCCATGATAAGACCCGTAATCAGGTACTGCTTGGAAATCATCTTATGGTCTTGACTAAAGATGTACTTGGTAATAAAGGTCTCTTTATGATGATGCCCGTGATCTTCGTGTCCGTGTTCGTCGTGTCCGGTAGCTGACATAATCTTCTTAAGTTTTGTTATGGTTTCTTTCCTAGCCTAAATTATTCTGCGGGTGCTACAGTTTGTTTGAACGTAGCCTGTTCCGCCATCCATTTGTTGAACTCCTCTTCGGTCTCCACTATAATCTTCATTTGCATGTTATAGTGCGACTTTCCACAAATTTTATTGCAGAGCAATACATAATCGAACTCCCATGGATCGGAATCCGGTCTTCCCTCTGCTGCCCATTCTGCCCTAATGGCATTGGTGCGTTTTACTTTATCCACTACATCAGGGTTCAAACGCATTTCTTCCGTGGTCACGGTAGGTGTGAACGAGAATTGTGTGATCATTCCTGGCACACAGTTCATCTGTGCCCTAAAGTGCGGCATATATGCTGAGTGAAGCACATCTTGGGAACGCATCTTAAAGTTCACCTTTCTGCCCACGGGCAAGTGCAATTCTTTTACAATGACATCATCCTCTCCATTGGGGTCCGCTTCATCCAAGCCCAATATGTTGGCCTTATCAATATCGATCAAGCGCACATTGGCATCTCCCAAAACGTTGTCCTCCCCACCGTAACGGGCCGTCCAGTTAAATTGCTGGGCGTAGAGCTCAACGATCAAGGGGTCATCCTCATCATTGACATCCATGATGTTGGTCCAGGTATACAATCCCCAAAGGATCAATCCGGCCAAAACCACTACTGGGATGATGGTCCAAATGAACTCCAAACGGTCGTTATCTGCATAAAACAATGCTTTTCTTCCTTCTTCCCCACGGTACTTGTACCCAAAATAGTGCAACAAGGCCTGTGTGATAAACTGAACAAAAAAGATGATTGCAAAGGACACCCACATCAATTGGTCGTATTCCCCACCATGGGCAGATGATGCCTCAGGCAACAACACTTTGGTATATTTTGCAAAACAAAATATGGTGATTCCATAGATGAATATCAGGAATGCAAACAACAGATATCCGTTGTTTTTGTTATCGGTATCGTTTGCTATCTCGGCCTTCTCTGTTTTAAGTTGGGACAATTCAAAAATCTTGGTCATTTGCCATATCGCAATCGCCACCAGTACTAAAACAGTCAATGTTAATAATGCAGTCATTGTATACTTATCTAAGACTTAAATCGTATTAATAATGAAAATGTCTACTTTCCTCAATAAATGGATTGCGCTTGGGCTGCAACGGAGCCTTGGTCAAGGTATTGAACACCCAGTACACAAATAGACCTCCAAAGAACAATATACCTCCTATTTCGGGCAATCCAATATACCATTGGTCCCCTACAGTTGCCGGCATAACCATATTGAAGATATCCAAATAGTGTCCTGCCAATACCACGATACCTGCCATGATCACGAACCAGTTGACTCGCTTGTAGTCGCTGTTCATCAACACCAACAATGGGAACACAAAGTTCATCGCCAACATGGCAAAGAACGGCAGTTTGAAATCTTGGAAACGTGCCACATAATAGGTAACCTCCTCGGGAATGTTGGCATACCAGATCAACATAAACTGGGCAAACCACAGGTATGTCCAGAAAATACTGATACCGAACATGAACTTGGCCAAATCGTGGATGTGGCTATTGTTCACTTGCTCCAAGTATCCTTTGGATTTCAGGTAAATGGTCACCATAGCAATCACAGTAATCCCTGATACGAACATACTGGCAAACACATACCATCCAAAAAGGGTACTGAACCAGTGTGGGTCCAAACTCATGATCCAATCCCATGACATCATGGATTCGGTAACCAGATAGAATACCAAGAACCCGGCAGACCATCTAAAATTCTTTATAAAGTTGCTATCGTCATCAGACTCGTCCTGAGCCAATGAAAGTTTTCTGGAATACTCACGGTAAAAAATCCATCCACCCAAAAATATGGCGGCCCTTACCAAGAAGAAGGTCGGGTTTAAATACCCTGCTTTTCCTTGTAGCAGTTCGTCGTGTGCCACAACATCGGCATCCATCCATACGAACATATGGTTCATGTGCATTACAGAGAGTACCAAAATCACAAAAACTACGATACCCCCGGGTACCAAGTATGAGGTAATCCCTTCCATGACCCTAAACAACAAGGGCGACCAACCTGCCTGCGCGGCACGTTGTATGGCGTAGAAGGCCAATACTCCCAAAGCGATCATAAAGAAAAAGAAAGCAGCTACATACAGAGCGGCCCATGGCTTGTTCTGTAGTTGGTGCAACAAATGCTCATCATGGGAGGCATCATGTCCTTCATCATGCGAAGCTTCTGCACCGTGTGCGGCACTTTCCCCATGGCCTTGATCACCTCCATGGCTTACGGCCTCTTGTCCGTGACCACCTCCGTGGCCATCATCATGGGCAGCCACAATGGCCTTTGCCTCTTCCACTGTTGATGGAGCCGATAGAAAACCAATGGCCAAGAAAATAACTCCAAGCCCCATGGCAATGAAAGATCCTATTTTAAGTCTGTTTGAAAAGGTGTACATAGTTTACTCTTATCCAATTATTTTGTTAGGTCCTCCTTTAACTTCATCACGTATTCCGACACCTGCCACATCTCTTTTTCGTTGGCGAACTGAGATGCATAGGAGCCCATGGAATTCAAACCATAGTAAATGGTATGGTACGTAGTACCTACGGTAATGTTTCTTGCCGCATCACTATAGCTGGGAACACCCAATATTTTTTCACGTTTTACCAAGTTTCCTTGTCCATCCCCTTTGGCACCATGACATACTGCACAATAGATATCATACAATTCCTTGCCCACGGCCAAGTTTGCTTCTGTATCCAAAGAATCCAATGGACTTGTGTTCAATCTGGCCAGTTCTTTTCCTTCAGGAGTATTTTCGAACTCATAGGGCATATATCCTCTGGAGATGGTTCCTTCCACAGGCAACATGGCCTCTGTTCCTTCAGGGAACAGTCCATTATCCACTCCTTGATAGGTTTCATATCCTACGCCTTCGTACATATTTGGCATAAATTGGTAGTTTGGTCTGTTCTTGTCAGCGCAAGCAGCAACAAACAACACCAAGGCCAATACAACACTTATTTTACCTAGTAGTTTCATAGTATTAAGACTCCTTTTCTGTAACTTTTATTTCCACCGCTCCTGTTTCCCACAACAAATCGGTCAACTCCTGTTCATTATCGTGTACTCCAATTTCCATTAAAAAATGGTCGTCCGTAGTACGTTTATCGGGATTTTCCGCTTTTTTGAAGGGCCACATTTTACTTCTTAGGTAAAACGTGATCACCATCAAGTGAGCCGCGAAGAAAACCGTCAACTCGAACATGATCGGAACAAAGGCGGGCATATTTTCCAAATAGCTAAAGCTGGGCTTTCCTCCAATGTCTTGGGGCCAATCCTCGATCATGATGTAGTTCATCATCACAATGGCAACGGTCAATCCCAAACAACCATACATGAAGGAAGTGATCGCAATTCGCGTATCTGCCAATCCCATGGCCTTGTCCAAACCGTGAACTGGGAAAGGGGTGTATACTTCCTCTATATGATGGTGCTCTGCCCTCACTTTCTTTACGGCATGCATCAACACATCGTCATCGTGGTAAAGTGCCTGAATAACTTTTGATGCCATAACTATTTCTTATCGTTTAATTTTTTTGCTTGACCTGCCCAATCATCACGCTGTGCCCTTCCTGGGAAGGAACCGGTAATGGAATCCAACAGATCATATTCTTTTTCGGTCATTTTACTTACCTGTGCAAAGGTATGGATGCCTATTTGGTTCAAGGCTTCCTCCATTTGAGGACCAATGCCTTTGACCTTTTTCAAGTCATCCGCAGTATCCGTTTCAGGGTCGAATGTACCGATAGCTTCCAAGAGGGATGAAACTTGTTTTGGATCAACCTCTTTTACTTCAGCCTTGGGAGCCTCCACCTTTTTAGAACCGCCTTTGGCCGGCATTTCATACAATGGCTTTCCGGCATCCCGTAGCTTCTTGTACTTTTCCCCTGATGATTTCAAAATGGACTTCACTTCCGCCTGCGCTATAACAGGGAATGTTCTGGAATACAATAGGAACAATACAAAGAAGAATCCTATGGTCCCGATAAATATTCCGATATCCACAAAGGTTGGGGAGAACATGGTCCAAGAAGATGGCAGATAATCCCTGTGCAATGAGGTAACAATGATCACAAAACGCTCGAACCACATCCCTATGTTTACCACAATAGAGATAAAGAAAGAGAACATGATACTGGTACGTAGCTTTTTGAACCACATGAACTGGGGAGAGAACACATTACAGGTCATCATGGACCAGTAAGCCCACCAGTAAGGCCCGGTAGCCCTATTCAAGAAGGCGTACTGTTCGTACTCCACTCCAGAGTACCAAGCAATGAACAACTCCGTGATATAGGCACATCCCACGATGGAACCTGTAATCATGATTACGATGTTCATCAACTCAATATGTTGTACAGTGATATACGCTTCAAGGTTACACACTTTACGCATAATGATCAAAAGCGTGTTCACCATGGCAAATCCAGAGAAAATCGCACCGGCAACAAAGTACGGTGGGAAGATGGTCGTGTGCCATCCTGGAATTACCGAAGTAGCAAAGTCAAACGATACGATGGTGTGTACGGAAAGTACCAAAGGTGTTGCCAAACCGGCCAATACCAAGGAAACTTCCTCAAAACGTTGCCAGTCTTTGGCACGACCTGTCCAACCGAAGCTCAACAAGCTGTATATTTTCTTTTGGAAAGGTTTTACCGCTCTGTCACGGATCATGGCGAAGTCAGGCAAAAGACCCGTCCACCAGAATACCAATGATACAGAAAGGTAGGTTGAAATCGCAAATACGTCCCAAAGCAATGGCGAGTTGAAATTCACCCAAAGGGAACCGAATTGGTTAGGGATGGGAAGTACCCAATATCCCAACCATGGGCGACCCATGTGGATGATCGGGAACAAACCGGCCTGAACTACCGAGAAGATGGTCATTGCCTCTGCGGAACGGTTGATCGCCATTCTCCACTTTTGACGGAACAACAACAGTACCGCCGAAATCAGGGTTCCTGCGTGACCAATACCTACCCACCATACAAAGTTGGTGATATCCCAGGCCCAGTTAACGGTTCGGTTTAGACCCCAAACCCCAATACCCGTGGAAACGGTATAAATGATACATCCTAGACCCCAAAGGAATGCCACAAGGGCAATAGTGAAGACAATCCACCATTGTTTATTGGCCTTTCCCTCTACCGGACGGGCAATGTCCACGGTTACATCGTGGTATCCTTTGTCTCCAAGTACTAAGGGCTTTCGAATAGGTGCTTCGTAATGCGACGCCATAATTTATCTTCTAGTTACTTCTTTTTATTGATTACGCCTCGTTGGTGTTTCTTACCTTAACATGATAGAACACATTGGGTTTTGTACCCACATGCTCCAACAAGTGGTACATTCTATCATCCTCCTTCAACTTGGCAACTTTACTGTCGTGATCATTAACATCTCCAAATACCATAGCTCCGCTGCTACAAGCCGCAGAACAGGCTGTTTGGAACTCACCATCCTTGATGACACGTCCATCCCGCTTGGCATCCAAAATGGTCTTTTGTGTCATTTGGATACACATGGAGCATTTTTCCATTACCCCTCTTGAACGAACATTCACGTCTGGATTGATGACCATCTTGCCCAAGTCATTGTTCATATTGAAATCGAACTCGTCATTGTTGTTGTACAAGAACCAGTTGAATCGACGTACTTTATACGGACAGTTGTTGGCACAATATCTTGTACCTACACAACGGTTGTAGGCCATATGGTTCTGACCTTGTCTACTGTGCGAAGTGGCCGCAACCGGACAAACCGTTTCACAAGGTGCATGGTTACAGTGCTGGCACATTACGGGCTGGAAGGCTACCTGAGGATTGGCAGATGGATCTTCCATCTCCCTGAATCCGCCCAAGGAACCTTTTTCGCCCCAAAGACCATCCATTCCATCCTTCTTCTCATTATCCTGCTCAAAGGTCTCCTCTGAAGAGTAATATCTATCGATTCGCAACCAGTGCATATCGCGTGAACGACGCATCTCCGCTTTACCCACAACAGGAACGTTGTTTTCAGCGTGACAAGCAATAACGCAAGCCCCACATCCCGTACAAGCATTCAAGTCGATGGACAAGTTGAAGTGATGCCCCACGGAACGATCGAACTCATCCCAAAGGTCGGCATCTGGAGAAGTCACAGGGATTTCATTGTGGTTCAATGAAACCTGTGGCATATGGTTCCACTCAGCATGATCTTTAGTATTGAAGATCTCCAAGGTGGTTTCCTTGATGATATCCCCTCTACCCATCAATGTTTTTTGCGACTGGATACATGCAAACTCATGCTCTCCACCCACTTTTTCAACGGTTACGGACTGAACATCTGAAAAATTGGTATACAAGGCGTAAGCATTTACCCCTGTGGCCATTTCAGATTGCATTCCGGCTTTTTTACCATATCCGAAAGAAAGTCCCACGGTACCTATCGCCTGACCAGGCTGCACGATTACCGGAACACTTTCCAATACTTTTCCATCAACGGTCAATTTCACATAGCTACCATTGACACCACCATCGGCGACCATCTTGTTTTCCACACCCCATTTTTCGGCATCGGCTTTGGAAATGGTCACGTAGTTGTCCCAAGAAACCCTTGAAATAGGATCAGGGAACTCTTGCAACCATGGGTTGTTGGCCTGTCGGCCATCCCCCATACCTACTTTGGAATATAGCACCAATTCCGTTCCAGTACTGGTAGCATTCACCAAGGAGCGAATTGCGGAGGCAATGGGAACCACTGTGGATTCGCCTTCCGCTTCTTCCACCTCAACCTGAGAGGCCGTAACAGCACCCTCCTCTTGGGCAACAGGAGCAGAAGCCACAAAAACCCCATCCTGAAGCGCCTTGTTCCAAGACCCTCCCTGAAGGATATCTGTACTCCAAGTTTCCTTGATGTAATCGTAATATGTTTTTTCACTGCCCATCCAAGTCAACAAGGCCGTTTGGAACTGTCTTGTATCAAACAACTGTCGGATGGCAGGTTGCATTAAAGTATATTGTCCTTTTTTGAACTGCGCATCGCCCCAAGACTCCAAGTAATGGGAAGCAGCAGCTACATAACCAGCCGCTTGGGCGGTTTCGTCGTTATTGAACGCAAATGCCACGGAAACATCAACCTTTTCAAGTCCGGATACGAACTCCTCGGCATTGGGCAATGTGTACGCAGGATTCACCCCGTCCATGATCAAAGCGCCAACTCGACCGGCATTCATATCGGCAATCAACTTGCCCACTTTGGCCGTATCACCCTGACGAACATATCTTGGGTTTTCCGCATCAAAAGCCTCACTGGCCAATAATTTGTTGATGGCCAAAACAACGGTCTGTGCATTTACATCATTAAGCCCAGTGACCACAACGGCTTTGCTTCCGGCTTTTTTCAACTCGGAAGCAACCTTATCCACAGCCTCATCCACATCGGAAGTTCCTCCACCAACACTACTGCCGTTCAATTTGCCATACAACTTGGCCAAGGCAATTTTTTGCTGGGTCGGGGTCATGGGATAACGTTTATCCGCATTGGCTCCGGACAAAGACATATTGGACTCCAATTGAATATGCCTGGACATTTTCCCATGTTTGGGCACACGTCCTTTGGCGTATCCACTATCATAGCCTCCTCCTTGCCAATCTCCCAAGAAATCAGCCCCGAAGGAAACGATCAATTCCGCTTTTTCAAAATCGTAATCAGCCAAGGCACGTTCGCCATAGGCTTCATTGAATGCGTTGAGTGCAGCGTCTTCGGAAATGGCATCATAAACCACGTGGTTCACATTTTCACCATAAGCTTCCTTGAACTCGGCAATCAATTTATCGGTAGATGGACTTGCATAGGTCTGGGTCAACAAAACAATTTGTCGGTTAGACCCTTTTAAACTACCCAATTTCGCTTTTACCGTAGCATCCAACACTTTCCACTCCACAGGCTCACCATTAGCACTTGGCCCTTGAACCCGCTTGCTATCATACAGTGTCAACACAGAGGCCTGAACCCTTGCATTGGCACTTCCATTCACCTTGGCATCGGTGTTGTTTTCTATTTTTATAGGTCTTCCTTCCCTTGTTTTTACCAAAACACTGGCAAAATCAAAACCATCCGCAATAGTGGTTGCGTAATAGTTGGCCACACCTGGAACAATATTGTCCGGCTGCACCACGTAGGGTATGGACTTATGGACCGGTCCCTCACAAGCAGCAACAGCCGCCGCTGCCGTACTGAACCCAACATATTTTAGAAAGTCCCTTCTGTTGGTATTTGAAGCGGACAGGTTCTCCTTGTCCCCCAAAAACTCATCAACGGGAATCTGTTCTGTAAATTCGTTCTGTCTTAGCGTCTCAACAATGGAATCGTTCGGATTCAACTCCGCTTCACTTTTCCAATATTTTTTGTTTGATGCCATACGATATATCTGAGATTATCTTCCTTTAATTCTTAATAGTGACACTTACCACATTCTATACCACCCATCATGGCCGCGGTCAACTGCTCAACGCCATACTTTTTGGACAATTCCTCATGAATGGCCTCATAGTAAGCATTACCCTCTATCTTCACATTGGTCTCCCTGTGACAGTTCACACACCAACCCATGGTCAATGGTGCAAATTGCTCCACAACTTCCATCTCTTCCACAGGACCGTGACAGGTCTGACAGGCAACGCCCGCAACAGAAACGTGCTGGGAGTGGTTGAAATAGGCAAAATCGGGCAGGTTATGGATTCTCACCCATTGTACCGGCTGTGTCTCGCCAGTGTAGGATTGATTTTCCTCATCCCACCCAACAGCTTTGTACAGCTTTTTGATCTCAGCCGTGTAGAACTCATTGGTGTGCCCTGCAGCCAAATCTTCAGCTGATGGCCCCTCGGGATTACCAGCATATTGGTAGATGGACTTGTGACAGTTCATACAAACATTCAAGGAAGGTATCCCCGATGTTTTTGAAACCCTTGCCGAAGAGTGGCAATATTTACAATCTATCTTATTGTCACCAGCGTGGATTTTATGAGAAAAGTGAATGGGCTGTACCGGAGCATATCCTTGATCGACACCCACCTGCATCATCCATCCATAAGCGAAATACGCACTGGCCAACAAAAGGAAAATGGCACTTACCAAGACCAAAAACTGGTTTTTGGCAAACGCTTTCCAAATGGGAAGACGTTTTTCTTTCTCTTGCTCCAACACAACTCCATTGGCCTCCGCGATGCGACGCAAGGTCTTGTTCACCAAAATCAACATCACGACCAACAGACCGAACACCAACGCCAAAGCCCCCAAAATCACTTCATTGGATATTCCACCAGACGCAACGGACCCTCCATCACCTCCACCTGACGCTGCCGGAGCAGCCGCAGGTTTCGCAGGCGGTGCGGCCGTATAGGCCAAAATATCATCGATGTCTTGATCGGACAAGGTTGGAAAAGGCGTCATTGCCGCCTGATTGTACTCGGCGTAAATTGCATTTGCATAGGAATCCCCCGAGCTTATCAACCCTGGACTGTTCTTGATCCAAGCATAAAGCCATTCCTTATCCAATCCCTCATCCTCCGACAAACGCGCTTCCACGTTAGCCAATGCAGGACCGGTCATTTTACGGTCCAGGGCGTGGCAAGCAGCACAGTTCTGGTTAAAGAGCTGTTTCCCTTTTGCCGGGTCGCCCCCACCTGCGTCGGCGGCAGCTTCTTCCTGCGCATAGAATGAAATGGAGAAAAATAGGAGAGAGAAACCTAAAATTTTAGAAAATAGATGGCGGTACAAAACCTTTTTCATATTAACGAAATTTCTATCGAAATCTTTGGCATGATTATTTCTATTGATATTGAGAACAATAGCTTCCAGTCCTACCAAAATTGGTCACAAAAGTACGACATAGCGCCATTTTTTGAAATGTTAAGGTATTTATAACTTCTAATTTATAAAGATTCTAAATAAAGTGGGTTCAGCGGGGTTAGACCATAAAAATTTACTTTTGCACCATGACCGCATGTCAAAACACTTGAATTATATGAAGACTCTTGTATTTATTGCTCTTTTTACAGGCTTTGCCCTACATATTTCCGCCCAGGAAGGAACCGTTTCCATACAGCAGGACCCTAAAATAGATGAGTTGGTGAAGCGCTATGCCGAAGTAAACTCAAAAGCTGAGTTTTATCAGATCCAAGTAGGTTTTGGCTCTTATCAAAAAGCACAGAACCTCAAGGCCCAGGTTGAAATTGATTTTCCGGGATGGGATTCCAAAATTGAATTTGAGTCACCCACCTACCGGGTTCGCCTTGGTCGGTTCAAGACCAAATTGGAGGCGGAACGAAAGTACCTTGAAGTCCGAAAAAAATATCCAGATGCCATGCTCCTCAAACCGGAGCATGATTCCAAATAAAAAAATCCCGTCTTGGACGGGATTTTTTGTTTCTATATAATTGGGTAACCTCTTAGAGTTTTTTCTTCACGGCCACCTCTTGGAAGGCTTCTACGATATCACCCTCCCGGATGTCGTTGTAGTTCTTGATCTGCAGACCACAATCGTAGCCTTTGGAGACTTCCTTCACATCGTCCTTAAATCGTTTCAAGGATGCCAGTTCGCCGGTAAAGACGACCACCCCGTCACGGATAAGTCTGATCTGTGAGTTTCTGAAAATCTTTCCACTAGTGACCATACAACCTGCAATGGTTCCGATCTTGGAGATCTTGAAGGTTTCCCTGATCTCGGCATTTCCGGTCACCTCTTCTTTCATCACTGGCGAAAGCATGCCTTCCATAGCGTCTTTCAAATCATTGATGGCATCGTAGATGATGGAATAGGTCCTGATATCGATTTCTTCTTTCTCTGCCACGATACGGGCGTTGCCCATTGGCCTAACGTTAAATCCTATAATGATCGCATCGGAGGCGCTGGCCAACAACACATCGGATTCCGTAATGGCACCCACACCTTTATGGATGATATTCACTTGGATCTCATCCGTTGACAGTTTTTGGAAGGAATCTGTCAAGGCCTCCACAGAACCATCCACATCTCCTTTAAGGATAATGTTGAGCTCTTTGAAATCGCCCAGCGCGATTCGTCTTCCAATTTCATCCAAGGTAATGTGTCGCTGTGTCCGTACAGACTGCTCACGCTGCAATTGCGAACGTTTGGCCGCAATCTGTTTTGCTTCCCGCTCATCCTCCAACACATTGAATCGATCCCCTGCTTGTGGTGCACCATCCAACCCTAAAATTGAGATTGGCGTTGCCGGTCCAGCCTTTTTCACATTCTTACCGCGCTCATCCTGCATGGCCTTTACCTTACCACTGCAAGTCCCGGCCAATACGTAGTCCCCAATCTTTAGGGTACCGGTCTGGACCAAGATTGTTGAAACATATCCTCGTCCTTTATCCAAAAAGGCCTCCACCACGGTACCTGAGGCCAATCGGTCTGGATTGGCTTTGAGTTCCAGTAGCTCTGCTTCCAACAATACTTTTTCCAACAATTCCTTGACACCTTGACCTGTCTTAGCAGATATGTCATGGGATTGGATCTTTCCTCCCCAATCTTCCACCAAAAGGTTCATCTGGGCAAGGCCTTCCTTGATCTTATCTGGATTGGCAGTCTGTTTATCCACCTTGTTTATGGCAAACACAATGGGCACCCCAGCCGCTTGGGCATGGCTAATGGCCTCCTTGGTCTGTGGCATGATATCGTCATCCGCAGCAATCACGATGATGGCAATATCGGTGACCTGGGCTCCACGTGCCCGCATTGCGGTAAATGCCTCGTGACCCGGTGTATCCAAAAAGGTAATCCGTTGTCCGTTTTCCAGCGTTACCCCGTAGGCACCAATGTGCTGGGTAATACCTCCACTTTCTCCGGCAATCACATTTTCTTCCCTGACATAATCCAACAAAGAGGTCTTACCATGGTCTACGTGACCCATAACGGTAACGATCGGCGCTCTTGCCACCATATCTTCCGGAGCATCTTCCACCTCCTCTATGGTCTCTTCGATTTCCGCAGTGACAAATTCCACTTCGTACCCAAATTCATCGGCAACAATGGAAAGGGTTTCTGCATCCAAACGTTGGTTCATGGTTACCATGATACCAAGGGACATACAAGCGGAGATAATCTGTGTTGTGGACACATCCATCATGGTGGCCACTTCGTTCACGGTAACAAACTCCGTTACCTTGAGGATTTTGCTCTCCAACTCTTGCTGTTCCAGGTCCTTTTCGGTCTGTTGACGGTGTTGATCCCTTTTCTCCCTTCTATATTTGGCTCCTTTGCCCTTGCTGGATTTCCCTTGGAGTTTTTCCAAGGTTTCCCGCACCTGCTTTTGTACTTCTTCCTCGGTAGGCTCCACTTTGGGAACAGCACCTCTTTGGGCACCTCTTCTACCGGGTCCGTTACCCCTATTCGGACGTCCTCCGCCAGACTGGGCATCGTTCTTTACAATTCGCTTCCTTCTCTTTCTTCTATCTGCGCTGCTATCAGATCCGTTGGCATCGGATTTTTTCTGATCTTCTTTCTTCTTTTTGGGCTTGTTGAATTGCGAAAGGTCTATCTTATCTCCCGTAATCTTTGGGCCGGACAGTTTCTTGTATTGGGTTTTGATGGTACCGGACTCCGCTGGCGCTTCTTCCTTCTCCTCTTTTACCTCTACCTTCTTGACCTCTTTTGGGGGAGCAGCCTCTTCTTTTTTGGGAGCTTCCACTTCCACTTTGGGAGCTTCCACCTTTTCTTCGGACTCCTTTTCCTTTTCTTTGGGCGTTTCCGGCTTTTTGTCCAAATCTATTTTACCCACAGTCTTGGGACCGGAAAGTTCAGCTTTGGCTTTTATCACCTGTTGTTCAGCCTCTCTCTTCTCCCTAGCCAGTCTGCGTTCTTCCTGTTCCTGCTCCATTTGGACCCTGATGGCTTCCTTCTCCTTGCGCTTTTCTTCACCAACCTCCTTGGAAGCTACCTTTTTACTCTTATCCGTCTGGAACTCATCCAACAGTACTTGATACACTTCGTCCGTAATCTTTGTAGTGGGACGGGCCTCTACCTCATGACCTTGTGAGGAAAGGTAGTCCACTGCTCGATCAAGTGAAATGTTCAATTCCCTGAGAACTTTGTTAAGTCGTATTGTTGGGTTTCCTGCCATAAATTGTTTTGCTTGCCCTAAAATTCGCTGCTAATATATAGTTTAATCTTCAAATTCTTCCTTGAGGATACGAACGACTTCCTGTACGGTTTCTTCTTCCAGGTCGGTTCGCTTCACCAAGTCACTTACATCTTGTTCCAAAACGCTTCGGGCGGTGTCCAATCCAATTTTCTTGAATTCCTCGATTACCCAGCTTTCTATCTCATCCGAGAATTCGGTCAATTCCACATCTTCCTCTACACCTTCACGGAATACATCAATCTCATAACCAGTCAATTGACCCGCCAATCGGATATTATGTCCTCCCCTACCGATAGCTTTGGAAACTTCTTCAGGTTTTAGGTAAACCTGTGCCGTCTTTTTCTCATCGTTCAACTTAACGGACGACACCCTCGCCGGACTCAACGCCCTTGTCACCATCAATTGTGCATTGTTGGTCCAGTTGATGACATCGATATTTTCATTGCCCAATTCACGGACAATTCCATGGATTCGGCTTCCTTTCATTCCCACACAGGCTCCTACGGGATCAATTCTATCGTCATAGGAGTCCACGGCAACCTTTGCTTTTTCGCCAGGGATACGAACCGCTTTTTTAATAGTGATCAATCCATCGAACACTTCCGGGATCTCTTGGAAGAACAATTGCTCCAAGAAAATAGGCGAAGTCCTTGACATGATGATGGTGGGCTTATTTCCCTTCAACTCCACACTCTCAATGATTCCCCTTACGTTATCACCTTTGCGGAAAAAGTCAGAAGGAATCTGCTTTTCCTTGGGAAGAATGATTTCATTCCCTTCATCATCCAACAAAATGATGGCCTTGTGGCGAATGTGGTGTACCTCGGCCGTGTAAATCTCACCCTCCAAGTCCTTAAATTGCTTGTAGATGGTGGTGTTATCGTGCTCATGGATCTTGGAAATAAGGTTTTGGCGCAAGGCCAAAATAGCCCTTCTTCCAAGGTCGATCAACTTCACTTCTTCGGAAACATCTTCCCCAACCTCAAAATCGGGCTCGATTTTTCTAGCTTCCGTAAGGGAGATTTCCTCGTTGGGATCTTCCACTTCACCGTCCTCTACCACAACTCGGTTTCTCCAAATCTCC
Organism: Flagellimonas algicida; assembly: GCF_049629585.1. Lineage (NCBI taxonomy): Bacteria > Pseudomonadati > Bacteroidota > Flavobacteriia > Flavobacteriales > Flavobacteriaceae > Flagellimonas > Flagellimonas algicida. The sequence continues at coordinate 223,416 of NZ_JBMYIX010000003.1, read as the reverse complement.
AAATCCCCTTTATCTGGGTTGATGATGATATCAAAGTTATCATCGGAACCAAATTTCTTCTTGAGTGCATTTCGGAACACATCTTCCAAAATGGCCATAAGGGTCACCCTGTCAATAAACTTATCGTCCTTAAACTCCGAAAAGGATTCGATGAGCGCTAGGTTTTCCATTTTTTAACTACAATTAAAATTTTAAAATAACTTTTGCTTCTTGTATGTCAGAAAATGCAATTTCCTGCTTTTTCTGTACGGTAACTTTTCCTTTACCCACGGGTTTGGGCTCTCTGGCCTTCCACTCCAAGGTAATACTATTTTCCGAAGCCTGGACCAAGGTGCCTTCCAACTCTTCACCACCTGTCCTGACCTTTATTTTCCTACCAATATTCTTCGTATACTGACGTGGCAACTGCAATGGGGATGTAGCCCCTGCCGAAGTGACCTCCAAGGAAAAATCTTCTTCCTCACGATCCAAGTTGTGCTCTATGGCACGACTCACATTCATACAATCCTGAAGATCGACCCCTTGATCTCCGTCCAAAATCACCCTAATGGTGTTATCCCCCCCTACTGTAAAATCAATCAAAAACAAAGATGGGTTCTCTTCCAAGGCCTTGTTCAACAACGATTCCACTTTTTCTTTCAACATGAGCACATCAAATAAAGGTTGTCCCTTCACAAAAACTGAAGCGGTATCACTAGGCTTTTTTGGTGACCAAATAAGGGTTTTGCCAATAAAAGAGGGGACTCTAAGTCCCCTCATGAATACTTTTATATCCGTTCAGCTGCGCAAATATACGATAATTATATCAGTATGTGCAAACTAAGGCCACAAAACTGTTTTTGCGAATTGATTTCAAAAAAGCATACCGTTCCACACCGCATCAGTTCAATTCATTTTTCGAAACAAAAACCTCTTCAGGCATTCCTTATTTTTAGGGAATGCATGGGCATGACCCTGCAAATCCACACTAAACATCCATATTCCCCCATTTCACAACAAATATTTTCAACAGATTCCTCCGCGGTTAGTTTTGCACTCTTAAACATAAAAGCGGCTATGGGCTTAATCTTATACGGCAAACGGATAGCAAAAAGAGCACCGTCAAGGAACTATCTTTTCCTACTCCTTTTGTTGTTGGGCAGCTCATCCCTATCCTCACAAACCACACTTTGGAACGAAAATTTCACGTACAACAACAACACCCAAAGTGGAACCGCGACAGGCCCTTCTGCTTCGGATTGGACTACAGACCGAGGCAACAGACTATCCGTTAGGAACAATGCATTAAGAGGCAGAAACCTGGATTCCCAAGGCACTTGGCAAACCGACCCGATCGACATCACCGGATACGACTTCATAAGTTTCAGCATGGAAACCTGGGTGGATGATGAAGATGAAATGGACAATGGCAATGATTATTTCAGGGGAGCATACCGTATTGACGGAGGATCTTGGCAGCAATTTGTAAATGCCTCTGGATCGGATTCGGACCCACTGGACCCTTCTTATACGGTAAACCTATCCACTACCGGGAATTCCACCTTCGAAATCAGGGTGCAAATGCTCAACCAAAATAATGATGAGCAATATTATATTGATGATGTTTCGGTTGTTGGATATTCTGGAATATGCAACGGCGAGATTGATTTTGAATTTTATGATAGTGTCCCATCAGGTTACACCACAGACAATATCCCAACTTCCGGAGCCTTGGGAACAGGTGTGTTCTCCAGTTTTGATGTGGACGCCCTCCAAAATCAGGAAGATCCGGGGGATGCCGAAAGTTTTAGCATCAGATACTCTGGATATATCCAAATCAACACCGCAGGCTCCTATACTTTTTATACCTCATCGGATGATGGCTCCAAACTCTTCATTGATGGAACCCAAGTGGTGGACAACGATGGTCTGCACGGCACACAAGAAAGGTCGGGCTCCATATCACTTAGCGCAGGCTTGCATCTCATCACCGTCCTGTTTTTTGAAAATGGCGGTGGGGAAACCTTAAACGTCCAATACCAAGGCCCTTCCATTTCCAAACAAAACGTACCTTTTTCCATATTGTATTCCAATTGTAGCGTAGCCATAGCAGATTTGGATGGCGATGGCATTGAGGACAGTGTTGACGTTGATGACGACAACGATGGTATATTGGATACAGATGAATGTGGTGGATTGAGTGTAAATTATGCCATATCAGCTACCAATATCAGACACTTTAGCAATGACTCCAACGCCCAAGGAAATCCCGGGACAACATATGCCTCCAACTCGCCCACCACATATCCTGGAGCAAGCTCCATCCTACTTCTTCAGTTCCCAACGGCATTGCCCATAGGCACCAGTGTAAGTGTATTTTTAGGGGCAGATCCCGCAGTGACCGATACAGATATGCAATTACAACGTTCGGATGCCGCAGGAAACAGCAATGGCTGGATTGCCAATGCCGACAATACTGCACCGGGCTCCATACGGGAAGTTACCTTTACCGTAAGTGGAAGCTCCTTGGAGTATCTTCGTATTGAGGCCTACCAAATTGGAGCAAGAATCTATGGCGCCAGTTATAGTGGCACCGTGGATTGCACTACCGTAGATACCGATGGGGACGGCATCCCCAATTACCAAGACCTTGATAGCGATGGTGACGGCATTCCCGATAATGTGGAGGCCCAAACCTCTTTGGGATATACGGCCCCCACTGGCAGCGATTCAGACAATGATGGTCTGGACAACGCCTATGAAACAGGTGGGATTTCTTATGTGGATACTGATGGGGATGGCACGCCCGATTTTTTGGATACGGACAGCGACAATGACGGAACAAATGACACCACGGAAGCCGCCCTTTCCCTCTCCGGAACGGACAGCGACAATGATGGCTTGGATGATAATATGGATACTTCAACCGATTACGGTGACCCAGGTGGAACCATTGATGACCCCACCACAACCAGTGGAGGCAGCATTATGTTACCGGATTCCGACGGGGACGCTGCATCCGGTGGTGATTTGGATTTTAGGGACGATACCAATGATGGCAACCAACCGCCCTCCATTTCTGCTACCGGAGATCAGATATTCTGTCCCGGCAGTCCAATAGCCATTGCTGAAAGTGTATCCATTTCAGACCCAGATACCGCTACCTTGGATGCAGTCTATATACAGATTACTTCCAACTACGACAATTCGGGCGACCTCTTGAGCTTAACGGGTACACACCCCAATATCACAGCCAGCTGGAGCTCTTCGGAAGGAAGACTTACCTTGACCGGTCCAGCTACACTAGCAGAGTTTGAAACAGCTGTGGCTGCTGTCACATTCCAAACCACCGCAACAGTTACTTCTGGGGATACCCGAAGTTTTTCCATCGTATTGAATGAGGCCAATTACCTTGCCTCCACCGGACACTATTACGAATATGTGCCCGCTTTGGGCATCACATGGACCTCTGCCAGGGATGCCGCCACTCTCCGAACATTTTATGGACTCCAAGGATATTTGGCCACCATTTCCATTCAGGATGAATCCGACCTTTTGGGGTCGCAAGCTCCAGGAGCCGGGTGGATCGGGGCCAGCGACGCCGCCTTGGAAGGGGATTGGTATTGGGTAACCGGTCCAGAAGCCGGAACTTTGTTCTGGAGAGGAAATGCCTCAGGAACTGCCTTTGCCTACGAATTTTGGAACGGCGGGGAACCGAACAACTCAGGGAACGAAGATTATGCACACATCACAGCCCCGGGAGTTGGTCTTCCAGGTTCTTGGAATGACCTCTCCAATACAGGAGCCGCAAGCGGGGATTATCAACCTAAAGGATATTTGGTGGAATATGGAGGAATGCCCGGAGACCCACCTTACCCAAACCTTGCCGCAACCACAACCATTACCGTGGACAATGTTGCACCAACTGCCAGTAACCCGGCACCCCTAGCGGTGTATTGCACAGATGATATTCCAGTACCCGATGTCAACGTTGTTAATGACGAAGCCGATAATTGTGATGTGAACCCTACCGTAACTTTTATCAGCGATGTTAGTGATGGCGGGTCCAATCCAGAAGTCATTACACGTACCTATAGGATAACCGATGCTTCCGGGAATTTCTTGGATGTACAACAAACCATCACCGTTTCACCATTCAGCATTTCAAGTCAACCCACCGATCAAAATGTTGTTGCAGGGAATTCTGCCAACTTCTCCGTAACCGCCAGCAATGTTGACACCTACCAATGGGAGGTGAGCACTGACGGAGGCAGCAACTTTGTATCCCTTACCGATGGCCCGGAATACACCGGGACACAAACGGCCAATCTTTCCGTGGTCGGAGCTGGGACCGATAAAAACGGATACATCTTCCGAGTATTGGTTTCCAATTCCTCGGGGTCATGTAGCGCCCTTACTTCGGATGAAGCCACCCTGACGGTAAAAGTTGGGGCCGTGATTACCAATCGTAGGGTTACGTACCGGGTAAACAAGAATTGACCCAGTACTAAAACCGCTCCGTGTTGGACCAAGCCCTTGGCCAAAATCCAAGCGCTTTTTCATTCCAAATTCATGTTACCTTTACAGCATGAGGTTTTTTCAAAATCCGAAGACTGTATATTATTTTAAGCGGATTCTTCCTTTTGGAATCATTTGGCTGGTGCTCAGTTGGTTTATTTTGCTTATTGAATCCATGGCCACCGAATATAAAAATGTCCGTCCCGAAACGGACATAACGGTCACTTGGGGTGTTTTTCTGTTCGCCTCCCTTGCGGTCTTTGTAGTAGGTTTGGCCGTAGGCACCCTTGAGGTGTTTTGGCTGGGCAAACTATTTAAATTCAAAGGTTTTGGACAAAAGATCCTATATAAAATGGGGGTTTACCTCCTCTTCATGCTGGTCATCAACCTGATTGCCTATCCCATTGCGGCAAGTCTTGAACTAAATACCTCGTTGGGAAATCCGGAAGTATGGCAAAAGTTTTCAAATTATATGGTAAGTCGAACTTTTTTAAGCACCTTGATCTCATTGACCTTCAGCATTTTTGTGTCGCTGCTATATTCGGGAATCAGTGAACATCTTGGGCATGATGTACTGCTCAACTTTTTCTCTGGCAAATACCATCAACCCAAAGAAGAATCCCGTATTTTCATGTTTCTGGACATGAAATCCTCCACATCATGGGCAGAGCAATTGGGACACCAACAATACTTTCGTTTTTTAAGGGATTACTACAACCAACTTTCCAACGCCATCATTGCACACCGGGGTGAAGTGTACCAATATATAGGAGATGAAATTGTAATTACCTGGAAACAGGATAAGGGACTGTCCCAACAACATTGCGTACAGTGCTTTTACAGTATGAAAGAAGCGCTGGAGAAGAAGTCAGTCTTTTTCATTAAAACCTATGGGGCGGCCCCCTCGTTTAGGGCCGGACTGCATGTTGGCCATGTAACAACCGGGGAAATTGGGGCACTCAAAAAAGAAATATTTTTTACCGGGGATGTCCTGAACGTTACTGCCCGAATACAAAAGCTATGCAAATCACTTGATCAGGAACTTCTTCTCTCCGGGGAATTAAAAACCCTTTTGGAACCAACAGCCCCATTTAGCTTTAAAGCTCTGGGAACAATGGAACTGGAAGGCCGGAAAGAACAGGTATCGCTTTTTGCCCCACTTTGACCGGAACAAATTACCCTTCTTGAACTCCACTTACAAGCCTATAAAACTTCTACCTATACTTCGTTTGTTCTTACCAACTTTTTAACGAACCTGCGAGTGTTACTCAAATTTCACAAAAGAGTGTTAAATCCTTTGAATGTGTTTGAATTTCGTAACCCTTTTTTGACCAAATATTGATAATTTCATGCCAATCATTACAATTATGGCAAAACTCAATTTGAAAATCAACGGACAAGTAAAAGAGGTAGACGTAGATCCATCCACACCCGTACTGTGGGTATTACGAGATCATTTGAATCTTGTAGGCACCAAATACGGATGTGGCATCGCACAATGCGGGGCCTGCACTGTTCATTTGGATGGCACGGCCACCCGATCATGTATGCTCACCGTATCCATGGTAGGAAATTCCGAAATCACCACCATTGAGGGACTCTCCGAAAATGGGGACCATCCTGTACAAAAGGCATGGATGGATGTGGACGTACCCCAATGCGGCTATTGCCAAGCAGGCCAGATCATGACCGCGGCAGCCTTATTGGACAAGAATCCCAACCCAAACGACGAAGAAATAGAAATGGCCATGAACGGAAACATTTGTAGGTGCGGAACCTATTTGCGCATTAAAAAAGCTGTGAAAATAGCATCCGAAAACAGCTAGGTCTAACCAATAGTAAAAACAAACATCATGAACCAGATAGACAAACATATCGGGCGTAGAGCCTTTATACGAAATACCGGCCTTGCCAGTGGAGGACTGATCATTGGGTTTAGCTGGCTGAACTCTTGTAAACCCAAAAGCATTTCCGCCGAACAGGCTCTTGAAATGCCCAAAGAATGGTTTGAAATCAATGCCTATCTAAAAATTGGCGATAACGGAGTGGCCACCATTTACTGCCCAAACCCGGAATTTGGCCAAGGCGTCATGACCGCCATGCCCATGATCGTTGCCGAGGAATTGGACATCGCCTGGAAAGATGTATTGGTGGAACAGGCACCGTTCAACACTGAGTTATACGAACGCCAATTTACTGGAGGAAGCCAAGGGATCCGCCGCAGTTGGGAAGGTCTTCGAATGGCCGGGGCAACCGCCAAACAAATGCTCAAGCAAGCCGCCGCGGAGGCATGGCAAGTTCCCGTTTCCGAGATTTCGGTTTCCGATGGGGTATTGAGCCATGAAGCCTCAGGAAAAACCGCAGGGTTCGGGGAAATGGCCGCAGCAGCATCAAACATGGAGGTTCCCGAAAAGGTGGAAACCAAGGCTGTAAAAGATTTCAAGATCATCAGTCACTCAAAGAAAAATGTAGAAGGCAAACAGATTGTAACCGGCGAGCCCATGTTCGGCTTGGATTACCAATACGAGGGAACCCTGATCGCCATGGTCGCCCATCCACCTGCCTTTGGCTTGAAACTGAAATCATTTGACGATTCCGAAGTACGGAATATGCCCGGGATTGTGGATGTATTTCAAATCAATACCTACGATGACAATTTTGTACGGAATTTTTTTGACACCAATGCATTTCCCGATTTGGTGGCCATTGTGGGCAAGACCACTTGGGAGGTCATGAACGCCAAAAAGAAACTCAAGGCAGAATGGGAGCCCATATCGGAGAAAAAACTCACCATTGACCGTTTTGGAAGTATCAGCGAAATTACCGTTCCCAGTGGCTTGGAAAGCACCAATAAGCATAACGAACTCATGGAGAAGATGGCTTCCCAACCCGGGGAAATCGCCAGAAAGGATGGAGACCCGGAGTCCGCATTCAAAAATGCGGCCAAAGTATTGGAAAGATCCTATAGCTGCCCATTTTTGGCACACAACTGTATGGAACCCATGAATTTCTTTGCCCATGTGACCGATGAGGGAATTAAACTGGCCGGACCTTCGCAAGCCCCCAGTATCATTGAGTCCACCTTGGCGTCCCGTTTGGATGTACCTGCCGAAAAAATTGAGATAGAAATGACGCGAATGGGAGGCGGTTTTGGACGTAGGGCCTATGGGCATTACGCCATTGAGGCTGCCCTCATCTCAAAACAGGCCAAGGCACCCATCAAACTGGTGTACAGTAGGGAAGATGATATGACTTTTGGAATTTATCGTCCATCCTACCAAGCTACCTACCGCGCCGCATTGGATGAAAACAACAACCTCATAGCCTTCCACGTGAAATCTGGAGGCGTTCCTGAAAGTCCACTCTTCGCCAACCGTTTTCCAGCGGGTGCGGTGGACAATTATTTGGCGGAACAATGGGTCATCAATTCAAACATCACCATTGGTGCGTTCAGGGCACCCCGATCCAATTTTACCGCCGGCGTTGAACAGGCCTTCTTGGATGAAGTGGCCGAGGCGGCAGGAAAGGACCCCATCGATTTTAGATTGGAATTGCTCAAACGGGTCAAGGAAAATCCGGTAGGGGAAGAAAATGATTATGAACCGGACCGTATTGCCGGCGTATTGAAGCTGGTCAAGGAAAAATCCAATTGGGGACAAACCCCACCAGGAGTCCACCGAGGTGTTTCCGCTTATTTCTGCCATAATAGCTATGCCGCCCATGTAGTGGATGTGGTCATGGACGGGGACCAACCACGGGTTGAAAAGGTAACATGCGCCATTGATTGTGGTATTGTCATAAATCCGGATGCAGCCTCCCTCATGGCCGAAGGTGCCATTGTTGATGGCATTGGAAATGCCATGTACGGCAACATGTCCTTTACCGATGGGAAACCGGACCATTCCAATTTTGATACCTACAAGATGATACGACAAAACGAGGCTCCCAAAGAAATCGAGGTTCATTTCGTGCAAAACGAAATTGACCCGACCGGTTTGGGCGAACCACCATTCCCACCCGTATTTGGAGCTTTGGCCAATGCATTGTACAAAGCCACTGGAAGAAGATTTACCAAACAACCCTTTAGTACCGACAAACCACCTTTGGTGGGCTGACCCCTAAATCCCATACGCTCCAAGGACATACCAAATGACAGCTATAAAAACCAAAATCGGAAGACGCGCTTTTATCAAAAATACCAGTTTGGCCAGTGGCGGACTTGTTTTGGGCTTTAGCTGGCTGAATTCCTGTAAGCCAAAAGTAGGTCTGGACATAGCTGCCAAAGAACTGCCCAAAGAATGGTTTGAACTGAACGGATATTTAAAAATTGGAGAGAACGGTTTGGTCACCATCCTATCCCCCAACCCTGAAGCTGGTCAAAATGTAAAGACGTCCATGCCCATGATCATTGCCGATGAATTGGATGTGGACTGGAAAGATGTCATGGTTGAACAAGCCCCGTTGGACACAGGGGCCTTTACGCGACAATTTATTGGTGGGAGTCAAGCTTTACGTCAAGGATGGACCGGTCTGCGGATGGCAGGGGCAACGGCAAGGCAAATGCTAAAAATGGCCGCAGCCCAAGTCTGGAAGGTTCCTGCGGACGAAATAAAAACTTCCGGGGGAATGCTGAGTCATGAAGGTTCCGGTAATTCTGCTACATACGGTGACATGGCCTCCGCAGCGGCAAAAACGGAAGTCCCCGAGGAGGTTCAGCTCAAGGAGAAGAGCGAGTTTACCATCATTGGCACATCACAAAAGAATGTGGACGGTATGAATATCGTGACCGGCAAACCCCTTTTTGGTATCGACACCCACAAAGAGGGTATGCTCATCGCCATGATCGTGCATCCGACAGCTTTTGGATTACAACTAAAATCCATAGACGACTCAGAGGTAAGATCCATGCCAGGCATCCGGGATGTCTTTACGGTAAAAGTGTTCAATGATGATTATGTAAAGACCTTCTTTGACACCCGCACCTACAATGAAGTGGCCGTAATCGTAGGAGACTCCACCTGGGAGGTGATGCAAGCCAAAAAAGCCTTGAAAATAGAATGCGAACCCATCCAAAGTTCAACAGAAACCAGGGATAGATTCGGAACCACTTGGGAGCAACATACCCCAAAAGGCCTTGAAAACACGGAGGAACATTATATCCAAATGCTGAGTAGAGCCGAAAAAGGCGGGGAAGTCCGTCGTAGGGACGGAAATCCGGAACAAGCTTTCGCTACGGCAGCGAAAGTGATTGAACGCACCTATACCGCCCCATTTTTGGCACACAATTGCATGGAACCCATGAACTTCTTTGCCCATGTGAAAGACGGCAAAGCAGAATTGATAGGTCCCTTGCAAAAACCAGAGTTTACGGAGCAAACCCTTTCGGCCCGTACAGGTATCCCCTTGGAGAACATAGACATCAAAATGACACGCTTGGGCGGTGGTTACGGCAGGCGTTCTTATGCCCATTGGCTTGTGGAAGCCGCTCTGATCTCCCAAAGGATGGAAGCCCCCATAAAACTGATCTATACCCGTGAGGATGATATGACAGATGGCGTCTATCGTCCAACCTACCATGCAAAACTAAGGGCTGCGTTGGATGCAGACAACAACCTTATCGCCTACCATGTAAATGCCGGAGGTATTCCCGAATGTCCGCTTTATGAAAACCGATTCCCGGCTGGGACGGTAGACCATTATTTGGCAGAGGGCTGGACCATTGACAGTAATATTACCGTAGGCTCTTTTAGGGCCCCAAGTTCCAATTTCATGGCCTGCGCCGAACAATCCTTTTTGGACGAGGTAGCCGAAGTCGCTGGAAAAGACCCCATTGATTTTAGATTGGAACTGTTGGATAGGGTCATCAATAAACCTATGGAAGGCGTGACCAATGATTATGACCCAGCACGCTATGCAGGAGTTTTAAAGCTGGTCAAGGAAAAATCCGAATGGGGAAATCAAGATGCAAACATCAGTCGGGGTGTGGCAGCCTATTTTTGCCATAATTCCTATGCCGCCCAAGTCTTGGATATGGTCATGGAAGACGGGAAGCCCAAGGTACAGAAAGTGACCTGTGCGGTTGACTGCGGTTTAGTAGTGAATCCTGATGCCGCTACAAATTTGGCGGAAGGTGGTATTGTGGACGGGATTGGAAATGCACTTTTCGGCGAACTGACCTTTAAAGAAGGTATGCCCACCAAAAAGAATTTCGACACCTACCGAATGATCCGCATGCAAGAAGCCCCAAAGGAAATCGAGGTACATTTTGTAAAGAGCGATATAGACCCGACCGGATTGGGAGAGCCCACTTTTCCACCCATATTCCCAGCCTTGGCCAACGCCATCTACCAAGCAACAGGAAAACGTCTCTATAAACAACCTTTTTTTAAGAACGGAGCCATATAGTTTTAAAGCTATGGCAAGATGAAATGGAGAGAGCTAAAAGAACTAGCATCTCTTTTCTCGACCACAAAATCACCAAAGCTTAAGCTTGAAAGGGTTTATGTTTTCCCATACTGGAGAAATCCCCTCAATTATAAATTCAAGATGTCGAAGAAATTGGCCTTGTAGCTTTCACCTATCGGGATTCGGACATCATTGATCACAATTCTGTTCCTCTGTACTGTTTTAATGCAAGAAATATTGACCACAAAGGATTTATGCACTCTTAAAAACTGATGGGCCGGCAGCTTCTCCATGATCTCCTTGAAGCTCATCAAGGTCAGTATGGCCTTATTGGTTCCCTCCACATGTATTTTAAGATAATCCTTAAGCCCTTGGATATATTGCAAATCATTAAGATTGATCTTCACACTTTCATACTCTGCCTTTACAAAGATGTATTCCGAGGATTTTGTTCCTTCCCCGTGGGACGGAAAAACATTTTGGGGCTCAATGGGCCTTTTATAGCCCATAACTTCCTTGGCTCTTGAAATTGCTTTAATGAACCGATTGTACGGTATAGGCTTTACCAGATAATCAATGGCGTTCAAATTGAAACCCTCAACCGCATATTGCGAATAAGCCGTGGTGAAAATGAACATAGGGGTATTGTCCAAAGAGGAAATAAAATCAATTCCGTTGATCTGGGGCATTTCGATATCACAGAAAATTAGGTCCACCTTTTTTTCCTTGATTATGGAAATGGCATCCAGCGGATTGGTAAACGTACCTTCCAGTTCCACAAAGTCCAGCTTCTGGCAATATTCCATCAACAAATCTATTGCCAATGGTTCATCATCAATTATGATACATTTCATCCTTTACCAATTTACTACTCTTTAGGCCACAAGTCAAGAATAAGGGTCACTTCATAATTTTGGCCATCATTGACTATATCCAGGGTATGCCTGTTTGGATACAACAGGTTCAATCTATTTTTTATATTCTCCAGCCCCACTCCCGAGCTACCTTGTTCTGCCCTGTGTGTACCTATTCTATTCCTGACCTTGAACACAATTGACTCTTGTTCTATCTGAAGGTTTATTTCGACATGTGTTTTCCCTTTAAAATCCGTTCCGTACTTGAATGCATTTTCAATAAAGGAAATGAAGAGCAAAGGGGGCAATTCTTTCCCTTTTTCATCTCCGGACATTCGCAGTTTCACGTTGACACTATCGGACAAGCGCAACCTTTGTAACCTTACATAATTTTTAATATAGTCCATTTCTTTGCCCAAAGGCACTTTGTCCTTGTCCGCTTCATACAGCATATATCTCATAAGCTCGGAAAGGGTGATGATCGCTTCGGAGGTTATACTGGAATTCTTTACTGAAAGTGAATAAATGGCATTCAGTGAATTGAACAGAAAATGGGGGTTGAGCTGCGTTTTAAGGACTTGTAACTCTGAATGGACCTTTTCGTTTTCCACTTGGACCCGAAGCCCTTCGTTCTTTCTCCATTCCATATACAACCGAAGAAGCCCACTCACAAAAATCGGCGCGCTCAAATTAAGCATAGTGAATATCTGACGCATCGGAAAATCGGGGCCCCTCCCATGATCTTCAATAAATCGAGTAGGAACGCGAGGTCCAAAATCAAAACTTAAATTAATGACAAGTCCAATTCCCAAGACAATGGCCAAACAAGCAATAATGTAATAGGCCGTATGCCTTTTCAACAAAATCCGGGGTACAAGCAAATAATAGTTAATGTAAAAAAGGACAACCACAAAGGTAAGCCGCAAGGGAAGGTCTGGCGGAATCAGTCGGAACTGAAACAGAAATGGCAGCAAAAAAAGTCCATAAAGCAATATCCATAGTGATAAATGGATAATGAACGTTCTTATTTTTGGTCGCCCTAAAACCATACAATATTTGCTAAGGCGTTAAAATTACAACATCCAATGCTTTAATGTCTTCCAGGGAAAGCTCAGGGGATTGTTTCTCCATGATCTTTTCAACAACCAGTCCTGCCACGGAAGTGGCGTCTTCTGGACGTTGAAATGGGACGTTTCCCCTGAGCACTGGAATACACTCTTGTTGGATAAGCAGCCTATCCCCATAAAATATTTGATAGCCATACCCATTGCCAACCTTAATTACTTCTGTCCGAAATTGGGTTTTGTCTTTCTCTTCACTGCTCTCCTTAAAAAGGAAGCCCAAACCAATAATCGTAGCACCAATGAACATCAACAATACCATTGCCATGGTTTTCGTCATGGCATTGGACCCCATCCCCTTCATTCCCAAAAAATTTTCCTTGGACAAACCCCTATTATCACTTCCCATCCGGATCAATCCTCTTCATCATATTCCTCAAATGGCAAGAACTCATCCAAATCATCCAGATAAAGGGTTCCATTTCTACCCATCCCCACAAAAGCCCTTGTGGAATTGGAAAAGACAATGGCATCTTGCCGAGTGGAGCCTTCAAAACTGGTCTTGGATTCCCAGGTATCGGAAGATGCATCATACTCCCAAACACTGATGGTGGCCCCACTTCGTTCACCACAGGCAATGTATCCATAGCCATTCAATTCAAAACCAACAGCATTGCTTCTAGTGATCTCATACTCATCCTCCTCATCCAAATCTGTTTTTTTGGTCCAATCTTCGGTATCCGGGTCAAATGCCCAAAAGTCGTCCAGATATACCCCATTGGAAACCCCGGTCCCCATATATACGGTTCCATTTACCGTGAACGTGGTGGCGGCCCTTCTTTTGTCCCCACCAAATCCTTCCAGCTCGGTCCAAGTATCCGTAGAAGGATCATATTTCCAGAAATCCTTTCTATCGTTCTCTCCATCGTATCCAGTACCAAAATATCCATAACCGTTGGCCGAAAACGCCACCGCACTCCTCCGCTTTATACCAGGAAGCGAATCAATTTGTGTCCAACTATTGGTTGTTGGGTCGTAAGAATAAAAATCGCTCAGTTCGTCTACACCATCATAGCCAGAACCGATATAGCCTTTGCCATCAATATCGAATCCTACCGCAGCATTTCTGGGCGTTCCGGGAAAATCCGCTTTTTGGGACCAAAAATCGCCTTGAATATCATAGGCCCAAAACGAGTTGAGATAGTCATCCCCATCATAGCCAACCCCCATATACCCCATATTGTCAATTACAAATGCGGCGGCCCCACTTCTAGGGCTTCCATCAAATACGGATCGATCTATCCAATTACCCAAGTCTTCGACATCCTCATCGTTGGAACAACTTAAAAGAAACATCCCAAAAAGGATCACAACAAACATTTTACTTGTCACTTGTACTGTCTTGTCCATGTCAACCATTTAATTTTTGTCAAAAGTAATTTTAGGTCCCTTCTGGTTGAAAGAGAATATATGAACCCTACGTTTTAACCTTTCAATCCAAAAAAAACATCGACAAACGCTAACTATGGCCTTATAGGGAAAAAACAACGGCTTTGTCCCATAATTATCCAAGTTGGTCTATTCCCATTCCTAAGGGCTTTCGCAGCTTATACTTTTGGTGAAAACTAAATTTATGAGAAGATTATTGGGAATGATCACCCCTTTCATTCTACTGTTGACCTCCTGCACTTCCGAAAATTACAATTCTTCCGATTTCTTGGCAGGCGAGGCCTTTTCTGACAGCAATATGCGGGTTGTTTTAATCGACACCATGACGGTAGAAACCTCCACGATGAAATTTGACAGTATCCAAACCAGTCAATCCAATCGGATTCTGGTCGGGCAATATTCCGACCCCATTTTTGGAAAGGTCAAAGCCTCCAGCTATATGGGGTTGATTCCAAACTCATTCTCAATAGACAGTGAAGCGGAATATGACAGCATTGTCCTTTTTCTGAAACTGGACAACTACTATTACAATGATACCCTTGAGACCAATAACCTGCACATAAAGCGATTGACGAAGACCCTTAGACCCAATGAAGGTGATGCTCTTTACAATACGGCAAAGGCGTCCTACCTTGACGAGGACCTTGGGGTACTTTCCTATCAACCAAGGCCCATGGAATCTGACACTATTGCCATTAAAATCTCCGATGGGCTTGGTATGGAACTCTTCAACGGGCTTCAAGAAAAATTGATCACCAATACCGACCAGTTCAAAGACTATTTTAAGGGTATTGGGATACTTCCCGGAGACAATGACAATGGCTCTGTAGTCGGTTTTTCCAAAGATACCGGTGCCAGTTTTATGCGTTTGTACTATGGCATTTCAGAAGAGGATGAACGGGTTCAGGGCAACATCGACTTTGAGTTGGATCTTAGTGTTACCCCTGTGCCTTTTTTCAACCAAATTTTGGCTGAAAACCCTATTGAACAACTCCAAATGTTACAGGATAAGGAGTCCATACTTTCCAGTTCGGAAGCCGCCAATAGATGTTTTGTGCAATCCGGTGTTGGGGTAGCGGCCCGTATTCAGTTTCCGACCGTGAAGACCATTTACGATATAAGAGGGCAGGGTACCATACTGGACGCCGTTCTTAAAATTAAACCCGAACCGGGCAGCTTTGACGACAATCTCATACTTCGTGACACCCTATCCGTTTATGTGGTGGACCGTAACAATGACCTGATACAGCAATTGTTTTATCAAGAAGTATCCCCTGTACAAGCCACTCTCAACAGAGAAAAAGAAGAATTCAACGAAATATATTATGAAATCCAACTGGGCAGCTACATAGAACAGCTGTTACTGGCCGAAAGGGAAACCAATGAGGCATTGATCCTATTGCCCAATGACTACGACTCCACGGTGGACCGCTTTGTCCTGAACGGCATGGACAATTCAGATTTTAGAACAGTACTGGAACTTACCTACGCAATATATGATGAAGATGAAGAATAGATTTTGGATCCTTTGGCTCCCCGCCCTAATCGCCCAGAGTACCTTTTCACAGTCTGAAGGTTTAACCAGTTCACCCTATTCCCTTTATGGCCTAGGAACCATAAACCAAACCAGTATTGGTATCTCCAATGGTCTAGGGCATAGCGGAATTGGACTCAAACAGGAAACGGGGATAAACAACCTCAACCCAGCAAATTTTGCATTGGCTCCTAAAAATTCCTTTTTTTATGACATTGGAATCAAGGGTGAACTAAACCACTATAACAACCGAGGAGATGGCGAATCCAAAACAACCCTTAATTTCTCGAATTTGGCATTCGCCTTTCGAATCACGGAGGGCCTTGGGGCTGGAGTCACTATGATTCCCTACAGTGATGTTGGATACTCTCTTCTGGGATTATCCTCCAATATTGAAGGCTCCAATGAATCGTTTGAAAGCAATGTATATGGTCTTGGAGGGCTCAGTGACTTGAGCATAAATTTAGGGTATAGCCTTACAGAATCCTTAAGGCTCGGATTTACGGGTTCATTCTTATTTGGAAATATAGAGGAAACCGAATCCTTTGTGATAAGCCGGAGTTACTTGGAACTCACCGAAACCAACAATTATAGCGGATTTCGAATCGGATTTGGCACACATTGGGATATTGGTCAAAATATTACCTTGGGAGGTGTTTTGAAACTGCCCGTCACCCTGAATGGCAATCTCACACGGACGGTGGCCAAGATCCTCGATGGCGAGGAGATCGTTGTGGTGGACGCTGAAGCGGACAATGATGTTTCAGATTTTAAACTTCCCATGGAATTGGGGTTTGGAATAAGCGCCAGACTCAAGGATTCGTTTACCCTAACAGCCGATTATCGTAAAAGCTTTTGGGATGCCACCCATCAGTCCGAGCATATTGGAACCTACACGGACCAGGACACCTATGCCTTTGGCTTGCAATATCTCAATAATCAAAGGGCCTATAAATATTGGAAAAGGATTGGTTATCGCGCAGGGTTCAACTACGACAATGGGTATTTGGCACTTAATGACCAAAAGATAGATGGTTACACCTTTACTGCAGGACTGGGATTGCCTATTGGGGTGTTTTCCAACTCTATGATAAACTTATCGTATGGATACAGTTCCAAAGGGTATGTGCAAAATATATTGGTAAGGGAAAAATACCATACATTGGCCGTGAATTTAAGTCTGGAAGACCTTTGGTTCAAAAAAAGGAAAATAAATTAGTCCCCTCCTCTTTCACTAAACAAAAAAACCTGCATTACGAAAATGCAGGTTTTTTTGTTGGCCTACAAGGACTCGAACCTTGAACGACTGAACCAAAATCAGCTGTGTTACCAATTACACCATAGGCCAGTAAATAATTTAGCTGAACTTGATTCAGCTTTCGAGCGTGCAAATTTAAAACAAACTTTTGTTTCAACAAATATTTTGGGAAGATTACGAACTATTTTTCTGTATCGTGCTGTTAAAGCTTTTCCAAAAATGGGCAATCGTCTCTCCGATATTTACTAAATTCGCCCCAATCTGGTTAAGCACCATCCATTATGTTTGCAAAAGACTTCAAAAAATGGGACACCATCCTTGGGTGGGTTTCTTTCACCATAGCATTTATCGTTTATGCCCTAACCGTTGAACCCACTGGAAGTTTTTGGGATGCCGGGGAATACATTTCCACTTCAGCAAAACTGCAAGTGGGACACCCTCCAGGAGCACCGTTATTGCAAATGATCGGAGCCTTTTTTGCCATGTTCGCCTTTGGCGACACCTCCAAGATCGCACTGATGGTCAATGCGGTATCTATCGTATCCAGTGCCTTTACCGTACTGTTTACTTTTTGGACCATCACCAATTTAGTGAAAAAGATGGTGGCCAAGGGCAAACCCATCACCAATAGCAAGGCCATTGCCATTTTGGGAAGTGGTCTGGTAGGCGCTTTGGCCTTTACATTTTCAGACAGTTTTTGGTTCAATGCCGTGGAAACCGAGGTATATGCCATGGCCAGTTTGATCATGGCCCTACTACTTTGGTTGGGATTAAAATGGACCGACAACCTGGACGACCCAAGGGGACATCGTTGGTTATTGCTCATCTGCTTTTTGATCGGACTAACCTTTGGAATCCAGTTCATGGGCTTTTTGGCCATTCCATCCATAGGATTGCTCTATTATTTCAAAAAATACAAGCAGACCAATGTAAAAAACTTTCTTTTGGCCAATATGGCCGTTATCGGTGTTTTGATCCTGGTCTATAAATTCTCGCTCACCTACGTGCTCAAGCTTTTTGGATGGAGCGAGGTCTTTTTCATCAATGAAGTGGGCCTACCGTTCAATTCCGGGACCATCATCATGGCATTGCTCTTTATTGCAGCCTTCTATTTTGGGCTCCGATATACCCGAAAACACCATTTTTATACAGGCAACATCATTGTGCTGTGCCTCATGTTCATCTTCCTTGGTTTCTCCTCTTGGTTGATGTTACCCATTCGGGCCAATGCCAAAACCGTGGTAAACGAAAACAATCCGGCCGATGCCAGGGCCCTTTTGGCCTATTACAACCGGGAACAATACCCCGGTGTGGAAAGCCCATTTTATGGAGCCTACTACTCCGATACGTTTGCCCCTGCCGGCGAGGACAAGGATGAAAGCCCTAAATACGAGAAAGATCTTAAATTGGGCAAGTATGTCATTGTAAACCATTACGAAAATGCACTTCAGGGTCCCAATGAAAAGCATGTGGGCATCTTACCGCGTATGTGGAGTGATCAGCATGCCGAAAATTACATGCGCTATTTTGGCGCACTGGATTTCCGAATCAAATCCGAATACATCTCCAACAACGATCTCCGCGAAGCGGTAGGCCAATTTAAAACGGCATATGACCAAGGAGAGTTGGATACCGAACAATACATTCGCTTTTTACGTGAATTTGGGGAGTATATAGAAGTGGAGCCCCCTACTCTAGGCCAAAACCTACGATACCTTTTTGAGTTCCAATTTGGATATATGTACATGCGCTATTTCATGTGGAACTTTGTGGGCAAACAAAACGACGTCCAGGGCAGGTATGATGACAATGGGCATTGGCTCAGTGGCATTGGCTTTCTGGACAGCCTTCAATTGGGTAGCCAAGACAACCTCCCGAGCGAATGGAAGAACAACAAGGCGCGGAACACCTACTTCTTCCTTCCCCTGCTTTTGGGAATCATCGGCATTGTATTTCAGATTTCAAGGAATCCCAAGCATTTTTGGGTCTTGTTCGTGTTCTTCATGTTTACCGGACTGGCCATTCAGTTCTACACCAATCCATATATTTTTCAGCCTAGGGAACGAGACTATTCGCTCGTGGGGTCCTTCTACATCTTTTGCATTTGGATAGGTTTGGGTGTGTATGGTCTGTTCGAAGAATTTAAAAAATTGTTGTCCGCCAAGATAGCGGCCCCCTTGATCACATCCCTGTGCCTATTGGGCGTACCTCTCTTGATGGCTGCGGAGAATTGGGACGATCATGACCGTTCTGGGCGTTATACCGCACAATCCACGGCCAAGGCTTATTTGGATTCTTGTCAGGAAGATGCCGGGGCCATACTGTTCACTATTGGGGACAATGACACCTTTCCTTTGTGGTACGTTCAGGAAATTGAGCAGTACCGAACCGATGTCCGGGTAGTGAACACCAGTCTTTTTGCCACCGATTGGTACATCGACCAGATGAAACGCAAAGCCTATGAAAGTGAGGCCATCCCCTCCCAACTCACCCATGACAAATACCGTTATGGTTCCCGGGACGCCATCTATTATCAGAATGTTACCGATAGCCGTTGGAACATCAAGGATTTCATGAACTGGGTGGGAAGCGACAAGCCCCAGACCAAGTATAGGCACATTATGGAGAGTCGCGGAGCGGATATCAGTCAATACCCAGCAAGCACACTGGACATTGTATATTATCCCACCAACAAAATCCGTATCCCGGTCAACAAAAAAAACGTTTTGGAAAGTGGTTTGGTCAAGGAAAAGGATTCTGCCTTAATTTTGGATTATATCGATATAGACCTCCCACAAAGCGCCCTTCCCAAAAATAGGATCCTAATGCTGGACCTTATTGCCAACAACGATTGGAAACGACCCATCTATTTTTCCGGGGGTAGTTTTGACAGTGCCGAATATATCTGGATGAAGGATTACCTTCAATTGGATGGTCTGGTGTACAAATTGGTCCCCATCAAGACAAAAAGTCGAAATTCCTTTGAAATGGGACGCATTGACACCGACCTGATGTTTGATATTGTGAAGAAATGGGACTGGGGCAATTCGGGCAGTGATAAAATCTACCACGATCCCCAGACCCGTTCCCAAGGCCTTTCCTTTAGAGGGAATCTGGCCCGATTGATGGAAACCTTGATCGCGGAAAACAAAATAGACAAGGCCCGTGAGGTGATAGAAATTGCCATGACCAATATGCCGGTTGACAAATACGGTTTCTACGCCTTTGTGGAGCCTTTTGTGGATGGATATTACAAAGTGGGCGACACCGACAAGGCAAGGGCCCTATTTGAAAAACTGAAGAAAGTCTATCAAGAGCGATTGGAGTACTATGCCGGAACTCCCTTGGATGAACAATATGGCAAAATTGATGATATTCTGGCCGATATGCAGGCCTACAGAAGGAATATTGACATCCTTATTGAAAACCAGGACAGGGAACTGGCCGAATCCGAAACCCTCATTTTCAATGAGTATATCGACAAGTTTTCCCAATTTGTAGGTGATGAGGATGATACTTTTGAAGAACCGACCATGGAACCTAATCCAGATTTGGAAGACTCCATTCCCTTGGACACCTTGAATCCCGTAGAAGATTCCACAGCATTGGAATAACCATAAAAAAAGCGAGGTAAAAACCTCACTTTTTTATTAAATATATTCGTTGAGTATGCCGATGAGCGTATTGGCGTCCTGTTCGCCGCTCTGTCGCCAGACCATCTCTCCTTTTTTGTAGATCATCAATGTGGGCAATCCCTTTATTCTAAGGGCTTGTGACAATTCTTTGTTTTTGTCCACATCAATCTTAATTACTTTTCCCTTGTCGCCGAGGGCTGCCGCCACATCGCGCAAAACAGGATGCATGGAAGTGGATTGTTCGTTCCATTCTGCATAAAAGTCCAGTAGCACTGGAACCTTTAAATCTATGAGTTCACCAAATTTAGACATGTGTATTCTCTGGTTTACCAACCAAAAGTAAGAAAAATTGTTAAAGTTTTACATCAAGTCAAAGCTTTACCGCATTGACGCTCGTTAAATTCACGTTAAACCTTTCTCTGCTAAAGCATCAAGGAATACAAAGACCTATTCAAAAGTATAGAACCGCACCCAATCTATTTCCATTTCAACAGGCAATTCGGAGGGTTCCACCCCACCGACCCAACTGCCTCCCAATTGCATATCCAAAAGCAAATAATGATCTCCATCCGCATAGGGAAACTGTTCTGGTTGGTCCGTCTCGATCCTAGGATAGGCAAAGGTTCGTTTGTCGTTTACATAAAACACCACACTATCCTGATATTTTTCAACGGCATAGGTATTGTATTCATCTTTGTCGATGGGTGCCGTCCCGTAGTGTTTCGGATTGTCCTTGATCTTTAGATCGATCGTATATGTGGAATGGACCGTCTGGTAGACCGTGTCATCAAAATTAAGGTGCTCCATAATGTCGATTTCCCCCCCACCAGGGTATTTCTTCCCTTGGCCCAATAACCAAAATGCTGGCCAAGCCCCTGTGGCACTGTTTAATTTGGCGCGTATTTCCAACCTGCCCAGACCAAACCCCACCTTGTCCTTGGTATACACCCCTCCTGTGAGGTATTTGGAAGTATCTGTCGCAACGAAGGTGTTGTTGATCCCCCTCAGAACCAACTTCCCTTCCCGAAGGGCATAACAACTGTCATAATCACTCATATGGCGATTCCAATCCGCTCCACCTCTAGGGATTTTGGACCACTTTGTAGTGTCCAAGGATTCTTGATCAAAATTTTCTTCCCAGACCAATTTGGGATTTTGGGATGGGTTGTACCCTAAAAACGACCCGAACAATACAATTAGAAATAAAATGGCGGCAATCTTCAAAATCTTTAATGGCATTTCTTTTGGTTTAGACATTGCCCAAAGATAACCCATCAATTCTGCAATTGGATGTTAGGGTATTTCAATAAAAAATAAAGAAAGGTGTTTTGAAAAAGGGCTTTAGGACAATGCCTTTTTCTTCAAGGTTATTACGGAGATTTCGGGCCAAATACCAAAACGCCCCGGATATCCAATAAATCCAAAACCACGGTTCACATTGATAAACTGTCCCATTTCCTTATACAACCCTGCCCAATATTTGTAACGCCATTTAACAGGACTCCACTTTATCCACCCAGGGATCTCCACACCAAACTGCATACCGTGGGTGTGTCCACTTAAGGTCAAATGATAGTGATAGTCATCCTGCAAGGCCACATCTTCCCAATGGGAAGGGTCATGGCTCAACAGTATTTTAAAATCGTCCTTATCCACCCCTTCTTTGGCCATTTGGAGATCTCCGGCCTTTTTAAAGCCACCCCGGCCCCAGTTTTCCACACCCAAAAGGGCTATTTTTTGGCCGTCCTTTTCCAAATAGCGGTTGGAATTCAAGATAAGATCAAACCCCATTTCCTTTTGCATCACCTTAAGATCTTCCAAGTTTTGGGCCTTGGCCGCTTCGGATTCCCAAGAAGTGTAATCCCCATAATCATGGTTGCCCAAGATGGAAAACTTTCCATCCTTGGCTTCCAAACGGGAGAAGACCTCTTTCCAAGGTTCCATTTCAGAAGTCCTATCGTTCACCAAATCACCCGTAAAGAAAATCACATCACTTTGCTGGGCATTGATCAGGTCTATGCCATAGGCCACTTTTCTAAAATTATCAAAGCTCCCACTATGCACGTCGGAAATCTGGGTAATCTGATATCCATCAAAAGCATCTGGAAGGTCATCGAACTCTACCTCGTATTTGAGCACCTGATAATTATACTTTCCCCGGTACATGCCATAGAGCATAGCCCCAAACGGGATGGAGGCCAATCCCAGGGCCAAACCACTCAGGAACTTTCGCCTAGATGGAAAATAACCTGTCTCAGCTGGAGCACTCCCCACAATTTTGTTATAGCCGAATGCCACAATACGAACTACATCCTCAAGCAATAGAAAAAATCCAAGAACCAATGCCAAGAGGAAAAATGCCAAGAAAATCCCTGCGGATAAAGCTACCGCACCACGAATTCCATCACCGGGCACATAGGTGATGATCTTTATGGCCACAAACAACAGCGCGCCTAAAAACAGAATTCCATAGGCCCAATGCATCCACGGACTCTTAAACAACGTCCTGAAAGCCTGAAAGCCATAAATGGCAAAAACTATATAAAGAATTCCCAATAGGATAAAACGAGACATGCAATTTTTTTTACAAAATTATCGCTAAACTTCTAAAAAATAGGGTTTTTGGATTTATTTAACGGCTTGAATGATACGACGAACAACTGCTTCATTTGTTACCGCCACCTCATCCTCTGCTAAATGTTTGGAAGAATTCATACTGATTTTCCCAGCAACATCCGCTGGATTTCCAAAAGAAGTTCCCGAACAATGTATCGCACTCAGACCTATTGCTTTGAATATTGGTGCATTCTGTGGAGCCACCCCTCCCCCGGCCATAATGGTCATGGAGGTTTGTTGTTGCCATGCCTCAAGGTTCTTAATTCCTTTCTCAGCCGATGTCTTCCCGCCCGAGGTCAAAACGGTATCCACGCCCATGGCCTCCAATTCAGCCAAAGCCACAAGCGGATTGGGTATCCATTCAAAGGCACGGTGAAACGTAAAATGTAGCGGTTTGGCCAAGGTGACCAGTTCGCGGGTCCGTTCCACATCCAAAGTACCATCTTTCAAAAGCACTCCTGAGACAATACCTTTCACTCCCATTTTTTTGCATTGGACGATATCCGCCTTCATCACCTCAAACTCAGCATCGGAATAGGTAAAATGGGCACTTCGGGGACGGATGAGCACATGGACGGGAATCTTCAAGTCGCGTTGGACCAGCTCAAGCAAACCATGGGACGGGGTCACCCCGCCAACCCCCAGTTCCGAACATAATTCAATACGGTCCGCCCCTGCTTTTTGGGCATTCAATGCCGATTCCAACGAATTGGCACAAACTTCTACAAGCATATTCCTATCTTTAAAACCTAAAAATAAACAACCCTTCAATGCAAAGACGAAAATTCCTTAAAAATTCAAGCCTTACCACTGCAGGATTGCTGTCAGTTCCCGTATTGGCCTCATGCAAAGACGAAAATAAGACCCCCGAAGCCGTTCCCCCCATCCAAGCCGTAAAACCCATTGCGGTATGCACCTGGAACTTTGGCAACGCCACCGCCAAAGCTTGGGAAGTATTGAACAGCGGAGGTTCCGCTTTGGATGCCGTGGAACAGGGCGTCATGATAGAAGAAGCTGATGTGACCAACGAGACCGTAGGAAAAGGAGGCCGCCCCGACCGTGACGGCAACGTAACCTTGGATGCCTGCATCATGGACAAGGATGGTAATTGTGGTTCCGTGGTCTACCTTCAGAACATTGCCCACCCCGTTTCCGTGGCCCGAAAAGTAATGGAAGAAACCCCCCATATTATTTTAGCGGGCAAGGGTGCCGAAAAGTTTGCCTACGAACAGGGCTTTCAAAAAGAGGACCTGCTCACCGAAAGTACCCGGAAACAATATCAGGAATGGCTCAAGACTTCAAAGTACGAGACCACCATCAACATAGAAAACCACGATACCATTGGCATGTTGGCCATTGACGCCAACGGCGACATAGCCGGGGCCTGTACCACCAGTGGAATGGCCTACAAGGTGGCCGGTCGTGTGGGCGACTCCCCCATTATCGGTGCCGGATTGTATGTGGACAATGAAGTGGGTGGTGCTACGGCCACCGGTGTTGGTGAAGAAGTGATCCGTACCGTGGGCAGTTTTTTGATCGTGGAATTGATGCGACAAGGCATGAGCCCCCAAGAAGCCTGCGAGGTAGGTGTAAAACGCATCATGAAGAAAAATGAAGGCCGTAAGGATTTCCAAATTGGTTTCTTGGCTATCAACAAAAATGGGGAAACTGGAGGCTATTGTGTACATCCTGGGTTCACCTATCGCGAGTACAGTGAAAACGGCCACGAGAACAGGCAGGTGAGCAGTTTTTATCAAAAGTCGTAGGAGAAACAAGACCGCTGCGCTTCTAGATTTTAGAGCGCTTCGCTGTTAGATTTTTGGAACCAAGAAAGTTTGAATTGGACAATAAAATGCACAAATACCATTCTTCCTCCAGCTATTTTATTTTTGAAGCAATCTTTGCTTCGATAGCATGCATGGGAATTGGTTATACCATTTTCTCCACATCTGAATCAACATTTATTAAAACCATTACCGTTGGATTCTCATTATTGGCCATTGTACTAATTGTTCTGTATATCAGAAATATTGTTTTTGATATTTTTTTCAATGAAAATGAAATATTGATTGAATACCATTTGAAAAATCAAAAAATTAGATTGAACCATTCAGATTTGATTGGTATTGAATACATTTCAGCCCATAAACAGCCAGCCATGAACAGAATCAAGTTTAAAACTGAATCAGGTCTTAAATCCATAAAATTTCAAACTGTTGCATTTGATGATCAATTTGTTGAGTTTTTTAATTGGTTAAAGTCTAAAAATCCAAAAATCAAGATTTCTGTATTTCCTTCGGATCATTGTTTAAATGAAAAACTTTTTGGTCCCAAATACAGAAAATATGTTAAAGAAACACTTTGATCAACTCTTGGCTCCTGATTCTTTGTTCTTGAACTTGAAACTTGAACTTGACCCTTGATATTTTTAACCCACAATTCGTACTTTTAAAAACTGCCTATTGCTCATTGATAATTGCTTACTGAACATTGTTAATTGACCATTGAAAATAATATGTCCGAACAAAAACGACTTTTTCTACTTGACGCCTACGCCCTGATCTTTAGGGGTTATTACGCCCTCATTAAAAACCCACGGATCAATTCCAAAGGAATGGACACCTCCGCCATTATGGGGTTTGTGAACTCCCTTTTTGATGTGATCAAACGCGAACAGCCCGATCATTTGGCCGTGGCCTTTGACAAGGGTGGCAGTGTGGAGCGCACCGAACTTTTTGAGGATTACAAGGCCAACCGGGACGAGACCCCGGACGCCATCCGCATTGCGGTGCCCTATATCCAGGATATCCTCAAAGCCATGAAAATTCCCATTGTGGAGTTGGAAGGATATGAGGCCGATGACCTTATCGGGACGATAGCCAAACAAGCCGAAAAAGAGAACTACAAGGTCTTTATGGTGACCCCGGACAAGGATTTTGGGCAATTGGTGAGCGAGAACATTTTTATGTACCGCCCGGCGCGAATGGGCAACGGCATAGAAATCTGGGGCATCCCCGAAGTGCAGAAACGCTTCGGCGTGAAACGTCCGGAACAGGTAATCGATTATTTGGGAATGATGGGCGATGCCAGCGACAATATTCCCGGACTGCCCGGTGTGGGCGACAAGACCGCCAAAAAATTCTTGGAGCAGTTCGATTCTTTGGAAGGACTGTTGGCCAATACAGACCAGCTCAAGGGAAAAATGAAGGAAAAAGTGGAGGAAAACGCCGAGCTCGGCCGTTTGTCCCGCCAATTGGCCGAAATCAAAATTGATTGCGATGTACAGTTCCACGCCGAGGATTACGAAATGTGTCCCCCCGATGCCGAAAAAGTACAGGAAATCTTTGAGGAGCTTGAGTTCCGTAGGTTGAAGGAACAGTTCATTAAAATCTTCTCCGGGGAAACTGAGCCCAGCGCTCCCGTGACCAGCACCGAAACCGCCAAACAGGAGGCCAAAGTGGCCGGAAGCGGTCAATTTACCCTTTTTGGGGGCGACCCCGCCGAGGCTGCGGCCACCATCAAGGACCATAGCGGCCGAAAGACCGTTGCCGATGTGCCCCATTTTTATCAGACCGTGCAACATGGATTGGGCATGGAGCTGTTCTTGGAAATACTCCTGAAACAGCCCACCGTCTGTTTTGATACGGAGACCACCTCCATCAACCCCTTGGAGGCCGAGCTGGTGGGGATTGCCTTTAGCTGGTCGCCCGGAAAGGGATTTTACGTACCCTTTCCCGAAGGGAAAAACGATGCCATGCCCCTGATCGAAAAATTGCGTCCCTTCTTTGAATCGGAAAGCATTGAAAAGGTGGGGCAAAACCTCAAGTACGACATCAAGGTTATGCAGAACTATGGTGTGGAGGTCAAGGGCAAGCTGTTCGATACCATGCTGGCCCACTACCTCATCAACCCCGATATGCGCCACAACATGGACGTACTGGCAGAGACCTACCTCAACTACACCCCCGTTTCCATTACCGAACTTATCGGCAAAAAGGGCAAGAACCAGCTCAGCATGCGACAGGTGCCTTTGGAAAAACAAACGGAATATGCCGTGGAGGATGCCGACATCACCTTTCAATTGGGGCTGCACTTTGCTCCGGAACTGAAAGAGGCCCAAACGGACAAACTGTTCGAGGACATTGAAGTGCCCCTGCTCCGCGTCTTGGCCGATATGGAACGTGAAGGCATCAATCTGGATGAGGACTACCTAAAAGACCTCTCCACTGCCCTTGAAACGGACATTGCGGAATTGGAAAAGAACATCTACGAGCAGGCCGGGGAGCAATTCAACATTGCCTCTCCCAAACAGTTGGGCGACATCCTTTTTGACAAGCTGAAACTGGTGGACAAACCCAAAAAGACCAAAACGGGACAGTACTCCACCGCGGAGGACGTGCTCTCCTATCTGGCCAAGGACCATGAGATCATCCAAAATGTGTTGGACTACCGCGGACTGGCCAAACTCAAAAGTACTTATGTGGACGCCCTGCCCAACGAGGTACAGAAAGAAACGGGCCGCGTGCACACGGACTATATGCAGACCGTGGCTGCCACAGGCCGTTTGAGCAGCAACAACCCCAACCTGCAGAACATTCCCATCCGTACCGAACGGGGAAGGCAGGTGCGCAAGGCCTTTATCCCACGGGATGAAAACTACGTGCTGCTCGCTGCGGATTACTCCCAGATAGAGTTGCGCATCATTGCGGCCCTGAGCGAGGAGGACACCATGATTTCCGCTTTTAAACACGGGGAGGACATCCATGCCTCCACGGCATCCAAGGTATTCAATGTGCCGATTGGGGAGGTGACCCGCGAACAGCGTAGCAATGCCAAAACGGTGAACTTTGGGATCATTTATGGGGTATCGGCCTTTGGGTTGAGCAACCAAACGGACCTGAGCCGTACCGAGGCCAAGGACCTCATAGACACCTATTACAAGACCTATCCCAAACTGCGCAACTACATCAGTGAGCAGATAGATTTTGCCCGGGACCATGGCTATGTGCAGACCATTTTGGGCCGAAGACGCTATTTGAAGGACATCAACGCCGGCAACCAAGTGGTGCGTGGCGCTGCGGAGCGAAACGCCGTGAACGCGCCCATTCAGGGGAGTGCGGCGGACATCATCAAGATTGCCATGATCAACATCCACAAAAAGCTTTCCGAAGGAAAGTACAAGACCAAGATGTTGTTGCAGGTGCATGATGAATTGGTGTTCGATTGCTACAAACCCGAGCTGGAAGAGATGAAAAAACTCATTAAGGCCGAAATGGAAAACGCCTATAAACTCTCCGTGCCCTTGGATGTGGAAGTGGGCGTGGGCGAGAACTGGTTGGAGGCGCATTGATGAAAAATCGGCTTATTCTATGTTGAAAAAGTTTTTTTACATATCTCTTTTCATAATAATGGGATGCGAATCAAAAAATGATATTACCACCATATATTCAAGAGAACTTATTGTTTTTGATTTCGAGGAATTGGTTCGTGACAACTCGGTTGAACTGACCAAAATAGAGAATGATAGCTTAGTTCGATACAAGTACAAAAATCTGGCAGATTCGACAAAAAGCATGATTTTCAGTTATCTAAAAAATCAGGACAAGATATACTTTGGACCGGAGCAGTTTCATTTGAAAGAGAAAATATATCTTACAGAAGGATTGGTCTTTGATAAATATGAAACCGAGCCCATTCCAGATGGTATGGGCCCTCTACTTTTTAATAAAGATTATGGGGTTTTGGCTTTTGATAATGGTTGGGGATTGCAATTTCATTTTTTAACCGAAAACAATAAAGAAAACTTCCGTTTACCAATTATATATGATTACGCTGAAAAAATAGAGTAAAGCCATGTATTAGTAGAAGGCATATCTCCAGTCAAAAAATTATCCCCAAAGCCAAATCCTACAAAATGCTATCTTTAGCCTAGACACCAAAATCCTGAACAATTCTTCGTGGAAATTACCCGATCAGACATCATCCAATTAATCGAAGAAAGAAAAACCGATTCTTTTGAAACCCATTTCTGGAACATTTTAAAGAGAGATTTTCGACCATCCGGAGAAATTGGGAATCGAGAAATCAAAGTTTGGCGGATGAATTTTTGGAATGGATTTTTTTATCCCATTTTTCAGTTCGATCTAAACAAAGAAGGCCATTTGGTCAATATTTCGGATCGTATCAACCCAGTGGGCAGATTATTCCTGAGCCTATTCTGCCTTCTGACCTGTATTCCATGGTTTTATTGGATTTTCGACGATTTTGACGTATTGGAACACTGGCCACAAATCTTGATAGGCCTTATCTTTCTCGGAACTCTTATCCTGATTGGCTTCAAAATCTATAAAATGGAGATGAAAATGCAACTGAAAGAGATCTATGAACTTTTGGATATGGAAATCGAACATTCCGAAACCAAAAAAGAATGGGGCTGGAAAAAAATAATGGTTCGTTTGATCATGTACCCTCTTTCACTTTTTTTGATTCTTGTCTCTATTTTTTTCACCCTCCCCGCGAAAGGTTATTTTACAGTACTTGTCGTATTGATCATCGTAGGACTATACCTCTATTCCGATGTGAAAATCTTAATGCAAAAGAGACGGCGTAAATAATATCCAGTATATTTATTCTTATTGAAACCTCCCCAAACCCAAATCCTACAAAATGCTATCTTTAGAACATGGACATTAAACTCACTAAAGCCGAAAAGATCAAAATCCTCAACGCTTTCGATATTTATGGCATCATGCAGCGCATTCTGTTGCGTGAGGACAAGATAGACCAGGACCGCGAGCACTTTTGGGTCATCGGGCTGGCCAACAACAACCGCATCCTTTTTATAGAGCTGATCAGTCTGGGCACGGTGAACCGCGCCCTGGCCGAACCCATGGAGGTCTTTAGCCTGGCGCTCCAGAAAAGGGCCGTAAAGATCGTCCTGTGCCACAACCACCCATCGGGCGAGTTGGTGCCCACCGAGGTGGACAAGGACATCACCGACCGCCTTATACAAGTGGGCATTATTGTGAACACCGAGGTGCTGGACCACTTGATCATTACCACCGAGAGCTACGTGAGCTTTAAGAACATGGGGCTTATGGAAGAACTGGCCGAAAGCACCCAGTACGTGCCCAACTACGTGCTCAAGGAACGCTATAAAAAAGAGGCCGCCGCCCTAGCGCAACGGAAGGAAAAATTGGAAATCGCCCGGCAACTCAAGGCCAACGGAGTGGATGTGGAAACCATTGCCAACTCCACCGGCCTTACCGTAGAGGAAGTGAAAAAGTTGCGGGGGAAGCGGAAATAAATCCAAAATGGTTATCTTGAAGGCTTTTGTCCATTAAAACAAAAACTGTTCAACCTTAGCCTACATGAAGCCGATTATCCTCACCTTCCTTATTGCCTTTACTTTTTTTTCCTGTTCCAAAGACAGTTCCGATCCCATAGAAAACGAGACCCCGGTTGCCCTGCCCACGCTCACTACTTCAACGGTCTCGGAAATTGATGGGGAAACCGCCAGCAGTGGGGGCAATGTCACCAACGATGGTGGTGCCACGATTACGGCAAGGGGCGTTTGTTGGAGCACTTCGGCCAACCCTACCGTAGCGGACAGTAAGACCACCAATGGCACAGGGACAGGTAGTTTTACAAGCTCTTTGACCAATTTATCGGCAAACACGGAATACCATCTAAGGGCCTATGCCACCAACAGCAAGGGAACCGCATATGGCAACGAAGTGATCTTCACCACCGAAAAAGCTCCTTCCTTGGTTTATGAAGGGGATATCTATTTAAGCACCCAACAACAAGTCAATGATTTTGGAGATCAGGGCTACACAAGAGTTGCCGGTCATTTTGGAATTATTGCCCAAGAGAACAGTATATACAGTTTGGAGCCTTTAAAAAATCTGGAAACCGTAGATCAGAATTTCTATGTAAGAAGCGTATTTACCCTGACCAGTCTTGATGGCTTGGAGAATCTGACCAATATAGGAGGGAGCATTGAAATTCAATACAATACTGACTTGGCCGACCTAAAAGCTCTCCAAGGCATTCAAGAAATCGGAGGTTACTTGAGCATTGCTTCAAACCCTAAATTGAAGAACTTGGATGGGTTTGAAAATCTCACCACAATTGGTGGTTATTTGGCCGTTGATTTTAACGACATTCTAGAAAATATTGATGGGTTAAGCAGCTTGACATCCACTGGTTATGGACTTTATATTATTTCCAATCCTTTACTACAGAATATCAACGGACTTTCCAATCTGACTACGATAGGTTTAAACTTGACCATATACCTTAATCCGTCCTTGACCAATCTTGATGGATTGAGCAACCTCTCGACCGTTGGCACATTGGTTAGGATAAGCTCGAATGACATCCTTACAAGTATTGAGGGGCTCAACAAACTTGAGATAATCAATGGGGGATTGTTAATTTTCGAGAATCCATTATTGACCAGCTTGGAAGGGCTTAATAACGTTGTACAAATTGATGAGCAAGTAATGATTAACGATAATTCTTCATTGAGTGATCTCAGTGGGCTCAACAACCTTGAACAGATCATCGGCTCCCTAGTGATTTCCAGAAATTCTGCATTGACCAGCGTCGATGGACTCGAGAATATTGTGAGAATTGAAGCCGGATTAAAGATTGATGGCAATGACTCCTTGGCTAATTTGGATGGATTAAGTTCTTTAACCACCCTTAATGAGTCACTAACAATAGATGGAAACTCCACCCTAACCGATCTATGCGGAATTAAACCAATGATGGACAATGACTTTCCGGGTATTTATAGTATACAGTTTAATGCTTTCAACCCTAGCCTACAAGACCTAATTGATGGCAATTGTAGTCAGTAAGATGGATTCCTCAGCAACATTACCTGACAGCAATGAAATTTGACCCTAGCTGTTGGCTGATATATGGACATTAAAGACAACCTTCCCACCATGGAAACACAAAACATTGAACTCCTCTATTTTACCGGCAAAACCTGTGGGGTCTGCAAAGTGCTAAAACCAAAGTTGTTGGAAGCCGTTCAAGAAAATTTTCCCAAGGTAGCCATTCGTGTGGTGGATGTAGAGGAGGAAGTGGAGTTTACCGGGCAATCCATGGTCTTCACCCTCCCGGTCGTAATTCTCAAGGCAGACAGCAAAGAAATGTACCGCTTTGCCCGCAGCTTTTCAGTGTATGAAGTCTTGCAAAAACTCAAGCGCCTGAGTGGGGAATAGGATTTTTTACCCTAAAAAAATCACACAGTCACACCCCTAAAATTTCCATCAACGGATTGAACAATTTTATACCTTCAACTAAAAATTCAAGGATATAAAATGATTCATCCAGATACAGAATTAAAGTTTATCAGCAATGAGATCGGCTATGGCGTAGTGGCCACCAAGTTCATCCCTGCGGGCACCATCACATGGGTCTTGGACTGCTTGGACCGCGAGTTCACCCCTTTGGAGCTCCAACAAATGGACCCCATTTACCAAAACATCTTGGACACCTACACCTTTCGCAACAACAAGGGCAATTACATCCTCTGTTGGGACAACGGGCGGTACGTGAACCACAGTTTCAACTCCAATTGCCTGACCACGGCCTACGATTTTGAGATCGCCATCCGTGACATACAGCCCGGGGAACAACTGACGGACGACTATGGCTACCTCAACATTCCCCTGCCCTTTAGGGCAGCCGATGAGGGCACCCGCCGCAAAATCGTGTACCCGGACGACCTGCGGAAATACTACAAGGTGTGGGACAAAAAAATTGAAAAGGTGTTCGGGAACATCACCAAACGGCAACAGGCCCTTCGCCCCTTGCTCCCCGAAGCGCTTTGGGACAAAATTGAGGGCATTGTGGCCGGCAAGGAGGAACTGGAGTCCATCCTTTCCAATTTTTACAATGGGGAAAGTGTATAAACCACTTGTTTTGATTATGCAATAGTGTTTTGTACAATCCATCCCCAAAAAACAACAGTTGGGGTATTTACATTGCATAAACATGCTGGTCGGTTTTAGTTTTGGACCATAACACTAAATCAACCAACATGGAACAGGTCATTACCATTTTAATCTACATCCATGCCTTTTTTGGCGGGGTGGGACTGCTCACCGGCATTGGGAGCATTATTGTTAAAAAGGGAAGCTCCCTGCACAAAAAATTGGGTAGGGTGTTCTCCTATGCCATGATAACAAGTTCGTCCATGGCCATGTTCATTTCCCAAATGCCCAACCACAAAAACCTATTCCTGTTCCTCATTGGACTGTTCACCATTTATATGGTGCTGGCCGGGAACAGGGCCCTCACTTTTAAAGACAGGACCAAGAAAAAGGCAGATTTTCGGGATAAATCCATTTCTGGCTTGATGTTGGCCGCATCAGTGGTTATGATCGTAATCGGAAGCATTGGGGTATTCCAGCAATTGGACGGGGCCGTTCTCTATATTTTCTTTGGAGGGTTTGGGGCCTTTCTTTCGCTCAGTGATTTTTGGATGTTCCGAACCTTTTCCAAGAAGAAAAATGCTTGGCTCATCAGTCATTTAGGGCGAATGAACGGAGCTTTGATCGCATCTATAACGGCATTTCTGGTGGTGGGCACGGGCATACAATCGCTCATTGTATGGATTGCTCCTACCGTGTTGGGAACCCTTTACACCACCTATTGGAACATAAAAATCAGAAGGCCCAAAAGCAAATCTGCGCAAGCATAGGTCTTTGCAATCCCGATCATTAGTATCTTTAGGGCAGTTCATGAAAGAAGTGCTGCAACAGATATTGCCCAAGGACAAAGTGGAACAACTGCTCGCCATAGGTCAGGTGAAAACCCTACAAAAGGGCGATTACTTTGTCCGGGCAGGGGAAATCCCCAAAGGCTTTGCCTTTGTAAAATCGGGACTGTTCAGATATGTGTACATCACCCCCAAGGGGAACGAGTTCACCAAGGGCATCATCATGGAGCATGATTTTATCAGCTCCTACTCGGCCATGACCTCCAATACCCCTTCCCATTTTTTTATCGAGGCGATGGAAGATGCCGAAATTTTGGTCATTCCCTACCCAAAATGGCTCGCACTTTTTGAAACGGATGTGTTTTGGGTGAAATTCTTGTTGAAATCCATTGAAAAGGGATTTTCCAAAAAAGAAAAAAGGGAACGGGACCTCTTGCTCTTGAATGCCGAAACCCGATATCTGGATTTTTTAGAGGAATATCCCAACATCGACAAAAGGATCAACCAGACCATTATTGCCTCTTATCTGGGCATTCAGCCGGAAAGTCTCAGTCGAATCCGGAAAAATATGCAGACTTAACATACATCAATGCCGTGCCGGTTCCACCGATTTACTTTTGGTGCGTATCAACTGTAAATGCAAAAAACATGAAACTATCCGGCAACACCATTTTGATTACGGGCGGAAGTTCGGGCATTGGCCTTGAACTCAGCAAACGCCTGATCAACAACCAAAACAAGGTCATCATCTGTGGGCGTTCCCCACAAAAGTTGGAACGGGCCAAAGCAGAGCTTCCCCAACTGGAAACCATCCAATGCGACCTTTCCCAAAAAGAGCAATGCAAAGCATTGGCCCAAGAAGTGATGGAGAAGTACCCTGAAACCAATGTACTCATCAACAATGCGGCCTTGGTCCATAAGGTTGATTTTCTCACCACGGACCACATTATGGAAATGGCGGAACAGGAAGTGGAGACGAATTTTTTGGCCCCGCTTCGGCTGATCCATTTTCTGTATCCGCAATTGCAACAAAACGCAGATGCACACATCATCAATGTCACCACCGGCCTTATTTACACCCCTCGGGCAGATTATCCTTTTTACAATGCCACAAAAGCAGCCCTCCACTCCTTCACCCAAGTCTTCCGGAGCAAAACGGAAACTGGTAAGGTGCGGACCGTTGAGGTCATGTTCCCAGTGGTGAACACCCCATGGCACAAGGGTAATCCGCCCAAAATCGCCATCTCCACCGAAAAAGCTGTGGATGGAATGCTTGCAGGGCTACAAAAAGGCAGTCCCGAGGTGAGGATTGCAGGCGTAAAATTGCTTTACAAAATCTCAAGGATCGCCCCAAAGTTCGCTTTCAACAAAATAAACAGTCTTGCAAATGCGTGATTTCACATCCGTCCCAACCTCTAGAATCAAAAAAGGCACCTTAAAAGGTGCCTTTTTCATTTGCTCAAAACATGTTAGTTGCCAAAACTGTTGGCCAATCTGGGTTTGGGACTTTTGCTCCCTTTAAACAAATCCGATAACGGTTTAAAGTGTCGCTTCCACTGGTAGGGAGCAAAGTCAAACCATAATTTTGCCTCGGCCAATTCGTTTCCATCAATTTCAAAGCCATTTTCCACGGCAAAGTCCAAGCTGTCAAAAGAGTTGGCAGATTCTTCCACCCCATCCCTATAGATGAACTGGTTGCCCCAGCCGGCCAAATAAAAGCGTAGGGCGGTATATTTTCCCTTCGGCAGGGCTAGCAGGCTCTTGGAACGTAGGAAACATCCCGAAGAGATACCTTTTAGCACCACAGGATTCTGTCCTGGAAAATCCACGACCTGGTGTTCTTTCCCATCCATATCCACGGCTGCCAATTTTACAATGTTCAGGGTCATTTCAGAAACCTTGAGCGAGGTGGCCGCATTGTTTTTCATGATCAGCTCCTTGCTTCCGTTCTGTGGCGCGTACCAATCGGCCATGATGCTGGGCGTGAAAGGTACTGTGCTCCATATTGTTGGATAAAATCTTGTCTTTTTCATAATCCTGTATATTAAAATTATACAAGGGCAAAGTTGCGGTGGATTTGAAATGCGTGCGTCCATAGAATTCACCAGTTTCTATGCTGTATTACCCATATGATGGAATTTAGGCTTATTTTAGGTTAATATTTTGTAAACTATCCTTTCTTTGTGACGCAACAACCGACCAAAATCCCATGAAAGTCAATTATTTTTTTCTGCTTCTGGCCTTGGTTGCCGAAATCATTGGGACCATTGGTGGCTTTGGGTCTTCGGTCTTTTTTGTGCCCTTGGGCAACTTTTACTTTGATTTTTATTCGGTGTTGGGCATGACGGCCATTTTCCATCTATCCAGCAACCTGAGCAAGATCTTTTTGTTCAAGAAAGGGTTGGACAAAAAACTCTTGCTGTACATAGGGGTTCCCTCTGTATTTTTTGTGATTGTCGGCGGATTTCTCTCAAAACTGGTGGATGGCTATGCCCTTACCTTGGTTCTCGGTGTTTTCTTGGTGGTCTTTAGCCTATTGTTCCTCATTAAAAAAGAGATCGTGGTGCTGCCCAATAAACGGAATGCGGTCATCGGGGGGACACTTTCGGGCTTTTCCGCAGGGCTTTTGGGAACCGGCGGTGCCATACGGGGGTTGACGATGGCCGCTTTCAATCTGGAAAAGCATGCGTTTATTGCCACTTCGGCATTTATTGATTTTTTGATTGATTTTTCCCGAACCTTTGTCTACTATAACAACGGATATATCGGGAAACAGGAACTCACCTACCTCCCCTTTTTGTTCGCCATTGGGTTGATAGGGACCTATTTGGGCAAAAAGATACTGGCGTACATTCCACAAGACAAATTTAGGAGCTTGAGCCTGCTGTTCATTCTTCTAATCGGTCTGGCCACCTTGATACAGTTGATGGTGGCAAAGTGACCTTAACTTTGCTCGTAGTTCTCCCCTATTTGGTCCAAGACCTTTAAAAAGATCTCAAACTCATTTGGCCCCAGATTTTTTACTGCCAATTTCCGCAATTGGAGCGCGTGCGGCAATACGAGGTCAATCACCTCTTGACCTTTGGAGGTAAACTCCAGCTTAAATCGTTTTTGGTCGCCATCAAAACGGGTTTTGGCAATCCAGCCCTTTCGTTCCAACCCACCAATGACCCGTGAAGTTGTGGCCCTATTTCGGAAATTGCTACGTACAATGTCCCGTTGGCTGGCCTCATCGCCCAACTCATAGATGCGGTGCAAGATCACCCACTGTTCAATCGTCATTTCAACACCCAACTCCTCAAAGGTTCTCAAATAAGCGTCTTGAATCTTGCGAAGGACCAAATCCAAGTGCAATCCAATCCCCTGTATGTCATCTATATGGTTAAGCATCAGTTTTTATGTTCCAACAAAAATAGGGATTCCCTTTTTATGGGTCTTGCCCTTCCCTGTACCATGGCTCCCAATTTTAACCTAAAATTTAACGGAGAAAACGATTCCGTTCCATTTAAATAATTATTTTTGTTGCATTGACAACAAAATTATTTGAGAACTCAAAATATTCATCATCATGGAAACATCAACACTTCACAAAACATCCGATCAGGCAACAGATTTTATGCCGATAAACGGTACAGATTATATTGAGCTTTACGTAGGCAACTCCAAACAAGCCGCCCATTTCTACAAAACCGCCTTTGGTTTCCAATCTCTGGCCTATGCCGGGCTGGAAACTGGGTTAAAAGACCGTGAAAGCTATGTGGTGGTACAGGATAAAATCCGATTGATCCTTACCTCTCCCCTAAAAAGCGGGACCCAAATTGGAAAACATATTGACCAACATGGCGATGGGGTAAAAGTAGTAGCCCTGTGGGTAGACGATGCTACCTATGCCTATAATACTGCCATGGAACGTGGCGCCAAATCGTACATGGAGCCCAAAGTGGAAGAAGACGCTACGGGAAAAGTGGTACGCTCCGGTATATACACTTATGGTGAAACCGTGCATGTTTTTGTGGAACGCAAAGATTACGATGGGGTATTTCTTCCTGGCTTCAAAAAATGGGAAACCCCGGATTACAACCCTACTTCCACCGGTCTAAAATATGTTGATCACATGGTGGGCAATGTAGGTTGGAACAAGATGGACCATTGGGTAGGGTTCTACGAAAACGTCTTGGGCTTTAAGAACATCCTTTCTTTTGATGACAATGACATCTCTACAGAATACACTGCCTTGATGAGCAAGGTGATGAGCAATGGCAATGGCCGTATCAAATTCCCCATCAATGAACCTGCGGAAGGAAAGAAAAAATCACAGGTAGAGGAGTACCTCGATTTTTATGAAGGCGAAGGGGTACAGCACATCGCCGTGGCTACGGATGATATCATCCAAACCGTCCGAGATCTTAGAAGTCGCGGAGTTGAATTCCTACGTGTACCGGACACCTACTACGAGGCCGTGACCGACCGTGTGGGCAAAATAGATGAAGATATTGCCCCTTTGAAAGAGCTGGGTATTTTGGTAGACCGTGATGATGAGGGCTATTTGCTACAGATCTTCACCCGTCCCGTGGAACCCAGACCCACCATGTTCTTTGAAATCATTCAAAGAAAGGGTGCACAATCATTTGGAAAAGGTAACTTTAAGGCACTGTTCGAAGCCATTGAGCGCGAACAAGAGCTTCGGGGAACATTGCATTAATAGTTGTAAATTATAAATATTGAATTTTAAGTAGGGCAGTGTACCCACTATTCAACACTTAGCACTGATAACTTAAAACTTAAAAAATGCCTATCTATCATAAACTCGGGAAAATACCGCAAAAGCGACACACCCAATTCGAGAAACCCAAGGGTGGGCTCTATTATGAGCAATTATTTGGCACTATAGGTTTTGATGGGATGTCGTCCTTGCTCTACCATATCCATCGCCCTACGCAGGTCAAGGAGATTGGCCAGGCCGTGGATGTACG
This sequence comes from Flagellimonas algicida, assembly GCF_049629585.1. NCBI lineage: Bacteria > Pseudomonadati > Bacteroidota > Flavobacteriia > Flavobacteriales > Flavobacteriaceae > Flagellimonas > Flagellimonas algicida. The sequence goes on along the minus strand of NZ_JBMYIX010000003.1, from coordinate 184,393 downwards.
CCCAAAGATTGCTATGGACAAGAACATCACCAGCCGCAAGCTCATTGGTTTTGATGTGAAACCCAAGGACGATTTCTTGGAATCCCGTGAACCGCTTTTGGTCAACAATGATGTCCATATTGGACTGGCGGCTCCCAGAAAATCCCTTACGGCGTATTTCTATAAAAATGCCGATGCGGATGAAATGTTGTTCATTCACAAAGGTTCTGGGACCCTAAAGACCTTTTTGGGCAATATCCCTTTTGAATATGGGGATTACCTCATCATTCCCCGAGGAATGATCTATCAGATTGAGTTTGACACGGAGGACAATCGCATCCTCTATGCCGAATCTTTTCACCCCATGTACACACCAAAGCGCTATCGGAATTGGTTCGGTCAATTATTGGAGCATTCGCCTTTCTGCGAACGGGACTATAAATTGCCACAAGACTTGGAGTCCCATGATGAGACCGGGGAGTTTTTGATGAAAATCAAAAAGGAAGGCATGTTGCACCAGTTGGTCTACGCGACCCATCCTTTTGATGTTGTGGGTTGGGATGGCTACAATTATCCGTACGGTTTTTCCATTCATAATTTTGAACCCATCACGGGCCGGGTACATCAACCACCACCAGTGCACCAAACCTTTGAAACGAGTGCCTTTGTGGTATGCTCCTTCTGTCCACGGTTGTATGATTATCATCCAAAGGCCATTCCAGCACCTTATAACCACTCCAACATAGATTCTGATGAAGTGCTGTACTATGTGGATGGTGATTTTATGAGCCGTACCGGAATTGGACCAGGGTATATTTCATTGCACCCTGCCGGGATCCCACACGGACCACACCCCGGAACCTACGAAGCCAGTATTGGTAAAAAGGGCACTGAGGAACTCGCCGTGATGATAGACACTTTTAAACCATTAAAGATAACCGAGAATGCCCTCAAGATTGATGATGGCAAGTATTACAAATCTTGGGTAGAGTAAAATTAAAGTACGGTCATTTCGAAATGAGTCCTGATAGCATCGGGACGATTGAGAAATCCCAATTTACAGATTTCTCACGTTCGTTCGAAATGACATAAATAGATTCCCACCTACGCGGGAATGATATAAACACCATTTATGATCATAGATATCCCTGAAAATTCAGACTTTTCAATCCATAATATCCCATTTGGGATTTTTTCCACCAAAAACCGAAGCCCACGGGCCGGAGTTGCCATAGGAGACCATATTTTGGATTTGGTCGCAGTCGCGGAATTGGACGTTTTTGATTTCAACGTGGCCGTTTTGGAGCGGGAAGACCTCAATGATTTTATCTCCTTGGGAAAGGAAATCACTTCAAGGGTCAGAAAGAAAATCCAATATTGGCTCAAGGACGATACTTCCCCATTGGCAGGTAAACCTGAATTGTTCGTAAAACAATCCGAAGCGCAAATGCACATGCCGGTCTGCGTTGGTGATTATACCGACTTTTATTCCAGCATTGAGCATGCCACCAATGTGGGCAAAATGTTCCGTGATCCGGAAAATGCCCTGTTGCCCAACTGGAAGCACATTCCTGTGGGCTATCATGGCCGGGCCAGTTCCATTGTGGTGAGCGGCCAACCCATTCACAGACCTAAAGGGCAAACCCTGCCAAAAGACGCCAACACTCCTGTTTTTGGACCCTCCCAACGACTGGACTTTGAACTGGAGATGGGATTTGTGGTGGGCAAGAACACCAATTTGGGCGAAAGTGTATCCACCAAGGAAGCGGAAGACTACATTTTTGGACTGGTGTTGTTCAATGATTGGTCTGCACGGGATATTCAAAAATGGGAATATGTACCATTGGGTCCATTCTTGGCCAAGAACTTCGCTTCTTCCATTTCCCCCTGGATCGTTACTTTGGATGCTTTGGATCCATTCCGGGTGGCCGGACCTGAACAAGAGCCCAAAGTGCTTCCCTATTTGGAGTACGAAGGAGAAAAAAACTACGACATCAACCTTGAAGTGGGCATCACCCCGGATGGAGGTGATGAAACCACTGTTTGCCATAGCAATTTCAAATACATGTATTGGAATATGGCACAACAATTGGCGCATCACACCGTGAATGGTTGCAACATCCATGTGGGTGATATGATGGCCTCCGGCACTATTTCCGGAAAAGATGAAAACTCCTATGGTTCCATGTTGGAGCTGGCCTGGATGGGTACCAAACCTGTACAACTGAACGATGGTTCCGAGCGCAAGTTCATCAATGATGGCGATACCGTGACCCTTCGCGGTTATGCACAAAAAGAAGCCATACGGGTTGGTTTTGGAGCCGTTTCCACTAAAGTATTGCCTGCAAAATGACCAAGACCGTAGACCCAAACCAAATTTCGCAACCTGAGCTCCACAGTATCATGCTGACTGCAGTGGCGCCAAGGCCCATCTGTTTTGCCAGTACCGTGGATAAAGAGGGCAATGTAAACCTGAGCCCGTTCAGTTTTTTCAATGTATTCAGTTCCAATCCACCCGTGATGATCTTTTCACCTGCACGCAGCGGTAGGGACAATAGCCTGAAACATACCCACGAGAATGTCAAGGAGGTCCCCGAAGTGGTCATCAATATCGTCAACCACGACATGGTGGAACAAATGTCCTTGTCCAGCACAGCCTATGACAAAGGCGTGAACGAGTTCATAAAAGCTGGCTTCACCCAAGTGCCTAGTGAAAAAGTAAGACCTCCCCGTGTGGGCGAAGCCCCTGTTTCATTTGAATGTAGTGTAATGGAGGTCATTGAACTGGCCCAAACCCCGGGAGCTGGCAATTTGATTATGGCCAAGGTGGAACTGATCCATATCAACGAAGCCTATTTTACCAATGGTATTTTGGACACCGAAAAATTGGATTTGGTAGGCCGTATGGGAGGCAGTTGGTATATCAGGGCCTCGAAGGATGCCCTTTTTGAAATTCCCAAGCCACTTCGCACCAAAGGTATGGGCGTGGATGCGCTGCCCAAGGGTATTCGGGAAAGTGAAGTACTCACGGGAAACAATCTAGGGCGATTGGGAAATATGGAACAACTTCCTTCCAAGCAAGATGTGAAGAACATCTCCCAAGCACCTGAAGTAAAAACATTGTCCAAGATTGATTTGCACCGCTTGGCACAGCGAGTTTTGGAAGAAGGAAATGCCCAGAAGGCCATGTCCATTTTGTTGCATGCAGAAACACTATAATTCATGAAAAACGGAATAGAATCCATTTTCAAGGCCCATTTGGTGCCCAAAGACGTATATAAAGGGGGTAAGAACATCCCTCCTTCCAATAAAAAGATATATAAACTTTCCTCCAATGAAAATCCATTGGGGGCCTCACCCAAAGCGGTTGAGGCCATAAAAAAAGTCGCCAACCGGATTGATTTATATCCCGATCAGACCGATATCCGTCTCCGACAGGTCCTTGCCCAAGATTTTGATGACAAACTGAACGAAGACCAATTTCTTTGTGGTAATGGTGGTTCCGAAATCATAGATATGATTCTACGGGCCTTTATCAATGAAGGGGACGAGGTCATTTATTCCAATCCCTGCTTTTTGCCCTATTCGGTCTTTTCAAGGTGGTATGGCGCCAAACTGATTGATATTCCGTTACTTCAGCCCAATTACACCTTGGATGTGGAAGGAATCCTCAATGCCATTTCGGAACGGACCAAGGTCATTTTCCTGACCAGTCCCAATAATCCTACGGGAACCTATATCCCCAGACCGATCATGGACGACTTTATCTCCCGTATCCCCAAAAACATTGTGGTGGTGTTTGATGAGGTCTACCGTCATTTTGCCGATGCCGAAGACTATGTGACCGCGCTCCCCTATGTGTTGGGCGGTCATAATGTGATAGGCCTAAACAGCTTTTCAAAAACCTATGGATTGGCAGGCCAACGGGTAGGCTATTGCTACACCACAGCAACCATTGCGAACTACATTCGGTTGATCCACAAACCCTTTTTGTTGCCGCAGACCTCGTTGGAAGCAGCTCTCTGTGCTTTACATGACCATGTTTTTATCGAAAAAACCGTTCAAACCATACGTGAAGGCCGAAAGTTTTTGGCCAAAGCCTTTGACGAAATTGGAATTACCTACTGGCCCAGTCAGGCTAACTTTTTCATCATAGACCCCCCGCTTCCTGAAATGGAATTCACCGATAGAATGATGGACGAAGGCATCATGGTACGGCCGGTGTCCCAATTTGGGGCACCTGGAAAGGTCCGCATTACCATTGGGGACCATGAGGCCAATGTGGCCTTGACCAATGCGCTTAAGAAGGTTATTTAGCTTTCAATCATAATACAAAACGGTAGGTAGCCTTCAACAGGAAGATATTCTGCGGTTTCTGTCCAAAAATGTTATCGTTCAAACTGGGCAATAATCCGTTTGTGGGATCTCCATCGCGGGACACGTCTTGGGACCATACCAAGAACAGTTCGGAACCTGGGATGTATTCCCATCGAATTACCAAATTGGAGCGGAACTGCACAAATGAAAAGTCTGGATTGTCAAAACTGAAATCTTCGGTACCGTCCAGATTTTCATCAACGGAATAGACATCATCCATTAAGGTAACCTGATCTTGACCATAGGTCATGATCCTATCTTCAAACCGTTTGGCCGTGGCATCGGTCACATGTTTAAAGTTCGTATACCTACCTCTGGAAATAAAAGGTTGCCCCCAATATTGAATGGTAAGGTTAGGGTTGATGGTATAGTTCAATCGGATGGACATACTCAAGGTGCGCTGGTCAATCTCACCATTTAGGTATCGGGGTGACCCGTTCACATCATCAAAATTGTCCACAAACTGGAGTTTATCATGGTTGATACGTAGCGAGGGAAAAGCCGAGACACTCAAGGCATTGATCGGTTGATAGGTTACCCCTCCCTCCATATAATAGGACTTGTATGAATTATCCAGTGCCTTTTGGCCATTGTGGAAATAGAAAAACCGCATTTTCTTCCGGTTATCCGTCTCAATATTGTTCCAAAAGCTCACCCAGGGCGATAGCCGTAGTCTAGGGCCTCCCCGCAAGGCAAAGTTGGAATATTCAAGAGGTGCATAATTCAAACCAATATTACTGAACCAATTGCCTTTCCAGTTTTGCCAGCTGTTGGTATTGAATTGCAAATAATTGTGATTGCCCCCATAGTCCCAAGCGGTGTAATGGTTGTAATTGATGCCCAATTGTCGAAACGTGTTGTCCGGTTTCAAGGTGCGATAGCCTATCCAGGTGTAATGCCGAATATCATCGGACTGGCGTTGAAAGCCAATATCGTTGAGTTCGAGTTCCGGGGAACGCCAGGTTGCCCCACTTTCAAATCTAAAATTACCTTTACCGAGCTTCCCTATCTGAAGATTACCTCCTGTACCGGTCAAGGAAGTCCTGGTTGAATCCAGCTCCAAGTAGTCGGCATCAACACGGTGAAACAGGTGGGTGATGGATTCTTGGGTATTCTTGATGGCAGCTTCACCCCCTTTTACATGGCTAAAAGTGATGTTTCCCTCCAAGTACCAATCCCTATTGTTCCATTGGTGCTTAAAATCGACTCCTCCTGTAAACGCAGATCGATGTAAAAAGTCAAGGGCTTGGGGCAATTCTTCCCGATGGGTAGCCGTAAAGATACCTCCTATATATGAGTTCCGGTCATTGAAGTCTTTCTGCAATCTTCCCACAAAATAATTGGTCATGGGCTCTACCATCTCCTTTCTACGATCACCGTTCACTCCCGAAACGGTGGCCCGTCTTTGGGCGGTGACACTTTCCAAAACACCAATGGCCCAACCATTCTTGGTCTTACCACTGAACTTGGCCGCTCCTATGATCGGGGTATTGGCCGGTTGGTCCACAAACTCACCATCTTCGGTATCGGGGCTTCCCTGTGGGCTTCTACCGATACGCCTCGAATAAAATATATTGTCGGAACCAAACGTGTTGCCGGCCTCGGATTGGGAAACATTAAAATCAAAAATGTTTTTGTTCTCGACAAAAAAGGGTCGCCTTTCTTGAAAGAAAATTTGGAATCCATCCAGAGCAATGGCCGAAGGGTCCGCTTCCACTTGCCCAAAGTCGGGGTTGACGGTCAAATCCAAGGTAAGGTCATTGGTCACCCCTATCTTGGCATCCAGCCCTACGGTAATATTGCTATCGCTGCCATCCTCAAAGGGATTCCCCTCCTCTGCTTCAAAGGTCTCGGTCTTGGCAACCGTGTAAGGTTGAATTTCCACTTGCCTTTGGGGTTCAATGTTCTTAAGTCCATGCAATTCTCCAAACTCACTGGTCCATCCAGCAACATCCCTAGGCAAACGCTGCCACACGGAGCGCTCCTCGTTCCTAAAATACCTTCGCATCACCTGAAATCCCCAGACCTGATCTTCGGCATGGCCAAACTTGATTTGACTGAGCGGTATTCGCATTTCGGCGGTCCATCCTTCTTCATCCGTCTGTGTTTTTACATACCATATGGGATTCCAACTATCGTCTTCATTGGCCCCATTGTTGGATCCAAAAACATCTCCTTTTACCCCTGCTGCGGTGACAATGAAGCCAAAAGAGGTCCGCTTGTCCAAATAACTATCTATAAAAACACCGATCCAATCCCCTTCAAAACCATCCCTTCGGGACAGACGTTTTACAATTTTCCCCGGCTCGTCATCAAAACATCGGATACCTATATATAATGACTTGCTATCATAGAGTACTTTAAATGTGGTCTGTTGGCTGGGCGGTGTGTTCTCATCTGGGCGCTGTTCAATAAAATTATCCCCCCACTCCACCAGATTCCATGAAGGATCATCCAAGACACCATCAATAATGGGTGCTCCCTCCATACCCAATGCTTGGGTCCTATATCTCTTTTTGGGAACTACGGTAGTTGAATCCTGGGCTTGTAGAATTTGGATAAGGAAGATACATACAAGGGAAAGGCATGCTTGTTTCACTATATTATTTTTTGATTGATTGAGGTAAAGACCCATGAAGAAAGCACCAGTTACAGTTTGAGATGACTTTATATTTTTTTTAACAAAAGATGGTGGATTTAGCCGTTGTTTTGCCTCTTTCCCATATAAAATGGAAAAAGCAAAAAAATATTCCCAATCAACCATTTGTAATTCAATCTAATAATTGTACATTTGCAGCCCGTTTATCGGGATAGGTTATTAAATCAATACTATTAGAGAAGTGGACACATTAAGTTATAAGACTATTTCCGCCAATAAATCTACCGTTGACAAGCAATGGTTATTGGTTGATGCTGAAGGACAGACATTGGGAAGATTGGCGTCAAAGGTAGCCAAATTGCTTAGGGGAAAATACAAGACCAACTTTACTCCCCATGTGGATTGTGGTGATAATGTCATTGTGATCAATGCCGAGAAAATCAACTTGACCGGCAACAAATTGGATGACAAAGTATATTTAAGATATACTGGATATCCTGGAGGACAGCGTTCTGCTTCCGCCAAAGAGGTATTGGAAAAGCATCCTGAGCGTATTATCGAAAATTCGGTAAAAGGAATGTTGCCCAAGAACAGACTTGGAGCCGACCTTTTCCGAAACCTTAAGGTATATGCCGGATCTGAGCATGGCCAAGAAGCACAAAAACCCAAAGCAATAAACTTAAACGACTACAAATAATGGAAGTGGTTCATAAGATTGGTAGAAGAAAGACTGCAGTAGCAAGAGTGTATGTTTCCGAAGGAAAAGGGAACATCACCATCAATAAAAGAGATTTGAACGACTACTTCTCCACAGCTACATTGCAGTATAAGGTAAAGCAACCTTTTGCTTTGACCGAAACTGAAGACACCTACGATGTAAAAGTAAATGTTTACGGCGGTGGAATCACTGGTCAAGCAGAGGCCGTTCGTTTGGCTTTGTCCAGAGCCATGTGCGAAATCAACGAAGAAAACAGAACTGTTCTTAAACCAGAAGGACTCTTGACAAGAGATCCAAGAATGGTGGAAAGGAAGAAATTCGGTCAGAAGAAAGCCCGTAAGAAATTCCAGTTCTCCAAACGTTAATATTTCGGTGCAATTGCACCTATATATAAAGTTCATTGAAAACCCTGGAATCCATTTTTCAGGGTTAAATTTTTAACCAAGTTGTCGTTGTTCCAAAAAGGAAAAAAATGGCTTTTTGGAATTTAGTTTAGCATCTAAATGGAGAGGGCGAACTTTTGTGACCACCTTTCTATTGCTACTACAACGGAACGTAAACTAAGTACAAAAAATGGCAAGTAAAATCGAAGTCAAAGACTTATTGGAAGCAGGTGTACACTTTGGACACCTTACCAGAAAGTGGAATCCCAACATGGCGCCCTACATCTACATGGAGCGTAACGGAATCCACGTCATCAACCTTTACAAAACAGTTGCAAAAATTGAAGAGGCCAACGAAGCCCTTAAGAAAATTGCAGCTTCTGGACGAAAAATCCTTTTCGTAGCCACAAAAAAACAAGCCAAGGATATTGTTGCAGACAAAGTATCCAAGGTAAACATGCCCTACATCACTGAAAGATGGCCCGGTGGTATGTTGACCAACTTTGTCACTATCCGTAAAGCCGTTAAAAAAATGGCTTCCATCGACCGCATGAAAAAGGACGGTACCTTTAACACCCTTTCCAAAAAAGAAAGATTGCAAGTAGACCGTTTGCGTGCCAAGTTGGAGAAAAACTTGGGTTCCATTGCAGACATGACCCGTTTGCCCGGTGCCATCTTTATTGTGGACACCATGCGTGAGCACATTGCTGTAAAAGAGGCCCAAAAATTGAACATCCCCATTTTTGCCATGGTGGATACCAACTCAGACCCAAGACCCATCGATTATGTTATCCCTGCCAATGATGATGCCGGGAAATCCATCGAAGCCATCTTGTCACACGTAACCGATGCCGTAGCCGAAGGTTTGGCCGAGCGCAAGAACGATAAGCAAGACGACAAGGAAGAAACCGAAGCTCCAAAAAAGGAGAAAAAAGCAGAATCCAAAAAAGAGGAAACTGTCGAGGCTCCAAAGAAAGAGAAAAAAGCTACAGCCGTTGAGGCCGAAGATTTGACCAAAATTGAAGGTGTTGGACCTAAAGCCGCCGAAGCATTGGTAAACAGCGGTGTTGCCACCTATGCCGATTTGGCAAAGGCAGACCCTGAGAAAATCAAGGAAGTTTTGACCGAAGCCAGTTCCAACTTGGCCCATCTAGACCCAACCTCTTGGCCAAAACAGGCTAAAATGGCCGCTGATGGTAAGTGGGACGAACTAAAGGAATGGCAAGACAGCGTTAAAGGTGGGGTTGAATAATCCAAAACCTGATTTAACATTGAGCTAAAACGAAACACTTTTTTTGTGTTTTACTTTACATAAATTTTTAAAAAAGCAAAGAAAATGGCTAAGATTACCGCCGCAGAAGTAAATAAACTAAGACAGACCACCGGAGCTGGTATGATGGATTGCAAAAAAGCTTTGGTTGAAGCTGAAGGTGATTTTGAAAAAGCAATTGAAATCCTTAGAAAAAAAGGTCAGAAAGTTGCTGCCAACAGAGCCGACAGAGAGTCTTCTGAAGGTGCTGCCATCGCAAAAGTAAATGCCGATGCCACAGAAGGTGTTGTGATTTCATTGAACTGCGAGACCGACTTCGTTGCCAAAAACGAAAGTTTTGTCAAGCTTGCCACCGATTTGGCCGATTTGGCCTTGGGTTATGGCAGCAAAGATGATTTCCTTGCCGCTTCATTTGAGGGCATGACCGTTGCTGAAAAATTGACGGAGCAAACTGGTGTAATCGGTGAGAAAATCGAGATTGCAAGTTTCGAAAAATTGAGCGCTCCTTTCGTAGGTTCATACATCCACGCAGGAAACAAAATCGCTACTTTGGTAGGACTTTCCGCCAATGTGGATGGTGCAACAGAAGCCGCCAAGGACGTTGCCATGCAGGCAGCCGCCATGAACCCGGTTGCGCTTAACGAAGAAGGTGTTGACCAATCCGTTATCGACAAAGAAATCGAGATTGCAAAAGACCAATTGCGTCAAGAAGGAAAGCCCGAAGCCATGTTGGACAATATCGCCAAAGGTAAATTGAAGCGTTTCTTCAAAGACAACACCTTGGTGAACCAAGATTTCATCAAAGACAGCAAACAGAGTGTTGCCCAATACGTAAAATCGGTAAATGCTGATTTGCAGGTTACTGCATTTAAAAGGGTAGCCTTGGGTTAATACACCCAATACAATAATTAAAAAACCGCTTCTTCAGGAAGCGGTTTTTTTGTTTCTATTCTCTTTATCCATCCTATTTTCTCTTCGTTCCCCATAAATTTTTTTGATTATTTTTGTCCGAACTTCAAGACACCCTCAATGCAATACAAAAGAATCCTGTTAAAACTTAGTGGCGAAGCGCTCATGGGCGAGCAACAATATGGTATCGACGCAAAGCGTTTGGCCGAATATGCCGAAGATATCAAAGCCGTAGTGGAAAAGGGTGTTGAAGTGGCCATTGTCATTGGCGGCGGGAACATTTTTAGAGGACTTTCCGGAACCAGTCAGGGTATGGATCGTGTCCAAGGAGACCATATGGGCATGTTGGCCACCGTAATCAATGGATTGGCCCTGCAAAGTGCCTTGGAACATCAAGGCGTGGAAACCCGCTTGCAATCCGCCATCAAAATCAATGAAGTGGCCGAGCCTTTTATTAGAAGAAGGGCCATCCGCCATTTGGAGAAAGGAAGAGTGGTCATTTTTGGTGGAGGTACTGGAAATCCCTATTTCACCACCGACTCTGCCGCAGTATTGCGCGCCATTGAGATTGATGCCAATGTTATCCTTAAGGGAACCCGGGTAGATGGAATATACACTTCGGACCCCGAAAAAGACAAGAATGCCACCAAGTTCGATTCCCTTTCCTTCAAGGAGGTACTCTCCAAAGGATTAAAGGTAATGGACACCACTGCCTTTACGCTGAGTCAGGAAAACGAACTTCCCATTGTGGTCTTTGATATGAACACAAGGGGCAACCTTATGAAAATAGTTTCCGGTGAAAATATTGGAACCGTGGTCAATATTTAAATTGGCACACGCTTTGATTTGAGACAATTAAACTTAAAAAATTATGGACGAAGAAGTAAAATTTGTACTTGATAGCGCTAAGGAAAGCATGGATGGAAGTATTTCCCATTTGGAAAAAGCCCTCGTAAAAATCCGTGCCGGAAAGGCAAGTCCAGTAATGCTTTCCACTGTAATGGTGGAATATTATGGTTCCAAAACCCCACTTTCACAGGTGTCCAACATCAATACCCCAGATGCCAGGACCATTTCGGTACAACCTTGGGAAAAAAACCTTCTTGGAGAAATCGAAACGGCCATCATGAATGCCAATTTGGGCTTCAATCCCATGAACAATGGTGAAATGATCATCATCAATGTCCCCCCCTTGACCGAGGAAAGAAGGATTCAGCTTTCCAAACAAGCCAAGAGCGAAGCGGAAGATGCCAAAGTAAGTATTAGAAGCGCCCGACAGGAAGCCAACAAGGAGCTTAAGGCCTTGGATATTTCCGAAGACTTATTGAGCAATGCCGAGGTCGATGTACAGGAACTGACCGATTCATACAGCAAAAAAGTAGACGCTATTTTATCCGTCAAGGAAGCAGAAATCATGAAGGTGTAAAACCAAGGTATAGATTGCCTGCTTTCCTAGGAACACAGCCGATCATTTTCTACCTTTGCGCCCAACAAAACCCAAATGGTAGCAAAGCTCACTAAAGGATTTTGGCCTAAGGTCGCACGGATTATTCTTCGCAATAGGATTCTGATTCTTATCGCCATTGCCGCATTCACGGTCTTTTTGGGATTCCAGTGGAAAAACATGCAGTTTTCCAATACGGAGGCCAACATTCTTCCGGACGACCATCCTGCCACCGTTCAGTACAAAGCCTTTACCAAAATTTTTGGGGAAGAAGGCAATGCCATAGTATTGGCCATTCGGGATACCGCTTTGTTCACACCCCAAAATTTTAACCGATGGAATAAGCTCAGTAAGCAACTGGAGGCTTTCCCAGAGATTGATTTTGTTTTATCCACAGATAACCTTAAAGTTCTGGTCAAGGATGATGAAACCCAGGCTTTTATCATGGAGCCTTTCCTTAAAAACCCTCCAGAGACCAAGCAGGAGATTGATTCCCTGACCCATCACTTGTTCAATGAATTGCCTTTTTACGACAATCTAATTTACAATCCCAAAAGCGGTACTATACAGACCATTGCCTATTTGGACAAGGACATCATGAACACCGCGGTACGTAATGAGTTTATCCTGAACGACCTCGGTGATTTGGTAAAGAGCTTTGAAGATGAGACCCAGTTGGATGTAAGGGTCTCCGGCATGCCCTACATACGCACTTGGAACACCAAATCCATTGTGGACGAAATCGGGATATTTATCGTGGCGGCCCTTTTGGTCACTTCGATTATCTTTTTCTTTTTCTTCCGCAGTTTCCGAGCCACATTCATTTCCATGTGCGTGGTAATCATTGGAGTGATGTGGGCCTTTGGCTTTTTGGGGCTCTTGCAGTATGAGATTACCATCTTGACCGCACTGATTCCCCCACTCATCATTGTTATCGGAATCCCGAACTGTATCTTCTTGATCAACAAATATCAACAAGAGGTCAATAAGCACGGTAATCAGGCCTTATCCCTTCAACGGGTCATTTCAAAAATTGGAAATGCCACCTTAATGACCAACATCACTACCGCATCAGGGTTTGCCACCTTCATTATTTTGGATAGTGACCTCCTTAAGGAATTTGGCATCGTGGCCTCCATCAATATTGTAGGGATTTTTATCCTTTCCCTATTGATCATACCCATCATTTACAGTTTTATGCCGCTTCCCAAAACCAAGCATTTAAAGCATCTCAACAAAAAATGGATGGACTTTTTTGTCAATTGGATGGAACGCATGGTACGGCACCATAGAATAGCAGTTTATATCACCACGGTAGCAGTTTTGGTCTTGAGCATCATTGGTATTTACCAAATCAAGATTACGGGTAGTCGGATTGAGGATCTTCCAAAAAACACGCATTTTTATAAAGACATACAGTTTTTTGAACAGGAGTTCGATGGAATCATGCCTATGGAAATTGTTGTCGATACCGAACGTAAAAATGGGGTAATAAAACCGGCCACCCTAAAGCGGATGGATGAATTGGGCATGACTATCAACGAAATTCCCGAACTATCCAGACCCATTTCGGTTGTAGACCTGATCAAATATTCCAAACAAGCTTTTTATAACGGAATTCCAAAATACTATCAGCTGCCCACTTCCCAAGAGAACACCTTTATTATGGATGCCGCCCGGAAATCTTCGGGCAATGACAACCTATTGGAGAGTTTTGTGGACAGCACGGGGCAAACGGCAAGGCTGACCACCTACATGCAGGATGTAAAGATTGACCGTATGGAAGAGATTGAACGGGATGTACAGCAGGCCATCAACAAGTTTTTTCCATCCGAACGATACAAAGTCTTTATGACCGGAAAGGCGCTCTTATTTTTAAAGGGCACCAAATATCTGGTCAAAAATTTATTGCTTTCATTGGCCTTGGCCATTGGGCTGATTTCGCTCTTTATGGCCTATCTGTTCCGCTCATTTCGGATGGTGATCATCTCTTTGGTCCCCAACCTACTGCCCTTGGTCATAACCGCCGGGGTGATGGGGTATTTGGGCGTCCCCATAAAGCCTTCCACCATTTTGGTGTTCAGTATTGCCTTTGGTATTTCGGTTGATGACACCATTCACTTTTTGGCCAAGTACCGGCAAGAATTGGCCGCACACAAATGGCATATCAAAAGATCGGTCTATGCCGCCTTGCGTGAAACCGGGGTAAGTATGTTCTACACCTCCATTGTGTTGTTTTTTGGCTTTTCCGTATTTATCATTTCCAGTTTTGGAGGCACTAAGGCTTTGGGAGGACTGGTATCGGCCACCTTGTTGTTCGCCATGCTTTCCAACCTGATCTTGTTGCCCTCATTGCTGCTATCATTGGAAAGGAGCATTGCCAACAAGCAGGTCCTTAAAAAGCCTCAAATTGATATTCTGCCCAAGGAAGAGGACGGCCCCAAGGACAAATAATCCACGGAACAGCTATAAATTAGGCCGTTCCATTGCTTTCATTTTTTATCAAAAACCTATCTTTACGGCTTAAATTACGATAGCCTTACAATGAAGTCTTATTCCATAAAAGAATTGCTAGAAAAGCAACCCGTAGGAGAACCTGTTGAAGTAAATGGATGGGTAAAAACATTTAGGAGCAACCGATTTATTGCCTTGAACGATGGTTCAACCATACATAATCTGCAGTGCGTTGTCGATTTTGAGAATTTTGACGAAGCCTTACTCAAACAAATCAGCACTGGAGCAGCCTTAAAAATATCCGGCACCTTGGTGGAAAGCCAAGGAAAGGGACAAAGTGTGGAAATCCAATCTACCGATGTCTTTGTACATGGTACTGCCGACCCGGAGATCTACCCTATTCAACCCAAAAAACACTCCTTGGAGTTTTTACGGGAAAAAGCTCATTTACGGGTACGCACCAACACCTTTTCGGCGGTAATGCGGGTGCGCTCTGCGCTATCATTTGCCATTCACAGCTATTTTCAGCAGAATGGTTTTTACTATATGCATGCCCCTATCATTACGGGTTCCGATGCGGAAGGGGCCGGGGAAATGTTCCGGGTCACCACCCTTGACGACAAAAATCCTCCTGTTGATGAACAGGGCAAGGTGGACTATTCCGAAGATTTCTTTGGAAAGGAGACCAACCTTACCGTTTCAGGACAGTTAGAGGCCGAAACCTATGCCATGGCCTTGGGTAAAGTATACACCTTTGGCCCCACATTTAGGGCCGAGAACTCCAATACCTCCAGACATTTGGCGGAGTTTTGGATGATCGAGCCCGAAGTGGCCTTCAATGACTTGGATGCCAACATGGATTTGGCCGAAGATTTCATCAAATGGATCATCCAATATGTATTGGACAACTGTGGTGATGATCTTGAGTTCTTGGAAAAACGTTTGTTGGATGAGGAGAAATCCAAACCCCAAGCCGAGCGCTCTGAAATGAGCCTGACCGAGAAACTGAAGTTTGTGGTCGAGAACAACTTTAAGAGGGTTTCCTATACCGAAGCCATCGATATTTTGCGAAACAGCAAGCCCAACAAGAAGAAAAAATTCCAATATCCCATTGATGAGTGGGGTGCCGATTTACAGAGCGAGCACGAACGCTTCTTGGTGGAAAAGCATTTTAAGTGCCCCGTAATCCTTTTTGATTATCCGGCCAACATCAAGGCGTTCTATATGCGTTTGAACGAAGATGGCAAAACTGTACGCGCCATGGACGTGCTTTTCCCAGGTATTGGGGAAATTGTTGGAGGCTCCCAAAGGGAAGAACGTTTAGATGTACTTCAAGACAAAATCAAAGCGTTGAATATTGATGAAAAAGAACTTTGGTGGTACTTGGACCTGAGACGATTTGGTACGGCCACACACAGTGGTTTTGGGCTTGGTTTTGAGCGAATGGTACAATTTGCCACAGGCATGGGCAACATCAGGGACGTGATTCCCTACCCTAGAACTCCACAGAGCGCTGAGTTTTAAAAGGAATTCTTAAATTTATAAGTAGGAAGATTGTAAATCAATCCCCATGCTAAAACAACATCTACAGTTTAAGCTTTCCCAGAAACTGTCTCCACAGCAGATTCAGCTCATGAAGCTCATTCAATTGCCCACGCAGGCATTTGAGCAACGATTGAAGCAGGAACTGGAGGAGAATCCCGCCCTTGAGAGTGGAAAGGCGGAGAGCGACGCCATGGATGATGTTTATGAGGATACCTATGATGATTCTTCGGACAACGAGACCATTTCCGCAGAGGATATCAATATTGATGATTATCTGAGCGATGATGAAATCCCAGATTACAGGACCCGTACCAACAACTACAGCTCAGACGATGAGGAAAAAAGTATTCCGTATGCGGCCGGCACTTCTTTCAACCAACACTTGATCAACCAACTTAACACGGTTTATTTGGATGATGAGGAATGGGCGATTGCGGAGTTCTTGGTGGGAAGTGTGGATGAAAGCGGGTATATAAGACGTCCCATTGCCGATATTATGGATGATTTGGCCTTTACGCAAAACATCTATGTGGACGAGAAAAAGATTCAATCCGTGCTTAAAGTGGTCCAAGAGTTGGACCCTCCGGGGGTGGGCGCAAGATCGTTGGACGAGTGCCTGATCATCCAACTCAAGCGCAAGGAGCAAAAGCCTTCCGTTGAGCTGGCCATCAACATCTTGGAAAAATCGTTTGATCAATTCACCAAAAAGCACTATGCCAAGCTCATTCAAAAACACCACATCAGTGAAGAAGAGCTCAAGGCCGCCATTTCCGAGATTGAAAGACTGAATCCCAAACCAGGAGGCTCCTATTCGGGCAACACCCGGATGATAGAACACATTGTCCCCGACTTTTCCATTCGAATCGTGGATGGGGAACTGGAACTCACCCTGAACGGAAGAAATGCCCCTGAACTGCATGTTTCCAAAGAGTACAACAACATGCTCCAAGGGTATAAGGATTCCAAGGAAAAATCAAAATCGCAGAAGGATACCGTGCTCTTCATAAAGCAAAAGCTGGATGCGGCCAAATGGTTCATTGATGCGATCAAGCAACGGCAGCAAACCCTGTTTGTGACCATGAGTACCATCATGAACTATCAAAAGGAGTACTTTTTGACCGGTGACGAACGAAAATTGCGCCCCATGATCCTAAAGGACATTGCAGACCAAATAGACATGGACGTTTCCACGGTTTCGCGAGTGGCCAACAGCAAGTATGTGGATACCCCTTATGGGACCAAACTTATCAAGGACTACTTTTCCGAGGCCATGAAGAATGAGCAGGGAGAAGATGTATCCACCAAAGAAATCAAAAAAATATTGGAGACCGTTATTGGTGATGAGGAAAAGAAAAAGCCTTTGACGGATGATAAACTGGCAAAAATCCTGAAAGAGCGTGGCTATCCCATAGCTCGAAGAACCGTGGCCAAGTACAGGGAACAATTGGGCCTCCCGGTGGCCCGGTTAAGAAAGGAAATCTGATGCGCCACTTCTTCAACGTTGTCTCCTATCTTTTTCATCCACTGTTTATCCCTGTTGGAGGAACCATACTCTATTTTTTAGTGGCCCCCTACAGTACTTTGGAGATTCAAAGCGGGAACATCCTACCCATTTTCATCCTCACCGTGATCATCCCTATCATCTTTTTTCTAATCCTGAAAAACCTGGGGGTGATCCATTCCATTTTCCTGCCCACCCTCCAAGAACGCAAGTACCCGCTCTATATAAGCTGCGCTTTATTTTTGATGATATTGTACAAAGTCATCCCCAACAATTATGTACATGAGCTGTTCTACTTCTTTATAGGCTTGCTCACCGCCACGGCAACAGCCCTTATCCTCCTTTTCCTGAAATTTAAGACCAGTATGCACCTTTTGGGCATGGGAAGTGTTTTAATGTTCATGATCGGGCTTAGCATCCATTTTGAAGTGAACATTACCTTGGCCATTAGTATTTTCACCCTATGCACGGGATTGGTGGCCACTTCACGACTGTATCTGCAGGCCCACAACAAGGCTGAATTACTGATAGGGTTTCTGGTGGGCGTCTGCTCCCAACTTATCATCTTAAAGTATTGGTTATAGAATGTAGAAGATCAAACCAATGCGAAGCACCTTGGTATCTATCTTTTCACCGTTCTGCAGTTGAGCAGTTTCTTCCAATAAGGGGCTTAGGCCATAATACGTATGGATATTCCAGGTGTTGTACCCAAAGTTGAGCATTAGTCCGTATTGGAACGATTGGATATCGTCATTGGAAAAGCTGGTTGAGCCACCTTCCATAACCAATTTGGATCTCCCTGAAAACACATACCCCAACTTAACGCCAGCATAAATACGCCAGAACTTATATTCCTCAACCGTCGAGGTCCTCCATCTCAATTCCAAAGGAAATTCAACGGCATGGGTCTCCAATTTGCTACGGTTAAAATCAGCTTGGTCCATGACCTCATAGGAAACAACATTGTTTGTCTTGGTAGCCACAATGTTGCTGTAGTAGGAGTTTACCGCATACCCCACACCAATTCCTAAACCTACATTCCTACGGAAATTAAGAGGGATATCTTTGATGAAACCGGCCTGAAGGTTATAGGAAAGGTTACGCTGCACTGTGTTTTCCGGTCTATTGAACAGCACGTTGTACCCCAACCCGATATAAAATTGATCTTCCAGATAGCGCCTATCAACATCCACATTGGAATCCTGCACTTCCTGTGATTGTGCCACAAAAAGGGAAAATGATAATAGGACCAAAACTACATACTGCTTCATTACAATGCTCTCCAAAATAAAAACAACCCAAATTACACATTTGGATTGTTTTTGACTCTACTCTTTTCCTCAAAGTTTTCTTTATTGTGGATTTCCCTGGAAGACGGTATAGTTTACCTTAAGAAGGTTGACTTTACGGAGCTCTTCCTTTATATCTGACACCACCCCAACATTTACATTTTTATCTATTTTAAGGGAAACGGTGACCAGGTTTCGGATGGCATCGGGTTTTTGTGCCAGTTCCTGTAAAACATAGGGGCCCACTTCATTCATATGGGCAATTTTATTGTTCAACTGGATTCTGGGTTCTGACCCCAATACTTTTGCCAAATCTTGATTGGGCCTTCCAACATATATTTCAATCACCCTATCCTTTTTCTCAAGCTTTTTGACTTGGTTTGCCTGGGGTAAGTCATTGTCCACTAACAACGTTTCCGACTTGATCGTGGTGACCGTCATAAAAAAGAACAATAAAATAAAAACAATGTCCGGTAAAGCTGCCGTTGATATGGCTGGCTGTGCTTTTTTATTATTTCTAATGCTTTTCATGATGTCCTAGTTTAGTTTGGATATGGTCTCCGCTTCCGAAAGTTTCATGGGAAACATTTCCCTAATCGTTTCAATCTCGCGTTGTAGGGCCATCTTCTCCCCATCGGACATCTCACTGGAATAATACGATTCCTCCATATCCACATAATTCTTACCATAAAGCCTTTGCGATTCCCTGTTCCTCAATTCATTATATGCAGCGGTTAAGGCATCTTGCACACTCACATACATCCCATATGAAGCTTCACGGTCACTATTGAAAGATATGACGGCCTTTATAGGATTATCGGAAGCATCAGGGCTTCCAGCTCCCTTACAGTACCCACAATGATTCTCATTTCCTTTTGGAATGCCTCCATTATCCAAAAAAGCCATTGCAGCCATTTTAAGATCTTTCAACTCCATAATACCATCCTCAACGAAGAGTTCGTCATTTTTATTTAGGCTTACCCTAAATATATTACGTTCGTTTACAGGAGGAGGTGGAATGGTTTCCTTGGGAGGTAATTTTCTGTCCAGACCAACATCGGTCTGTATGGTTGCGGTAACCAAAAAAAAGATCAATAGCAGAAAAGCGATATCTGCCATTGAGCCCGCATTCACTTCGGGATTCTCTCTGTTTCTGTTCATAACTTAATGTTTAGCTGGGATTAATATTCCTTATTGGTTCTCAAGAACATACATCACAACAATTATTCCAAAACAGAGAAAGGAAAATCGTACACAAACAAAAAACGCCCCAAATCTTTCAATTTGGAGCGTTTCCCACTAAATCTAAGTTATTGTTTACTGCAAGTTATTAAACGCATCCCCTTCGTAGGTCGTATAATTGACCTTAAGGGCATTAACTTCTCTTAGTTGTTGTTTAATATCGGTAATAAGACCCATATTGGCATTCTTATCAACCTTTAGAGCAGTAGTCAATACATTTTGAAGTTCCTGTGGTTTCTTGGCGCGTTCGGCCAAGATGTATGATCCAACCTCGTCCACATTCGCAAACTTGTCATTCAATTGAATCCTTGGTTCAGTCCCAAAAACACTTTGGTATTCTTGGGTGGGCTTTCCAACGTAGATATAGATCACACGATCCTTTTTCTCCAACTTTTTGATTTCAGTTGCATTGGGAAGTGTATTCTCAACCAATAGGGAACTATCTTTCATGGTCGTTACCGTCATAAAAAAGAACAGCAACATAAAGACAATATCCGGAAGTGACGCGGTGGATACCGCAGGCAAATCCCCATCTTTCTTTTTTGTAAACTTAGCCATATTAAATTCTAGTTTTAATTGGTTGATGTTTCCGCTTCGGATAGTTTCTGTGGAAACATATCCTGAATACGTTTTACCTTATCCTTCAAATCGTCCCGCGTTGCAGTTGGAGTTTCTGGGTTAAGGTACTCAGATTCCATCTCAGTAAAGTCCCTGTTGTATAAACGTTGGGCCTCCCGGTTACGCAAATCGTTATAGGCACCTACCAACTCGTTCTGTACGGTAATGTAGGTACTGTATTTGGTCTCCCGGTCATTCTTCAAAGAGATGATCGCCTTTGTTGGATTATCGGATGAAGCTGCATCCTTTCTTCCTTTACAATAGTTACAAGATCCATCCGCGTTGTTCTCCAAGAATGCCGTTGCAGCCTTCCTCAAGTCCTTCAGGTTCATCAACTCATCTTCCACCAACAGTTGTCCATTTTTATTGATATTAACCGTAAAAATGTTCTTCTGTCTAATGATTACATCCGTTTCTGGCGGCTCTATGGGCGGTAACATACGATCCAAACCTGCATCTGTTTCAATGGTTGTGGTAACCAAGAAAAAGATCAGCAAGAGGAACGCAATATCCGCCATGGAACCGGCATTTACTTCCGGTGCTCCTTTTCTTCTAGGCATAATTCAGCTTTTTACTTGACGAACATTTTCTTCAACCCTGGCAACACCATAAGAAGTACGGCCACTACCGTTAGGATGAAGAAGACGTTAAGTCCCATTCCAATATTCTTTACAGTACCCTCGGTGGTCTCTATACCTCTTTCGGACATAGCTTCAACTACAGCCATGTTATCGGAGGAAAGTCCGTAAGATACTGCCACAACTATAGCCAGTCCACCAATGGCGAACAGGGCTTTCTTAATGCTTCCCGGTGTGGTAAACAGTTTTTTGAGTCCAAAAAATACCGCTGCCACCACCGCAATGGCCAACAAAATGTACATGATCACGAACATAAAGTTCATGGCACCACTATTGATGGCACTTGGGTCATCTGCAGAAGGTAAGGAGAACCAGAGAACGGCCGCTACCAACCCGATGACAATGAGTGCTATTTTTATTACTTTATTCATGATTCTCGATAGTTTTTAGTTTCGTAATTATTTCTTGTGCGCTGCCAACATATCAATCAATGATATGGAGGAATCTTCCATGTCGTTTACGATACTATCGATTTTAGCAATGATATAGTTATAGAAAATCTGAAGGATGATCGCAACAATAAGACCAAATACCGTGGTCAACAATGCTACCTGGATATCACCTGCGATCAAAGAGGCACTCAAGTTACCTACAGCTGCAATTTTCTGGAAGGCCTGAATCATACCGATTACCGTACCCATGAACCCAAGCATGGGAGCAATAGCGATAAAGAGCGACAACCAAGAAACGTTTTTCTCCAACTGTCCCATTTGAACACCTCCATAAGCTACAACAGCTTTCTCTGCAGATTCCAAACCTTCTCCTGCCCTATCCAAACCTTGGTAAAAGATGGAGGCAACAGGACCTTTTGTGTTTCTACATACTTCTTTGGCCGCTTCAACACCACCGGAAGCCAAGGCATCTTCAACCTGTTGCTTAAGTTTGGCGGAGTTTGTGGTAGCCAAATTCAAATAAATAATTCTTTCAATGGCAACAGCCAATCCCAATATCAAACAAAGCAATACGATACCCATAAAGGCAGGACCCCCTTGGATAAACTGTTCTTTCAACACTTGGGTGAAACCTTTGCTGGCTTCAGCAGCAGCTTCTTCTTGTAACATGGCAGCCGATGCAGTTGTTGTTCCCAAAACAAACATTCCGGCAGCAGCCAGAGTAAAGGATACTTTTTTCATTTTTCTCAAACTTAAATTTAGTTAGTTAATAATGTTAAAGATATAAAAATTTTATAATTGAAAAATTAAAATACCTAGCAGAGAGGAAGGGATTCGAACCCTCGATACACTTTTGGTGTATACACACTTTCCAGGCGTGCGCCTTCGACCACTCGGCCACCTCTCTATTTTCCCAATTGGGTCGACCAATAAACGAAAAAATAATCAGTTTTAGAAATTTGACGCGTTAATTTTACTGCATTTCACCGCGTAGTGAGGTTTCAAAAATCGTTTTAAACAATTTGCCCGAAACACCAGTCCCCAATAGGTACATGGCCTTGGTTATAGCTGCCTCCGTTGTAATATCCTTTCCATTAACCAGTTGCATTTCCCGAAGCTTTTCACTGGTCTCATAATGACCCATGGATACGCTGCCCCCGGAGCACTGAGTTACATTGATAACATGTAGACCTTTTTTTATGGCAATTCCCAATTCCTCCAAAAACCATGCATCCATTGGAGCATTTCCTGCCCCATAGGTTTCCAAAACAAGCGCTTTGAGACCGGGAATGTTCAAGACCGATTGCAGGACTTCCTTATTAAGTCCGGGGAATAGCTTCAAGATGGCCACATGATCATCCATGGCTTTATGGACCTGCAAAGCCTTATGCTTGGAAACTTTAGGCAATAGGTTGGCATAATGTACATTCAAGTGTACACCGGATTCCACCAAAGGCGGATGGTTCAAGGAAGCAAATGCCTCAAAATGTTCCGCATTGATCTTCGTGGTCCTATTGGCACGGTACAGCTTATATTCAAAATACAGCCCCACCTCCTGCACCACGGGCTTGCCATTCTCCCTTAAGGCCGCAATTTGGATGGAAGTGATCAAATTCTCCTTGGCATCTGTACGCAAATCCCCAATAGGCAATTGGGATCCCGTAAAAATCACGGGCTTGGCCAAATTCTCCAACATAAAGCTCAAAGCCGATGCGGTGTAGCTCATGGTATCACTGCCGTGGAGCACCACAAATCCATCATACGAAGTATAATGTTCCTCAATCATGGAAGCTATTTGCGCCCAATAAACAGGGTTCATATTGGAAGAATCAATGGGCTTCTCAAAGGATATGCTCTTTAGCGTACAATCCAACTGGTTAAGTTCGGGGATATTCTTGATCAGCTCATCAAAATTAAAAGCCCTCAAGGCCCCGGTCTTATAGTCCTTGACCATACCAATGGTACCCCCAGTATAAATTAGCAGAATATGGTTTCTTTCCTTCATGGTTATATGCCAAATATGTTTTTGGAATTCTCCGTGGTAATCTCTGCGATTTCTTCAATGGATTTCCCATATATAAGGGATAGCTTCTCCAGAACCTCAACAATATAAGCACTTTCATTCCGCTTTCCCCTATAGGGAACCGGGGCCAAATAAGGGGAGTCTGTCTCCAAAACGATGTGCTCCAAATCAACTTGATCCAAAAACTGGTCGATTTTTCCATTCTTGAAGGTGGCCACGCCCCCAATCCCCAATTTCATTCCGTAAGAAATAGCCTGATGTGCCTGTTCCAAAGTTCCCGTAAAACAATGGAAAATTCCATACAGACCATCCCCTTTTTCCTGTTCCAAAATCTCAAAGATTTCATCGAAAGCCTCACGGCAATGGATCACAATGGGCAACTGGTGTTTTTTGGCCAAACGGATTTGATATACAAATGCCTCTTGCTGTTGCTGCAAAAATGTCTTGTCCCAATACAGGTCGATGCCGATTTCACCCACAGCGTAAAACTTCCGCTTGGATATCCATTGCTCTACATGGGCCAATTCTTCCTTGAAGTTTTCCTTGACATGGGTGGGATGCAATCCCATCATCAAAAACACATTTTCGGGATAATTGGATTCCAAATCCAACATGGCTTGGGTATAGGTTGAATCGATGGCGGGTATAAAAAAACGTTCCACCCCGGCATCAAGGGCGCGTTGCATCATTTCATCCCTGTCCTCATCAAAGGCCTCACTATATAAATGGGTGTGGGTATCGGTTATGATCATATCGCAAAAATAGGTTTATCTTAGATGCTGTAAAACTTTTAAACACCCCTATCCTTTGACAGAGTTTATCTTGAGCGCAGTCGAAAGGCTCAGGACGACACCTTTCATTCAATACTATGGCATCACTCAACAAGTTTCTCAAAACCAAAAGCTACACCAAGGTGCCCTTAACGCTCACCGAGACCAACCATTTTGAAATTGCCGCCAAGATCAATGGGGTCACCGGCAGATTTATTTTGGATACAGGCGCCTCCAATACTTGTGTGGGAATGGACAAAACGGCCTTTTTCAATATGGTGTCCGAAGCTTCGGATGTAAAAGCTGCCGGGGCCGGGGCCACCGGAATGGAAACCTTGGTCTCCACCAAAAATAAAATCCAGATAGGGGATTGGAAAAAAAGCCGACTCAAGATAGTCCTCTTCGACCTGGTCCATGTAAACAAGGCCCTTACCTCACACAATGCATTGCCGGTGGACGGCATCATTGGGGCTGATATCCTTAAAAAAGGGAAAGCGGTGATTGATTACAACAAAAAATGCCTGTATTTGAAACTAAAGTAAATGCGTTTATCCCAACTTCTTTTCAAAAAAGCAAACATCGGCATTGTGATAATGGGAAGGCAAATCTGAGGTATTCTTTAGTTTTCGCACTCCCAAGAACTCAAATCCACATTTGGTATAGTGCTCTATTAGGCCATCATTTTTTCCACAAGTGTCCATCCGAACAAAGGTTTTACCTTTCCCTTTTGCAAAATCAATTGACCAAT
Source organism: Flagellimonas algicida (assembly GCF_049629585.1). Lineage (NCBI taxonomy): Bacteria > Pseudomonadati > Bacteroidota > Flavobacteriia > Flavobacteriales > Flavobacteriaceae > Flagellimonas > Flagellimonas algicida. Next base: position 159,494 of record NZ_JBMYIX010000003.1, on the reverse strand, counting down.
CCACAATCCTTTGCACAAAATTATTTCCTCTAAAATTAGGGTTGGTAGCGATTCTGTGAATATAAATGGAAGCATCATTCTCATCCTCTTCCCAAATTTGAGGGTCGCTATAGGTTATGGCCCAAACGCAGGCTATTTCACCATCCATCAACAATTTAAATTGTCGATTATCATCAACCTCCGTCAAAATCAAATCTTGACTAAACTCCGGCCACTGGTTTTCTGGAAATTTTACTTTCTGAAAATCTGTGGCCAGTTTATAAAGCCTAAAAATTTCGGGAATATCACTTCTGCTGCTGTTGGCAATCAACATTCCAATATTATTAAGTTACCCGAATACAGAGCATATGCATCAGCTCTATTGCAGATTAAAGCTCCAAAGCTTTCTTCACATCACCATCCATCAACAACTCCACTGGACTTTCCAAAGCTTCCTTGACCGCCACCAAGAAACCAACGGATTCTTTTCCGTCGATGATTCTATGGTCGTAGGATAGGGCCACATACATAATGGGCGCAATAACAATGGCGCCGTCCCTTACAATAGGGCGCTCCACAATGTTGTGCATCCCTAAGATTCCACTTTGGGGTGGGTTGATGATAGGCGTGGACAACATGGAACCGAACACCCCGCCATTGGTAATGGTAAAGGTTCCGCCGGTCATTTCATCCACAGTGATCTCGCCTTCCCTAGCTCGGATGGCCAAACGTTTCACTTCGGACTCAACACCTCTGAACGTTAGGTTTTCGGCATTTCTGATTACGGGAACCATAAGACCTTTGGGGCCGGAAACAGCGATACTGATATCACAGAAATCATACGTGATCATTTCCTTGCCATCAATCATGGAGTTTACGGCAGGATACATTTGCAATGCTCGGATAACCGCCTTGGTGAAGAAAGACATAAAGCCCAAACTAACACCATGTTTATCCTTGAATTCTTCTTTGTACTGCTTGCGCAATTCAAAGATGGGCGACATATCCACTTCATTGAAGGTGGTCAACATCGCGGTTTCGTTTTTGGCGGACACCAAACGCTCTGCTACTTTTCTACGTAGCATGGAAAGTTTGGAGCGGGTCTCCCCCCTACTTCCACCGGTTGGCGTACCCATGGATGGAACCGCTTGCACAGCATCTTCCTTGGTTATGCGACCATCCCTTCCCGAACCGGAAACGGATGAAGGCTCAATACCCTTTTCATCCAAAATCTTTTTGGCTGCTGGTGAAGGCGTTCCGGAAGCGTAGGTTTCCTTGGCAGGCTCTGCCTTTTTGGGTTCCGCTTTGGGCTCCTCCTTTTTAGGTTCTTCTTTCGCTTCCGCTTTTGGAGCGCTCCCTTCTGGTTTTTCGGCGCTGGTATCGATAAGACACACCACTTCACCTACGGCGACGGCATCCCCAACTTCAGCCTTTAGGGTTATAATCCCGCTTTCTTCCGCAGGAAGCTCCAATGTTGCCTTGTCCGAGTCAACCTCTGCAATGGCTTGATCCTTTTCCACATAATCTCCATCCTCGACCAACCATTCGGCTATCTCAACCTCTGTAATGGATTCCCCAGGAGAGGGAACTTTCATTTCTAATACCATGCTATACGCGTTTATACTTTATTATCGAATTAACATATTGTCCTTTCTCTTATCAAAGACATACTCCAACACCTGGGCATGACGTCTTTGGGAACGCACCGCACTTCCTGCCGCGGGAGCTCCATAAAATCTACGTGAGGCCACCCTAAATTGTTTGGCTTCCTCAAAATGCATCAGCATATGCCCCCAAGCTCCCATGTTCCTAGGTTCTTCCTGGGCCCAAACAATGTCGTCCGCATTTTTATATTTCTTGATGATGTTCCGCATTTCACCCGTTGGTAATGGGAACAATTGCTCCACACGTACCAAGGCCACATCATCCCTTTTCAACTCTTCCCGTTTGTCCAAAAGATCATAATAGAACTTTCCGGTACAGAACACCAATGTTTTGACTTTGGAAGCACTTGCTTCGGCATCATCAATCACCATTTGGAAACTTCCGTTGGCCATTTCCTCTTTGGTGGAAACCACTTTTGGATGTCGCAACAAACTCTTTGGTGTAAAAACTACCAAAGGTTTTCTGTAATCGGCCTTCATCTGCCTGCGAAGCAGGTGGAACAGGTTGGCCGGGGTGGTGACATCCGCCACGTACATATTGTCCTTGGCACACAACTGAAGATAGCGCTCCATACGTGCCGAAGAGTGCTCAGCACCCTGTCCTTCATATCCATGGGGCAGCAACAACACCAAACCGTTCTGCAGTTTCCACTTGTCCTCAGCTGAAGACAGGTATTGGTCTATAATAATCTGGGCCCCGTTACTGAAATCCCCAAATTGGGCTTCCCAAATGGTAAGGGTCTTTGGACTTGCCATGGAATACCCATAATCAAAGCCCATTACCGCATACTCCGACAGCAAGGAATTATAGATATGGAACTTTCCATTTTGGTTGTCCCCAAGTTCATTCAACAAAGTCACCTCTTCCTCATGCATCTCGGTTTTGATCACGGCATGACGGTGCGAAAAAGTTCCCCGCTCCACATCCTGACCGGTCATACGCACATCAAAACCTTCCTCGATCAACGAGCCGTAGGCCAGAAGTTCTCCCATGGCCCAATCCAACTGATTGTCCTCAAAGTACATCTTACGACGTGCTTCGACCAATCGCTCCAGTTTTCTCAGGAATTTTTTCCCTTCGGGAAGCGCAGTAATCCCCTTGGCGATTTCCGTCAATTTTTTGAGGTCGTACGAAGTATCCATGGTTTCCAACATGGTTTCTTCGGTCACTTGGCCAAACCCTTCCCATTCATCTTGCATGAAAGGGGTTATTCTTGTTTTCTCGATCTTTCTGGAATCCAAAAGATCTTCTTCCAAGTTCTTTTTATATTCTTCCTCCAGACTTTTTACGTAATCTTTATCAATGATGCCTTCGGCAATCAGTTTCTCTGCGTAGATATCCCTCGGGTTCTGGTGCTTGGATATGGACTTATATAGCAAAGGTTGGGTAAACTTTGGCTCATCCCCTTCGTTATGTCCATATTTTCGATAGCCCAATAGATCCAAGAAAATATCGCGCTTGTATCGCATCCTGTACTCCAATGCAAAAATGGAGGCATGCACCACAGCTTCTGCATCATCCGCATTAACGTGCAGTACGGGGGATAGGGTAACCTTGCCCACATCGGTACAATAGGTAGAGGAACGGGCGTCCAGATAGTTGGTGGTAAACCCGATCTGGTTGTTCACTACAATATGGATGGTCCCTCCGGTGGCATAGCCATCCAAGCGGGCCATTTGTATGATTTCATACACCACACCCTGAGCCGCAAAGGCAGCATCGCCATGCACCAAGATAGGCAACACTTCCGATACATTGTCGGTATGGTCACGGTCTTGTTTTGCACGGGTTATCCCTTCAACAATGGCATTTACGGTTTCCAAATGTGATGGGTTGGGTGCAATGTTCATGTTCACCATTTTCCCGGAATCGGTCTCCCTTGCGGAGGTCCATCCGAGGTGATACTTTACATCCCCATCAAAAATGGTCTCTTCGTAATCCTTTCCATCGAACTCACTGAAAATGTCCCTTGGGGATTTTCCGAAGATATTGGTCAACACGTTCAAACGACCACGGTGGGCCATTCCCATCACAAATTGTTTTACCCCACTGTCCGCAGCCTTTTCTATGATGACATCCAAAGCAGGAATCAAAGACTCGCCACCTTCAAGGGAGAATCGTTTCTGACCCACATATTTGGTATGTAAAAAGCTTTCAAAGGAAACGGCCTCATTCAATTTTCTAAGGATGGCCTTTTTTTCTTCCGGACTGAAATTGGGATGGTTATCGTTTACGTTGAGCCAATCCTGTATCCATTGAATGCGCTCCGGGGTACGGATATACATATACTCCACCCCAATGGAATCGCAATAGATACGCTCCAAATGGGCAATGATCTCCTTCAAAGAGGCAGACCCAATACCCAGAATCTTCCCGGCATCAAAAACGGTCTCCATATCCGCTTCGGACAAGCCAAAGTTGGCAATATCCAAAGTGGGCTCATATTTTCTTCTTTCCCTGACCGGATTGGTCTTGGTAAAAAGGTGGCCTCTGGAACGGTAGCCATCGATCAAACGGATGACCTGAAACTCCTTTTGCAGGGTCTCGGGCATTTCCACCTGTTTTCCATTGGCGAGGATTACCGTACCGGTATTGCCTGAATCAATCCCCAAATCTTCCAAGGAACTTTCCATTCCGAAATCAAATCCTTGAAAAAAAGCCCTCCAACTGGGCTCCACACTATCGGGGTTCGTAAGATATTTATCGTACAGCTCCGCAAAAAATGAGGTATGTGCTGCGTTTAAAAATGAATATTTGTCCATGGACAGCTAATAGCTAAAAACCTATCTAAAAATTTTATCAAAAATACAACAAATACAACAGTTGGCCTACAAAGTTGCATTTAATCAAAAAAAAGTTTTAGGTGTGATATTTATGTCTGTACCAAACTTTCTGCCATTCCCTTTTTAAAAGTAGGAACGATACTTCGGCGGACAGGTCGACCACATCGGAAAGGGGCATATTGCGAACCTGTTCTTCCGGGATATCCACTACATACAATAGATTGAGGTATTCCTGAAACTTTTCCACCATGAGCACATAGATTTTCTCATGCAGAAGGCTTTTCAGCTCGGAAGGCAATATATCTTTATGGAGCTTAAACGGCACATTGGCCAAGCCAAAATCCTTTTCCAGCTGCACCAAAAGATTCTGGTACAGCTGCTCCTTTTGGGCCACTTCCAATAATTCCAGACTGTTGTTAAAGTTGGACAGCATATGATATGTACGTCCAATCCGTTAAAAAGGATTTACTCGGACTTGAATATTTTCCCTTCTTTCATCACAAAAACCACATTCCTCAACGTATTCACATCATCCTCAGGGTTCTCGCCCACGGCCACGATATCAGCCAAAAAACCGGCTTTAAGCTGACCCAGATTGTCTCCCATTCCCAAAAGTTCGGCATTGGTGACGGTCGCGGACTTGATCGCCTCAACCACGGGCATCCCCGCCTCTACCATGTACACAAACTCCCTTGCATTTTCTCCATGTGGAAAAACGGCCGCATCGGTACCAAAGGCAATGGGCACTCCCTTTTTATAGGCTTTCTGGAAGGTAGCCTGAATCTTTGGTCCTATTTCACTGGCCTTTTTTGCTACTACCTCAGGAAAATACCCAGGTTTTTTGGCATTTTCGGTCACTTCCTTTCCAGCGGTGATCGTGGGCACCAAAAAGGTATTGTGTTTCACCATAAGGTCCATGGTTTCCTCACTCATCAGCGTGCCATGTTCTATGGTCTTTATACCTCCCAAAATAGCCCTTTGCATCCCTTCATCGCCATGGGCGTGGGCCGCAGTGAGCATATTGTAGTCTTTTGCCGTCTCTGTTATGGCCTTTATCTCTTCAATAGTAAATTGCGGATTCTGTCCACTCTTGGCGACACTGAGCACCCCTCCGGTAGCGGTGATCTTAATGACATCCGCCCCATCTTTATAGCGTTGCCTTACCGCTTTTTTCCCGTCTTCTTCCGAATTCACCACACCTTCTTTGGGACCTGGGTCTCCCATCAAATCTTTTTTCATGCCATTGGTAGGGTCTGCATGGCCACCGGTCGTACCTATGGCCTTACCTGCCGTGAAAATTCTGGGCCCTACAATAACTCCTTTGTTTATGGCATTTCGCAATGCAATGTTCACTCCGCTTCCACCTAAATCACGAACTGTGGTAAATCCTGCCATTAAAGTGTTCTTGGCATATACCGTGGATTGAAAGGCCACATCGGCATCGTTCAGGGTAAACCTTTGGATATAGGTATTGGGGCTGGATTGCCCTTCAATGTGCACATGCATATCTATGAATCCGGGAAGCACGGTCTTGTCTTTTAAGTCCACGACCACATCTTGAGAGCCACCCGTTTTGTATCCATTCTCAATGGATTTGATTGAATTTCCTGAAACCACTATGGTTTTTTCTGAGAGCATTTTACCTGATTTCACGTCCAATATGCGACCGCATTGGAGGTAGGTTTCCTGGGCCAATGCCACAGTACCAAAAAGTAAGAGAGAAAGGAAGATAAGTTTTTTCATTTTCAAAAAGTTTAGTCAATTAGTTTGACTAATGTAAGCATCCCTTCCATGATAACCTAAAAACGAAACCATTGGACCTTAACCAAAAAAAGCCCGTCAAAAGACAGGCTTTATTATTGAGATAAAATTTTTCAACTTCTGATTTTACACTCCCAATCCCATGCAGATTTCATGGCTTCATCCAATGTTGACTTGGCTTTCCAGCCCAAAACCTCATTCGCTTTTTGGGTGTTTGCATAAGCCTGTACCACATCACCAGACCTTCTGTCCTCTATTTTATAATTCAAGGACTTCCCTGACACACGCTCAAAACTTTGAATCACTTCCAACACTGAACTTCCTTTTCCAGTACCCAGATTAAAGACCTCATAATTTTTTTGGTTATCGCCTTGAATCAATCGCTGCAGGGCAATGACATGGGCCTTGGCCAAATCCACCACATGAATATAATCCCGGATACAGGTTCCATCCGGGGTTGGGTAATCATCCCCAAACACGGACAGTTGCTCCCTTAGTCCAACACCCGTTTGGGTAATGTAGGGCACCAAATTCTGGGGGACTCCAATGGGAAGTTCCCCTATTTGGGTAGACGGATGTGCTCCAATAGGGTTAAAATAACGGAGCGCTATAGCTTTCAAATTGGGGTTTACCCGACACGTGTCGGATATGATCTCCTCACCAACCTGCTTTGTGTTTCCATATGGTGACTCCGCCGATTTAATAGGAGCATCTTCCGTAATAGGCATCTCATCGGCTTCGCCATATACGGTACAAGAGGAACTGAAAATGAAACTGGTATTCTTCTTCTTGATCAATTCTTGCAAAATGTACACCAAAACCCCAAGATTGTTCTCGTAATAGAGTAAGGGTTTTTCCATACTTTCCCCAACAGCTTTGGACGCCGCAAAATGGATTACGCCTGCAATATCATTATGTCTTTTGAAAAAATCTTGGACTTTGGACTTCTCCCGAAGATCCAGCTCCTCAAAAACGGGCTTCTTTCCCGTAATGGCCTCGATACCATCCAAAACATTTAGGGAAGAATTGGAGAGGTTGTCTATCACCACCACCTCAAAACCTTCGTTCTGCAATTCAACAACAGTATGGGAACCTATGTATCCCAATCCCCCTGTTACCAGTATCTTCATGTTTAACGGTTTACGAAATCTATAACCAAATCGGTTATAAATTGGATTTGCTCATCATCCAGCTCGGTATGCATCGGAAGCGATATCACCTCATTGACCAATTGATTGGTGACTGGAAAATCAGCTTCATTGTACCGGGTATCCACATACGCCTTTTGCCTATGTAAGGGAACTGGATAATACACTCCACATGGAACGTTGTTATCGTTTAAATGTTGCACCAATCCATCTCTTTTACCGTTCAAGATTTTCAAGGTGTACTGATGGAACACATGACAATCGCATACATTTTGACTATCATCACATCCGCAGACAATCTTGGGGGCCACAATATGCTCTTGCCCCTGAAAGGCTTTGGAATACTTGGATGCGGCTTCCCAACGCCTCTTATTGTAAGTATCCAATTTTGGGAGTTTCGCCCTTAACACGGCCGCTTGGATGGAATCCAACCGCGAGTTCACCCCAACCACATCATGATAGTAACGCGTGTACATCCCGTGGTTTACCATACCCCTTAGTGTGTGGGCCAACTCATCATCATTGGTAAAGATCGCGCCACCATCACCATAACAGCCCAAATTCTTCGATGGAAAGAAAGAAGTCGATGCCACATGACCTATGGTTCCTGCCTTTTGTTTTTTACCATCCACAGAGGTATACGTAGCTCCAATGGCTTGGGCATTGTCCTCAATCACATATAAGTCGTGCTTTTGGGCCAAATCCATCAAGGCATCCATATTGGCACATTGGCCAAACAAATGTACCGGCACAATGGCTTTGGTCTTGGGAGTAATGGCCTTCTCCACAGCCTTGACATCAATATTGAAGGTATCAGGTTCCACATCCACCAAAACAGGCGTCAGGTTTAATAGGGCAATTACCTCAACGGTGGCCGCAAAGGTAAAATCGGCCGTGATCACTTCGTCACCGGGCTGCAACCCCAATCCCATCATACAAATTTGAAGGGCGTCCGTGCCATTGGCACATGGAATTACATGTTTTATTCCCAAGTATTCCTCCAATTCCTTTTGAAAGGCATGCACGTGCGGACCGTTGATAAATGCCGAAGAATCCAGGATTTCGGCTATGGAATCGTTGACCTCATTTTTGATGCCTTGGTATTGGCCTTGGAGGTCGACCATTTGTATTTTTTTCATGTTGATAAGTTATGGTTCAAAATTAAGAAATAAAGATCCCATAATGTGCTATTCCCGAAAGAATGTATTTTAGCAAAATATGTTGATCCTACGCTTTGTCTATAACCTCTTAATACATCTTTCTTGGTACATCTTGAAAGGCATTGCACTCTTCCAACCCAAGATGAAGCTATTTGTTTCGGGACGAAAAAGTACTTTTAAGCAATTACGGTCCTCCATACCTTCGGGTTCCAAATGCATTTGGATGCATGTGGCCTCATTGGGTGAATTTGAACAAGGATTGCCCATTTTGGAACAGTTGCGCCACCAGTACCCCGACCATAAACTGGTACTTTCCTTTTTTTCCCCTTCCGGTTATGAGGTAAAAAAGAACACTTCTGCAGCCGATGTGGTGGTATACCTTTCCATGGACACCCGTTCCAATGCATCACAATTTGTGGATTTGGTGAATCCTGCCATGGCCATTTTCATCAAATACGAAATTTGGCCCAACTACCTGCGCCAACTACAACAACGAAAGGTTCCCACTTTGTTGGTTTCTGCCATATTCTCCAAACGACAGGTCTTTTTTAAACCCTATGGCGGTTTTATGCGAAACAGTTTGCATAGTTTTTCCCATTTCTTTGTTCAGGATGAAAGCTCAAAAACCCTTTTGGAATCCATTGGCTTTACCAATAGTACCGTAAGTGGTGACACCCGTTTTGACCGAGTACATGAAATCCTGAAACGGAACAACCATCTGGATTTTATGGAACAATTCAAAGGAAGCCAACCTTGTTTGGTGGCAGGGAGCACTTGGCCGGAAGACGAGAAGATTTTGGCGGATTACATCAATTCCTCCAACAATGGGATGAAATTTGTGCTTGCTCCCCACAAAATAAAGCAAGACCATATTGACCGACTATCGGAATCCATTTCCAAAAAAACACTCTGCTATTCCAATATGGGCAATCAAGACCTTTTGGATTTTGATGTGTTGATCATTGACACCATTGGCCTGCTCACCAAAATTTACAGTTATGCCCAGATGGCCTATGTGGGAGGAGGTTTTGCAACGGGCCTGCACAATACTTTGGAACCCGCTGTTTACGGTATTCCGGTGGTCATTGGCCCCAACTACAAAGGCTTTAAAGAAGCCGAAGATCTTGTGGCATTGAAAGGGATAATTCCCATATCTAAAGCGAACGAACTCAAATCCGTATTGGATAACTTCATCGAAAATCCTGATGTCTTGGAAGAAACCGGAAAAATCAACTCCACTTACATTGCCCAAAACGTGGGAGCTACCCCATTGATTATGGAGCACATAGACCAAATACTTTAATTTTTTTTGGTTAGTTTTAGCTAAAACTGACCCTCATGGACAAACGTATTTTCAGGATTTCCTTGACCGCTGCCTTGGCGGGTTTTCTATTTGGATTTGACACTGTGGTCATTTCCGGGGCCAACCAACCCATAAAAGATCTTTGGGGCACCAATTGGTTTTTGGGGGACTCCATTTTTACCTTCCATGGTATTTTTATCATGTCCATGGCACTTTGGGGAACGGTCTTGGGTTCTCTTTTGGGCGGTATTCCCTGCGACCGGTTGGGACGTAAAAAAACCTTGTTCTGGGTCGGTGCACTTTATTTTATCTCCGCCATAGGTTCCGCCTTGGCTCCCGAAGCCTATAGTTTTTCCTTCTTTAGGTTTATTGGGGGCGTTGGTGTAGGTATCTCATCAGTAGCGGCTCCTGTGTATATTTCCGAAATATCGACCCCGGAAAACCGTGGAAGGCTTACCGCCCTTTATCAATTTAATATTGTCTTTGGAATCTTGATCGCGTTTGTCTCCAATTCTTTGATCGGGGCAATTTTCAACGAAGATGTTGCATGGCGATGGATGTTGGGCATTGAGGGACTTCCTGCGCTGATGTATACCCTTATGGTCCTTAAGATTCCCCATAGCCCCAGATGGCTTTTGCTCAAAGACCATAAAGAGGCCATCGTTCTGCGTTCTTTGACCTTATTGGGCATTGATCAAGATCAAGCCACTGTCCACCTCACCCAGATAAAGGTGGCCCTTCAGGAAACCGCACATAAGCAAAAGGACAACCTTTTTTCGGGCAAGTACAACCGACCACTTATTCTAGCCTTTTTGATTGCTGCCTTCAACCAGCTTTCGGGAATCAATTTTGTACTGTACTACGCTCCCGAAATATTGGAACGCGCCGGATTGGCTTCCGGGGAATCGCTTTTCAGCTCCATATCCATAGGCATCATCAACCTTATTTTCACTTTTGTGGGCATTTCCCTGATAGACAAACTGGGGCGCAAACAATTGCTATACATGGGTTCCATTGGCTACATCATTAGCCTTTCCATGGTGGCGTGGTGTTTTTATTCCGGTGCAAGCTCGGTCCTGCTCCTTATTTTCATTCTTGTTTTCATTGCATCGCATGCCGTTGGACAAGGGGCCGTGATATGGGTATTCATTTCCGAGATATTCCCGAACAAGGTACGGTCATACGGCCAGTCGTGGGGAACCGGAACCCATTGGGTGTTCGCAGCCCTTATCACCTTGATCACCCCAACGTTCCTTGATGCGGAGATCGGGATTTTCAAGGACAATCCTTGGCCCATTTTTATCTTCTTCGCCTTTATGATGGTCCTTCAATTTTTCTGGGTGATTTTTATGATGCCCGAGACCAAAGGGGCAAGTCTGGAGGAACTGGGAAAACTGCTCAGTGGAAAAAAGAACGGGACTCCTTAATTGGGATACGACACACACGAAAAACCATTCCGTTAATCGAATATAGATCCACAGAACGTGACAGTTACCTGAATAATTCCTTACCTTGATGGGAAATTACACTATTATGACTGATGAAGTTTCTTTTGGCAATAGACTCATGGTTGCTTTCTTGCGGTTCATGGTCTTTGTCCTGGTTATTATCTTGATTGCGATTCCCGTTTGTATTATCTTGGATATTTTAGGGGTACTGGATGCCCTTGGGCTGGCTTAATAAAAAATTATATCCTGCTTCTCCATCTCATCGGTGATCAGTTTAATGTAGGCATCAATGGTCTTTTCAACATTTGGGGATTCGGTCACGTCTATGTTTCCCCTCCAGATCAGTTCCCTTTCCTTTCCCACACAGATACAGTATAGGGAAGTCTCTAGATGATAAATGTTGAAGGAGTCATAGGATTCCGGATCATAATAAATGTCTTGATGTTCCAGATAATCGGTACTGAACCGCATGAACATCCTATCAATATTGTTTATTCTTTCCTTTAGGGTGCGCTTGCTATCGGCCTTAAGGATCTTGGTGAACAAGATGGCATCAAAATCTTTATCCAACAATTGCTGTTCCACTTCGGACAGTTCTTCTTCCGACTTTTGGGATGCCGTGAACTCCACATCAAAAAGGTCAATGCTGCGCATGGCCTCTACCCCTTTATCCTCCAACTTCTTGACCAATTTGCTCTCAAAGTCCATCCGTACATTTTCATCCTTGGCCATGCCCACTACGAGCACTTTATAGGCATCAAAGATGACATGGTCCGGATTCTTCCAGGTCCCCACCAGTTTCGCCGTGGAACAACCCGTGAGCAGTAGAAGACTTAAGGCAACATATTTAAATTTCATGGGAAGTGGTTTAGGATCATGCACAGCAAAGATCTAATTTCCATTTAATGTGACACAAACTTACCCTGTCTTTTTTCCAATTGTCTTTGCAATTCTTCAATGGTCTCTGCCAAGGATTTTTCAAAATCGTCCGTTTTGGCCTTGGCAAAAAGTCTAGGTCCGGGAGCACTCATTTCTATTTCGCATATTTTTCCTTCCCCAGCTTTGTCATTCTCCATTTTAAAGAGCACATTGGCCTTGATCAACCAGTTGTACTTTTTCTCCAGCCCATCCAACTTTTTCATCAAGATTTCGGTCAATGATTCGCTGGTCTGCATTTTTAGATATTGAACTTGTACTTCCATGATTCTTGTTTTGATTTTCTCCAAAGCTATGGAGTGAAATTAGGAAATTAAATGACAAATGTCAGCTTGGTCGATTATCCCCATGAAAAGGGCTGACCTGTACTCTGCAATACGGAAAACCAAAATTCGCCCTCCATATCTATTTTCTTTCTTTTTTGGGTCACCTCTGCAATGGGTACATACACATACTTGTTATTGACCTTGCTACTCACAAACCGGGTCTTTCCCGCCATGGCCCCATGAACGGCATGGTAGGCCAACCTACTACAATAGACACTATCGCTTGAGTTGGCGGGCGCACTCCGAATGATGTAACTGGGGTCTATGTATTTGATGGTAACGGAGGAGCCCTTAAAGTGTTCGCCTATTTTTTCCTTTAAAAAAAGGCCGATATCTTGATGTTTCACATTCCCCGATGCGTCCTTGACCCCGCTTTTCTCTTGGAACAAATGCTGCCCAGCGCCTTCAGCCACAACAATGACCGCATGTCTTTTCAGTTCCAACCTCTGTTCCAGGGCTTTTAGAAATCCATTTTCACCTTCAAGGGAAAAATCCATCTCGGGAACCAGCACAAAATTCACCACAGGCATGGCCAAGGCGGCAGAAGCTGCTATAAAACCACTGTCCCTTCCCATCAATTTCACAATGGAAATCCCATTGAAAGCCCCAGTAGCTTCATTGTGGGCATCGCGTAGAATGGGGCTTGCCACATCAAATGCCGTTTCAAACCCGAAAGATTCATCAATAAGATCAATATCGTTGTCTATGGTCTTGGGAATCCCCACCACGCTGATCTTGGCATTCCGTTTTTTGATTTCCTGCCCAATGGCATCCACTCCTTTTAGGGTACCGTCGCCCCCAATGGCAAAAAGGATGTCGATGTTGTTAGCCTGCAAGGTATCCACCATTTTGGACACATCTTGACTTCCTCGGGACGACCCTAAAAAAGTGCCCCCAAACTGATGGATATCCTTTACTTTGTCCGGAGTGAGTTCCACAAAGCCGTGTCCTTTCTCCGGATTAAGTCCTTCATACCCATAGGGTATGCCCAAAATTTTCTTCACCCCATAAAAATAGTGGAGCCCCATGACCACCCCACGAATCACATTGTTGATCCCTGGACACAAACCTCCACAGGTAACAATGGCAGCCGTGGTCTTTTGGGCATCGAAAAAAATATCCTGACGGGGGCCCGCCTTTTCCAAGCACAGGGGAGCATCACCCGTTTTGAGACAATGATTGTAATACTCCATCGAAAGGTCAAAGACCAATCGATCGGCATCGCTCACAAAATCAAAGATATTATCCCCTTTGACCGTACTAAGTTTCAAGGGCGATTTATGGTGTGGCGTTCCCAAACTTTCTATTTGGAATTTTCCCATAGGGTCCATATTAAATTGAGGATTTATACAATGCCATCAATCCAAAGCCAAAACCGGAATTTCGGAATGCAGGGTCAGCAGCTTTGTCAATCGGCCTTCAGAAGGGGTACTGTTCTGGGCATGGTTCCTTGGCAGGATAACCAAAAGGTCGATTTTCTTCTCGTTGATGTAGTTGAAAATACCTTCTTCCACATCCTGGTTTTTATTGAACGTATGCTCCACATAAAAGTGCTCCAAATAGTATTCCAATGAGTTTTCGGTACTATCGGCCGTGGAGTGCTCCTCATAAATGGATTCTTTATAGATGGTAAGTACGTGCACTCTTGAGTCAAAAGTGCGTGCTATGTCCAACAAAGTATCCAAAAGTTTTTTGTTGTCGATCAACTCCCCCCCCATGACCAGGGCAATATCCTTGGGCTCCTTGATACCACAGCCATAGGGAATGGAAATCACAGGGCAATCGGCATCCAAAACCAATCTTGAGGTATTGGTAATGGCCTCATCGGTGATTTTATCTCCCATGGTACCCATCATGATCAAGTCAGCATCACTGGATTTTTGTGCTGCCAAAATAGTACTGATCATCTTGCCTGTAGCGGTTTGGAATTCGGGTTCAATATTTAACCTAACGTCCATGCCTTTGAGGACGTTTGAAAAATCTTCCTTGAGTTCATCCTCTTCCGAAAGACTTATGGGCATTGCACTAACGTACATGGCCAAAATGGTTATGGGACGTTCGGGACCCACAAAATTGGCCACGTATTCCAATGCATTCAACGAGGCTTCCGAAAAATCAAAAGGAATCAATATTTTATGTATACTGCTCATACCAAAAAATTTAAAATGTCAACTAACTCTTGTCCCAAAATTAGATGGGGAGCATGAGCTAAAATATGATAGAAGTCATATTTGTGGCTTTTGCCCCACTGTTTACCGCCTTAAATCAGAACCAAGGGGTATTTTTATACATCTTGGTTTTTGAGGTTCTCTCCCTGTTTTTGACCACCAAATGGTCTTCATTGAACCTTCTAGCCCTATACCCCAACAAATGAAAAAACGATCGTGCCATATACCGGGCTATCCGCTGATTCACGACAAGGGTGTCCTTTTGATCGGATTTCCACCGCACCCCGGGCAACTTTGCCAACAGGTGATCTACCTTAAACCGCCTCAATTCCCGTGAAATCTGCAACCATATTTTAGGAATTACCCGGATAAAGTAAAATCCCTCACTGCCCTGATCTTGGTACAGGGGCATAAAAATCTGCTTATGCCTATTGGCCTTCACGATTTCACCGTTGTATACGGCTATTGACTCACCTTTGGGAACATGCTGAAAGTTAATGAATCCGGGGTACATTTTAAAATTATCCCCGGGAGCTATTTTATGCTCATGATAAATCTCATAAAACCGCTGCGCCACGGTTCCATTGGTTTGTTTGATATGGTTGAACAAATCCGCTTGCTCCTTTTCCGAAGCTTGGACCGAAGAAGTCAAATACAGCGAAAACCGAATAAAGTCCGCATGGTTCTGGATGGCTTTTATATCATTGTGCTGACCGCTTTCAAAACCCAGTGACACATAACCCAACTCATTGATGTAGCTCAACAAGGCCCCTTCCAAATATTCCTCTATCCCTAAAATTATGGGCAAAGGATAGTTTGCGGCGTAGTTACGGTTCAGCAGGCTATCGTTCAAAACCATGAAGGGCGTCGTATCACTGGAGGTAGTATGCAGGTCCATAAAATAAAAAGGGGACTTGCCCTCTTCAAGAATCCTGAAAAGTACTTTACGAATTTCCAAGAGTTCTTTCTCCTCATCGGAGCATTCCACCACATCGGAAAAACTGCAATCCATTCGCTCGGGAGTCCAGATACGGTTAAGGTCCTCCTTTTGGAAGCGTACATTCTTGCCAAGCGCCCCAAGGTTTCCTGCTATGGCGTATATTTCACCGTTTACTTTGGTCTTTTGAGCACTTATTTCATCCAAAACCTCTTTTAAGGCAAATACTCCCGCAGGTTCATTGCCATGGATTCCCGCAAAGAAGACCACTGTGGGACCACTGTCCGTCCCCTTGATATGGTCCATGATTCGGTCCACCTCCAAGGTCTGGCCCAGGGCTTCGCTGTACGCCACGGACTTACTCATAAGTCTACTTTACTGATGATTCCTACCAAGCTGCTCCCTTCGCAGACAGGCAAACAACCAATTTGATGGTCTTGCATCATCTTTTTAGCGGTCTCGATCTCCGTCTTTGGCGTCGCGGTAATTACTTTTTTGATCATAATGTCTGAAACCCGGGCCTCGGTTTTATCCAATGTTTTCATTTGGTCGATATGGCTCCATGTCAACAACCCCACCAATTCACCTTTGGTGTTCTCCACGGGAAGGTGGTGAATGTTGTTCCACTGCATAATGGAAAGCGCTAGATTGGCATAGTCATCCCCGTACATTTTCAGGAGCCGGGTCGACATGATCTGGCCTACCCGCTGAAACGACTCCCTTTTTTGTACAATTCCCTGCACCGGTCGCCATTGATGCACGGGAACATTGTTTTGTTGTTGCTCAAACTGGGCTTTTGTCAATTGTACCAAGGCACTGTCCAGCTTCATTTGTTTCCGCAATCGCCTAAAATTGTTTATTTGCCATTCAGCACCTGTGGGGCCATTTACCCTGGCCTCGATAATCCCCAAAAGCCTATTGATGTCATTTTCATTTATTTGATGCTTTTTTAATCCTTTATGGGCAATGGGCAATAGCTCATTCTTGATCAATTTCTTTAAAGTCATATTCTTTCCCTGCCAAGAAAACTGGGCCTGTCTTCCATTTCGTGCGGCATTTATAAAATTCTGCCGCACTTCTTTAAAATCCATAACATTGGGTAAATCATCATATGCCTTGGGCCTACCTTCCATCAATCCGACCCAGAAAGCAAAATTGGCCATTTGATCGATCATTGAAGGCCCTGCTGGAATGTACCTGTTCTCTATGCGAACATGGGGTTTGCCATTGCCTACGCCATAACAAGGACGGTTCCAGCGGTATACGGTCCCGTTGAACAGGTTCAACGCCTCGAGCTTGGGTATTTTTCCTTCCTCCAAGAGTTGCAATGCGCTTTTCCCAATCGGTTTGGTAAGAACAATACGGTGCGTGGAAATGTCCTCCTTAAAGATGTTGACCACCGAGCCTTTTTGCCAATGTTCCCCAAACCCTACCCGGGCCACTTGCTCCTTCACGGCATGGGACCACTTTCGGGTATCCAAACTCTGCTGAAAAAGGGCGATTCGGGTTTCCTTCCAAAGTTCCTTGCCCAACAGAAGGGGGGAATTGCAGGATATCCCTAATACAGGACCGGCAATGGCCTGCGACCAATTGTAGCTTTTGATGAAATCCTCAGGGGCCACTTGCAAGTGCAATTGAAAACTGGTGTTACAGGCTTCAAACAACACCGAATCATGATGGATGGACAGCTCATCCACTCCCCTGATCCTTACACTGAAATCATCGCCCCGCCACATCTTTAGGGTATCATTGAGCTTATAGTATCTGGGGATAGGCGTCATGTAATCCATACCAAGCTCTTCCTTACCAATGGTGGGAAGGATTCCCGTGAGTACAACTTTACTCTGATGTTCTTTAGACGCTGCCTTGGCCTTATCCAACAACTGACCCAACTGCCGTTCCACTTTTTGAAAACACTCCTTCTCCAAAGGAAATGGGTCGAGGTTGGCCTCCAAATTATAGTTCGCCAACTCCGTGGTAAAATGTGGATCATCTATGGTCTCAATGATGTCAAGCGATTTTGGGGAGGGTCTAAATTCATCATCCACCAAGCACATTTCCTGTTCCGCGCCAATTCGCACCACATCATCTTCCACCAAACCCCGCTCCAAGAGAATTTCGAGAGCCTTAACATCATCAATCAAATGCCGAACGAAGGCCTTCCGCTCTTCGCCGTCAAATACACTTTTGCTGATATGCTCTCCCATTACACTGAAAATTAACTCCTTCCGGATTCCCTAAAACTACAAAGGCCATAACGCACAAAATATGATGGTTGTCATGTTGGGATTTGGGGACAGACTGACATTTATCATGTTTTATCCCAAGGAGCACTTCTAATTTTGACCTATAATCCAAAGGTATGTAGTTATGTGTGAATTAGTTCAGAAGTATAATGTCCCCGGCCCCAGATACACCAGTTACCCCACGGTACCGTATTGGGATTTGGAGAGTTTTTCGGGCAAAAAATGGAAATCCAGCGTATTGAAGGCATTCCAGGAAAACCCTGAGGAAGGGATAAGCCTGTATATACACCTCCCCTTTTGTGAAAGCCTGTGCACCTTCTGCGGATGCCATAAACGCATCACCAAAAGACATGAAGTGGAATTGCCCTATATCAAATCGGTTTTAAAGGAATGGCAGTTGTATGTTGAACTTCTTGGAACCAAACCGACCATAAAAGAATTGCACTTGGGTGGAGGCACACCTACGTTTTTCTCACCCGAACATTTGACCCAGTTGGTCAAAGGCATTCTTTCACAGGCCAAAAAAGCAGCAGATGCCCAATTTAGTTTTGAGGGACATCCCAACAATACCACAAAAGCACATCTACAGGCCCTTTTTGATGTAGGGTTCAGAAGGGTCTGCTACGGTGTGCAGGATTACAACCTAACCGTGCAAAGGGCCATCAACAGGATTCAGCCTTTTGAAAATGTAAAGAACGTGACCGACTGGGCCCGGGAAATTGGCTACACCTCAGTAGGCCACGATATCATATACGGCCTTCCCTTTCAGGACTGTGCCCATGTGGAAGAGACCATCATTAAAACCAAGGCCTTACAACCTGATAGGATCGCCTTTTACAGCTATGCCCACGTGCCTTGGCTGAAAGGCAATGGACAGCGGGGCTATAAAGAGGAAGACCTGCCTTCATCCGTGGAGAAAAAAGCACAATACGAAATGGGCAAAAGAATGCTCACGGAGTTTGGATACAAAGATGTGGGTATGGACCACTTTGCCCTCGCTACGGACAATTTGTATACCGCCCTTACCAACGGCACCCTGCATAGAAACTTTATGGGCTACACCCCTTCCAAGACCAAATTAATGATTGGCCTAGGGGTTTCCAGCATCAGTGATAGCTGGTACGGATTTGCCCAAAATGTAAAAAGTGTTGAGGAGTACCAACATTTGGTATCCCACGGACTTATCCCTATTTTTAGGGGACATATCCTTAACCAAGAGGACGAGATTGTGAGACAGCATATCCTTAACCTTATGTGCCAGTTTGAGACCTCTTGGACCAAGGAGGAAGAAGAAGTGGTCGATTTCAAAAAAATCATTGAAAACCTGATGGAAATGGATGCTGACGGACTTATTGAAATCGGAAAAAACAGTATCCAAGTAACCCCAAAAGGACGACCCTTTATACGGAACATCAGCATGGCATTTGATGTAAAACTACACCGAAAACAGCCAGATACACGAGTATTTTCCATGACCGTTTAACCTAAAAAAGAAAAAAATGAAAAGCATAATCGTACCCATTGATTTTTCAAAACAGTCCGAGCGGGCACTCAAAGTAGCGGCCTCCCTCGCAAAGAAAAACGACGCAGAGCTATTGGTGCTGCATATGTTGGAACTATCCCCGGCCCTTATGACCGAATCCGGCTATATTTCCCAGGAACAGGTGGTCCATTTGATCAAAATAGGGGAGAAAAGGTTCGCCGAGTTCTTGGACAAACCCTATTTGAAGGGCGTTAAGGTCGTACCCGTGATCAAACATTACAAAGTTTTCAGCGAGGTGAACGAAGTCGCCGAAAAACACAATGCGGACCTCATCGTTATGGGATCGCACGGTACAGACGGTCTGGAAGAAATCTTTATCGGCTCCAATACGGAACGGGTAGTACGTACCGCTAATGTACCTGTTCTTGTCATCAAAGGCGAGGTTGAGGAGTTTCGCGCAGAGCGATTTGTCTTTGCCTGTGATTTTGCCGAGGAAAGTATTCCCGTGGTAAAAAAGGCCGCGGAAATGGCAAAATTGCTCAAATCCGAGCTTCTCTTGGTCTATGTAAACACACCCGGTGATGAGTTCCTGAGCACAGATGATGCCTATGCCAAAATCACCAAATTCCTTAAAGAAGCCAATTTGGGACTTCAGGTAGAGATCCACGATGACTACACCGTAGAAAAAGGGGTACTCAATTATAGTGAAAAGGTCTGTGCCGATTTGGTGGGCATCCCAACCCATGGAAGAAGAGGGCTTTCCCATTTCTTTATGGGAAGTATTGGAGAGGATATCGCCAACCATTCCAAAGCCCCCGTCATGACCTTTAAAATCTAACCGATTACATCACATAATTCCAAAAAAAAGAGGCTGATAAATTCAGCCTCTTTTTTTTATGGGGTTCCATGATCATCCATTAAACCGTTCGTATGCTGCCTTCTCCAATGCCTCCCTATGGTCTGGATGGGCAATGGAAATCAAGGCCTGTGCCCGTTGTTTCAAATTTTTACCATAGAGGTTCACCACCCCATGCTCCGTGGCCACATAATGCACGTGGGCGCGTGTGGTGGTCACTCCAGCTCCCTGCTTCAGGTAGGGCACAATCTTGGAAACCCCTTTATTTGTAATTGAGGGCATGGCAAAAATGGGTTTCCCCCCATCTGAAAGTGAAGCCCCCCGAATAAAATCCATTTGTCCTCCTACCCCGGAAAATTGTCTGCTTCCAATGGTATCTGCACAAATCTGTCCAGTAATATCAATCTCAATGGCACTGTTGATCGCTGTAACTTTTGGGTTCTTTCTGATTACGGCCGTGTCATTGGTATAGGCTGCCTCCTTAAAGTGGCACAAGGGATTGTCATCGATAAAATCATACAATTTCCTGGACCCCACGGCAAAACAGCTTACCACCTTGCCTTGTTTCACCTTTTTCTCCTCTCCCGTAACAATGCCTTGCTCTATTAGGGGCAAAACCCCATCGGAAAACATTTCGGTATGGATTCCCAATCGCTTATGATTACCCAGTTTGGACAACACGGCATTGGGAATGTTCCCTATCCCCATCTGCAAGGTGGCCCCATCTTCAATCAAAGAAGCCACATGCCCCCCTATTTGAAGCTCCAAGCCTGAAATCTTTGTTTGTTCATGCTCATGGATGGGTTGGTCCACCTCAACGGCCTGATCAATTTGGCTGATATGGATAATACCATCCCCATGCGTCCTAGGTACTCTTGGATTGATCTGCGCCACCACTTTTTTGGCCATTTCAATGGCGGGAAGGGTCACATCCACCGAAACCCCCAAAGAACAATATCCATGCTTGTCCGGCGGGGAAACCTGAATGAAGGCCACATCCAAATCGATGATATTCCTTCGGAACAACAAGTGGATCTCACTAAGGAAAATTGGGACATAATCCCCTTTAAAACCATTGACAAAGTTGCGGACATTACCTCCTACAAAAAGGCTGTTCAACCGAAAACTTTCATTGCAGGGGGCTTGGGTATACCTAGCCTCCCCTTCGGTATGGATGGACACTATTTCTACATCCTTGAGCTCTTCGTATCTATCGCAAAGGGCATCAATAAGTACATTGGGGGTCATGGCCGCGCCTTGAAAAAATACTTTGTCCCCCGATTTTATGATCTGTACCGCTTCTTCTGCAGATGTTATCTTCATATGATTGATTTATTAGGTTGGACAATTCTTGCCCAACCAAATTCTTATTCTTTATTGTTCTATGGATTTAAGGCTGATGGCACTCTATGGTGGCCGAAGCCAAGTTGGTGGGCACTGGCTTGGGGGAAACATAGGGAATGCCCAGCCCTAGTCCACGGATGATAAAAAGTACCCCTATGATCACCACAAATACCGGAATCAACTTTTGCACACGAAACTTGAACGAGTTTCCCATCCATCCTTTGGAAAAGACCACCAGACTCATCAAGGGCACCGTACCCAGTCCGAACAAGACCATGTACAGTCCACCTTGCAACGGACTTCCCAATGCAATGGCGCCCAATACGGCCATGTAAACCAATCCACAGGGTAAAAAACCATTTAGGAAACCTATGGTCAGAAAAGCATCGGGGGTCTTTTTCTTGAGTTCCGTACCCAACTTTGCTTTTACCTTGCCCAATAAGGAGTAGATAGGCCGTAAAAACTTATGCCCATTGAGATATCTTCCTGGAATCAGGACCAACAAAATCATGATGGCGCCTATGGCGATGGATAATTTTTGCTGCATACCAAACAGGGACAGTCCCTTGCCCAAAACCCCAAAGAGCATTCCAATGACCCCATAGGCCATGAGCCTTCCTGCATGGTAAATGGACAGTTGAGCTGTTTTCTTAACTGTGTTCTGCTGGTCCAAGGGCAACATAAAAGCTATGGGGCCGCACATGCCCAAGCAGTGCAGACTTCCCAACAACCCCAATACCAATGCAGATGACAACATAGCTTAATAGATCAATTTCTGTTTATGAAAAAAGGTGTCACCCTCGTACTGCCAATTTACGGTAATGTCCCATCGACCGCCCACCAAGCTGTTGTCAGGTATGAGCAAATGTGTTTTGGACAAACTTATGGGAAAGTCAGTATCCAAACGCTTGTTGGACGGTCTGTACAAGGACACTTTTCCTGTTATCTTTTGGGGGTCGAACTGCTCGGGAAAGAAAATCACAACCCCTTCAGGTGATTTTTCCACCCGTAGGACGGCATCCATTTGCTGAGCTGTTTTGGAAGCATCGATATCTTGCTGATAGCTAAGTTCTTTTTTGTAGTATTCCTCCGTGACCAGATCATGGTTGACCCTATCATCGGTACTCATCCGAAATACAAAGTATAGGATGAAAGTGATAAACCCTATAAAAGCCAATACAATTCCAGTTCCCCAATTTATCTTCATCTTTTTATCCTTTTAGGCTTACTATTCTATTCAACAACTCCCTAATTGTAACTTCTTGGTGCCAAAAACTGGGTGGTGGTGGTCTCAATGACCTCATCCCCACTATAGACCACTATCTTCAGTTTGTCTTTGTCCCCGGTCAGTTCCGAAGCATTGATCTCTATAAACAAAGTACCTTCGGTAAGTTCTTCCGCTGGCACCGTGAAGGTATCCTGGGACACCATTTTGATGGTTCCCCTGTGCGAAATCAATTTAAAGGATACATTCTCAATATCCTTGGTGGTCTTGTTCACCAACTTGTAGGTGTACACATTGCTGATCATATTGTTCTCCTTGCGCTCATACAATTGTCCGGGTAAGCGAAGTATGTTCGCTTCCACCTCGTTTCGAAGGAAGAGCATCCCAATCAATATTCCAATGAGTACGGCAAGAACGGCTGTATATCCTTTCATTCTGGGCGTGAACCTGAACTTGTTGTTGTTCACGATTTCATCCTCACTGGCATACCGAATCAAGCCTTTGGGCTTGTCTATGCTTTCCATGATATGATCGCACTCATCAATACAGGCGGTGCAGTTAACACATTCCAACTGGGTGCCATTACGGATATCTATTCCTGTGGGGCATACATTCACACATTGGAAGCAATCTATACAATCGCCATGGCCCAGCGCATTCCTATCTTCATTTTTTCGGAACTTTTTGCGGCCATTCTCGCCTTCCCCGCGTTTATGATCATAGGCCACAACAATGGATTTATCATCCAACAAAACACCTTGGAGTCTTCCATACGGACAGGCAATGATACAGACCTGTTCCCGGAACCACGCAAAAATAAAGTAGAACACTCCTGTAAAAATCAACAAGGGTACCATGGTGCTCAAATGGGCCATTGGACCTTCGGTGATATACTGAATCAATCTATCGCTACCGATCAAATAGGCCAAAAAGACGTTGGCTATCAAAAAAGAGATGATGAAAAAGATGATCCATTTCAACAAGCGTTTTCTAATTTTCCGGCCATTCCAGGGCGACTTGTCCAATCGCATCTGGGCTCCACGGTCACCATCAATCCAATACTCGATTCTCCGAAAGACCATTTCCAAAAAGATGGTCTGGGGGCACATCCATCCGCAAAAAATACGGCCATAGGCCACGGTAAAAAGTGCAATGAAGACCACTCCTATGATCATGGAGACCACCACCAGGTGAAAATCCTGGGGCCAAAATGGAAGTCCAAAGATATTGAAACGTCGTTCCAACACATTGAACATCAAAAATTGGTGTCCATTGATCTTGATAAAAGGGGCGGCCACCAAAAAGGCCAATAGCGCATAACTGACATACTTACGATAATCGTAATAGTGTCCACTTGGTTTTTTTGGGAAGACCCATGCCCTTTTACCCTCTTCGGAAATGGTTCCTATGGAGTCCCTAAAATTCTCTTCCATTGCATTTTTATTTGGCGAAAACCTATTGTTTTCCAGGCCCTGTTCTTACTCCATTACCACATTGGTGGAATCCAAAACCTGCTCCTCAGGTTGGGTCTGTGCAGGTTCCGGTGCATCCGGATCTACCCAAACATCGCCTTCAGGGGCTTTTGGATTGGCGGGAGTGGTTCCTCCCAAGCTTATCACATAACTGGCCACCTGGGCTATCTCTGCGGGCTTGAAGCTTTGCTTCCAGGCCACCATTCCCTTACCATCACGTCCTCCTTCTGAAATGGTATTGAACACATTCTTGATGCCTCCACCCAAAATCCAATGATCATCGGTCAGGTTGGGGCCAATTCCCCCACCACCATCAGCCATATGGCAAACCACACAGCTAGTGGTAAAAATCTTTTCCCCTGCACTTAAATCAGATGCGTCTGTCAACAATTCTACCGTACTGGCATCCACCAAATCCTTGGCATTTTTCTTGTACTCTTCAATCTCAATTTTGGCAGCGGCCACTTCTTGGTCATACTCCTCCGCTTGGGTATACTCCCCAACAACATGGAACCTGACCAGATAGATAACTCCAAAAACAATGGTACCATAGAAAAGGTATACCCACCAAGGTGGCAATACGTTGTCCAACTCCCGGATTCCATCATAGTTGTGGTCCATGATGATTTCCCCTTCACGCTCTATGGATTTGGTCTTGGTTAGGCGTTGATACAGGTTTTTGGCCCATTTCCACTCCAATTTCCTGTTCTTACTGGCGAGGTACTTCTCCTTACCTTCTTCACTAAGGGTCTGGAACATGATGTTCTCAATGGAACTCAGGATAAGTTCAATGGCGATGAGAATCATCAACACCAAAAGCAGGAAAAACTGCGTGATGGGGTATTCAATGATGGCTGGTTTATCACCAGAGTCTATAAAGTACTCCATCAATCCGAAGATTAGAAAGAAGAGTACGGGTACGCGTA
Source organism: Flagellimonas algicida (assembly GCF_049629585.1). Taxonomy (NCBI): domain Bacteria; kingdom Pseudomonadati; phylum Bacteroidota; class Flavobacteriia; order Flavobacteriales; family Flavobacteriaceae; genus Flagellimonas; species Flagellimonas algicida. The sequence continues at coordinate 134,328 of NZ_JBMYIX010000003.1, read as the reverse complement.
TCCACCAGGGTGTTCTTGTGCTCATAATATTATAGTTTGTTGTGTTGATCGTTATGGTCCAATGGCAATTCTCCCATCTCCTTCACATGCTCTTTGGAGGCGGTAAACACCCACCAAAAGAGAAGTACAAAAAACACGAAGAAGATCAAGAGGGAAATCATGGGGTAGTTGGCCACCCCTTCAATAGTTTCCATATGGTTCTTTACAAATTTCAACATGGTTATGTTAGATTATAGAGACAAGAATCAATACGTAAGACTTTAAAGTCATTTTAATTTTAGTCTTGCTTCTTGACTCTTGATTCATGATTTCTTTTTACTCTTTATTTTCTGATAACAGTTATTCTGCTTCCTTGATCTTGATATCCGTACCCAAACGTTGTAGGTAGGCTATGAGTGACACAATCTCACGATCTTTCATTTCCACAAAGTCCTCACCATTTTCCTCCGCATATTTCTTATCGGCCTCATAGGTCTTCACAAATTCAGGATCGGCATATAGATTTTTCTCTATCTGCTCTGCTTGTTCTGCCATGGATTGTGGAGCATTGGCAATATCCTCATCTGTATAAGGCACTCCCAATTTGACCATGGCCTCCATTTTGGATTGGACCCCACTACGATCGTGCTCGTTCTTCACCAACCACTGGTAGGCGGGCATAATGGACCCTGCGGAAGTACTTTGCGGATCGTACATATGGTTCAAGTGCCAGTTGTCCGAATACTTTCCACCGACCCTCAACAAATCGGGCCCTGTACGTTTACTTCCCCAAAGGAAAGGGTGATCATACACAAATTCTCCGGCCTTGGCATATTCACCATAGCGTTCCACCTCGCTTCTGAAGGGTCTTACCATTTGGGAGTGACAGCCCACACATCCTTCCCGGATATAGAGGTCACGTCCCTCCAACTCCAATGGGGTGTATGGTTTTACACTGGTAATGGTTGGGATGTTCGACTTCACCAAAATGGTTGGGACAATCTGTACGATACCACCGATCAAAATGGCAATGGTGGCCAAGATGGTCAATTGCACAGGTTTTCTCTCCAACCAGTTGTGGAAGGTTTCCCCGGCCACACGTTTTTTGGACACACGCTCCAAGGCGGGTGCTTCGGCCAATTCGTCCTCTACCTTGCTACCTGACCTGATGGTCTGTACCACATTGTACAGCAACACGAACATACCCAAAATGTACAAACTACCTCCTATGGCCCTCATCCAATACATGGGGATGATCTGGGTAACCGTCTCCAAGAAGTTACCGTATACCAAGGTTCCATCTGGGTTGAAATCTTTCCACATCAAGGCTTGGGTAAATCCAGCCACATACATGGGCAGTGCATAGAGCACAATACCCAAGGTACCTATCCAAAAATGGAAGTTGGCCAATCCTTTGGAGTATAGGGTGGTCTTGAACATTCTGGGAACCAACCAATAGATCATTCCAAAGGTCAAGAACCCGTTCCAGGCCAACGCCCCAACGTGTACGTGGGCAATAATCCAATCACTGAAGTGGGCAATGGCGTTCACATTTTTCAGGGAAAGCATGGGACCTTCAAAGGTGGCCATACCATATCCTGTAATGGCCACTACCATAAACTTCAGGGTGGCATCACTTCGAACCTTATCCCAAACACCTCTTAAGGTCAATAGTCCATTGATCATACCTCCCCAAGAAGGTGCTATCAACATTACAGAAAAGACCACACCAAGATTTTGGGCCCAATCGGGCAGTGAGGAATACAACAAGTGGTGAGGCCCAGCCCAGATATAAATGAATATCAACGACCAGAAGTGTACTATGGACAATCGATAGGAATAGATGGGTCTATTGGCCGCTTTGGGCACAAAGTAATACATCAATCCCAAGAAGGGCGTAGTCAAGAAAAAGGCCACCGCATTGTGTCCGTACCACCACTGTACCAAAGCATCCTGTACCCCGGCATAAACGGAGTAACTCTTCAATGCTGACACGGGCAGCTCCAAACTATTGAAAATATGTAATACCGCAACAGTTACAAAGGTGGCCAAGTAGAACCAGATGGCCACATACAGGTGTCGTTGTCTACGTCTTAGGATGGTCCCGATAAGGTTCCAACCAAAAACCACCCAAACCACGGCAATGGCCAAGTCAATGGGCCACTCGAGCTCAGCATACTCCTTGGAGGTAGTGTACCCCAACGGGAGCGTAATGGCCGCCGCCACAATGATCAATTGCCAGCCCCAGAAGTTGATATTGCTCAGGGCATCACTGAACATCCTGGCTTTTAGCAAACGCTGGGTGGAATAATAGACTCCAGCAAAAATGGCATTTCCCACAAAGGCAAAGATGACCGCATTGGTGTGCAACGGACGTAAACGCCCAAAGCTCAACCACGAAATGCCATCCGTGACATTGGGAAATAAAAACATGAAGGCCAATAAAAGCCCCACGGCCATACCTACAACGCCCCAAAGCATGGTGGCGTACAAGAACTTTTGCACGATTTTGTTATCGTAGCGAAACTGTTGAATTTCCATATTTATTGGTTTGTACTTTCTGTTTGTTTGATTTGTTTTTTATTCTGATCGGGATTGTCCGTATCCTTGCGAAGCTCATCATCAAAAAGCATCCGTACCGAAGGGGTATACACATCATCATACTGTCCTTTTTTCACCGAAAACACAAAAGCGGCAAAAAAGCAGACGGCAACCGAGATGCTGATGGCCAGTAAAACATAAATAACACTCATACCTTATCCTAATTTAGGCGTAAAACTACTATGGTGACGCTGCGCAAAAAATGACATATGTCAGCTTTCGTCTTATTTTAATCTTTTGCCCAAAATATTGGTGCAAACGGTTGTAAAAGCCACTATACTGATGGAACTCAACGGCATCAAAATAGCAGCTATCACAGGTTGTAATTGACCTGTTACGGCAAAGTACAGCCCTACAATATTGTAGCACAAAGAGAGCATAAAGCTCAACTTGATGACCTGAATGGATTTTTTGGACAGTTGCATAAAGGTGGGCAGCTTGCCCAAACTTGAGGCATCCATAATGCCATCACAGGCTGGCGAGAACACATTGACATTTTCCGAAACGGCCACCCCAACATTGCTCTGGGCCAGTGCCCCGGCGTCATTCAATCCGTCCCCAACCATGAGTACCTGATGGGATTTCTGCATTTTCCCGATATATTCCAATTTATCCTCCGGTTTCTGATTGAATAGCAGTTGCGCTTGGGATGGAAGTATCTTTTCCAGTTGCTCCCTTTCACCGTCATTGTCCCCAGAAAGGATTCCCACTTCCATGTAGGAGGCCAAGTCCGCAAAGATTTCCTTTACGCCATCCCGATAAGTGTTCTTGAATACAAATCGACCCTTAACATCCTCATCCGAGCTTACATAGACTGCCGTATTGGCCAATTCCGCGGTTGTTTCTTTTCCCACATAGGTGGCCGATCCCACTTTTATGGAATGCTGATTGGCCCTACCCTCGATACCCTTACCCGTATGTTCTTGGAACTCATCCAGGGTCATAATGGCGTTGGATTTCAGGATATCGTATAAAGAACGGCTCAACGGATGGTTGGAGGCCCTAAGTGTGGTCTTCAACAAGGCAGTCTCCTCCGTTGTCAATTCTACCCCTTCATACAAAATAGTTTCGCGCTTCGTGGTGGTCAAAGTCCCTGTCTTGTCAAAAATGGCCATGTCTATTTGGGCCAATCGCTCAATGACATTGGTGTTCTTTAGATAAAATCTGTGCTTTCCAAAGATGCGAAGCATATTCCCCAACGTAAAAGGGGCTGCCAGTGCAATGGCACAAGGACAGGCTATGATCAACACCGCTGTAAACACATTGAGTGCCATACTGGAATCATGGTACAACCAAAATGCCGTTGCCAAAAATGCGATGGTGAGCACAGCAATGGTAAAGCGTTTGCCAATGCGGTCCGTGAGGGTCTGGAACTGACTTGCTTTGTCTTTTGAGAAAACGGAATTTCCCCACAACTGGGTCAGGTAGCTTTGTGATACGGATTTGAGCACCTCCACTTCCAAAACTCCAGATAGTTGTTTGCCCCCGGCGAAAAGTTTTTCCCCAGATTCCTTGAAAACCGCTTGGGATTCCCCCGTCACAAAACTATAATCCACTTCGGCCGTGCCCTTGATCAAGATACAGTCCACAGGAATAATTTCCTGACTTCGGATCAGAATACGGTCACCCTTCTTTATTTTGTATATCTGGATATCCTCTTCCTTTCCATCCGTACCCAATCGGGTCACCGCAATGGGAAAGTAGGATTTGTAGTCCCGCTCAAAAGATAGGTAGGCATAGGTCTTTTGCTGAAAGAATTTCCCCAGCAACAAAAAGAAAACCAGACCCGTTAGGCTATCGAAGAAGCCAGAACCCAAATCCAAGGCCACATCCATGGTACTTCGCAGAAAAAGCACCAAGATTCCCAAGGCAATGGGCACATCTATGTTCAGCAGTTTGGAGCGAAGCCCTTTGTAGGCGGAAACAAAGTAATCCTGCGCCGCATAAAATACAACGGGCAGGGAGAAGGCGAACATCAACCAACGGAACACTCCCTTGTACTGATCCAACCAAAACTCCTCCACTTCAAAGTATTCAGGAAAGGAAAGTAGCATTACGTTGCCAAAGGCAAATCCGGCAACCCCCAATTTGTAGATAAGTGACCTGTCTACCGTATTCTTTTTACCCTCCAGAGTCTCCAAGGATATATTGGGTTCATACCCTATGCTCCCCAATAACAACACTAGGGCCTTTAATGAGAAATCCCCAGTTTTATAGGTAACCCGGATGGTTTTCTTGGGAAAGTCGACCTGCGATACCGTAATCGCGGGATGCAGACGGTTTAAGTTTTCCAGCACCCAGATACAGGAACTACAGTGTATGGAAGGAATCATCAGACTGACCACCTGTACCCCCTCTTCATTGAATTCCACCAGCTTTTCCACAATCTCCTGGTTGTCCAGAAAATTGTACTTACCGCGCAATTCATTGGGTGTGGTCCCGGCCTTGGCCTCTATCTCATAGAATGTGGACAGACCATTGGACGAAAATATTTCATAGACGGTCTTACAACCGTTGCAACAAAACTCCTTTTCGTCAAACTGCACCCCATTTTTTCCGCACTCATCCCCACAATGATAACAGGTTGTGTTTGCCATTTACATTTGCTTTACCTAGTGCAAATTTGTAATACTCTTCTTCCTAAAAATATGACATTTATCAGTAGCCTATAAAATTATAAGCCTTAAATTTGGGAGGTCAGGTAAATAATTTGGTATGGAAAGTAGATGTGAAAATTGTATCATAAGACAATTCAATTCGTTGCGCGCGATGAGCAAGGAAGAATTGAAACAAGTTTCCGATTCCAAAACCACCAAAATCCTGAAAAAAGGCGAATCTCTCTTTGAGGAGGGCGATAAGCTCAATGGGGTATACTGCGTCCGTAACGGAGTTTCCAAACTCTCCAAACTCAGCGCCAATGGCAAGGATCAGATTGTAAAACTGGCTTCGAAAGGGGAGGTCATTGGACAACGATCGGTCATTGCCCAGGAAAACACCAACCTTTCAGCCATTGCGGTCAGTGACATGGAGGTTTGCTTTATTCCAAAAGAGACCATTACCCATACGCTTCAAAAAAATCCAAACTTCACTTTGGAGGTTCTACGTCATATGGCCCATGATCTTAAAGAGGCTGATGATGTGATTGTGAACATCTCCCAAAAAACGGTAAAGCAACGCATTGCGGAGGCCATCCTATACTTGAAGAACAATTTTGGTGAGGACAAAGATGGGTTCTTGGCCCTGACCCTTTCCCGTGAGGATATTTCCAACGTGGTGGGAACGGCCACCGAATCTGCTATCCGTATTATTTCCGAATTCAAGAAAAAGGGACTCATCCATACGTCTGGAAAGAAAATCGGCATCAAGGACGAAAAAAAACTCCAGGATATGGTCGAAGGATTTTAAGCTCCTCTTAAAACCTGACAATTATCATAGTATCACCGAGGCTGCGAATATAATTTTACCTCACATTAATCGCTGCCCAGATGCAAAAGATTCTCATACCTACGGATTTTTCAGAAAACGCATGGAACGCCATAGTGTATGCCATGCAGTTGTTTCGCAACAAACCGTGCACATTTTATTTTTTGAATACCTATACCCCGGTGATTCCCAGCAGCCGATTTATGGCCAAAATGGTAGATGGTGTGCGCATTGAGGACGCCTTACGGGATTCCTCTGAAATGGGGTTGAAAAGAACCGTGGAGCGTATCCAAAAGAAATTCAACAATCCAAATCATGAGTTTGAGACCATTTCTTCCTTCAATCTTTTGACCGAAGAGATAAAGGAGATTGTGGATGCGTTCAGCATCAATTTGGTGATTACAGGCACCAAGGGAGCTTCCGGCGTAGATGAGGTGTTCATGGGAAGTAATACGGTACGCATTATAAAGAGCGTTAAAAAATGTCCCGTGTTGGCCATTCCCAGAAATTTTGGGTTTGTGGCCCCCACTGAAATTGCATTTGCAACGGATTTCAATCGATTTTACACCACTTCGGAACTGGCACCTTTGGTGGATATGGCCAAAATGTTCAGGGCCACCATACGGATTGTACACGTACAGTACGGCATCAAGGCTTTGTCCGAATTACAGCAATTCAACCTAAACATGCTCCGCCGCTACCTTAAAGATGTGGAACATTACGTACATACGGTATCCGAGCTCAATTCTGTTTCACAGACCTTGGAAATCTTCTCCAAAGAGCTGGACATCCATTTGTTGGCCATGCTAAATTACCAGCACAGCTATATGGAAAAAATGACCCGGGAACCTATCGTAAAAAGGACTGCTTTCCATACCCAAATCCCCTTGTTGGTCATTCCTGAATTGGGCATGGAAGGAAGTTCCCCAAGAACCAAGGCCAAAGAGCACTCGGTACCTTCTTCCTAAATTGCCTTCGCCTGCCTATATTTACCATTCGGTTTCCCTCTAAAGCAGTCGTATGGACCAAAAGCAACTTCAGGAGTGCCATGAACGGATAAAACCTTTTATCCATAATACTCCCGTTCTCACTTCCCGACTTATTGATCAAATGGTTGGGGCATCCGTTTTCTTCAAGTGTGAAAATTTTCAGCGAATGGGGGCCTTTAAGATGCGGGGTGCCGCCAATGCCATTATGCAACTTCCCAAAGCCCTGCAGCAAAAGGGTGTTGTGACGCATTCTTCGGGTAATTTTGCCCAAGCTTTGTCCTTAGCAGCTCAGAGTTTAGGGGTTAAAGCTTTTATTGTGATGCCAAAAAGCGCTCCCCAGGTCAAGAAAAATGCTGTGAAGGGGTATGGAGGCATCGTGGTTGAGTGCGAATCCACGTTGGAAGCCCGGGAAAAGGAAGCCCAAAAAATAGAAGAAGAACTAGGGGCTACTTTTATACACCCCTCCAATGACGATGCCGTAATCTTGGGGCAGGGAACCGCCTGCAAGGAACTCTTGGAAGAACAATCGGAGCTGGATTACGTATTTGCCCCTGTTGGTGGCGGTGGACTGATTGCCGGAACTGCTTTGGCCGCACATTATTTTGGAAATTCCTGTAAGGTGATTGGCGGGGAACCCTTGGAAGCCGATGATGCCTATCGTTCGCTAAAAAGTGGGACCATTGAAACCAATATCAGCACCAATACCATTGCAGATGGATTGAGGACACATCTGGGAGATAGAAATTTTCCCATTATCCAGCGTTATGTGGACCACATCACAAGGGTAACCGAAGATGAAATTGTTGCTGCCATGCAGATACTTTGGGAGCGACTAAAAATTGTCTGTGAGCCCTCAAGTGCCGTGGCCTTTGCGGCCACACTCAAGGAAAAAGAGTTGTTAAAAGGCAAAAAAATCGGAATCATCATCTCTGGCGGCAATGTGGATGTAAACCGCCTGCCTTTTTCCGGCATGAATTCCTAGGCTTATTTTTTAAAGTGGATGGCAAAGGTGGTTCCCACGTCTTTCTGGCTCCGTACCTCAATTTTCCCTTCCATGGCCTCCACTTGGGTCTTTACCAAATACAGTCCCAACCCTTTTCCTTCGGTAACGCCGCTCAACCTACCGTACAAATCAAAAATTTTCCTTTCACGCTCAGGGGTGAGTTCCATTCCAATACCATTGTCTGAAACCTGCAAAGTAATGGTATCATCTGTTTCCTTGGTATTGATTTCAATCACTGGGGAGACACCTTCCTTACCATAGTGGATGGCATTCAAGATTAGGTTGTACACAATATTGACCAAGTATCCCTTTAGCCCCAAAACCGTTCCAGCCTTGGAAAAATCTGTATGGATCATTGCTTTTGACTCGATTATCTCCTCGGCCAGAAGCCCATCCACGTCTTTCATAACATCAGTCAGTGCAATGTCCCTGAATTGTTCCTTTTCCGCATTCTTCAAGGAAAGGGAAAGGCTAAGGTCTTTTATGGTCTGGTCCAAAGCCTCGGTGGTCTGCTCTATTTTACGTACAATATCATCGTTCATTTCATCCTTGCCCCAATCGTAGATTTTGGACAGCATCAACAGGTTGGATATGGGCCCCCGGAGATTGTGGGAAATGATCCTGATAAAATTCTGCAACTCATTGTTCTGTTGCACAATTTGTTGGTTGGCCAATATATCCTTTGTCACATCACGGGTAATTCCCGCCATCCCTGTTGGATTGCCATTGGCATCATAAAAGGCTCGCCCTTTGTGCTGTACGTACCTAATCTCCCCATCGCCCACAATGATTCTATTGGTTGAGTCATGTGGCAGTTTTTCATTGATGCACCGATGTACATCTTCATTGAAGGCTTCGCGGTCTTCCGGATGGATCAATTCCACCAAGGCCGCGTAGGTAGCTTCGAACTTTCCGGGCACTTGACCATGGATACTAAAAATTTGGTCGGACCATGTGATTTCGTCCTTGATCATGTCCCAACTCCAGTGACCTACATTTCCAATGGCCTGGGTCTCTTTGTATTTTCGTTCACTTTCCTTTAGCCTCAGAATATTCTCGACCTCATGGGATAGACATTTTTGCCATATACAACATCCGGCAACCTCCCCAGATGTATCCATATAAGGTTGAAAGAAAAATTCAATGACCTCTGCATCTTCATTTACCCCAACAGATTGTCTTGCCGAAGTGGCATATCTGTCCAAAGCCCTCTCACAGCCCTTTTCACAAGTCCTGAAAAAAATGCTCTTTTTATAATAGGCCCTTAAATTGATACCTACATGGGGGTCCTCCTGAAATTCCTTTTTGAATCTTTCCTTGAACGCTTTGTTGAAAGCCGTTAATAGGAAGTTCTTATCCATGGCCCAAATAGCATCATTCTTTGCTTTTAAGGCTTCCTTGTCATTATTGATCCTAACCTGCTTTTCTTTCAAGGCTGCGTATTTTCACAGAGGGAACTGTGTCATTGGGCATTTCGGGTCATATTTTGCCGAACCGTTCAGGCATTGAACGAACCCTGTAGATATTCCTCCAAATGCTCAATACGCAAGGGCTTGGTAATAAATTCCTTTACGTATTTTTTATACTTATCGGCTTCTTCACGATCGGCATCGGATTCTGAAGAGGTAACCAAGAGCACCTCATTGGTATCCGGAAAGCTTTCCAGATCCATAAATTCCAAAAACTCAAAGCCGCTCATTTCTGGCATATTAATATCGAGGAGAATCAATGTTTTGATATTTGGGTTTTCCCTGTACCGAAGATCATCGAGAGCCAATTCTGGATTGGTAAAACTTTTGATCCTATCTTCCAATCCCAGTTTTCTAAAATGGATTGTATTCACGGTGTTCACTAGGTCTTCATCATCGACCAAATAAATTTCCTTGTACATGATTTGGTAGTAATAACAGTTAGTTTGGTTTTTTGGTAATTCATGTTAAATATCGTAAAAAAACGATAGCTCACGACTATGAGAACATTTTTTGAAGGGAATTATTGTCGATATGATGTAAGAAAAACAATGATACGAAATTGACAAATATCAATTTTCATAAGAAAACGTCCCCTTTCCTTTTTCTTTTTAAACCCTTTATCACCTCACATCCAATAACTAAGGTAAAAATCGTATCAACCTAAAGATACAAAACCACATTGATATGCAATGCCTACCCATGCATTTCCTGTAAGAATTTTTTCTTCATCTTTTTGCAACATCAATACCCAAACAGACCTTCTCTTTTACTTTTTAATGGAACTTTTCATCTGTTTCATCCGAAGGGAATCAATGACTTGAAGCACATCATTTCCATTCCATACGCTGTAGTCTAATCGCATTTAGAATGGCCAATAAGGCCACACCCACATCGGCAAAGACAGCTTCCCACATGGTGGCAAGTCCACCGGCACCCAAAATAAGGACCAATGCCTTCACACCAAATGCCAATGCAATGTTCTGCCAAACGATCTTGCGGGTGGATCGTCCAATTTTTATGGCCTTGGCTATCTTGCCGGGCTGATCGGTCTGGATGACCACATCGGCGGTTTCAATGGCTACATCACTGCCCAGACCGCCCATGGCCATCCCCACATCACTTGCAGCAAGCACGGGAGCATCATTGATGCCATCGCCCACAAAGGCCACCTTGGCATCTGGGTCTTTCTTGAGCTGTTCCACCTCTTTGAGTTTATCTTCGGGAAGCAATCCTCCCTTGGCCCAATCCAGTTGGAGTTCCTTGGCCAGTTTTTGGGTGATGGAATCTTTATCCCCGGAAAGCATCCCGATCTTTGGGACACCTGCCTTCCGTAGTTGTTGAATGGCCTCATGGGCATCCTGCTTAAGCTCATCGGCAATGATGACATATCCGGCAAAACGACCTTCAATGGCCACCAAGACCATGGACTCTACCACATCATCCATTTCCTGAGGCACCTCAATATGGCTTGAAACCATCAAAGCCCTGTTCCCAACCCATACGGATTCTCCATTCACCAAACCTTTCAAGCCCTTTCCTGCAATTTCGGCAACCTCGGTGGCGGTATATGCTTCACCTTTAAGCTTATATTCCATGATAGCTTTAGCAATGGGGTGGGTGGATTGCCTCTCCATGGCCATAAGGTATTTCATAAAATCATTTTCCTGCATTGGAGCATAGATCACCACCTCTTTTATTTTGAACACGCCTTTGGTCACGGTTCCGGTTTTATCCATCACCACGGTATTTACTTTTGTCACCGCATCCAAGAAAGAAGCCCCTTTAAAAAGAATACCATTTCGAGATGCAGCACCCAATCCGCCAAAATATCCCAAAGGGATGGATATGACCAATGCACAGGGACAGGACACCACCAGAAATATCAGAGCCCTGTACAACCAATCCCCAAACACATATTCGCCCACAAAAAAGTACGGCAGAAACGTAAGTCCAATGGCCAGAAAAACCACAATGGGGGTGTAGATTCGGGCAAACTTTCTGATGAAAAGTTCTGTTTTTGATTTTCGCGCGGTGGCATGTTGCACCATTTCCAAAATCCGTGCTATGGAGCTATCCTTGAACACTTTGGTTGCCCGAACTTCTATCACGCCATCCAAATTAATGCTTCCGGCATACACCTCTTCATCCTTTTGAAGCGTCTGGGGTTTGCTTTCACCGGTTATGGCCGCGGTATTCAAAGATGCCTTGGAAGATAGCAACACGCCATCCAAGGGCACTTTCTCCCCAACACGTACTTGAATGCGCTCCCCGATCTGCACCATTTCCGGGTTTACCGCAATAAAATTCCCATCCCGAAACACCAAGGCTTCATTGGGGCGCACATCCAACAAGGCCTTTATATTTCCCTTGGCACGTTTTACAGCGGCTTCCTGAAACAATTCCCCTACAGCATAGAACACCATGACCGCAACACCCTCTGGATATTCCCCAATGGCAAATGCCCCCAGCGTGGCTATGGACATCAGGAAAAACTCCGTGAAGAAGTTCCCTCTTTTGATACTGTTCCATCCTTGTTTTACTACCGGAAATCCTACGGGCAAATAGGCGATTACATACCAGACTATCCTCATCCATCCCTTAAAAAATGGAAAACTGTCAAAATAATCCGCGGTTATACCCAATAGGAGCATTACAAAACTGAAAAGTGCGGGCAGGTAGGTCCTAAAATCTGAGGTCTCCCCGGAACAACAGTGATCGTGATTATGGTCGTGGTCTAAATTTTGCGGTTGAATTTTTTTCTTTTGTGCCATATGGGTGCAAGTTCACCAAAATAGCCATGCAACGGAAGTGCATTTATTTTTCGCTGCATTTATCGCACAGACCTTTGAGCACCACATTGGCGTCCTCGGCCACAAAGCCTTCGGGAAGATTGATATGCGGTATCTTATGCTCTGTTAAGCAAACCGTCTCATTACAACGGGCGCAATGAAAGTGTAGATGAAGGTCCTGCTCCAATTCACAATTGCAGCCAGGTTCGCAAAGCGCGTATTTTTTGGTGCCCGTACCATCATCTATTTGGTGCACCACGCCCTTCTCCTCAAAAACCTTCAAGGTGCGGTATAAAGTGGTGCGATCTGCCTTATCAAAGGCATTTTCCACATGCGTCAATGAAACTGCTGCATCCTGGCCCATAAAGTATTGGTAGACCAACATCCGCATGGCCGTGGGGCGGACCAGTTTGTTTTCCAATATGTTTTCTATTTCTTCCATGGCAGACACCCAAAATTAACCATTTTCGGGGAGTGGTCTTTCAAGTTATGCTCGGAAATTCAGGGAATAAAAAAAGACCTAGACAATGTTTTCCATCGAATAGGCCTTAGCTTTCAGTGCGGGTGAAGGGAGTATAAACCCCACAATTGGCAAACCTCAACAATCACAATCAAACTAAGCATAAAGCCTATAAATACAATATTTACAATACTTTATAAGGAATATTAAAGGTTTAAAACAATCTAAAATGATATTATACTTAATTAAATTGGTTGACAAAACGTTGACAATTTAAAAAAATAAGGTTATTTTGGTAGTGTTCAAATGCAGACACAATGGCAACCATTAAATATTCCCTATCCGGCAAGCCCGAAAACTCATCCATCAGGATTTCACTTTCAGCAGGAAGGGGAACGACCCTAAAAGCCCCGACAGGATTTTACACACGAAAAGAATTTTGGTCTTTCACAAAGAAGAACGGGAAGGAAATAAACAATGGACAGTTTAAGCATTCCATACTTGCCCCTGAAAGAAAAATCAAGAACGACCTTATAAAACTCGAAAAGTATATCCTTGATGCCTTTAATGATACCCAATCCAATGGATCAAAAGTGAACAACGATTGGTTAAAGCATCAAATTGATAGATGTTTCGACAGGGTTTCCGCTTCTGGGCAAAGTGAATTTGTCATTGACTCCATTGAAAGCATCATTAAAGATGCTGAGGTGAGAAAGAACCAAAAGGGAGGTATTGGGTTGTCCAAATCAAGAATAAACGATTACAAGGCCTTAAAACGAATCTGGATGGAGTTTGAGGGCAATATCCAAATCAAAGTCAAAGAGGTCAATGTACCCCTATCCAAAAAGTTCCTTTCATTCATGTTGAAGGACAAAAAGTACGGCAAGGGGTACGCGCAAAGAATGATGGGAAACCTCAAGACGGTTTGTTATGATGCCCAACTTGCAGACATAAAGACCTCTCCCCAATTGAAGAAGATAGATGCAAGCCAACTAAAGAACGACCATATTATTTTCCTGGCCCCTGACGAACTTGACAAAATCAAAAAGGCCAACCTTTTGCACGATGGACAAAGGAACGCCCGTAAATGGCTTTTACTGGGTTGTTGGATCGGGCAAAGGGGCAATGACCTTTTGAACCTCACGGAAAACAACATCAAGGAAAAAGAGGGTTTTCGATATATTGAACTGGTACAACAAAAAACAGGCAAAAAGGTTGCCATCCCCATACTTCCAGAGGTTGAGGAAATCATTGAATCTGGGTGGCCTCGAAAAATATCCTTGGTCAAGTTCAACGACCATATCAAGACCATTGCGGAAAAGGCCAAATTACACCAACCAACAGAGGGCATTTTGAACGACCCGGAAACAAACCGTAAAAAATTAGGTTCATACCCAAAATGGCAACTATTGGCAAGCCATGTTTGCAGGCGTTCCTACTGTTCCAATATGTACGGAAAAATGCCGACCCCAATTATAATGCAAGTAACTGGCCATGCCACGGAAAAATCTTTCTTGAACTATATCGGCAAAAAGGGAACGGATTACAAGGATGAATGGATGAGGTTCATTGAACTTGAAAAGCAAAAGGCCAAGAAAGTGTCCAATCTGGAAATAGTCCCCAAGGCATCAAACGAGTAACATTAAAACCTTCTATATGAACACAGAACAGATTAACAAGTCCTTGGAAAAACTAAAGGATTATGGATCAACCCAAACCATCAAAAAGGAATTGAGAATCCTTGAAAGAGAAAACCTTCTGAAAAATGCCTACCTAATCGATTTACAGCGTAAACGCCGTCATTGCTATGACAAAAGCGGAAATATTGACCTAAAGGGAGTTAAAGGGTTTTTATCCTATTTGGAGGTAAATATCGATGGAGTAAATCAAGGCATAGGCGAACTGTATGATATTTCCTCAACGGTTGATATAGTATGCGAACATTTGGATTCACTACAATTAATATAAACTATTTGACATGGAAATAACTAAAGCAATCATTTTGATTAAATCCTACATTAAGCAATATGCACTACATAATAACTTGATGCAAATTGGATTTGGGCCGGAAAACTATGAACCAGACTATACAGATGTCCTATGTTCTATTTTTAATTTCGACATTGAGCGTATTGATGAGGTTGGTGATATTTTCTTTGATGAATCCAACAAATTACTTAGTGATCATAATTTCACAACTAGTATTCCAGACAGCAAACTAACTTCAACAGCATTAGAAATCTATTCAGGATTTAAGGCATTGAGGCGAAATTAACAGGCCAATACACCAACAAAGGGCTGCAATTGAGCAGCCTTTCTTATTTTTAGAACGGCAACGATTAAATAATGTTCAAATGGATTTTGAAGAATTAACAGAATATCTTGTTCAAAACTGCTTTATAGAATTAGAAGAAAATTCGGTAGATATTTTAGAGCATATTCATTTAAATTTTTGTCTATGTGAAACCGATGAAGAAAAGATGAATTTCTTAAAGGGGGAACTGAACAAAAGAAAAATTAATCTTGGGAAACAAAAGGGACTGATTGCTGCATCAATGTCTCAAATTTATACTCAATTTGAGAAATTCTCTGACTATAAACACTTCTATGATATGTTACACAATCTATATGAAGATTCCTTGGTTGAGTATATTTCATGGACAATAGACGAGACAAAAACCACTATCCCTAATAACAAAAACATTGACACAACGTCAAATGCAGCAGACAAGTATGAGTTATTAAACCCTTGGATTCTTGCCGCAACCGATTTACTTGCAATTTTGTATCTGAAGGATGATTTAGTGAGATTTGAGAATACGGGAGTATACGGACCTAATCCATTAGCACCAAGTAAACCATCTTCAAGATTTTTAAGGTTTAATGGGAAAAGGCCGTTAAACTTACGGGAACGGTATTACTTTATTGACCGTTTTACGGAACTTGAAAAAAACCTATTTACAGTAATAAAATCTTCCGAAAAACGTGAAGAGGTACTGGCGTTTATTTTGCATTGTAATCCTAAAAATGCTCAACAAATATTGAATGGCACATACGATGCCAAACTTCGAGATCAGGAAATACTTGATTACATTAAATCCTTTGAAAAGGAGTAGGTTTTTCTACACCTAATTTTACACCACCCTCTACATTGATTGAAATTGCACCAAGTTTAATTTAAAATACTTGGTAAAATGCAGCAATTACAATTCATCGGCACAACGCCGGAACAACTACAAAAGGCCATTACTGAAAACGTAAGAGGTCAATTAGAGGAACTTAAAAAGAGTTTCCAACCCAAGACCCCAGAGGAATATTTGACTCGCACACAAACCGCGGAACTACTTAACATCAACCTTAGTACTTTATACTTATGGACGAAGAAGCGCATACTCCAGTCCTATGGTATTTCAGGAAAAGTCTATTACAAACGTAGTGAAGTGGAATCTGCATTGATAGAACTCTAGGACTATGGCAACGATACCCATTCCCGTTGTCATGGAGTTTGAGCAGGACACGGACAAGTTATACAAAGAGGTGCGACATTATAACCTCATCAAGGGCAAAGACCTATTTTCCCAAAAATTGAACATAGGAGTTAACAGGGGCTTCTCAAAAGCCACCTATGACTATTCTTTGAAGATTAGACAGGGCAATAAGTGGTCAAAACAGATTACGGGGCTTTTCCCCACCTACGACCCCGACATTTATTACGGTGACACGAAGAACAAAACGAATCTCATCATTGTAAGGTTCATTAACGACCGCAGAAAGTTGAGGTTATATTTCTTCCAGAACTTCTATACAAGCCGTTTAACGGCCTTTCTAAATTCATTCAAGAAACATACTGAAATAAAAGAGGGGTGCGCCTAACACCCCTCAATTTTGTTCAAATGCTATCGGCAACGATAACACATCAAAAATAGCACTTTTTACCCCTAGTATAGTATAGGGTAAAAAAAGACAAAAAATTATCACTTTCTATCCTTTGTTCAGATAACATATCGGTGGCCATACCAAGGGACTATATCAAGGATATAAGACCGGGCTATTTCATTGAAGAAAAAGACCTATGGATAAAGAGCCAATGTAAGCCCAAGGGATTGAACAAACTGTTCACAAGGAAGGATTATTTGAGATTGGACGTGAACGCAAGGATATTGAACGAAAACTATAAAATGGGAATCAGTTTGAATACTCTTGATCAACTATTGGACACCTTGGACATAAAATGCGGTCTTCGATTGGATGCCTCTTTTGTAAAGGAATCAAAGGTAAGCACCATCCATGTAAAGAACGACCTCGATATTGAACCCCTGGACATATTTGATGAACTAATGTTGATTGGACATTGGTCAAGATACCAAAGGGTCAGAAGGGAAAACTCGGTCAGTTACGAATACCTGACCAAGCACGATAAAATGACCACTACTTTTTATGGCAAGAAATTCCATATGAACAAGTACAAGGAGGATTATGAAGGACTGGGGATTAATTTGAAGGAATTTGACGGTGTGACCAGAATGGAGACCAAATATGAGGGATGGAAAACGGTAAAAAGAAGATTGGGAACGAGAAACCTTGAATACATACTCAAACAAGGGAACATAAACTACATAACATTGACCAACATTCTAAAACAACAACCCATGCAAATTGAAAAAATCGATTTGGGCCAATTTAAGAGCCTTACACAGTACCAACACTACACAATGGTAAAAGACCTCAACGATAGATACAATGGCGATATAACAGCCATTAAATCATTCATTCGGGGCTATACAAAAAGACCCAAACATCAATATGAAATTGTAGATAGGTACTTACCCATGATAAAGGCCCCAAGGGGCAAAAATCTAACCGCGATCCAAACAGCAAAGGAGCAGTTAAAGAAATGACCAACGGCAAAAGATATTATCAGATAGGCTGTAAAGGTTCAGGGTCTGGAAAATCACAGGGAACTTCGATTTGCCTGTTACCACCCATCTGTTGGTTACCGTATAGTGTTTGGGTCTTGGTACAGTTATCATCATCCGAACAGGAAAAGCAAAATGCAAGTACCGCGATCAAAAGTATTTTTTGGGTCATTTTCAAAAAGTTTGGTCTTCAATAATAACAAATAACCTCATAATGTCCGACAAAAAAAGTTTACAAAAGGTAACAGAATTAGAACAAATAGTTGATAGGAAGTCCTTTGACGCCTACATGAAGAACAATGGCCCCTCAAATGAATTGATTGATCATATCTATTCACAAATGAGCAAAGCGTACATGGACGATGATATGGATGAATCAATCTATCATGATATTCTGGTTGACACTTTCTCCGAGTCTCCCGAACTCAAGCATAAGGCCGAAAGGGTCAGGAACCTTACCTATGAGGTAAACCAACAGATAATAAGTGCCTGCATACACAATTACGTAAGGGAAAAAGGGTGCTTCCCGCAAGTTACAGCAATAAGGGAAAAGACCGGGTTGAGCAGGACCACCATTTACAGACATCTGAAATTGGACGATTACACCCCTGCCAACAAATTGATCAAAGGCAAATTAGATGTAATGGCCACGATGGCACTAGAGCAACTGTATAAAATCGGTATCAATGAAAACAACCATACAGCCCTAAAGACTTTCATTGAATTGGTCAATGGCCCCAATGGGACAAGATGTGTAAACAACTATATCCAGATCAACAATCTTCAATTGACGAAGGAGGAGTTTGAACAATTGCCCGATGAGGTCATTCTTCAAATAGAAAGCATCATCTCAAAAAACAAGGTAGCACAATCAAACGTTTAACCCACCCGTAAAAATGAAATCAACATACGGTATAATACCAAGACCTAACATCAGGAAAAGAGAGTTTACAGGCAAGCCCATTGACAACACAAGGCGAGTGGAAAGGGTACTAAAGTTGATTGTACTACTCAATGACTTCACGACCATAAAGGAAATAAAGAACCATTTGGGAATCCACGAAAAGAGTGTGCAACGGTATTTGAATTTACTGGTACAACTTGGTTTTGACGTTGAGGTAAAATTTGGAAAGCATTACTCTTATCGGATAACCAACACCAAAGACTTTTTCAAAGTAGCATAGTCAAAGATTAATTTGGGGTCAATACGCGTACACGAAAGCGAAGTTGTTGGCGAACAATTAAAAGTTCACTTCAAGTATTCTTTCAATAGTTCACACTTAGAAGACTTCTTTAGACAAGTCAAGGCCCTTATTTTAATTTGTCTCACCCTTTCCGTCGTTAAATCCAAATCATTCGCAATCTGATTTACCGAAAGGGCTTCCTCCGTTCCAATCCCAAATAACATCCTAATGATATATGCTTCTCGGAGAGAAAGAATTTCCAATAATTCACTTATCTCATCCTTCAAAGAATCCTCAATAAGACTAGACTCGGGGTTGTTCAGGTCACCAGAACCCAATCTATCATAAAGAGTGGCACTTCCTTCATCCGGTTTAAGAGTCTCATCCATTGATAGTGGCCAAGACGAATGTTTCATACAGACTTTGATTTCGGACAAGGTAATATCGGTCATTTCGGAAACCTCTTCAGCAAACGGAGGTCTTTGGTGAACCTGCTCAAAATAGGCTGTGATAGTTTTTATTTTATTGATCACATTTATTTTGTTCAATGGCAATCTCACCATTCTTGAGTTTTCCGATAATGCTTGTAATATTCCTTGGCGAATCCACCAGACAGCATAAGAAATGAATTTAAACCCTCTTGTCTCATCAAACTTCATTGCTGCCCTGACCAATCCAAGATTCCCTTCATTGATGAGGTCATGTAGGGTCATTCCTCTTTGCTGATATTGCTTTGCCACGGATATGACAAACCGAAGATTGGCCGTCACCAATTTTTCCAATGCTTGGGAATCCCCGTTCCTGATACGGATCGCCAAACCCACCTCCTCATCCTCAGTGATCATGGGGATACGGCTCACATCTTTTAAATATCGGGAAAGGGCGGGGCTTTCCCGGTCTGTCAACTGCTTGGATATTGTAAGTGGTCTCATATGGATATATCTTTGACTTAGGACAAGGCCCTTACGTAAACAAGATTGCCGTTACCTTTAGGGTTGTTCCTTTGACCTATCTCTATTTTATCTATGGATTTGACCAATGGCATCAATTTTCTGAAACCATAGTTCCTTGCATCGAAATTGGGCTGTTTTTTCTGTAAAAGAGTGCCTACTTCCCCTAGAAAAGCCCACCCTTCTTCATCCTCGACATCGGCAATGGTGGCAAGGATCAGGTTTATGACCTTTGGGGTAACTCTATCTATTTTGGTTTTGGTTTCTTTTGATGAAGAAGGTGATTCCCCTGCATCGGTCTTCTGTAAAATCTCCAAGTATATGAACTTGTCACAGGCAACAATGAATGGATTGGGGGTCTTTCTCTCCCCTATTCCAAAAACGGTCATTCCCGCTTCCCTCAATCTTATTGCCAATCTTGTAAAGTCACTATCACTTGAAACCAATGAAAACCCATCTACCTTTCCTGAATAAAGGATATCCATGGCATCTATTATCATTGCACTATCAGTTGCATTTTTACCCGTGGTATAGCCATACTGTTGTACAGGGGTAATGGCATACTTAAGCAGTACATCTTTCCACTTTGCCAAACTTGGCTTGGTCCAGTCACCATAGATTCTTTTGACACTCGGATTTCCATACTTTGCAATTTCCTCCAACATTTCCTTTACATACTTTGAAGGTATATTGTCGCCGTCTATCAAAACGGCAAGGTTTAAATCTTTGTCCATAAAATCACTCCTCCATCTTTTTCAAATATTCATTTCGATATTTGGCCTTAGCAATCTTTTCCCTGTTCATTTTGGATTTTTTTGTAAATTCCTGATTGTCCCTAATCCGCTCCAACTGTCGGGTGTTCCTTACCTTACGCTTGTACCTTTTCAAGGCCCTTTCTATGTTCTCCCCTGGAACTATTTTTATTCTCAACATATATTTCAGTTTTTTTCTATCCCATACAGACACTTGCGGGCAAGTATCCACCATTCATTTTGAAATGAAACTGATGAAAATCGCAACTTTTGGTTTTGGCCTAAAAAGGCCATCAAAACCCAAACATTGGTACTAGTAAAAAATAATTAAGAAGTGGCCTCGAGGGTAATCGGAAATGAGAATTGAGAGGGCTGTCTTTTTTATTTAAGGACTGGTGTTATCTTCGTCCAAGGTCTGTAACGTTCAGTAAAGGAACACATTTTAATTGGATATAAACCGATTGAGGACATTTATTTTGTTCGAGCCACACAATGAAGGTTACCCCTTAACTCTCCATTAGCAAAGACTTTCTGTGAATGGATTGATACTTATGAGCAGAAAAGTAAAACTACACTCCCAAGGAAACAGATTCACATATATTCATCAATTAAGATATATCGGGATTGAATCGCCCCCGAAAATCCACGAATCAAAAATCATATCCAACTCCTAAAAAATACTCGAAATAACTCGAATCAAAATCATATCGCACTATCTGTTCATGTGTATAGGACTTAACAATACTTAACCTAAGAATACCTAAGATTGAAAGTGTATTGGGGTCATAACCCGTATAGTGGCTTCAAGTTTTCGAGCCATAGAAAGTAATATTTCCCTATCTGTTCGCGCGCAATGGTTCATTGGTATCTGTCGCGCATACTTAGACATCTTTTTACACATCTGGAACTTAGTAAAACCCAACTTTCATTATCAACCTTTCTTAACCCGGTAACCTCATAAAACCTAATTTACCAAATGTTAGCAATTGTTGGCATAGCACCACACAAAAATGATAAGTGCACTAAGTATTCGGAAGTCATAACACGCGTAAAAAAACAGTCGAAAGGAAAAGACCATTGAGAATCTTTGAATAATCAATTTTTTTCAAAATCCGACCAGTACGCGCGCCTAGTTGTTCAATTATTAATAATCTTTTTTAATTCATTAATGATTTTATTTGATTTTGGAATCAACTATTGATATGTATTGATTTACGAAGAAATACTCACAAATCATTTTCGAGCCACAAAAGAAAAAGTGACCAATACGCGCATGGGAAAATATATTCTTGCACGTCTTTAAGGCTTTCCCTACTTTTAGAACACTCCCCCTCTTTTATTGTAATTCAATTATCGTATTCTCATGGATTTATTCAACAAGAAAAAAATCAAATCTATTTCGGAGGAATTGGAGAAATGTAAAAATGACAGAGATTCTATTCTATCTGAAAAAGAAAGCCTACTATCTAAGTATTCTCCTATAATTGACCTTGAAAAAGAAGTTGATTTGATTACTTCCAGTATTGAAGATTTAAAAAATAAAAAAAACGATTTAGCACAAAAGTATGACTATGGAAAAAGGATTTATGATGAACTTGTTGAGGAAACAAAACTCTATGAAAGCAAACTAGATTTAATTTCTTATGGTCATTACGAACCAATATTCAGTTATGAAGATTCAGATGCTTACAAAGAAAATATTCTAGAGGTCAAAGAAACCCAAAGAGAATACATAAATTCCGATCTCGCTATAAAATGCAATACTACGTGGCATGTTGATGGAAGTTTAAGAAAAGGAAAGACCATGACCAATAGACAAATGAAATTGATGCTAAGGGCTTTCAACAATGAATGTGAAGCCCTTATTTCAAAAGTCAAGTGGAACAATATTGAGAGTCTAGAAAAGAGAGTAGAAAAATCATTTGAAGCAATGAACAGATTGGGCCAATCCAATCATATAGAAATCCAAAGGCCGTATCTGAGTTTAAAACTAAAAGAACTGAAATTAACCCATGAATATAATTTAAAGAAACACGAAGAGAAGGAGGCCCAAAGAGAAGAACGCGCAAGAATTAGAGAGGAGGAAAAAGCGCAACGAGATTTTGAAATTGCAAAGAGGAAGGCTGAAAGAGAAGAGGCCCTCTATAAAAAAGCACTTGAAAAGGCAAAGCAGGATTTAGGTCTTGTAAGTGGTGACGAATTAATCAAACTACAACACCAAATTTCCGATTTAGAAAACAACCTTAGAGAAGCATACGAACAAAAAGAAAGGGCATTGTCAATGGCCCAACAAACAAAATCTGGATATGTATATGTAATTTCCAATATTGGCTCATTCGGAGAGAACATTTACAAGATTGGATTGACAAGGAGGCTAGAACCTTTAGATAGAGTAAGGGAACTAGGGGATTCTTCTGTTCCATTTACATTTGATGTACACGCACTAATATTTTCTACTGACGCCCCAGCACTTGAATATCAACTTCATCAAGTCTTCAAAGACAGGAGCGTAAATCTTGTGAATTATAGAAAGGAGTTTTTTAGGGTCTCCCTAGAAGAAGTTGAAAAGGAGGTAAATAAAATACTCGATAAAAAAGTAGAGTTCATCAAACTTAGTGAGGCACAAGAATTTAAAGAGTCAATAAGCATAAGGGAATCTCTATTGGAGCAAAATCAAATAGAAGAAACTCAACATAAATTCCCAGAGCATTTATTTGAAGAAGAATAACAGACCTATGATCAATCCTATGAAACTGGCAATAAGAATCAGTAAGTCAAAAAGATTCCAAGAAGTCTTGTTTGCAAACTATATGGATTTTAGCAACGGAATTACATTAAACGAATACGCAGAAAATGAAAGAAAGATTTTGGCAATGGGCTTTTATGGGGTTGAAGACTTCCACATAAAAGTAAATGAGTATTTGAAGTTCTTGGATGAAATAATACTTCGCAACAAAATAACCAAATACCCTAAATAGTTGACAACGAGTTGACAATTGATGAAATAAAAAAGACCTAAACAATTGTTTATCAACTGAATAGGTCTTTAACTCGGTGCGGGTGAAGGGAGTCGAACCCCCACGCCTTGCGGCACTAGATCCTAAGTCTAGCGTGTCTACCAATTCCACCACACCCGCGAAATTGGAGTGCAAATATAGCTCAATTTTCCGATTTGCAAATGGACTACATGCAAAAACTTGTTTTTTGTACTTTTAGGGCACTTTTTAAATAAACTATGGAACAAATCAATACCTACATCAATACCCACAAAGACCGATTCATCAATGAGCTCAACGACCTGCTACGGCTTCCCTCCATTAGTGCCGACCCAGCTTATGCAGAGGACGTTTTGGCCACGGCAAAGGCTGTCGAGGAATCGCTCTTGGCCGCGGGTTGTGAAAACACCGAAATCTGCGAGACCAAAGGCTATCCTGTTGTTTATGGTGAAAAAATTATAGACCCAAACCTACCAACGGTATTGGTGTATGGGCACTACGATGTACAACCACCGGACCCCATGGACCTGTGGGACTCCCCTCCGTTTGAGCCTGTGATCAAACCTACCAAACTGCACCCTGATGGTGCCATTTTTGCCCGTGGGGCCTGTGATGACAAGGGACAGTTTTTTATGCATGTGAAAGCTGTGGAGTTCATGATCAAAAACAACCAATTGCCCTGCAATGTCAAGTTTATGATCGAAGGTGAGGAAGAAGTGGGCAGCGATAGTTTGGGCGATTTCCTAAAGGAAAACCGCGAAAAATTAAAGAACGACATTATTCTTATTTCCGATACCGGAATGATTGCCAACGATGTCCCATCCATCACCACGGGACTTCGGGGACTTAGCTATGTGGAAGTGGAAGTGACCGGGGCCAACCGCGACCTGCATTCGGGAATTTACGGAGGCGCGGCACCTAATCCCATCAATGTGCTAGCCAAAATGATCGCCACCTTGCACGATGAGAACAACCACATCACCATTCCCGGTTTCTATGATAAGGTTGAAGTCATTTCCGACGAGGAGCGGGCCGAGATGGCCAAAGCTCCTTTTAATCTTGAGGAATACAAAAAAGCCTTGGATATTGGCGATGTGCATGGCGAAAAAGGCTATACCACCACAGAACGTTTTGGCATTCGCCCTACACTGGATGTCAATGGCATTTGGGGTGGCTATACGGGCGAGGGAGCCAAAACCGTAATTGCCAGCAAGGCATACGCCAAGATTTCCATGCGCTTGGTCCCTGACCAGGATTGGCATGAAATTACGGACTTATTCACCAAATATTTTGAATCCATTGCCCCAAAAAGTGTCAAGGTAAAAGTAAAACCACACCACGGCGGTCAAGCTTATGTGACCCCCATAGACAGCATAGGATACCAAGCCGCCGCCAAGGCCATGGAAACCACTTTTGGAAAAACCCCTGTACCCCAACGTACCGGTGGAAGCATCCCCATTGTGGCACTTTTTGAAAAAGTATTGGAAAGCAAGACCATTTTGCTGGGGTTTGGGTTGGACAGTGATGCCATACACTCCCCTAACGAACATTTTGGTGTTTGGAATTTTCTAAAGGGAATTGAGACCATCCCTTACTTTTATAAGTACTTTACGGAAATGAACGCCTAAAGCTTCTTTACGTATTTGGTGATGATCACTATGTGCTGACCATCCACTTTTCCTTCAATATATTCGGCATTATCGCGATCCAGGGAAATCCGTCTAACGGCGGTTCCCTGTTTGGCGACCATGCTGGAGCCTTTTACTTTCAGGTCCTTGACCAACACTACACTGTCCCCGTTTTCCAGAATAACCCCGTTCACATCCCTGTGGATGACCTGTTCACTCTCTTCCTCTCCTTCGCCGGTAGCCTTGGCCCACTCCAGAACCTCATCTTCCAGATACATCATATCCAAGAGATCTTGGGGCCATCCTTCGGACTTTAACCGGTTCAGCATACGCCATACCACCACCTTTACGGCATCATGCTCGCTCCACATACTGTCGTTCAGACAACGCCAATGGTTGGCATCTGTGGTTTCCGGGTTTTCTATTTGGTTTTTGCACGTGGCACTTATCAAAATACTGCCATCCAATCCTCCAGTAGATATGGGCGGAACTTCATAAATAACCAAGTCATCGGTAGCACCACTTAGTTCACAAACGCCTCCACTTCTTTGTTGCAAATCCTCAAAAAGACCCATTTTATTTTGTTTATGATGCGCAAACTTAGGTTTTTAAAATGACCCCAACCAAAGGTTCATGCTCAATTTCCCGGTTGTTTGTGTAACAAATCACCACAAATCGCGTTCTAATACTCTATCAATCAAAGAGAACACAATCATGTTGCAACGTTTTTTTATTTTCTGCTCTGGGGCAGATACAGACCTTCTATCCACTTGTTCCAATGGGGAACAAAACAAATATGCCGGAATTGGCGCCACCGTATTCTTTACCGCCGTCATGGCATTCATCGCCAGTGGGTATGCCCTATACACCGTTTTTGACAATATCTACACTTCCCTATTCTTCGGATTGATTTGGGGACTGTTGATTTTCAACCTGGACCGATACATTGTATCGACCATAAAAAAGCGGGACCATATTAAAAGTGAACTGCTCCAAGCAGCCCCAAGAATCCTTTTGGCACTGATCATAGCAGTGGTCATCTCAAAACCTTTGGAGATGAAGATTTTTGAGAAAGAGATCAATCAAGTGCTCCTCGAGGAAAAAAATACGATGACCTTGGCCAATAAGGAACAATTGGCTTTGCAATTCACTCCAAAGATTGAAAGCTTGAATCAAGACATCGTCAAGTTGAAGGGTGAAATTGCCGCCAAGGAAGCCGAGACCAACCAACTCTACGACACCTATATCTCCGAAGCTGAAGGTACCGCAGGAACTGGTCTGTTGGGCAAAGGTCCCGTATACCAAGAGAAACGCGAAAAGCATGATGCCGCCTTAGCGGAATTGAACAGCTTGAAAGAAACCAACGCTTCCAAAATTGAAGATATAGAAGCCCAAATTGCGGCTTTGGAAACCGATTACAATACAGCGGTCTCCAACTCGCAGCCTATTATTGATGGTTTTGATGGGTTGATGGCCCGTATCAATGCTTTGGGCAAATTGCCATGGTTTCCCTCGTTCTTTATTTTCCTGTTGTTCCTGGCCATTGAAACGGCCCCCATCATCGCCAAACTATTGGCCCCAAGAGGCGAGTACGATTACAAATTTGAGGAACAGGAAAGTGTGGTGGCCACATGGGTGACCCAAAAAGTGGAACACCGAAAGTTACTGTTGTCCACCGATGGTGAAATCAACCAGCAGATTTACGCCGACATTAAAAATGAAGAGGAACTGTACCGATACAAAAAGGAAAAGGCAGAGGAATTGCTTCGTCTTCAGGCGGATTCTTTTCATAAAGTGCAGGTAAAAGGACTTTAATCCACTATTCCCATATTCTTGAGCAAGAACGAGGCATTCATATTTTGACAAATGCCCTCTTTAAATTGGTAGTCGAAGTAGAGTTGTCCATTTACAATCTGAGCATCAAAATATTTGTTTTCCACTTGTGAAAGTTGATCGGACAATGTGCATAAGCTCAAATCGTGGGTGGCCACCAAACCTGTGGCGCCAATCCGAACCAAACGCTCCACAAACTTTTTGGAGCCCTCGGCCTTGTCCACACTATTGGTGCCTTTCAAAATTTCATCGAGTACCACAAAACAATTCCCTCTCTGCAATTCTTCCACGATAAATTTCAAGCGCTTTAGTTCAGCGTAAAAATAGGAGGTTTCATCCGCCAACGAATCCGAAGAACGCATGCTCGTCAACAATCGGACGGGCGCATATTTTACCTCTTTTCCTTTTACGGGCAATCCCATGTTTGCCATAACAATTTGCAAGGCAACCGCCCTCAAAAAGGTACTCTTCCCCGCCATATTGGCTCCGGTAACGATACAAAAACGCCCCTTTCCTATTTCAAAATCGTTCAGTACATTCTTTTTTGGGTCTACCAGCGGATGTCCCACAGCTTTGGCGGTTAAAACAGTATCGCCTTCCACCAAATCGGGATAGGTATGATCGGGATGGTTAAAGGCATAATTCCCCAAACTGATGTACGCATCAAATTGCGCAATGGCAGCAAACCAATCCTCGATATCCTTGCCGTATTTTTCTATCCAAGATTCAACCTTATAGGTGTAGTAAAGACTCCATAAACCAAGGCCTTGTGCAAACATTGAAATGAGCAGGTTTTGCTGCTGTTCCAACATCATCATATCTTGATAGAAGCGTTTTACAATTTTGGAGGTCTTCTCCCCTTCTACCTCCAACTTCTTTTGAAGTTTCTTCAGCAATTCCGAAGTAAATTGCTGCCCTTCCAGTTCGGAAATCAGCCTTTGATGTTGCTGAATGGTTTCCTGTGCCTCCGAAACCTTTGTTGCAAAACTTAGAATCTTCTTGGCGTATCGCATCACAATTCCCAATCCCAAAAAATACCATACCAGCACCAAACTTTCGGGCACTTTTCCCAAGAAGGCCAAGATGATCCATAAAATGGAGAGCAATACAAAGATCGGGGCCACTATCCCAACCCATTTTGGCGTGAATGTTTTGTGGTCTTTCATCCATTTGGAAACCACGCTAGGCGATATTTTGGGCTTTGTTTCCCCGGCCAAGGCCAAAAAATGTTGCCTCCATTCAGGAAGCTCTGCCAATTCCTTGATGGCCTCCTGCTTTTTGAGAATATCCTTGGGTTTATCATCCAACAACAGTTGGGCCAGCACGCCGCTCCCCTGTTTCAAAACGGTTCGGTTGCTATACTGATAGAAAGACCCCCTACCGAACAAATCCAGATCTTGTGCATAGGGATGCTCGGGTTGCAAAAACTCCCTTCCATCTGGCAAATGATGAAACTTACGGTCCAGCACCTCCAATTCCGTCTCATTGAGGGCCACCAACCGTTCCAAATAGGCTTTTTCCTTTTTCAGGTTGACAAACCGGGCCACGAGATATAAAAACAACGTGACGCCAAACACAAAAATTCCAAATACAGCGGATTGCCCCCAAAAGAAATAGATGCCTGCCACTAGGGCCACAAAAATGGCGAGTCGGATGGTAGCCAAAAGGCCCAATCGTTTTTTTACTTGTTGAAGATGGGCAGTATGTTTATCCCGTTGTTGGGTATAGAACTGTTTTACTTTGCTCATTCAAAAATCAATCTAAATCCTCTAATTCCTGCTTTAGTTTTTTGGTAAGACTGGCCACTACCAAATCATAGGAATGGTCCAGCAATTCTTTGATCAACTGTGGCGGAAGATTGTCCAAAAACAAGGTATTCCAATGCTTTTTACTCATGTGGTAGCCTGGAATGATGTCCCCATCGTGTTCTTCCCGAAGTTCTATGGCTCTTTCCGGGTCGCATTTTAGGTTGCACTGGGCCGGAAGGCGTTCCAAGGCCACCAAGGCAAACATTTTTCCCATCACCTTGAATACCAAGGTGCTCTCGTCAAAAGGAAATTCCTCCGTAATCCCTTTTTTATTCAGGCACAGGTTGCGAAACTCTTCAATGTTCATGGTCTCACGCCTTCGGAATCATACACAATCACCTTTTCCCACAAGTCTTTGCACTCCTCAATAAAAATCAGATGGGCCTCCTCTTCCTGATAGGCTTCTTGGGCCTCTGCAGATTCAAAAGTCACGATAAGGGAATAGGTAAAGGAATCGTCCACCACATCCCTGACCGCTTTGGGCGGAGTGCCCATAAAATTGGTCTTCGCGTATTTGGAGTTGTCCAAAAACTTCTGCAACGAAGCTTCAAACTTGGTCCTCTCCGCATGACTGTCCGGATTCTTCAACCAGAAGTAAACGGTGTGTGCAAAAGCGTGGTCAAAATTTTCCTCGCCGTTTTTGATCTGTACGCAATTCGTAGCAAATACCCCAACCAAAAGCAGGGTCAAAATTTTTGTTTTCATACTGTTATTCTTCTAAAAAGTGTTTTTCCCTATTGGAGATTTCCAAAGCGGAGTAGTCCAATCTCCATCCGATGGTCTCCACAATTTTTTCCACCAAAAGAACGGCCTGCAACGCTTCTTTGCGAGCGGTATCCATCAATCCACTTTCCGGAATTTTCTGTTTGATGTGTTCCTTGGCCTCTTGATTGAGTTTGGTAAGATCATCTGGCGAAAAGCTGTTGAACAATCCATTTTTAATGTCATAAAACTGCAGGTCCGGCTCAATGGAAAGCACTTCGGGCTCTGGAAAATTATTTAAAATGATGCGCTTCTTCTCCGTATCGGCCTTCAGGTCCAATTTGGTCAAATCGTACCCAATATGTGCCTTTGCCTTGACCACGATCAGTGCCTTTTTTTTGCTTCGCAACAGGCTCATGAATCGGTCTTTGGTGTTTTCGTAATGGTAGATTTCGGCGAAATCCCCTTCCACCGAAACCAGTTTGCAGACGCTCCTGATCTTGTCCAGCAAGACGGTGGACTGCTGTTTGGTGAGTTCTTTACTTCTCTTCTTCCGGAATAGCGAGAACAGCCAATACATGAGTATGGCCCCCAGTATCAATCCAAGAAGTACGTCGATGATATCACCCATTCTTTTTTCCTATTTCACCCAAATGGGTAAACTTAAATCCCTTTTCATATTTTAATCCGTAGCCCAAGGCCCTGTCCAAGGCCGAATGGGAAAACAAGATGATCCCAATGAGCTGGCATAAAGGTATTGAAAAGTAACTTCCCAGCAGATATACCAAAACGGCCACTCCCTTATGGTGAAAGAAATTGTACGCAAACGTCCCTACCTTGTTCCCAAAAAGGTAGCCCAGCGCACCAATGTCCGGGGCCAGGATCAAGACCGGGAACCACCACCAAGCGTAATCCAAAAGGCTGAAAAGATAGATACCCAGAACGAACATCATCACCTCTTCCAATTTCAATGTTGTTTTCACTTGTCCTCGATTTTATATAAGATAGGCCTGCTGGGGCTGGCATCATTCTCGAAAGGGGCCACCTGAAGGTCTAAAAAATAGGTGCCGTCCAATACGGTGTTGGGCACATAGATGAACTCGGTAATGGTCGCCGCTTTTCTCTGCTTCCCATTCACATTCCAAAAGGCTTTATGGGCCAATAATTCCCCGTTGTCCCGTTCCTTGTCCACGGAAGGAAGGTCCACCAACAAGTGATCCACTCCTTTTTTCATCAAGTACTGCACCGCTTCTTCCAAAAGGTATGGCGGGTTGGTATCCGAATATTGTTTGGAACGCTTATCGCCAAGGTTGGGCAAGGTTCGGATGACCAGCGCTTCCCTTTTCTTGTTGCCCAAGGCGTATTTGAGCTGTTTTTCGGAAATGACAAAATCTTCTCCCTGTTGTTCCGGGGCCACGGTGATCACCTCGGCCAGAAAAAAAAACCGTTTCATTTTCTGGTTGATGGAATGGAACGCTTCGGTGATATGGCCCAGACACTCGGTATGGGTAATATGGGAATGCGGGTTGAACCAGATATCGTTAAAGTTCACTGGCGCCCCTTGGGCCACACTCCCCACAAAATCCCCTTCTTGATGTGCCTCAATCCTGGGTGGCCCCAAATACCAGGCGTTCACATTGGTTTTCTTCCCGGTCAAGGGAATGGAAATATCCAAAGGGCTGGCCAAATCTATCTTGTAATTCTTGGAATTGTGTTTTATGGTTGCAATCATCTACGCTGGACTTATTGTAGTAATTAAGTCAATTCCTTTGATAAATCCAATAAATACGGATTTTATATCAATTGAAAATAAGGTTCTGTCAACCCAAAACAGGCATCTGTCCAATTCAATCGGATTCTTGGTTGAAAAAAGCTTACTTCACTTATCGGTCGATATAATTCATTATGAACGAATCATATCTTAGAACGTTGTAACACATTTTGCAAAAAAATGAAAAATAAAATTTCCATAATAAATATTACTCTCATATTAATTTCTTTTTTTATTATTTATGGTTGGTCTTTTATACCTTATCCGAAATATTTACAACAGAATACAGGGATGCTAAATAATCAATACATATTAATGTATAATATTGCTTCCATAATTATTTCAATTAGTTTAATATCTATAGTTATTCCACAAATCGGAAATAAAAAGTGGATGAAAATTTTGACAATTTTAATTTCTACAATTGTGTTATTAACAAATTTTGGTTATTTAATTCTTTCACTTATATCACAAAAAATATTTGTAAATACCTCCCAAAAACTATGGATGATAAATATTTTGATTGTGAATATAATTGTTGGAGTATTATTTGTGAGAATTGGAATGAGATGGTGGAAAGAAAATGAAAGATATGAATCTCATTTGGACTGAAGCTGAAAAAACGAAATGCAACTAAAGAAAATCACAGATAAAGGAAAGACGGGAAACTTCTATGTTGGTAATTCTGAAATTCTGATTATAAGTTGGAATAACGGGACAAATCCCGACTTTTTTGCATTTGGTGAATCAAGAGAACTTCAACAAGTTGACAAAGGATATTTTGCAATCGAGACAGTCGGAGAGAACTATAGACTAATCGAAGAACAACTTCCCTCAAACATAGAAAGCTATAAATCGACAAAAGATGGAAAGGGAAATCAATACTTCTGTTTTTACCAAGAAGGAATAATTCACGGGTTTGACAAAAACGCTGAAAGAATACTTGAGTGGGGAGCTGATGAAATAGGACTAGGACACCCCATTTACGATATTGACTATCAATTTCCAGATTTTCTTTGGCTTGCATTTCCGACAGGACAGACAGTTGCTCAGGCTTCAATTTCCGAACAAAAAGAGACTTATAAAATTGGAGATTACACTTGGGAAGATAAGTACGACCCTTTGAGCTATCCTGAGAGTTTGTTTGTAAAGGGAAATTTCGTTTTTATCCCGAATATGGGAAACAACAAGCTATTCAGGTTTGACAATGAAGCTAAGAAACTTGAACTAATTGAAACCTTTGAAAAAAAGCTTTGGCAATACGAAGAAACTGACTTAGGAACATTTATCGTGACTGACACAGGAATTTATGAAATTGAAAAATAAAAAAGCTAGCCGCTAACAACGACTATAGTGCATGCCCTACGGGACCCGCAGCATAGCCAAACCGATAAGTGTACCTCACCCAATTGTTAGGATTGAACTGGATACCGTTACTTAACAAAAAACAGGTCACTGGCAATCCCATCCACCAAAAACTTGCTTTTTTTAGTGGCCAACAGTTTCCCTTCACTTTCAACCAATAGGCCATTATCCCTATATTTTTGGGATTGAAGGACCAAATACTCTACATATTTTTCACCAAAATCGGAGGCCACCCATTCCAAATCAACACCCCAAATGGTGCGCAGGCCTGTCATCACAGCCTCGTTGTACCTGTCGGATTGGGAAAGGGTCTCAATTTCCATGGGCAATATCCCTTCGGTAATTTTTTTAATATAGGTAGGGTTATTTCGGATGTTCCAACTGCGGTTTTTGCCATCAAACGAGTGGGCAGACGGACCTACCCCCACATAGGTTTTCCCCAACCAGTACGCTGTATTGTTCTTGGAAAAAAAACCGGGTTTTCCAAA
The DNA here is from genome assembly GCF_049629585.1 of Flagellimonas algicida. NCBI lineage: Bacteria > Pseudomonadati > Bacteroidota > Flavobacteriia > Flavobacteriales > Flavobacteriaceae > Flagellimonas > Flagellimonas algicida. The sequence continues at coordinate 101,219 of NZ_JBMYIX010000003.1, read as the reverse complement.
ATTGGAAATTTCGTAGTTCACAAATCCCTGGGCTTCCAACATATCCACCAAAATGTAAAACTGTTCTTGGGCCTGTTCGTCGTCCACATTGGGCACCACTCCCTTTTCTATAAATTTTTGGAGTGCCGTGCGTGGCTCCACTGTTAAGGCGTAGCTGGAGATATGGGGCAATCCAAAATCGAGGGCTTTTTGGATGTTGGCCTTCCATCTTTTGTTATCCATTCCCGGGATGCCGTAAATCAGGTCGATGGTGATGTTATCGAAATACTTGGTGGCTTCCTGAATGCATTTTTCGGCTTCGGAGGCATTGTGGGCCCGGTTCATCAGTTTCAGGTCTTCATCAAAAAAAGATTGGATGCCGATGCTGAGACGGTTTATGGGACTATTGGATAGTTGGATGATTCGATGGTTGGATAAATCATCAGGGTTGGCTTCCAAAGTGACTTCGGGCCGGTCCATTACTTTGTAATGGTCATATACGGTTTGAATCAGAAACTCAATCTCTTCATTGGAAAGCACCGATGGGGTACCTCCTCCAAAATAGATGGTCTCCACCACATCATCGACCTCCGATTTCCGCAACACCAATTCCTTGGCAATGGCCTGTACCATAGCTTCCTTTTTTCCCAATTGTGTGGAAAAATGGAAATCACAGTAATGGCATGCTTGTTTACAAAACGGGATGTGGATATAAATACCGCTCATTCAATGGACAATTAACAATTAGCAATTTACAATGATCATTTACTTATAAATCAGATTTCAGATGTCTGATATCTGATATCCATTGTAGATTGTTAATTAATTTTATTCGGATTTTGCTTCACAAAAGCCTCCCATCCCGAATAGCTTTTCCCAACTTCTACCCTGCCCTCATTGTAGAAATGACAGACAGCCGCGGCCAGACCATCGGTACTATCCAGATTTTTGGGAAGTGATTTCAATTTTAAGACACTTTGAAGCATTCGCGCTACTTGCTCCTTACTGGCGTTTCCGTTTCCCGTAATGGCCATTTTTATCTTCTTGGGCATGTACTCAGTGATAGGGACCTGTCGGGAAAGCCCAGCGGCCATGGCCACGCCCTGTGCACGACCCAATTTGAGCATGGACTGTACGTTCTTTCCATAAAATGGGGCTTCAATGGCTATTTCATCGGGGTGGTAGGTATCGATGAGTTCCAAGGTGCGTTCAAAAATCAGTTTGAGTTTGGTATAAGGGTCATCGTATTTTTTGAGCATCAACTCGTTCATCTGCACAAAGTGCATCTGTTTGTTGACGACCTTGATGATCCCGAACCCCATGATGGTGGTTCCCGGGTCTATCCCTAAAATGATTTTTTCTGTTGCCAAATCGTTATTGGGTATTTAGTACCAAAGGTAGCCTAAATCGAAGACCAACTGGATTTCCCTGTTTTAGGGCCGGTGCCACGGTGGTCAAATCGTTCAAGCGTTCGGAGACCCGTAAGTTAAAATCCGATATTTCATTGAGCACGGTGTTCTTTTCCTCCACGTTCAACACGGAGATAAAACCATGTTCATCAATGAGAAAATCAATGTAGACCGTATCGTTCATATCGTTATCCACCTGAAATTCCAAACCGGAGAGCGCTTCGGAAAAATAGTCCAACATCACACTTTGAAAGCAATCCCGCTGGACAGGTTTTGTGGCCATTTCATCACAATCTTCAAAAAGAGGGTATTGGTCCACATCGTTCCAGTCTATGGCCAACAGTTTTTCATTGACCACTTTCTGGGTCTGTTCTTCCTTGGACATAAAGAGTTCACAGGAAACCAGCAAACCAAAAAAGGATAACAACATGTACTTCTGCATAACAGCCCCGAGAATTTGGCTGAAATTACGACTTTTTACCGAAGAATGGTAAAAGCAAAGAGGCCTGAAAATGTTTCAGGCCTCCCTACTTCCAACTATTCCGACTACTGAAGTTTAAAGCTTATGGGGATGGAGAAAGGAACACCTACCACATGCCCTTTTTGTTTTCCGGGCTGCATGACCGGCAACTTTTTTATGATCCGCTCCGCTTCCGCCTCCAACAACTCATGGGGTCCCCTGCTTCTGATATCCGTGATGGCCCCATTGGTATCAATGACGAAAATTAAACTGACCCTTCCCTGAATTCCCATTTCTTGGGCTTCCTTTGGGTAATTGAAGTGCTTTCGGATATGCTTTTCCACATTTTCCGTGAAGCAGGCTCTTTTGTCCGTAGCATCTTCACAGCCGGGGAAAATCGGAACTTCTTCAATAAAGGCAAAAGGAACTTGAACTTCTTCAGAGATATTTATACCCGCTCGAACATTCCAACCATCAACATTTTTCGCTGACTCATTCAATCTTTTTACCATGACTTGGGCCATTTTCGCAATTTGGTCTTGTTCACTCTTTGTTAAGGAATCTTTGTTTTCTATTTCTTCATTTAGGATGGTCAACCGTTCCTCTAATGAAAGTTCATTCGTTGTTGATGTCCCTACATTGGAATCCTTTTCACATGAAGTGTACACCAACATCCCCAAAACAAGGGGGAGCAATACCACATACTTTAGCTGCCAAATGGCCTTGGATCGTTTTTTTTGTAACATGACTATTCGTTTTTTGATTAATGATTGATTAAAAAATTGATTGACAAAGCTGATGTTCTGTGTTTGGAACGCTTCGGACAACAGCATTTGAAAATGGGCTTTTTTATGATGTTTCACCGCTTTTGCATCGGCAATGAATTCATGCAATTCTGCCATTCTATTTTGGTACACATAGACCAAAGGGTTGAACCAAAAAGCGATCCGGGCCAACTCAAAAAAAAGAAGGTCTAGAGAATGCCATTGTTTGATATGGACCAGTTCATGGGCAATAATGCGGACTTCCCTCTCCTTCTCAATATTTCCACCCAAGAAAATATTCCTGAAGAATGAAAAGGCCACTACGCTTTCTTTTACCGTAATCTTGATAAAATCCGGGTGATGCTCCACAACCCCGTCCCTCTTCAGTTTTATGATCTGAAACAGCTTATGTGCCAACCAACCTGCAGCGACAACGCTGCCCAATCCCATTATCCAATAGTACCATGGCAACACTTCCCAAAACCGGGTTGCGCTTTCCACTCCCAATACCACCCCATCCAGTTGGTACATAAAGACCGGGATTTCGGCTAACTCTTGCGGCATGGTCGTTTTAAATGCCTCTATCTTGACCCAAGGCAATACCAAGGACAGGGCAAAAGTGACCAAAAGATATACCCTGTTCCATTGAAAGAAGGTTTCTTTCTTCAAAAAAAGATCATAGGCCAAGAGAAAGACCAACTGAAAGATCAGACACTCCAAGATATAGGTGATCATTGCTCCTTGTCTTTAATGTTTTTCATGATGTCTTCGAGCTCCTTCAGGCTGATGTCGTTCTTCTTCATAAAAAAAGAGACCATGCTGGAGAAGGAACCTTGAAAATACCCATCAACCAAGGTGTTCAATCGTTGGTTGCTATATTCCGATTTCTGTACCAAGGGAAAATATACATGTCCCTTACCCACTTTTTCATGGGATACAAAGCCTTTGTCTTCCAAAATCCGAACAATGGTCGAAATGGTGTTATAGGCCGGTTTGGGTTCGGGCAGTTCCTCCAGAATGGCCGCTACATTTGCCTTTTCTAATTGCCAGAGCAACTGCATCACTTCTTCTTCTGCTTTGGTGAGTTGTTTCATTTTTCAACTAACTTTTTAGTTCAATACGAAACAAATATAACTAAATTTTTAGTTTAAACTAATTTTATAGTTAAAAAGTTCAAAAAGAATCCGCTGAAGTATACCTCCCCAGCGGATTTTTCTTTAGAAGGTAAGACTGACCTTCCCTCGAAGATAAAAAGGCATTCCCGGGGTAAAATGTATCTCTTCCACGGGGCTAGGTTCACTGAACAGTCTACTCTCAGTAGCAAATTGGGTCTCATTCCATTGCGTGTCGAACAGGTTTTCCACAATCACACTGAACGTCCAATTGTTGAGGCCGTAGTTCAGGGTGGCATCGGTCACAAAATAGCCGTTGGCCACAATGGAATTGTCCTCGTTGGCCGGTCTGTCGTCCACATATCTGTAATTAAGTCCCCCTGAAAACCCTTGGTCGGTTCCTGCAGTAAATCCACCTACCACGGTAAAATCCGGGGCCAAAGGAATATAATCTTCCCCATCGGCCTCTTCAGTACTTCTGGCATGGGTATAATTGGCATCGGTATAGAGGTAGAGTCCCTCAAAAGGTTGGTATCTGGCCCCCACTTCCAATCCCAATCGCCGCGTCTTGCCACTAGGCTCCACCACTCCAGCATCTCCCACATACACAAACTCTTGATCTAAGAACAAGCTCCATAAAGTAGCATTCAAGACCAATTTATCAGCCGGTTTTATGATGGTTCCCAAATCCACACCATAGGCCGTGGGAAGAATATCCTCGCCTTGATTGGCCACTACGACCCTGGCATCGTTGGAATGGAATCCCATTCCTGTTTTGAGGAAGAACTGGGTGTTTGCCGTTGGGCTAAAAATAGTATTGAACTTGGGACTGAAGGCTACTTTTTCCTCACTTCGGTTATCATACAGTTCACTGAGCTTGTTCACATAATCAAACTTGAAATAATCCAACCGTAAGGCAGGTTCAAATGTAAATTTCCCGGATTTGAATGCTGCCCCGGCAAACGCATAGGTATTTACTTCATCCACATCACCATAGGCCAAACGCTCCAAAAGCTCTTGACGGTTCAAGGTGTGCGAAAGTTCATTGTCATCCACATTGTCGTACCGAAACCCTACTCCTGCCTGATACTTGAAATTGGTGGACCCTAATTGCGCCGTATTATTTTTAAATACGGTCCTGGCCCCCAGCATCAAGCGGTCTTCATATTGTTTGATTTGATCTCCGTTTACTGGGTCGTCCAAGAAAAAGGTAAAGTTGGAGTACAGTTCAAAATCGTAGTGCGACAAAAAAGCCATGGTGTTGAGCGATTTCCCATCGTTTAGATTTTTATTGTGGTTCACCACAAAATTGGTCCGGCTGGTCTGCCCTCCTTCGGTATCGTCAATGGAGCCAAACCGACTTATCAATCCTTGATCAACAGCTCGTTGCGGAATCTGTCCCGAGGCATCCCACTTGCTTTGAAAATGCGAAGCGGTCAACAACAATTCCTGATCGCCGGGCAAGGCATAGCGATATCTTCCCAAAATATTAAGGCGATTAAAATTCTGTGGCGATTCCACCGGGCCATTGGTCAGATACAGCTCGGATGCCAAATAGGCACTGCTATTCCCTTGCTCCAACACATTGAACATCCCCAAAAACCGTCGCGTATCAAACTGTCCCACTTCTGTGGATACCATACTGTTTTGCAAGCTTTTTCTCAGTCTTAAATCCACATAACCGGCCGTGTTGAAATCGCCTTGCTCCATATAGTACGGTCCCTTGCCAAAGTTGACGTTTTCAATGGTTTCCGGAATTACAAAGTGAAGGTCGGCATACCCCTGACCGTGGGCATGTGATACCATATTCACCGGCATCCCATCCACATTGATGGCCACATCGGTCCCATGGTCCACATCAAAACCACGCAAAAATATTTGCTCTGCCTTTCCACCTCCGGCATGTTGCCCTATGATCAAGCCGGGGACTTTTCTCAGGATTTCCTGTGATGATTTTACCGGGTCGGCCTTTACATCCACATCCACCAAACGGCTCAAAGCGTTCACCTCGGAAACCAAAACCACTTGGTCCAAGGAAATGGAACTTTCATTGAGCACGATCCGAACGGGTTGCTGTAAATCTTGAGCACTCACTACCCTAGTTTGAGTGGCATACCCTAACCGTGAAAAATAAATGGTATCGCTCACCGAAGTACGGTCCAGAACAAAATGTCCGGTACCATCGGTATGGCTGTGTTGGCCATTGGTCTTATTGAATATGCCCGCATCTTCCAACGGGGAGCCATCGGCAGTTACCAATTGACCCTTATAATCTTGCGCGGCAATTGCCCCCATGACAAATAGGGAACATACCGCCATAAAATATTTCATGTCGTTGTCTTTTTAATTTGATTTATATAAATAGATCTGAACCTTAAGAACACTAGACCCATTCCAAAGAAGATTGGAACCTGTTCAAAAAAATTTGGCCTAGCCTTTTTCAGCAATATTTAGGAGGAGGCGTAATCACATTTTGGCGCCAAAAAGAAGTTATGCCTTGGTACGCCCAATTTCTATCATTGACTTCCAACGTATATATTTCCGATGTAATACGGGTTTCTTCACTAAAATGTTTGTCTAATTTAAAGAGGACTTCATCTTTCGACTTTTGTTCATCAGGCTGATTGGCCTCCAATAAATCCTTTAAGGCCTCCAAAGCTTCGTGCGAGTGGCCTGCCATGGCTTCCAAGGACGAATAATCAATTGTTTGATGATTTGCAAAAAAGCTATGGTGTTCCTCATTCCCATGTTGATGGGTGCTGGCATCCAGTGCATGGGATACCTCGTGCAATACTTCAATTAAAAGTCCATTGAAAAGTCCCAACAAATAAAATAGGCATAGTGCAAGGCAGCTTGCTCGTGTGAGTCTCGATTTGGAATATGTCGGTATCGGTTTCAAAAGCATAACTTCCGGCGTTTCAAATCTACTTACGAAATCTTTACCAAGTCGGTTTTATTCCACTTTCTTTGTAACAATTGTGTCCTACATTTGTCTAACCATAAACACCATACCATGGATATTGTCTTATTGATTTTGGGATTTGTTCTGATGCTGGTTGGGATATTGGGCAGTTTTTTGCCTGTACTCCCCGGACCGCCCATAAGTTGGGTTGGACTATTGCTATTGTATCTGACCAAGGCAGTCCCCGATAATTGGTGGATTCTTGGAATCACTTTTGTCATAGCTATCACTATCACAGTTCTGGACTACGTGATTCCCGCCATGGGCACCAAAAAGTTCGGAGGAAGCAAGGCGGGCATGTGGGGTACCATCGTTGGGTTACTGGTGGCCATCTTTTTTCCGGTTTTTGGCCCATTCGGAATCATCATTTGGCCCTTTATTGGTGCCTTGGTGGGCGAATTATTGAACAAGGCCAATCAAAAAACCGCCCTTAAGGCGGCTTTTGGTTCATTTTTGGGTTTTTTAACGGGCACCTTCATGAAATTGGTACTGACTGTTTTCTACGCTATATTTTACGTTTACATTGCCGTAAAATATGCGGGTGATATTTTCACTTTCAGTTAATCCAACCACTCTACTTTTTCTGTAATTGGAGTTCTATCGGAAGATTCCACATCTCCTTCATAATGGCCCATATAGAAAAAGCCCAAACATTTTTCTCCGTCATTCAAATTGAAGAATTCATCCATGTATTTAATAAGTCCGGGAGAAGACCAATAACAGCCGATACCCAGTTCCGTACAGCACAACCACATATTTTGGACGGCCATGGCCACGGAGGCGATTTCCTCCCATTCCGGGAGGCTCTCTTTTGGGTCCCGCTGCATACAAATGGCAATCACCGCTCCCGAATTGGATGGATTAAATTGTAGCTTTTTAATCTTTATTTGCTTTGGATTGGGGTCCGTTTCTTCATATTTATTGGAAAGAAAAATACCCAACTCTTGCTTCTTATCCCCTGTCAACACCTTGAAGCGCCAAGGTTCGGTCTTTTTATGGGTAGGAGCCCAATTAGCGGCTTCCAAGATTTTTTCCAAGGTTACCTTGGCGATGGGCTTATCAATATACTGGGCAGGAAAAATACTTCTCCGTTCTTTTATCAAGTCAAAAATCATAGCCATTCTTTAAGATGAAATCCAAAGGTACTTCCCAAAAGATTCCCATCATAATTTCATGAGCAAATCCATACATTTTTGGAGCGCCGGATTTCTATTGTCCGTTTTCCAGACCATGCTCAACACCGCGCGTTGTGTTATTTTTTTCATTTCTATGAACTTCACCTTCATCTGAAACCCATGTTGAAGGGTAGTCGGCACAATGGCAATCCCCAATTTATTTTCCACCAGTTTAAAAATGGTCTGTGCATGTACCGATTTGTGTGAAACATGGGGTACAAAGCCGCTATCCTCACAAATACTCAGCACCGTATCGTAATACATTGGGCTGTAGTCTTGGGAAAAAAGGATAAAATCTTCATCCGCTACCTGATTGATATTCTTAAAATGCTTTGCCTCCAAAGGATGATCCTCGGGCAAGACCAAGGAAAAGGTATCCTCAAAAACCGGTTTCACATCCAATCCTTTGGGTACGCGGGACAATCGCACGAAGCCCAAATCCAAACGATCCGCCAATATCGCATTGATCTGCGCCCGGTTGGACAGTTCTTCCAAAGTGGTGTGTACCGTGGGATATTTCTCCTTCAATCCCAATAATAAATTGGGGACCACATTTTGCATGGCAGAACCCAAAAAGCCAATGCGCACCTCTCCCAATTGTCCATCGCCAATAAGTTTTACATGCTTTTTGGTTTGGTCCAGATGGTTCAGGATAAACTCCACCTCTTTTTTTAAAAACTCTCCCGCAGGGGTCAGACTCACCTTCTTTTTATCCCTCACAAAAAGTTGGGTTCCCAATATCTCTTCCATCTGTTTGATTTGCGTACTCAGACCTGGTTGGGAGATAAACAACCTTTCCGCCGCTTTTCTGTAGTGGAGTTCTTCGGCCACGGCCAAAAAATAAATGAAATGTCGAAGCTCTATTTGATAATTCATACTTATCGATTATTACAAAAATAAGTATTGGTAATTATTAAACCTAATCTGTAAATTTGATTGACAGTAATCAATATTCATTCGCTGTCACTTCGAGCGCAGTCGAGAAGTAATTGAACCCACTGCCCTAAAAATAAGGTCTCGACTGCGCTCGACCTGACACCTTTTTATCAATAGGATTGATTACGAATAATCAGTTAGTGAATTAATTCAAAAGCATGACGATAGACCAAACATTTCAATTTGGCGAGGACCATTTAACTGCAAGCATAGCTTTGGGTTTGGCCAAAGGTTCCATCAAAGGCATTTTCTCTGATGAATGTCTGAAAAATGTAAATGCCAGTTACCAGCGGGTGCAGCGTATCGTGGAAAAGGGCGATACGGTATATGGCATCAACACGGGTTTTGGGCCTTTATGCAATACCAAGATATCCAAAGCCGACACTAAAATCCTTCAATCCAATATACTGCAAAGTCATAGTGTGGGTGTGGGAGACCCCATTTCCACCGAATTGGCTAAAATCATGCTGATTCTTAAAATCCATGCTTTGGCCAAAGGCTATTCAGGCATTGCCGAAACCACCCTGCAACGCATGCTATGGCATTTGGAAAACGATGCCATTCCCGTAGTTCCCTCTCAAGGTTCGGTTGGGGCTTCAGGGGATTTGGCTCCCCTCTCCCATCTATTCCTCCCACTGATTGGTTTAGGTAAGGTGGAATACCAAGAAAAGACCATCCCAACCCAGGAACTTTTTAAGCAAACTGGATTACAACCATTGGAATTAGGCCCAAAAGAAGGGCTTGCATTGATCAATGGAACCCAATTTATTGCCGCCCATGGAGTGATGGTCGTTCACAAACTACAACATTGTTTACGCCATGCCGATATTATCGGCGCCATGATGCTCGAAGGATTACAAGGCTCCATGAAACCATTTTTCAAAGAGTTGCATGAATTACGTCCTTTTAAAGGCAACCAACATGTGGCAGGTAGAATCAGAACATTGCTCCAAGGTTCAGAAATTTTGGAAGACCATATTGATTGTGAACGGGTGCAGGACCCCTACTCCCTCCGCTGTATGCCCCAAGTGCATGGTGCCTCACGCAATGCTTGGCTTCATTTGAAAGAGCTTTTGGAAATCGAACTCAACTCAGTGACCGATAACCCTGTCATTATCAATGATGAACTTACCATCAGCGGTGGTAATTTCCACGGACAGCCTTTGGCCATGGCTTTAGATTATGCCGCTTTGGCCGCTTCGGAAATTGGAAATATTTCTGACCGACGCATCTATCTTGCATTGGAAGGCAACAGCCCTGGAGTTCCCAAATTGTTGATGCACGATACGGGTATCAATTCAGGCTATATGATTTTGCAGTACACTTCCGCTGCCTTGGCCAGTGAGAACAAAAGCTTGTGTTTCCCTGCAAGTGCCGATAGCATTCCCACCTCATTGGGGCAGGAAGACCATGTGAGCATGGGTTCCATCAGCGGTAGAAAGGCACTCAATATCATTAACAACGTAGAGAAAATCCTTGCCATCGAATTACTGACCTCAGCTCAGGCATTTGAGTACAGAAAACCTTTAAAATCGGGTGTTCTGTTGGACGAAATCCATACTTTCCTGAGAACCAAGGTTGCTTTTGCCAAGAACGACCGCGTTTTTGCGGATGACATCGAAAAAGGAATCGAAATCATTCAAAATCGAGAGATCATTGATTTGGTGGAATCGGTCATGAAAGAAAAAGAACTGACTTGGGATGCACCCCATCTTGATGAATTTGAAACATACTAGCATGAACAAACCACTCTTAATAGGACCCTTTGCCCAATTGCTACCCATGACGGGACTTCCTTTAAAGGGAGCGCTCAAAGATGAGCAACTACCCATCATTGAAAATGGAGGAATTCTGGTTTCCGAAGGAAAAATTCTCAAAGTAGGCGTTTTTGAGGATTTAAAATCCAATGATGTCGACATTCACCATATTGAAGGAGACCATGTTTGTCTACCCGGATTTGTGGACTCCCATACCCATATTTGTTTTGGAGGCAGTCGGGCCCGCGACTATGCTTACAGAAATGCTGGAAAAACCTATTTGGAAATTGCCAAAGCCGGTGGCGGCATCTGGGATACGGTGACCCAAACCCGAAAAGCATCACAGGCAGAGTTAGTGAAAAACATCATTTCCAGAAGTAAAAAGCACCTCAAAAATGGCGTCACCACCATCGAGGTAAAAAGTGGTTACGGGCTTTCGGTTAATGAAGAACTAAAAATGCTACGCGCCATCAAACAGGCGAATGAAACTTCAAATGCGACGTTAGTCCCTACCTGTTTAGCGGCCCATATGAAACCTAAAGATTGGCATCAAGAGAAGGATTATTTGGATGTTATCATAAACGAATTGTTTCCCATCATCAAAGCAGAAAACCTAGCCAATCGCGTGGATGCCTTTGTAGAGGAAAGCGCTTTTTCTCCAGAAGAAATCAAACCCTATTTTCAAAAAGCAAAGGAAATGGGATTCGATATCACTGTACATGCCGACCAATTTACCACAGGAGGCAGTCAAGTAGCCGTAGATTTTGATGCCGTGAGTGCCGACCATTTGGAAGCCAGCACCGAAAAGGAAATTCAATTGTTGGCCAAGAGTAATACCATTGCCACAGCTTTGCCGGGAGCATCTCTCGGTTTGGGATGCGCTTACACCCCTGCCCGCAAAATTTTGGATACTGGCGGTGCTTTGTCCATTGCCAGTGACCACAATCCAGGATCAGCTCCCATGGGCGACCTGTTGACCCAAGCCAGTATTTTGGGAACTTTTGAGAAGCTATCTAACACCGAAGTACTTTCTGGAATCACCTTTAGAGCGGCCGCGGCATTACGAATGGCAGACCGAGGAAAACTGGAAACCGGTGCACTAGCAGATTTTGTGGTTTTCCCAACCGATAATTATCAAGAAATTACCTATCACCAAGGGCAATTAAAACCAAGTGCCGTATGGAAAAAAGGAATTAACGTTTGCAAATAACTTTGTCATTCCTCACGGTTGCTGAACGTAGTCGAAGCTAGATGCGGAATCCACTACCCTATTTTGGATTCCTGCTTTCGCAGGAATGACAAATCATTCTTTAAACCAATGAAAAAAGATCATTTCAAATCACAAATTCTTCAAGGAATCCCTTCGGAATTACCTGTCACCAAAACCTATCCAAAAAATGGTAATCCAGCTCCAAAACGGAAAGACATTCTTTCCAAAGAAGAGAAAAAACTGGCCGTGCAGAATGCACTGCGATATTTTCCTGAGGCTTGGCATAAAGAGCTGGCTCTAGAATTTGCCGAGGAGTTAAAAACCTATGGTCGTATTTATATGCATCGGTTCAAGCCCAATTATGAAATGTATGCACGACCTATTTCGGATTACCCAGCGAAAACGCATCAGGCAGCAGCCATTATGCTCATGATCCAGAATAATTTGGACCCTGCCGTGGCACAACATCCTCAGGAACTCATCACTTATGGAGGAAATGGAGCAGTGTTCCAAAATTGGGCACAATATCTGCTCACAATGAAATATTTGGCGGAAATGACCGAGGAACAGACCTTGCACATGTATTCGGGTCATCCGATGGGACTTTTTCCATCTTCTAAAGAAGCGCCAAAAGTGGTAGTTACTAACGGAATGATGATTCCCAACTATTCTCAACCCGATGATTGGGAGAAATACAACGCGCTTGGCGTCACCCAATACGGGCAAATGACCGCAGGCTCCTATATGTACATCGGGCCACAAGGTATTGTCCACGGAACGGCCATCACGGTCATGAATGCCTTTAGGAAAGTCTTGCGGAAAAATGAATCCCCCGAAGGCAAGATTTTCTTGACCGCTGGACTTGGAGGGATGAGTGGCGCTCAACCCAAGGCCGGAAATATTGCAGGCGGTATCACTATTTGTGCAGAGGTCAACACCGAAGCGGCCAAAAAACGCCACGACCAAGGTTGGGTTGATGAGTTGTTGGTGGATTTAGATCTATTGGTGGTTCGCACAAAGGAAGCTGTTGAAAACAAAGAAGTGGTTTCCTTGGCTTACATCGGTAATGTGGTAGATGTTTGGGAGCGGTTTTACGAAGAGAACATTTTTGTGCACTTGGGGTCAGACCAAACCTCCTTGCACAATCCTTGGGCAGGTGGTTACTATCCTGTTGGACTTTCTTTTGAAGCATCCAACGCCATGATGGTAGAACATCCAGAGGTTTTCAAGGAAAAAGTGCAGGAATCACTTCGACGACAAATCAATGCCATCAACAAACACACCGCCAAAGGCACCTACTTTTTTGATTATGGCAATGCCTTTTTATTGGAAGTTTCCCGAGCGGGTGGTGATGTGATGGCCGAAAACCATATCGATTTCAGGTATCCGTCCTACGTGCAGGATATTTTGGGACCCATGTGTTTCGACTACGGATTTGGGCCATTCCGATGGGTTTGTACCTCGGGCAATCCAAAGGATCTTCAAAAAACGGATGCCATTGCCCTTGAGGTGATGAAAAAGATAAAATCCGAAGCTCCCGAAGAAATACAACAACAAATGCAGGACAACATCAAATGGATCTCGGAAGCGGAACAGAACCAATTGGTAGTGGGTTCACAAGCGCGAATCCTTTATGCCGATGCCGAGGGCCGAAGCAAGATTGCCGATGCTTTCAACACAGCAATTGCCAAGGGAGAAATAAGTGCCCCCGTGGTTTTGGGACGTGATCATCACGATGTAAGCGGAACCGATTCTCCTTTTCGGGAGACGAGCAATATTTACGACGGTAGCAAGTTTACCGCCGATATGGCCATTCAAAATGTGATTGGCGATAGTTTTAGGGGAGCCACTTGGGTTTCCATCCATAATGGCGGTGGTGTAGGTTGGGGCGAAGTGATCAATGGAGGATTTGGCATGGTACTCGATGGTTCCAAAGAAGCTTCGAACCGATTGAAGAAAATGCTGTTCTTTGATGTCAACAATGGGATTTCCCGCAGAAGTTGGGGCAGAAACAAAGAAGCCCGCTTTGCCATTGAACGAGAAATGGAACGCACCCCGGATTTAACAGTAACTTTGCCCTATCTTGTAGAGACTGATATATTGGACGACCTTTTTTAATGTGATGAAACACTATACTCCCCCGAAAAAAGACCTTTGGACAGGAAGAATTTCCAATAAGTGGTTATACCTACATGAAAAAGTGCATTGTACGCCCTTGGAAGAACTACCGGAAGCCCAGAAAAAAACGATTGCGCTTTTGGGCTATGCCTGTGATGAAGGAGTCCGTCGTAATCAAGGTAGGGTTGGCGCAGCGGATGGCCCGGACACCATTAAAAGTAGTTTTGGGAAAATGCCCAATCATCTGGCCAGTCATGTATTATTGCAGGATGTAGGCTCCATTACCTGCACCCATAGCGATATGGAGTCTGCCCAGGAACAACTTGCTGAAGCAGTTACTACTCTTTTGGAGAAAAAACAGTTTCCCATCGTTTTGGGAGGTGGGCATGATATGGCCTACGGCCACTACAAGGGTATCAAAACCTATTTGGACAGCAAAAAAGAAGGACAGACCATTGGCATCATTAATTTTGATGCACATTTTGATTTGCGGAAAAATTCGGAGCAAAGCAATTCGGGAACGCCTTTTTACCAGATTGCCAAGGGTTGCCAAAAGGAGGCCATCGATTTTAACTATCTCTGTTTGGGTATTCGAAAAGATGCAAATGACCGTATTCTATTTGAAACCGCCCGTGACCTTAAAGCCAATTATATTCTTATTGACACCTTCCAAATCCCATTTTTGGAGGAAATCACCACATGGATCAATGCCTTTGCGAAAAATGTGGACCACATTTATGTAACCATCGATTTGGACGGATTTTCATCGGCCTACGCGCCAGGGGTAAGTGCCGCTTCTCCCATGGGCTTTACCCCCCACATTGTTTTGGAATGTTTGAAAACGATCATAGGTTCTGGAAAGCTGATCAGCTTGGACATTGCCGAGATGAATCCCAAGTATGATATTGATGGACAGACGGCAAAATTGGCTGCTTCCTTGATGCATTATGTGGCGCATAGTGTTTCGGGCAGTTGATTGGTTTGTGTCAGGTCGAGCGCAGTCGAGACCCTTATTTAAATGAATATCTGGTTAGAGATTTCTCACGCTCCCTTAGCTCCCTCGCATGCTCGGGACAGGGGTTCGAAATGACACTATCATAAAAAGAGAATTAACCTGTCATTTCGAGATGAGGAGCACAGCGACGATTGAGAAATCCAATTGTCATTCAGAACTAAGCAAAGAATCTTCATCAAGGGTAGTGGTTCGACACGAATTGCACAAACTTCCATTAACCGTTTATCCTCTGTGGGACAAGCGAAGTTGATACCGCAGACAATAAGACCTCTCGACTGCGCTCGAGGTGACACACTATTACTTAAATTCATAAGGTGAAGATTCCGACCTACTTCGGAATTTGTTCAACCATCAATCTTGAATTACAATCAAAATCGGGTTTCACAAACAAAAAAAGCCTTCCAAACGGAAAGCCTTTCATTGGCAAGCATCGGTCTGATGCTTCAACCTGATTCCAATCGTCGCGACTGGAATCCAACACAACGGGACAAAGATAGCAAAGGTTTTCGATTAATGGGATTGGAGACGATTTTTTTCATCAAACCGCCTTTATAACGTAAGTCACTATCCCCCATATCAACAAGTCGCTATCCTTGGATACCTTGATAGGCTTATACGCATTGTTTTCCGGCATCAGTGTGATGGAATCCTTTTCCATCAGCAATCGTTTTACGGTGAATTCCCCTTCCAAAAAACAAACTGCTATTTTTCCGTTTTCCGCTTCCAAGCTTCTGTCAATGATCAATAAATCACCATCATCGAGCCCTGCCCCGGTCATGGATTGCCCACTGACCCTTGCATAAAACGTGGCTTCCTTGTTTTTGACCAAGGTCTTGTCCAGACTGATCCGTTTCTGCTTGAAGTCCTCGGCCGGGGATGGAAACCCTGCGGAGACGGTATTTCTAGAAATGGGAATACCCAAACTTAGCTCATCATCTGGGGTAAAAAACGTGAGCGAATTGGTTTCTTGAGGTTTTTTTGAGGTCATTTTACTACAATGATGTCATTGATGTCCGTTGTATATCTTGGGGAAAGATGCTCTTGGCGCATTTTCCAGGTCCGTTTTAAATCTTGATTGGCTATTTTCATTTTATAGTCCCCATACCTATCATTCATGTTGTCCATCACCTCCATGATTTTATGGTGTTTTGGATTTTCTGATGAAAACAGGTCCAACTGACGCTCGTTGGTGGGAATCAGACCAGATACGATTACCCCTGCCCTTTTGTACTTGATCCCGGCTTTGAAAATGGTATCCACCGCCTTAACCGCATAACGACTTATGGTAAGGCTGGAATCCGTAGCGTAGGGCAAGGTTATAATGGCCGTACCCCTGTCTTGGGGCTCATCCTGCTTATGTCGGTCACTTCTTAAAATGACCACAATATGGTTACAACTGCTCTCTTGGGCCCGTAGTTTTTCGGCGCAACTGCTGGCAAAGGTGGAAATCCGCTCCCGAATATCCTCGATATCGGAATAGGTCCGTTCAAAACTTCGCGTGGTGGCAATTGCTTTTTTGTCCCGGGCATCATTTTCCAAATCCAAGGTAGGTATGCCCTCCAAGTCTTTTTTCAACCGCAACCCAACAATGGCCATTTGCTTTCTCACCCACTCATCGGGCAACTGGGTAAAATCAAAGGCATTCTTTACGTTTCGGGTCTGAAGTCGTTTTAAGTTTCCGTGGCCAATACCCCAAACCGTCTCTATTTTTGACCATTTGAGTGCTTTTATTCGCCCCTCTTCGGATTGGATCACAAAAACTCCTCCGGTCCGGGATTTTAATTTTTTGGCAATCTTGTTGGCCACCTTGGCCAGTGCCTTGGTCGGTGCTATGCCTATACTGATCGGGATTCCTGTGCTTTTTTGCACCTTGTATTGCATCTCCCTTCCATATGCCTCAAAATCATAGTCCTGGAATCCATCAAACTTTAAAAAGGCCTCATCAATGCTATATACTTCCATGTCCGGGGTAAACGTTCCCAAAATATTCATCACCCGGGTACTCATATCGCCGTACAAAGGATAGTTTGACGAGAATACCTTTATCCCGTTTTCTTCACAGAACTTCCTGTACTTGAATGCCGGGGCCGCCATGGGGAGGCCCAATTTCTTGGCCTCATCGCTACGCGAGATAAAGCAACCGTCATTATTGGAGAGAATGGCCACAGGGATGTTATTGAACTGAGGCTGAAAGGCCCGCTCACATGACGCATAGAAGTTATTGCAATCCACCAACGCAAACATGCCTCAAAGTACTCGATTTTTGCTAAATTACCTAGTAAATCAACTTCAATGAAAATTAGGATACGAGGCAATTCGGTACGTTTTAGACTGACCCAGAGCGAAGTAAAACAGCTTTGTGAAAAAGGTTTTTTTATGGAGACCACCTCTTTCGGGGAAAATGTATTCGGCTATGCCGTACAACTCAGTAAAACTGAACCGACCCTCTCGTCTTCGTATGAAAACAACCGGATTACCCTAAATGTTTCTGAACAGCTGGCAAAAAACTGGGATTTGGATGAACGTGTTGGCTTTGAACACACTCTTACCACCAAGAACGGGACGGAACTCCTCCTCCTCCTCGAGAAGGATTTTACCTGTCTGGACAATACCCTGGAAGACCAATCGGACAATTATCCCAACCCCAAACTGCAACATTGAGCCCCATGGAAAAAGAATTTGAACGAAATATTTCCCTCACGGGCGATATCCAATTTACCGGATTGCGCCTTAAGGAACCTATGCATACCGCCGCTGGTTTTTTAGGGGTAAAAGAAGCTTTGAGACACAGTTTCAAGGAAATGGGCATTGTACGATCCATGAAGGCCTTGCTCGAAATGAACCAAGAAGATGGTTTTCGGTGTCCCAGTTGCGCTTGGCCGGTTCCTGAACACCCCTCCAAGATTGCGGAGTATTGCGAAAACGGGGCAAAGGCCTTGGCCGACGAAGCCACCCATGAACATATAGGTGCCGAGTTTTTCAGCAAACATTCCGTGGAGGAGCTGTCCCAACTCAGTGATTATGAACTCAACAAATTGGGTCGGATCATAGAGCCCATGGTCCTTAAACCGGAAAAAGTACATTATGAGCCCATTGCATGGCAAGAGGCTTTTGATTTACTATCTAATGAACTCCATCAGTTAAACGACCCCAATGAGGCCATTTTTTATACCTCTGGACGATCCAGTAATGAAGCCGCCTATTTGTACGGCATGTTTGCCCGCGCTTTGGGCACCAACAACATGCCCGATTGTTCCAATATGTGCCATGAGTCATCCGGTGTGGCACTGTCCGATACCCTCGGCATTGGAAAAGGTTCGGTAACCTTGGATGATCTCTATGGCGCCGAAGTTATTTTGGTCGTGGGCCAAAACCCGGGGACCAATCACCCCAGAATGCTCTCTGCCCTTGAAAAATGCAAAAAGAATGGGGGAAAAGTCATTAGCATCAACCCTTTGGCGGAAACAGGACTGGTAAACTTTAAAAATCCGCAAAACGTTTCGGATATGTTGGGCAGTGGGCAGCCCATTGCGGACCTACACCTTCCTGTTCGCATCAATGAGGACATTGCACTCGCCAAACTGATCTTGAAGAAATTGGTGTCCCTCGACGCCAAAAATAGTACTGTTCTGAACCATGAGTTCATTGTGGAATATGTGGATGGCTATGATGAACTGCTCAAAGATTTGGAGCACTTCGATTACGAAACACTTCAGCGGAGAACTGGGGTTTCCATGCGAAAAATTGACAAGACCGTTCGGTTATTGGCCGAAAACTCCAAAATTGTAATCTGTTGGGCCATGGGCATCACCCAACATAAAAATGCCGTGGAATGCATCCAGGAATATGTGAACATTTTACTGCTGAAAGGAGCCATCGGGAAACCATTTGCGGGCACTTGTCCTGTTCGGGGACATAGCAATGTACAAGGGGACCGCTCAGTGGGCATCCATCACTTTGTCAATGAAGGATTGAACAATAGGATTCGGAAGCATCTCGGTTTTGAGCCTCCGACCCAAAGAGGGTATGATGTTGTAGAGGCCATCCATGCCATGCACGAAAACAAGGCCAAGGTCTTTGTCTGTCTGGGCGGGAATTTTGCAATGGCCGCTTCGGATACGGCATACACGGCCAAAGCGCTTCAGAATTGTAGTTTAACGGTACAGATCAGCACCAAGCTCAACCGCAGTCATTTGATCACGGGCAAAACTGCGCTGTTGCTTCCCACTTTTGGTCGCTCTGAGAAGGATGAGAAGAACGGCTCCCTTCAATTTCTGACCATGGAAAGCAGCACGGGAAAAGTCCGCCAAAGCAAAGGTTTGTTGAAACCGGCTTCGGAGCATATCAAAAGTGAACCGGAAATCATCGCATTGATGGCCCACACCTATTTTAAAGGGAAACATACGATGGACTGGGAGGCTTTGGGAGCGGATTACGACCTCATCCGAAGTTTAATCGATAAAACCGTAAAGGGATTTAAAAACACCAGTGAACAATCCAAAGGGTTTGGGTATTACCTGCCCAACAATGTACGGGAACGGGACTTTAGAATGCTGCCCAACGGCATGGCACAGCTTACCATCAATACATTGCCGGACCATGGTCTACAAATGAATGAATTCTTGCTGATGACCATTCGGTCCCATGACCAGTTCAACACCACCATTTATGGATTGAACGATCGCTATCGAGGTGTTCACAATGAGCGTCGCGTGGTGTTCATGAACCAAGATGATCTGGAACAGCATCAACTGAAAAAACTGGATATTGTGAATCTACATAGCGAGTATGATGGTATCCAACGGACCGCAGAACAATTTTTGGTCATTCCTTATGAAATTCCCAAAGGGAACATGGCCGCTTATTTTCCAGAAACCAATCTGCTGGTACCCCACAACCATTTTGCGGACAAGAGCCAAACCCCTATCAGCAAATCCATCAAGGTAACGGTTGAAAAAATATAGTGTCGATTATTTAAATGCAGGAATTCCGGTAATATCAGCCCCAGTGATCAACAAATGGATGTCATGGGTACCTTCGTAGGTAATCACACTTTCCAGATTCATCATGTGGCGCATGATGCTATATTCCCCAGTGATTCCCATTCCACCCAGAACCTGTCTCGCCTCGCGGGCAATCTTTAGGGCCATGTCCACATTATTACGTTTGGCCATAGAAATTTGGGCCGTGGTGGCACGTCCTTCATTTTTTAATTGCCCCAAACGAAAGGCCAACAACTGGGCCTTGGTGATCTCGGTGATCATTTCGGCCAATTTCTTTTGCTGTAGTTGATAGGCGGCTATGGGTTTTCCAAATTGGATGCGCTCCTTGGCATATCGCAAGGCTGTATCATAGCAATCCATGGCAGCTCCGATGGCTCCCCAGGCAATACCATATCGAGCGGAATCCAAACAGCCCAACGGCGCACCCAACCCACTCTTACCGGGCAACAGGTTTTCTTTGGGCACCTTTACATTGTCAAAAATAAGTTCCCCCGTAGCTGAAGCGCGAAGCGACCATTTGTTATGGGTTTCCGGGGTGGAAAAACCTTCCATGCCCCTTTCCACGATCAAACCATGGATACGACCTTCTTCATTCTTGGCCCAAACTACGGCAACATCGGCAAAGGGAGAATTGGAAATCCATAATTTTGCTCCGTTCAACAGGTAATGGTCTCCCATATCCTTGAACTTGGTTTCCATCCCACCAGGATTGGATCCGTGATTGGGCTCTGTTAACCCAAAACACCCCATCCACTCCCCTGTGGCCAACTTGGGCAAATATTTCTTGCGCTGTTCTTCGGAACCGTAGGCAAAAATGGGATACATGACCAAGGAAGACTGTACCGAAGCTGTGGAACGCACCCCGCTATCCCCCCGTTCAATCTCCTGCATGATCAAACCATAGCTGATCTGATCTAGTCCCGCACCTCCATATTCTTCTGGAATGTACGGACCAAAAGCACCTATTTCGGCCAGACCTTTGACAATCTGTTTGGGAAACTCTGCCTTTTGGGCGTATTCCTCTATGATGGGGGAGATATCCCGTTTTACCCATTGGCGGGCAGCATCCCTTACCAGCTTATGCTCTTCGGAAAGAAGATCGTCAAGATTATAATAATCCGGTGCTTCAAATAAATCAGGCTTCATTCGGAAAAAATTTATCTAAAAGTTATGCCGAAATTTAACAATTTAATCTATCACTGTTGCATTTTTAAATAAAATGATTTGGTCAAATCCGTATACTGCTCGGTGTATTGGTGCCGTTCAGTCTCTATGATGAGCTCATCCACTGAAGTGTTCGCTTCTGAGCGTCCAAATTCCAACAAACTCCTCTTGAAATTTGCTTTTGGGTTTCCCTTCACCCTAGTAATTCTCTTGATGAACAATCCAGATGTCTTGGCCAAGGACACAAAATCTTCTTCTTCCTTAAAAGGAACAATGACCGAAAAAACACCCGTATCGGAAAGAAGTTTTGCCGCTCCCTCAATAAGTTCATCAAAGGGCAATGAGCTATTTTGTCGGGCTTGATCCCTTGAAGCATCCCCACTGGACACATTCTCCGAATAGAACGGCGGATTGGAAACGATCAAATCATATCGATCATCAATCTCATCCACAAATTCATCCAATCCGGCATGGTAACAGAACAGCCGGTCTGACCATGGAGAGGCCTCGAAATTGGCAACACATTGTTCGTAAGCGTCTTCATCCAACTCAATGGCATCAATAAGTTCGGCAGGGGAGCGTTGCGCCATCTGTAAGGCAATCAATCCCGTACCTGCACCAATATCCAAGATGGAATCGGGTTGGTGCTCCAAAGAGGTCCATGCCCCCAACAAAACCCCATCCGTACCCACTTTCATGGCACAGCGGTCTTGGTGTACCGTGAATTGCTTGAATTGAAAAGGCTTACTCATCCACTCTGCCCGGCTCCCGGGTTTCAGAACCTTCCAGTTCCATGAGGGAATCCCCTAATCGTTGCCTCATTGTGTTGGCCCGCGCCTTTATCTCGGCCACAATCTCGGGATGGGCTTCGGCCACATTGTTGGTCTCACTGACATCGTTGACCACATCATAGAGTTCAATTTCCTCCATATCAACGTATCGGTAGTTTCCTGGCTGTCCATCTTTTCCAGGTTCTTGACCATCCATGGTCCGGTAACGATGTGGGAAATACATTTTCCATTTCCCATAGCGCACCCCGAACATTTCGTTTACCCGATAGTAGAAAAAGTAGGCATCTTGCACGGGCTGCGTGCGCTCTCCCGTTAAAATAGGCCATGCATTTTTACCATCGATCACTTGCTCCGGCAATTTGGATCCGGTGACATGGGCAATGGTAGGCAGTATATCTATGGCCATCATGGGTACATCCACTGTTCTCCCTGGCTTGAGCTTTTTAGGGTATTTCATAATAAATGGCTCGCGCTGTCCACCTTCCCAGGCAGTACCCTTTCCTTCACGAAGGGGAAGGGCACTTCCCGCATGGTTTCCATAGGAAAGCCAAGGTCCATTGTCCGAGGTAAAGATGACCATGGTATCCTCTTCAAGCCCATTGTCCTTAAGCGCTTGTATGATCTGACCCACAGACCAGTCAATCTCCATGATCACATCACCATACAAACCTCTTTCCGACTTGCCTTTAAACTTATCCGAAACGAACAGTGGAACGTGGGGTTGTGGATGTGGTACATATAAAAAGAAGGGCTTATCCTTGTTTCTCTTGATAAAATCCACACTTCGCTCTGTAATCTGTGTAGTCAATCGGGATTGCTCCACCAAGGTGTCGATAACGGTCTCGTTTTCGTAGAGTGGGAGGTCCGGAAAATTAAAAATAGGTCCCTGTTGGGGATGATAGGGCCACATATCATTGGAATATGGAATTCCGAACCACTCATCGAACCCGTGTCGAGTGGGCAAAAACTTTTTGTGGTGTCCCAAGTGCCATTTTCCATAAATGGCCGTTGCATATCCCTTCTCCTTCAACATTTCGGCCAAGGTGGTCTCAGTTTCATTGATGCCGTGGGTGTTATCGGGCCCCAAAGCATTATGGATGCCAATCCGATTGGGATAACAACCGGTTAAAATTCCAGCTCTGGAAGCTGAGCATACGGCTTGGGCCGCATAATAATGGGTCATTTTAACCCCATCTGCCGCCATCTGATCCAGATTGGGAGTTTTTATATTGGGCGAACCAAAGACACCAACATCTTGGTAGCCTTGATCGTCCGTAAAAATCAACACTATATTGGGCGAACGCTCTTCCTCCTTGACGGGAGCCTTCTTTTCCCCACAAGAAATCAGTCCTAAAACAAGAAATACAAAGAAATATCGAAACATATCGTAAAATAAAAGGTTGCCCTAAATATAGGTGAAAACCACAAATCTTACGAATCCATATACAATTCCACGAGACCTTCCGGTGTTCTTACATGGATTTCCCTCTTCTCCCGATCTACTTTCTTTATGATGTCATCGGTGATGGGAATCAAGAGTTCCTTCCCATCCTTTTCAGCTTCAAACAGTTCCTGCGAAGCGCTATCGTTTATAGAGACTATGGTCCCAATATTTCCATGGACCTCATCCATCAATGCAAACCCAATGACTTCATGGAAATAAAACTTATTTCCGGTAAGGGGCGGGAGCATTTCCAAGGGGAGATACAATTCCGAACCTATGATCTTATCCGCGGTGGCCTCATCCTTGACTTCTTCAAAATCGATGCGGAGCAGGTTGGATTTGTGCAATCGGCAACGGTCAATAAAAAATGGAATCAGATTGTTTCCCAATGAAACAAAAACTGATTCCATGTTTTCGTAGATTTCAGGTTCATCGGTGTCCAATTTGACCAACACCTCACCTTTAAAACTATATTTTGAAACGACTTTGCCCAGGTAGAAGCAATCTTCCTTGCGCATCGCCTTCTCTTCTATTCTTCTTCTTTGGCAGCTTCCTCAGCGGCAGGAGCCTCCTCAGCAGGAGCTTCAGCGGCAACTTCTTCTGTAGCGGCCTCAGCAGTTTCCTCGGTAACTTCCTCAACTACTTCCTCTTCTGGCAAAGCGGCAGCGGCTCTTTTCTCGTTGACTTCCTTCTCAGCTTCCAAAGCTTTTGCCCTTGCTTCAGCCTCAGCCTTGCTCAATCCATCTTTTTTGGCTTGGATAGCACCTTCTTTTTCTTCCAACCAAGCTTTGAATTTCTCCTCAACTTGCTCTTCGGTCAAAGCGCCTTTGCGAACACCGCCCAAGAGGTGGTGCTTCAACAAAACTCCTTTGTAAGAAAGAATGGCTCTGGCAGTATCGGTAGGCTGTGCACCATTTTGCAACCATTTTACAGATCCGTCAATATCCAAATCGATGCTGGCAGGATTGGTATTAGGGTTGTAGGTACCCAATTTTTCCAAAAATTTACCGTCTCTTTTTGCTCTGGAATCTGCGGCAACCACCCAATAAAATGGTTTACCTTTTTTACCGTGTCTCTGAAGTCTAATTTTAACTGGCATATCACATTAATTTGTAGGGTGCCCGACCCTTGTTATTAATTCTTTTTAATCGCTTGTCTCTTAAGCGGGTGCAAATATACTTGATTTCTTTTAATGCACAATGTTTGCGCAAACTTTCTATTCCCTTTCAGCCAATTGATCCTCGCCCCTTACCAATTTTGTTTGATGCTCTTGGACCACAGTATTGATTTGCTGGATGATGGAGTCATTTCCTTCAGCAATATTGAATTGTTCAGCCGCATCATGATTCAGATTAAAGAGCAAGGGTATTGCATGTTCTGTTCGCTCTCCAAATTGCCCATAGGCACCCTGGGTAATAAAATGCGCTTTGTAATCTCCTAATCGGGCCGCGTACAGATCAGTACCCCGATAGTATAAAACACTTTTTCTAGGGCTTGGATTTTTATTTAACAAGGTTCCACTCAAATCTACGCCATCCATGATGCGGTCTTTTGGAATATCCACCCCGGCCATCTTGCTAAACGTGGTAAAGAGGTCCATGGTCGACCCCAAATCCGTGACCAATCCCGGCTTGATGTACCCTGGTCCCCAAAAAATGGTGGGTTCCCGCATTCCACCTTCCCATGTGGTACCTTTACCCGCTTTCAACAACCCGGCACTACCCCCATTGGTTTTAAAAGGTAGCCAAGGACCGTTATCAGAGGTGAAGACCACGATGGTATTTTCAGCCAACCCTTCCAATTCAAGGGCCTTCAAAATTTTTCCGACACCGTCATCAATCTCTTCGACCACATCGCCATACAATCCACGCTTACTCTTGCCCATCGCTTCTTTGGAAGCGAACAAGGGGATATGCGGTAAATTATGCGCTAAATACACAAAAAATGGCTTGTCTTTATTCTCTTTGATATAAGAAATGGTCTCTTCCGCATATCGTTTGGTAATAGTGTTTTGATTGGCAGGTCTTTCTATGATTTCTGTCCCGCGCAGCAAAGGCACGTTAAAGTGTTCGGTTTTGATGTCCTCATTCTTCTGATTCCAATAACCTCCTTTCGGATAGTCCACTACCCGGTCCATATCATTGGAATAGGGAATCCCAAAATAATAATCGAACCCATTGTTGGTGGGCAGGTATTGTTCTTTATGCCCAAGATGCCATTTTCCGATACATGCAGTGGCATACCCCACCTTCTTTAGTTGCTCGGCCAAAGTGATCTCGCTACTGGGCAACCCATTCTTTGAATCCGGGAAGAGCACACGATGTTTGTTACTGGCCATACCGCTTCTAACAGGGAGTCTACCCGTAAGCAAAGCTGCCCTGCTGGGGGTACAAACACTGGCCCCCACATAAAAATTGGTCCATTTTTGCCCCTCAAACGCCATTTGATCCAAATGGGGCGTATGGATGGTCGGGTTTCCATATACGCTTAAATCCCCATACCCTAGATCATCAGCAAAAATAATGATGAAATTTGGAGGACGTTCTGGGCTTTCTTGGGCATTCCCACTAAAAAAGCTTCCCAAAAAGATACAGTAAAAAACAAAGAGTATTGGCTGCGATAACTTAGTGCATGTTTTCATTCAAACGGACTTTATTCCTTAAATATAGGGAATGCCCAGTATAAAACGTGAGACCCAAAGATCAGTTGATAAATCCTAAAAACTACATTTTATAAAACCTCCATGTTTGTATATTTTTAGACATTGATTTTTCCACTCCGAAAACGGCGAGCACATGTACCTAATATTTGATACCGAAACCACAGGATTACCCAAGCGCTGGGACGCCCCCATAACCGATACGGACAATTGGCCAAGGTGTGTACAGATTGCGTGGCAGCTGCACGATGAAATGGGCAATGTGGTGGAGCATCAAGATTTTTTGGTGCAACCCGACGGGTTCAACATCCCCTATGAATCTGAGCAAATCCATGGCATCTCCACGGCTTTGGCGGAACAAGAAGGAGAATCATTGGACCATGTGTTGGATGCTTTCAAAAAAGCTTTGGAACGCACCAAGTTTGTTGTGGGGCAAAACGTAGGTTTCGATGTCAATATCATGGGGTGTGAATTCCATCGAAAAGGGATGGACAGCCTCTTGACCGAACTACCCGTTCTGGACACCTGTACGGAGCATACCGCAGAACTCTGTAAAATTCCTGGGGGCCGCGGGGGTAAATTCAAGCTGCCCACCCTCACCGAGCTTCACGAATTTCTTTTTGGGGAACCTTTTGCCGAGGCCCACAATGCCACCGCCGACGTTGAAGCCACTACGCGATGCTTCTTGGAGCTGGTTCGAAAAAAACAGTTCACTGCCCAGGAACTGGATGTTCAACCCGACTATTTTGAACATTTTTCCGAGGCCAATCCGCAGGAAATCCAACTGATTGGATTAAAGCACATCAACCTAAAAGCGGCATCCAAAAAAATTGCTGATGCCCTTTGGGCACAAGATACCGGGGACATTTCCGAAGCGGAAATCCAAGAGAACATAGAAACCTTGGAAGATGCCCCTTTTGTGCATCTTCACAACCACTCCCAATTTTCGGTCCTCCAATCCACCATCAACATAAAAGATTTGGTAAAGGCCACTTCCAACAATGGTATGCCGGCCGTTGCCTTGACGGACCATGCCAATATGATGGGCGCCTTTCACTTTGTGAAAGAAATCATGGCCCACAATAAAGGCGTCAAGGAACGAAATGCCGAACTGGAGGAAAAAGGAGAGCCTGTCACCGAAAAGGAAATCACTCCGATTGTGGGATGCGAATTTTACGTTTGTGAAGACCACACCAATAAAAATGTAAAGGACTACGGCTATCAAATTGTGCTATTGGCCAAAAACAAGGCAGGTTACCAAAATCTGGCCAAAATGTCCTCCATTGCCTACACCAATGGGTTTTATTATGTACCCCGTATCGACAAAAAGGTTGTTGAACAGTACAAAGAAAATGTCATTGCCCTCACCGGAAACCTTTATGGTGAGGTGCCCAACAAAATATTGAACGTTGGTGAGAAGCAAGCCGAAGAAGCCCTGTTGTGGTGGAAGGAACAGTTTGGCGATGACCTCTACATAGAAATGATGCGCCATGGACAGGAAGATGAAGACCGGGTGAACCAGGTCTTGGTGCAGATGGCGAAAGACCATGATGTAAAGCTGGTGGCCACCAACAATACCTATTATTGTGATAAAAAAGATGCCGAAGCACACGATATCCTCCTCTGCGTAAAGGATGGGGAAAAACAGGCCACACCCATAGGACGAGGTCGGGGGTACCGTTACGGATTGCCCAATCAAGAATACTACTTCAAGTCTTCCGATGAGATGAAGGAGCTCTTCAAGGATATTCCTGAAGCCATCCTCAACATCAAGGAAATCGTGGACAAAATAACCCCATATGACCTGGCGAGTGACATCCTTCTCCCCAAGTTTGAGATTCCAGAGGAATTCAAGGTCGAGGAAGATGAGGCAGATGGTGGAAAACGGGGCGAGAATGCCTATTTAAGGCATATCACCTATGAAGGGGCCAAAAAACGATATGGGGAAATCACCCCTGAAATCTCGGAACGTATCGATTTTGAGTTGGCCACCATAGAAAATTCAGGATATCCGGGGTATTTTCTTATCGTGGAAGACTTTATCCGCGAAGCTCGGAACATGGGGGTTTCCGTTGGACCGGGAAGGGGTTCGGCAGCAGGCTCGGTTGTGGCCTACTGCTTGACCATCACCAACATTGACCCCATCAAGTACGACCTGCTTTTTGAGCGTTTCTTGAATCCGGACAGGGTATCCATGCCCGATATTGATATTGATTTTGATGATGAGGGCCGTGGAAGGGTCATGGATTATGTGATCAACAAGTATGGGGCCAATCAGGTAGCACAGATCATCACCTATGGTACCATGGCGGCCAAATCCTCCATCAGGGATACGGCAAGGGTCTTGGATTTACCCTTGAATGATGCCGACCGCATTGCCAAGCTTATCCCCAACATGTCCAAATTGGGTAAAATATTTGGGGTTGATGAGGCCGATTTACGCAAAAAGTTCCGATCCGATGAACTGGAAAAGGTCCATGAATTACTGAACATCTCTGAAGGGGATGATTTGGAAGGACAAACTGTGAACATGGCCCGGGTTCTCGAAGGATCTTTGCGAAACACCGGGATCCACGCTTGTGGTGTTATTATCACTCCGGACGACATTACCAACTTTGTTCCCGTATCCGTCGCTAAAGATTCCGATCTGTACGTCACCCAATTTGACAACTCCGTGGTGGAAAGTGCCGGACTCCTAAAGATGGACTTCTTGGGATTGAAGACACTGACACTCATCAAGGATACGGTGAAAATTGTAAAGGCACGGACCGGGTTGGATTTGATTCCCGATGATTTTCCGCTGGACGACGAAAAGACCTATGAACTTTTCCAACGCGGGGATACGGTAGGGATATTCCAATACGAATCACCCGGGATGCAAAAACACATGAAAAACCTGAAACCTACGGTTTTTGATGACCTTATCGCCATGAATGCCCTGTATCGTCCGGGGCCCATGGAATATATCCCCAGCTTTATTGCCCGTAAGCACGGTGACGAGGAAATCACCTATGACCTTCCCGAAATGGAGGAGTACCTACAGGAAACCTACGGTATCACCGTGTATCAAGAGCAGGTGATGTTGCTTTCCCAAAAGCTGGCCGGTTTCTCCAAAGGTGACGCAGATGTGCTGCGTAAAGCAATGGGAAAAAAGATTTTCGCCCTGCTACAAAAATTGAAACCCCAATTCTTGGACGGTGGTGAGAAAAATGGACACCCCCGCGATATTCTGGAAAAAATCTGGAAAGACTGGGAAGCATTTGCCTCCTACGCGTTCAACAAAAGTCACTCCACCTGCTACGCCTATATTGCCTATCAAACTGCCTATCTAAAGGCCCACTACCCTGCCGAATACATGGCCGCTGTACTGTCCAACAACATGAACGACATTAAGCAGGTGACCTTCTTTATGGAGGAATGTAAGCGCATGGGCTTGGAGGTTCTGGGGCCGGATGTCAACGAATCCTATTACAAGTTTGCCGTGAACAAGGACAATGCCGTGCGTTTTGGCATGGGAGCCATTAAAGGTGTGGGACGTTCCGCAGTGGAAACCATTGTGGAACAAAGAAAAGAAGGTGGCTCCTATAAATCCGTATTTGATTTGGCCAAGCGGGTCGATTTAAGGGCCGCCAATAAAAAAGCTTTTGAAAATCTGGCCTTGGCCGGTGGGTTTGATTCATTCGGGGATACCCACCGAGCACAATATTTCCATCATGAAGGGGACGAGGTCACCTTTTTGGAAAAAGCCGTCAAGTATGGGGCAAAATTCCAAGAAAATGAAAATTCTTCCCAAGTAAGTCTTTTTGGGGATGCCAGTGAGGTGCAGATTCCCGAACCCGTGGTACCGCCTTGCGAGGATTGGGGCACCATGGAAAAACTGCGTAGGGAAAAAGAAGTGGTGGGCATCTACATTTCTGGTCATCCTTTGGATGATTTTAAAAAGGAGATCACGGCTTTTTGCAATAGCAGCGTATCCGCATTTACCAGCTTGGAGGACTATGTAAATCGAGAACTCTCGGTCGCAGGAGTCATTACGGACGTGCAGCACCGCGTATCCAAGAACGGAAAGGGATGGGGTCTTTTTACCCTTGAGGACTACACCGATTCCCATGAATTTCGGATTTTTGGGGAAGAGTACCTCAAATTCCGCCATTTCTTAATGATCAACTCCTTTGTCTATATCAAAGCGTTTGTCCGTGAAGGATGGGTAAACCGGGAAACAGGCAAAAAAGGGGATCCCCGTTTGCAGTTCAATGATTTTAAACAATTGCAGGATGTCATGGATGCCTATGCCAGAAAACTTACCATAAAATTGGATATAGCCCGTTTGCAGGAAAACAGGATTCAGACCCTGAAAGACACTCTTCGTTCCCACCAGGGCGACCATCCCCTGAATTTTGTGGTCTATGAGATGCAGGATGAGATAAAGCTGAACCTATCCAGCAGAAAACAAAAGGTAAAGATCAACAGTGAACTTTTGGCCGCGTTGGAAGAAAATGACATCCATTACAAGTTAAATTAGCGCCATAGCTTAAGCTGATGGCACAATAATTAAAACGAATACTTTGACGGTAAGGATGATGCGCAATATTTGACTAACTTTGCGAAACAATAAAACAAATGAGATGGCACTAGAAATAACAGATGCAACTTTTGACGAAGTAGTTTTGAAAAGCGACAAACCTGTCGTAGTGGATTTTTGGGCAGCTTGGTGCGGCCCTTGTAGAATGGTCGGACCGATCATCGAGGAGGTAAGCCAAGAATATGAAGGAAAGGCTGTGGTAGGAAAGGTTGACGTTGATGCCAACCAACAATATGCTGCCAAATACGGCGTACGTAACATTCCTACCGTTTTGGTTTTTAAAGATGGTGAAATCGTGAACCGTCAGGTAGGTGTATCCCCCAAGAAAGTATATACAGATGCTATTGATGCGGCACTGTAAAACAATATTCCTATTTGGATTTTAGAAAAGGTTTGGCAAATGCCAAACCTTTTTTGTTTTATATTGAGACCAGAATCTGTTTATGGACATCCGATCAGAACTTCATAAGGCCCCTCTTTTTAAAAACCTTGAACTTTTGGCCAATCAAATTGTTGAGGGTTTTATCAGTGGCATTCACAAAAGTCCTTTCCATGGGTTTTCCGCTGAATTTGCCGAGCACAAAATCTACAACCCCGGAGAGAGCACCAAACATTTGGATTGGAAGCTTTTTGCCAGAACGGACCGCCTCTACACCAAGCGATATGAGGATGAGACCAATCTCCGATGCCATATGATCTTGGACAATTCGGCTTCCATGTACTACCCAGAGGTGAAAAATCCATCCATTGGCAACCTCAACAAAATAGGTTTTGGGGTTCTATCCATAGCCGCTTTGATGCAAATCTTAAAAAAACAGCGTGATGCCGTGGGGTTGAGTATCTACTCGGACGCCTACAATTTTTATGCGAACGAGAAAAGCAGCGAACGCCATTTTCAGATGCTGTACTCCAAATTGAACGAGGTATACGCCAATAAGGAGGAATCCCAGATGACCAAGACCTATACCTTTCTACATCAAATTGCCGAAAAAATGCACCGTCGCAGTCTTATTTTTCTGTTTTCGGATATGTTCCAAACCGAGACCGAGGAAGAGAAGCTGTTTGAAGCGCTCCGTCATTTAAAATACAACAAACACGCCGTGGTCCTGTTCCACCTTTTGGACCATGAGCATGAAATGGACTTTAATTTTGAGAACACCCCCAAACGTTTTGTGGATGTGGAAACCGGAGCCCATATAGACCTCTATGCGGAAAACATCAAAAAAAGCTATGCCCAAGAAGTAGAAAGTTACACAAAAACCCTACGGTTGAAGTGTGCCCAATACAAGATAAAATATGTAGGCGTGGATGTACGTTCCAATTTCTCACAGGTGCTGAACACCTTCATGGTGGAACGACAAAAATTTGTTTAGTCATTATTTTTAAAAAATGTTTTGTTGAATACGAAATGAGAATGTATATTTGCACTCGCTTTAAAAAAGCAAATGAACAAGATTTGAATCCCGCTGTTGCGGGAGTCTAACAAGATAAAATCATTGGTCTGGTAGTTCAGTTGGTTAGAATACCTGCCTGTCACGCAGGGGGTCGCGGGTTCGAGTCCCGTCCAGACCGCACCAGTAAACACAAGGCTTCCGAGAAATCGGGAGCCTTTTTTCTTTCCCTTGGGTACAACATAGGTACAACACTTTCCAAAGGTAATTTCTTTTGTTTACATTTAGGTTAATCTTGTGATTTTCATTAGAATGAAAGGAGTTATTGAGGCAATAGGAAAGTTTTTTTACAAGTTTCTGAAGAAAAAGGAAAGCTTTTATCATTCCTTGGATAAAAGTGAAGGGAAGAAAATCCTTTTTCTTTTGACCTGTATGACACCTGTCGCTTTCATCGCGGCCTTCACTTTTTCCGATTCATTCAAGACACAGCTTTTAATTTTTACTGGATATTTGGGCATGGCCTTTCTGACCATTATTCTTTCCGCTGGCTATCAGTCCGGGCTAAAAAGATTCCACCGGGACAAACACGGATTGGAAATGATTAAAATCAATCTCTACGGAAAGGATTTCCCAAAATTATTGTTGACGGATGAAGACTTGGACAATTTTCATCTGTTATTGATGGGATACGTTCCCCAAACCAAAATAAACAACCGTAACCTCATAAAAAATGGCAGCTCGGCCAATTATTTCTTTGTGTTTTCATTGATGCATCGTTTTGTCAGGGATGGAATAATTGACATCGATACACCCCGTCGGAAAATGCTTTTCGAAATAATCAAAGAATCCTTCTCGATGAACGGGAATCCTGTTAATCCCAACACACTAGAATCAAGTTTCAGTCGGTGGAACACTTCAATGAAGGACAAGCAACTGGTGGTTCTTGAGCATGAAAAGATAATTGAAGTGTTCGGGGAACAATAAACTTACCGCAATTCTTTGACAAGCCCCCTTTATTGTTCCGGTTAACGTGATTAGCTTTCTTATGTTTGCCTTGCGCACTCAAAGTAAAGGCCTTTACTCAATCATTAATTTAAATCGAAAATCTAATGACTGAGGAAAAGAAAGTCGTAGGGCTATTAACAGAGATTAAAACCCTGCTTTCCCAAAACAAACGGGTAATGAACGTAGATGATTTGGTGGCCTATACTGGCTTGTCAAAAAGTAAGATCTACAAACTCACTTCGCTCCGTTTGATTCCCATGGGTCAAAATGCCCATGTGCGACAGAAATTTTTTGATAAGGAGGCTATTGACGCTTGGCTTTTGGGCAAACCAGATTTATCAGATGAGTTTTTGGAACAAAAGTTCAATGAGCAGCTGTTGAAAAGAAAAAGAGTTTAGCTCAACAATCTGAAAGTCTAATTATGGAAACAATCCCCTATGTAAGGGTGGGTACTACATATTATAAACTAGTAAAATCGCCCACTATTTCAGGCCACTTTAACGAACAATTGGTTTCGTGGAGTGAACATACAATCAAGCAAGACCATGGTAAGGATTTTTTGAGCAAGGTTCCAAAGTATGATGGTTTCACCTGTATTCCCAACCATTTGGATTTCAAAAAAGAACACCATGGCTTCTATAATATATACTCTCCCTTGAGCTTTATCCCAAGGGAGGGCACCATTGATAAGACATTACAATTCTTGGAGCACATCTTTGGGAGTCAAAGGGAATTGGGCTTGGATTATCTACAGTTATTATATGTAAGACCTATCCAAATTTTACCCATTTTGTGTTTGGTCTCTTCGGAACGCAGCACAGGAAAAAGTTCTTTCTTAAAGTGGCTAAAGGAAATCTTTGAAAATAACCTTACGTACCTAACCAATGACAGTTTTGGCAGTCAGTTCAATGCAGATTGGGCCAACAAACTTTTGATATGCATCGATGAAGTATTGTTCAATAAAGAGGAACTGACCGAACGCATAAAATACCTGAGCACTACCAATAGAAACAAACTGGAGGCCAAAGGGAAGGACAAACGCGAAGTGGAGTTTTTTGGGAAGTTTATCCTCTGTAGCAACAATGAGGATAACTTCATAAAAATTGATGGAAATGAGACCCGTTTCTGGGTTCGCAAAGTTCCTCCCATCAAAAATGAGGAAACGGACTTTTTGGAAAAGCTCATCGCTGAAATCCCAGCATTTCTATCCTATCTGGGCAATCGTAAAGTCAGTACGATTCAATCCACTCGAATGTGGTTTTCACACAACCAACTATTTACTCCAGCACTAAAAAAACTGGTGAACAACAACCGTAACAGGGTTGAAAAGGAATTGGCCAGTCTATTGCTTAGTGCGATGGACAAGTTTGAGTTGAGCGAGATCCAACTATGTCCCATGGATGCCCTCCATATGCTCAACAAGACCAGGGTGAAAACTGACCTGACCCAATTGCGCAGACTGTTAAAGAAGGAATGGAAATTGGAAAACCAGAAAAACTCAAACAGCTACCAGCGGGCAACCATTTGGAACAACGGTGAAATCAACCTGGAGGATGCAAAAGGCAGGTACTTTTCCATCTCCAAGCATTTTCTTCTAAAAAATTTTGATGAAATGATGACGTCCTAGCACCATCCCTCTATTTATGGGATTTAAATCTGTCATCACTTTGTCATCATTCCGTCATCAAAACAAAGAATGATGACAAAGCCAGAACCAAAAAAAGATGAAATGATGTATCGATGAAAAAATGATGAAGCCAGCGAGACCAACAGGAATAGCCCTTTTGAATGATTCTTCATCAAATCATCAAAATTTAAATGTAAATAGAGCCATGAAAGAAAAAAGATTTAACTGTGAAAGAGCCCGTACCGTTAGCATCGTTGACACGATCGCAAAGCTAGGGCGCTTTCCAGTAAGGGAAACGGATAAAGAAGCTTGGTTTATGAGTCCGTTCCGGTCAGAAACCCAAGCCTCTTTTAAAGTCTCCAAAACCCTGAATAGATGGTATGACCATGGGGAGGGCCTTGGAGGAAATGTAATCGACCTTGTTTGCCGATTGAAAAGCTTTAGTGTCGCGGAAACCTTGAAATGGCTGCAGGCCCAAACAAGTTCTTTTTCTTTTCATCAGCACCCAACAGTTGTGGGAGAGAAAAAAATCAATATTCATGATATAAGGCCAATAAGTCATGTGGCCTTAATTGATTACCTACAAAAGCGTAAAATCCCATTGACCTTGGCTTATGGATATATAAAACAAGTACACTATAGAATTGGTAAAAAATCCTTCTTTGCCCTAGGGCTGCAAAACAAAAATGGAGGATGGGAACTACGCAATTGTTTCCAGAAATACTGCGCATCTCCCAAAGCCATCACCTTAATTGAAAATCACAATCCAAGTCTTGCCGTCGTTGAGGGAATGTTCGATTTTTTATCGCTTTTGGTCATCCGACCCAAATGGTTCATTGAATCCGATGTACTTATTCTGAACTCTCTGACCTTTGTCACAAAAGTCAATTCCATTCTAGAAAAATATTCCGCTCTCAATCTAGCGTTGGACAATGACAGCGCAGGAGATAAATCGACACACTATTTAATCGGATTGTATCCAAAAGCTATGGACCGAAGAAATTGTTATGCCGGATTCAAGGATATAAACGAAAAGTTGATGCATCATGCGCAGTAATAATTTGGAAAAAGAATTTGATGCACTCGAAGTTGCATTACGTCGTTGGGCAGAAAAAAATAACGTACCCCTCACCCAAGAAGAAGCCGTATCTACCGTGGTATTATCAGAATTAATAGATGAGACGGGCAACCCAAAACGTAATTCTGTTAAGAATTCGAGATGTGTGTCTGTGGACACAATCTCGCCTGCTCCCGATGGTCGCAGGGGAAAAAAAGAGTTGTTTAAGGGAAAAAACCAGTTAGTGAAATTCCGTTGTACCACGTATGAAAAAAAGCTGCTAATGGCCAAAGCCAGACTCTGTGGTTTGTCGTTAAGTGAATTCCTGCGCAGGGCGGCCATGGAACAAGCTACGGTTGAACGGTTGTCGGATGAGGAAATCGAAATCTATCAAATGCTGGCCAAATACCACAACAACTTCAAATCGATTGGCAATATGTTCCGGAAGAAAAGTCCAAAGCTCACTGAAATGGTCTACGAAACTGCTAAGCAAATCAAGGAACATCTTAAAAGATTCAACAAATGATCGGCAAAGGAAAATCTATATCACATACCCGTGCCTCAATGGGTTATGGTTGGAACCAGGAAAAGAATGCCGAGGTAGTACTTAGACAGCATTTGGTTGGAGAAAACCCCGAAGAGATTACCGAAGAATTTAAGCGCATACAGGAATTGAACCATAACTGTGAACGCAACACACTATCCTTTGTACTCAGTCCGACAATCAACGATGGGAAACGCCTAAAAAAACGAGAACTTGAAAGGGTGGCCAAAGAGTTCATGGAGAAAATGAAGCTAGGGGAACGACAGGCCATTGCATTTGTGCATAGGGATAAAGAGCATACCCATATCCATTTATATGTGAACCGGATTGACTTTAAAGGAATCGCTTACAATGACAGCTTTATTGGTAAACGGAGTCAACAGGCCGCCGAAAAAACTGCGGAACAATTGAAATTGACTACGGTAAAACAGGTGCAATTTGAGAGAGACTTTCAGACAAAGGATTTGCGGAACGAAATCAAACGAAGACATGAACTCACCATAAGACATCAAAAACCTGAAAACTACCAACAATATCTCGCGGGAATGAAAGCCAATGGAGTTGACGTCATTCCCAGCATCAATAAACAAGGAAAACTACAAGGTTTTCGGTTTGAGTTTCAAGGACACAGTTTTAAGGGAAGCGAGATACATAGAAACATGGGCATGGCTGGAATTGGCAGGGAGTTGACACGCTACAATGTGCCAAATAGAATCATCTCACCAAAGAACACTATCAAATTGTTGGACAAAGTAGTCCCGGTTCCTCAAAAGCTAGCAATATCCCTGGCTAAAAAAGCAATTAAGAAATCCATTGATCTAGGAATGGGCATTTAAATTCTATACTATGAATAAACTTGAAACGATTACACAACTTTTGGTCAATGAACTGACCGATTTTGAGGCCAACGTAAAGAGGCTGGAAAATGGTCTGCAGAGAGCCGAGGATTTAAGGGTCAAGTTTGATTTGGGCCCCATTGACAACCTAGTATCTGAACTAAAAAGTTTTCAGCAAAAGGAAACCAAAAATCGGGAGGCTTATGTTACTAGATTGGACCGAAAATTAGAAAATGCCAAAATCTATCCAAAATGGGCGGTAATTACTTTCATATCCGCATTGATAATTTCGTTTGGAGGAATCTTATATAGCTATGCCCAGAATCAATCTATAGCTGTAAAAGAAAAAAAGGCTTATAATCAAGGAATAAAGGCCTATCAAGCTCATCTGGATACATTTTTTGAGGAGTATCCAAAAACCTTTGAGGTTTACAAGGATTGGAATAAAAAGCAATAAGTAATTCCTTACTATCTCAAATGCTTAAAAAAAGATAATCCTTGTGCACGTTTTCATTACGTGCACAAAAAAATAGATTTTTTGTGCACAAAACAGCCTATATGCACAAAAAAAGTTGTTTCTTGTATAGCAAAGCAAATACGATTAGTTGGAAACAGAAATTCAAATTCCTTTTCTACCGCCAAAAGTTCAAATAGAGACGGTTGCTGTCTTGAAAAATTTAAATGCAGCAAGCCGTGCCCTGGCCCAGTTAAAGGGAGAGGTAAAAAAGATACCCAATTCACAAATCCTTATTGATACCATTTCATTACAAGAGGCAAAGGATAGTAATGAAGTTGAAAATATTGTGACTACGGATGATGAGTTGTACCAAGCTGCCATTGAGACCAAAAATATCTCGCAAGCGGCTAAAGAGGCGCAAAATTATGCACAGGCCTTAAAATTGGGATTTAAAATCATACGGGAAAAAGGAGTGCTTAGTATTAACGACATCAAACGGATACAAGAGCTTGTTTCGCCCAACCATCCCATAAGAAAAGTGCCCGGAACGGTTCTAAAAAATCCAAAGACCCAAGAAGTGGTATTTACACCCCCCCAACAATACAGTGAAATTCTAGCCCTATTCAATAACCTGGAAACCTACATCAATGACCCTAAGTTACATCCTGTAGACCCTTTGCTTAAAATGCCCGTCGTGCATTATCAATTTGAGAGTATACACCCTTTTTATGATGGTAACGGTAGAACCGGGAGAATACTGAACATGCTGTATTTGGTTCATCAAAACCTATTGGACATCCCTGTTTTGTATTTGAGCAGTTACATCATTAAAAACAAAGCGGACTATTACAGATTATTGCAAAAAGTTCGAACGGATGAAAGCTGGCAAGAATGGTTGTTATGGATGTTGAAGGGAGTGGAAATTACTGCTAAGGATACCATTGTGGTAGTCAATAATATCAAACACCTAATGGATGAATACAAACAGAAGATAAGACGTGAATTCAAGTTTTATAGCCACGATTTGATCAATACCCTTTTTAAGCATCCCTACACTAAAATTGATTTTTTAGAGCGTGAACTCAACGTGCATAGAAACACGGCAAGCAGCTATTTGAATGCGCTTGCCCAACACGAAGAACAGTTTTTGACCAAGTTGAAAATTGGGAAGAGCAATTATTTTATCAACCATAGATTGCTTCAAATATTAAAAAGTAGATAGTCTAGAATGATGTTGAATGGATAGGGGCAGGCCTCTTTACTCTGCGGAACATTTTTTGACTACGTAAGCTGCCTTCCATTGTCCCTGTCCCTATCCTCATCATTCCATCCAAAAAGAAACCTGAACATTTTGTCCATAAGTCTGTCAAAGTCTGATTTTGACTTTTCATTATCCATTAAATATCGATTTGTGATGTACAGGAAAATTGCATAGATCAGTAACATCACAGACATTCGATTGCTAAAGTTCCCATAATCCGATTTTTTATGTCATTCCATTTATCTCTCCTTTAAAATCATCATCTTTGTTTTTATTGCAACCACTCGTCCAATTTTCGATTGGCACAATCGTAGCCAATGGTAAACGCCCTATCGATACCCTTTTTGTCCAAAACTCCTATTCCGCCAAGTTCGTCCGGTACAAAAAGTAGATCCGGCACAAAAAGTTTGTCCATGGCATTGGCGTGGAGCATCAATAGGTTGGCCCGCTGCGAGATTTGAAGGGCGTTCTTAATTTCCCCTTTTCCAATTTGACGTCTGGAAGAGGCATAGCATCCAATGATGATGTCACACCCCCCTGTCAAGGGTTCGATTGGAAAATTGTTCATAATCCCACCATCGGCATAGAGCTGTCCATCCAGCGAAACAGGACTGAAAACTGGGGGCAATGCAGCTGATGCCAACAAGGGTTTGAACAGTTCCCCCCGTTCAAAATAAACGGGTTCCCCGCTCAGCAGATTTGTGGCCACCACTGTAAGCCGTTTTTCCAGATCTTCAAACCTACGGGCGGTAAAAACACCTTCAAAAAAGGGAAGATATTTGTCTGTATCGAACAGCCTCGGCTTGTTAACAGTTACAAAGTTGTACTTCAGCAAAGGGGTTTCCTTGAAAAAATGGAGCATATCTTCAACTGCAACACCATCCGCGTAAAGTCCGCCAACCAGGGCACCCGCGCTAACCCCCGAAACGCAATCGGGATATATATCACGCTGTGTCAAGGCCTTTATGAGCCCGATATGGGCCATTCCCTTTACCCCACCACCGGAGAGCACCAGCCCAAGCTTGCTATTGGTCAAGGTTTCAATTTTCATCGTTTTCGTTTTTTAAACGAAGGGGGCGTGTGCCCCCTTCAAGTCAAGTGTTGAACCTAAAGGGTTATGAGTCCAACCCGATGGCGTAATAGTACTTACCTGGCATGTCCTCATAAACACCTTCCAACATTACCCCGCCTTGTTTGTCTTCCAAGGCGTTCATGACATCTTCCACATCATTGACACGTTGACCGTCAATATGGGTGATTATGAAACCTTCACGTACCTGTGTAAACTTTCTCAGCTTCCCTGCGTACAATGCGGTAATCTTTACACCGCTTTCCACACCCATTTTTTTGGCTTCCTCTTTGTCAAGTGCTTCCAGTTCGGCACCCAATAGGTTCAAGATTTTGGCATGTTCCTTCTTCTTCACCTTGGTATTGCCGATTCGATTTTGGAGGGTCACCTTGAATTCCTTCTCTTTGCCCTCTCTATTTACCATTAAGGTCACCTGATCCCCGGGTCTCTTTAAGGCGATGAGTTCTTGTAGCTCGGGTGAGGTCTTGACTTCACGGTCATCTACCTTGAGGATTACATCTCCTTCCTTCAGTCCGGCTTTTTCCGCAGCAGAACCCTCTCCTACTGATGCCACATATACCCCTTGGGTCAGGTCGACCTCTTTCTCTTTGGCCAAAGTACCGTTCAGGGTCACAATATTGATGCCCAACATGCCCCTTTGTACCGCTCCATAGTTCAAAAGGTCTTCCACTACCTTACTGGCAATGTTACTTGGCACGGCAAAACCATAGCCATTATAGGTGCCCGTTCTCGTGGCAATTGCGGTATTGATACCAATGAGGTCGCCATTGAGGTTGACCAAGGCCCCACCGCTGTTGCCCGGATTGATGGCCGCATCGGTCTGGATAAAGCTTTCAACGGCAAACTGGTCCTTGTTTATATTGATGTTTCTGGCCTTTGCGCTCACAATACCGGCGGTCACGGTTGAATTGAGGCTGAACGGATTGCCCACGGCCAACACCCATTCACCGACTTGTACATCGTCAGAATTGACAAAAGGGAGCGCCTTTAGGTTTTCCTTTTTGATTTGAAGCAGGGCAAGGTCCGTAGACGGGTCCGTACCAATAACAGTGGCCTTGTAGGTACCATTGTTGTGCAACGTCACCTCGATTTCATCAGCATCCTGAATTACATGGTTGTTGGTCAAAATGTACCCTTTTTCGTTGATGATGACACCCGAACCACTTCCCATAACGGGCATTTCCTCGGGCATCTGGTAATCTTCCGAATCATTGGGTGACTGGGGTTGACCATTATAGTATCTCCTGCCAAAAAACTGCCCGAAGGGACTCTCCCCAAAGAAATCACGGAACGGGTCCGGCAGCTCTCTATATTGAAACATCTTATTGCTTCCTGCTGGCATCATTTTCTTGGCAGAAATGTGCACTACAGCATCCAGGACCTTTTCTGTGGTCTTTGTGAAATCCAATGGCGTAATTTCACCTTCTGCATTAGCGGCATACAATACTTTATGACCAGTCGCTGAGTTAACATGCCTTATGGCCACCTCTTCCTTTCCAAAATAATGATAACCACCGATGACGCCGAAGCTTATCATCAGTGAAACAATTGCAGATATAAAAACTGTCTTTTTCATTGTTTAAGTTTTATTTATTGTTTTTTAAACTATCTCTCTCTTTGCCGTAAAAATCTGAACGGTACTTCTCCAAAAACTTTCGATGTCTGTCCATCATCCGTGTATGGACCTTGTCCAGTTCCATAAAGTCCATGCCGAAGTCACTTTCAAAAAAATCATCGTTGAAAAAGTGATTCCCAAAAAGGGAGTCCCGTCCAAAAATATCTTCAAACCCCTGGTCTTTGAAAGTCGAGAAACGTCGATAGAACTTCGATTCAAAATTGTTCAATAAACTGTCCTTATCCATAGTAGCCAAGTCATTGATTGTGTCACTTGACGACCAGGAATAGATGCTGTCATAGCGAATCAAATTTCCGTTTTCGTCAAATTCCTTGTCCACTTTCCAAGTTCCCTTGGGCTGTTCCATTTCTTTTTTGTCACCCTGTTTGGTGACCACATCCTCTTTCTTGTCCTGGCCCTTGCAACTGGTCAGGCTAAAGAGGATTGCCATAAAAATTGTCATATACGTTTTCATTGTTCTTGTTTTGGTTCAACATGTATCCATACTAGGTTTTGTAAATTCCTCCTGACTCCTGCAGCTTTAGCAGTCGGTTCTGATGGAAAATCTGCGACTTTCGCTCACCGTCACGATACCATACGCATTCCACGTAGGTGTCGTTGTCAACGAATCCAAAAATGGGTTCCTTCTTAGGGACGTATTTCAAAATTTCCATTTTGGGACCGTTGGTATCCCCCTTAATCTTTACCCAGTCACCTGCTTTGAATTTTCGTGCCATATCACCACTCGATTTAATTTAAAGTGAGTGGGCAGTTGGTGACTGCCCACTTTCACCATTGTCCAACCAAATACGCCATTCCCCGTTATGATATACGCTCTTTGAATTTGTCAAGCTTGGCACGGAGGTTTTTGAGCAATCCTTTTTCATCCGTGTTTGAAGTGTCCACTATCACTTTGCCAATCTGCTTTATTGCATCATGGAGTTCCTTGAATTCCTTGTCCTTTTTACCATAGCCCAAGGTTTCGGCAAGTGTCAATTCATAGGTTGCATTGTCAAGAAGCTGATTGGCAAGTTCCATATCAAAATCCTCTTCTTGGATCATTTCGTCGAGCTTTTGGAGAATAAACTCGGTTCTGATCAGTGGCAGCGGAATGCGCTTTTGTTCCACCACAATGGTGTTCAATGTGGCATTCAACAAAGTACTTGCCGCTTCATAGTCCCCATCCTTTGCCAGTACCAATGCTTTTTTCAAAGCTACTGGATAGGTTAGTATGGGAAGGCTATAGGTGTCTATTTCAATTTCACTCTTAAGCCCGTC
Source organism: Flagellimonas algicida (assembly GCF_049629585.1). Lineage (NCBI taxonomy): Bacteria > Pseudomonadati > Bacteroidota > Flavobacteriia > Flavobacteriales > Flavobacteriaceae > Flagellimonas > Flagellimonas algicida. The sequence continues at coordinate 58,518 of NZ_JBMYIX010000003.1, read as the reverse complement.
CAAAAGTTCAATGGTTTCTTGGATTTTCCCTTCCTCAAGGGATTTTTTGGCCAATACCTTAATTTTCTTAATACTAGAAATATCAGCAACCAGATCATTCGTTCCAATTTTAAAGTCAACAGGTGCCAGCGATAGTTCCGGATTTAAGGCAGTCAAAGCCTCTGCCTTTCCAATCCCCAATTCAATGGAGCTCTTTGCCTTGGCATAACTGCTGTCCGCAATGAATGTGATGGCTTCTTTGGTGGCATTGACCACATCCAATGCGTCCTGCATCAGTTCGTCACTGCTCAACCGGATATTGCGTTGGATCTCTTCATCAAAGGCCGTTTGAAACTGTGCCTTGTTAAAGTAATGGCTTACTTCCGGGGCTGTTTCGCCCACGACTTCCATTTCATTGTTCATGGCCAGGTCCTTATCTTCTTTTTTATCTTTGTTGCAACTTAAAACAAGGACCGCCAACAGGGTCAGTAATCCAAATTTTAAGGTTTTCATTTCTATTCAAATTTTATGGTTAAACAATTCTATTTAGGCAACCTTTAAGGTTTGTTTTTTACGTACTCTATCTTTTTTTACAATCCTTATCTGCAGCAGGCCATCCTTCATTTTTGCATTGATTCTATCGGGATCTGCATTCGGTGGCACCTCAAATGCCCTATAAAAAGCATTTCTTACAAACTCTTTTCGTACCCAATGTTTTTCATTTACCTCCTGGGATTGTTCTTTCTCACCACTTATTATCAGCGTGTTTCCCTGCAACTGAATGTTCACGTTCTTTTTATCCAGTCCGGGTAGTGCCACGGAGAGTTCAAAAGCGGTCTCTTCATCACTGATATTGGTCGAGGGCACTGAGACCAACTCATTGATGCGGCCTTTCAGCCTTGGCAAAACCTTGCCTGCAAATCTTTCAATAAATGGTGGGAATTTAATCGCTTTACCCACCTCTTTGCCAAATACTTTCATTGTACAAAAATTTAGGTTCAACAATTAGGAAGGAAAGGGGCTGGGGAACCAGCCCCCAACTTCAATCAATCAAAAAACAAACCAACCCATTACGAAATCTTGATGGTTCTTGCAGGCTTTTGTTTGGCCTCTTCTTTCTTAGGCAAGTGAATGCTCAAGATACCATCTACATATTTCGCATCAATCTTACCATCATCTACGCTCTCTGGCAAGGTGAAAGTTCTCTTGAACGAAGAGTAACCAAACTCTCTGCGAGTGTAGTTGTCTTCTTGTTGTTCATTTTCTTCTTTCATCTCTGTAGAGATGGATAATAGTTGATTGTCTAGGTCAATGTGGAAATCAGACTTCTTAAGACCGGGAACTGCCATATCAACCACAAAGGCATCTGCGGTTTCTTTGATGTTTACTTTTGGAAGTGTCATACCAGTGTTGAAATTAGAAGTAAACACCGATGGTAGGTCGTTGTTGAAAAAGCTATCAATCCAACTTGACCAGGTTGGGAAGTTTAAACCTGAATTAACATTTGATAAACTTCCATTCTTAGGAACATTAACTAAAGTGCTCATAATCACAAAAATTTAAATTAAACATTAAAACAAATTGTGAAATCTTGATTGACTTCAAAATTCCTTTGGGCAAATTGAATGCCAAATTGGAAACAGGCCTTGTTTAACCAATTTTTTTTAGGATAAATTCAACAATCAAACCAATAAAAGACATAATGTCACGATAAAAACATTATAAGCTGTCATTATGACAATCTTTTAACATTTGATTTTAAAAATCTCTGTCATTTCTACCTCCTTATATGCTTTCCTTATATGTTAAACAAAATGGTACTCATTTTGCCAATTTCACAATAAAAACGAATAAAATTCTAATACGATGAGAGCAAAATATAAAACCTATGCTCGAAGTGTATTGGTGGAGCTTCGAGCTTATAAAAAAGATAACAACCGTAGCCATTTTAAGGAAGCATTTATGAAGTTAATGCCAGATGTAAGGGCATATATTTCTAAGAACTTAAATATAGCAGAACGGAAAGGAGTAATTGCCAAAGGCAGTTATCAGGCAGACGATTTTATCAATGACTTATATCTCTACACCTATGAGCATATTGACAATGTTTCAGAAGAGACAGACTTTCACTCTTGGCTGTATGAGCAAGCTGATGAATTGTTGAATGACACCTTTATCTATGAAAGTCTGGAAGAATCAAATATGGAGGACCTAGAGGCTTTGAGTGAGAGTGAGTGGCAACTGTTAGAAGAAAGATTTACACAGGATACGGACGGCGATCTAATAATGATGGATGAACTTGATGACCCCTCGTACCCGAAAGTGAATTATGGAGTTGCTGATTTTTTTGCAGAAGACCAAGAAAAGGAATTGATTGAAAGACTAGATGAGGAAATTTCCGAGGAACGCTTGCATAACCATGTAAGCATCGTTCTGGAAAAATTACCGGTTTCAATGCATTCTATTTTTGATTTAAAAACCGTCAGAGGATTTGAACTTAAAGATATAGCAAAAATAAAGCGGATGCATCTATCACAGGTTAATGAGATATTACAAGAAGCTCAAAATCAAATCAGAAAAAGTATAGATAGTAGATTTTTAAAATAAATAATGACTGTTCAACACCTAAACAATAATGACAAGAGCAAATGGAATACAAAGATTATTACAAGATTCTTGGTGTTGAAAAAAGTGCAACACCAAAAGACATAAAAAAGGCCTATAGGAAACTGGCCGCTAAATATCATCCCGATAAAAATGCAGGTGACAAAAATGCTGAAGAGAGATTTAAGGAAATCAATGAGGCCAATGAGGTATTAAGCGACCCTGAGAAAAGAGAAAAATATGACACGCTGGGTGCTAACTGGCAAGCTTATGAACAAGCAGGCGGAGACTGGAGGCAATATGCCAATCAATCCCGAAATAATGGCGGACAGACCTTTTACTATGAAGGAGACCCTTCAGAATTTTTTGGTGAAGGTGGAGGCAGTGGTTTCTCCAGTTTCTTTGATATGTTCTTTGGCGGCGGTGGCCAACAAGGTTTCGGCGGGCGTTCAAGAAGAAGTCAGCAAGGTTTTTCTGGTGGCGACATACAGGCAGAACTGCCCATTTCCTTACTAGAGGCCTATCGAGGCAGCAAGCGAACTTTTGAACTCAATGGTCAGAAATTACGAATTACCATAAAACCCGGTTCTTATGACGGGCAACAACTTAAGATTAAGGGAAAAGGACAACCCGGAGCTAATGGAGGTAAATCTGGAGACCTTTTTATAGTGTTAAGGGTAGAAAATGACCCCAGGTTTCAACGAAAAGGAAACGACCTGGTCATTAATAAGACCATTGACCTTTATACAGCCATTTTAGGAGGTAAAATAGAAATTCCTACCCTAACAGGAAGTGTAAATATGTCAGTGCCGAAAGGAACCCAAAGTGGAAAAACCTTGCGTTTGAAAGGCAAGGGAATGCCTGTTTATGATTCTAAGAACTATGGAGACCTGCTTGTTCAAATACAGGTGGAGCTTCCCAAGAACTTAAGTAAGGAAGAAGAGGAATTATATAAAAAGTTACGCCAGATTTCTGAAAGGAAACAGGGCACAACAGTTTAAAAAAACACATAGAGATGAAAGGAAATTTTAATACCATAATAAACGACAGCAAACCTGTTTTGGTCGATTTCTTTGCCGAATGGTGTGGCCCTTGTAAGGCGCAAGCACCGGTGCTGAAAGAATTGGCCAAGGAGTTGGACAATATCCGAATCATAAAAATCGACATCGACAAAAATCCGCAGATTGCCCAAAAGTACAATATCAGAAGTGTGCCCACGCTAATGCTTTTTAAGGAAGGGCAAAATCTCTGGAAACAATCTGGAGCCTTGGGTCTAGCACAACTCAAGGCCGACATCGGACAAAAACTATCTTAAATTTAATAGCGTTGAAAAATGAAAATAACTGTTTATCATAAAAATTACGAATACGGAGGTCGGGGAATCAATGATTTTCTCGATGTTTTTTTGATGTCTCGAATGAAGTATCTGGCCAGTGATTTGGTGTACGAGGGTGTGCCGAAAGATGATATAGTCCACGCGGTCAAAGAAGCTATGGCCGTACTGGACCGTTCGGGCATTAAAGTAAAAGAACACTTCAGACCAGTTTATACCCAGCTAAAGGGAACATTGTTCAAAGATTTTAGGATGACACAAAAAGGCTGGTTTGTGGTGCTCCTGAATCTCCCACCAAGAAGTGACTTTGGTAGGCGAATGCAGCTTCACATCAGTAATTTTTTGGAGGGTAGAATAGATTTGTAGCCTTAGGAAGAGTAGCGATGAAGGAATTGTTTTCAAATCATTATCTCGTAATTCCACTATCCCTTTCTTTAGGTCTGGTGGTCGGTAAGTTTATTCTCAAACCTGTGCTAAACCTTTTTCAGAGATTCTCTGAGCGAAAAGAGTTTCAATACGTTTCCGTAATGTTCAAATCCTTGCGATCCATCGCTATTTTCCTTGGAATGGCTCTGGTTGTAGACTTAATTGATATAGTGCTTAAGGTTTATGCTCCTCCCGATTGGTTCCACAAAGTGGTAATAAGCCTCAATGTCTTTGTCCTTACCTATGTGTTTACCGAGTTTTTGATTTTTATCTATGACAGGTACACAAAGGCCAAGCAGGGCAAGGCCACCTCTCTATACCATATACTGATTCGCATTCTCAGCTACATAGCTGGTTTTGTAATATTCACCCATCTCATCGGGTTCGAGCTGGCTCCAGTCCTAACAGCATTGGGTGTTGGGGGTTTGGCCGTTGCACTGGCATTACAGGACACCCTGGGCAATCTGTTTGCAGGGCTGCATATCCTTGCCGCAAAACAACTTCAACCGGGCGACTATATTAAATTAGATTCGGGGGAAGAGGGTTACGTATTGGATATCAACTGGAGGAACACGGTCATCAAGACACTGTTGGAAAATGTGGTCATCATTCCCAACTCGAAAATTTCCAGTACCATAACCACAAACTTCTTCACCCTTCAAAAAAACCTGTTCTTTCAGGTCGTGGTGGGCGTCCATTATGATAGCGACCTCAAGTTTGTGGAAACGGTCACCTTAGAGGTGGCCGAGGAACTACTTTCGGAATATCCCCCACTACCCAAAAGATTCGAACCCATAGTCCGTTTTTATGAATTTGCCGATAGTAGCATCAATATGAAGGTATGGTTGGCAACCGACCTTTACGAAAATCAATTCAAGATGCGGCACCAGTTTATCCAAAGGCTTCAAAAAAGATTTAAGGAAGAGGGTATCGTGATTCCCTTTCCCATCCGCACCATTGAGATTTCGAAGGATTCTATTTTAAACCTGAGGCAAAAGGACCCCTCATCTGCGGAAAACAAAATCATCCATACAAAAACTGTATAATAGAAAATATGTCTAATCAAAAAATAGAGAATTATGAATGCAATTGGATTGGATACGGAGAAAAGTAAGGAATTGGCAAACAAGCTTGGGGACTTATTGGCTAATTATTCGGTATTCTATCAAAACGTTAGGGGCTTCCATTGGAATTTGGAAGGGGATAAATTCTTTGAACTGCACACCAAATTTGAGGAGCTCTACAGTGATTTGGTCTTAAAAATTGATGCCATAGCCGAAAGGATAAGGACCCTTGGATTCCCATCCGAGTATCGATTTACGGAATATCTAAAGCAATCGGAAATCAAAGAGGCCGATAAGTCCGATGATGGTTTCAACGCCGTAGAAGATATTTTGAAAGCTTTTAAGATTCTATTGTCCAAACAAAGGGAAATTTTGGATTTATCGGACAAAATGAACGATGAGGGGACGAATACCTTGATGTCCGATTACATTATGGAACAAGAGAAATCGGTCTGGATGTATTCCGCATTTTTAAATTAGAATCTACATATCCTTAATCAACTCCACGACCTTCAGTCCATCCGAAATTTGGACTGAAGGTCTTTATAGCTATTTCATTTCTTAAAGCTATCAAAACTTCCGGAAGTTTCCGAAATCGATTTTTTTTAGCACCCTTAAAATTAAGGCTAGTTAAAAAGCACTTCCACCGCATCGTCTACAATTTCATTGCCCAATTCCTTAAGGTAGACTTGGGTGATTTTTATATCTGCATGCCCAAGCGATTCTCCAATAATATCCGTAGCCACTCCCTTTTGTTTAAGGCAATTAGCATAACTGTGCCTAGCCACATAAGAGCTTAAGGCCTGATTGATACCACACAGTTTAGCAATTTCTTTTAGGCCCCTGTTATATTGGGCAAGGGTTTTCTTTTTCCGATGGTCTAATTGCAAAGGGGTTAAATCGTTATATAGAAGAATTGGAAAAATATACTTTGTCCCCAGGGAGTGTTCTCTGTAATAATCCAAAATAGCCCTCAAGGGTGGATTGATTTTTACAGAAAATGGGCGTTTCGTTTTATTACGGATATACCTAATTCGCTCTCCGTGGATGTCGCTCCATTTCAAATCAATCATGTCGGCAAAGTTCATCCCTCTAGAATAGAAACTGAACATAAAATAATTTCTGTAATCAATCAGATGTGGATACTCGGTTAAATCAAGATTGTGAATCTTATTGATCTGTTCCAAATTCAAGGCTCTCTTAATGCCTTTCCCTTTTAGTTTTGAAATTTTATAAATATGGAAGGGATGCTTTTCTACTTTAAAGATATTCCGTTCTAAGGCTTTATTGTACATAGCACGAACCGTTCGCATTTTCACACCTATTCCACCATCCGTACCTCCCCGAGAACGCAAAAAGGCATCATACTTGTTTAAAAAGGTAACATCAATCTCAGAAAATCGTAGACTTTTAAAACCGATAAATCTCTTGATTGAATTGGAAGCATCGTGGTACAATTTTGCATTGCCCATTCTTCCTGCATCTCGCATTTCTTGAATAATTTCCTCCCAAAATCGGAATACGTCTTGTGAAGCCGGATTTGTATCTACTCGAAAATGCTTATCAAAATCGTCAAGAGTAAAATCTTCTTTTTCAAGCTCCAAGTTATAATAGGTTTTTAAGGCTCTGTCTTTTATTTTCAGAAGCACTCTATTCTTTTGGATATAGTTCGCATTTTTTCCATTGAAAGAACCTGTATCTTCGTTCCACTCTTCCAAATTGGTATTCAAAGGAGTGCGGTAATATTTGGTTCTACGGTTTTTGGTTACCCTTAAAAAGATGGGAAATGAGCCATTGGCCAATGCTTTTTTTCTTAAAACGACTTTGATTGAAGACATACTTTTCTGGTTTTGGGTACAACATAGGTACAACAAATGGGTACTTAAATGTAGTCTCAAGGAAGCTAAAAGAAAAGCGAAAAATCATAAAATACTGATTTTCAAAACAAAAGAAATCAAATGCAACCATTTGAAAATCAATAATTTGCGACTGTCACGCAGGGGGTCGCGGGTTCGAGTCCCGTCCAGACCGCAAAAAGCTCCGATTTCTCGGGGCTTTTTTGGTTTTTAATATCCTGTGTGTTCCACTTTTCCTATTTCTGGAAGAAAACAGTACCTTGATTCCTTATTCAACCCAAATGGAGAATAATCCAATAGAAACGTATAGGGAATTTATCACAGGGGTGTTCAATCGATACAGCCCGATCAGTGATGCATCCATTTCCTTGTTGATCTCCATAGGTAAAATCCAATATTTGGACAAAGGCTCCACGTTACTTTCCATTGGGGAAAAGTCAAGACATATCCATATGCTGCAGCAAGGAGCCATTGTTTCCTATTATTTGAGCAAAGAGGGTGATATGTACCACAAGAATATTTTTCTGGAAGGCAACATTGTGGGCTCCATGGTTTCAGCCTTAAAGAATGAACCTTCCCACTTTGCGCTTGAGGTTGTTGAAAAAGCAATCCTCGTTAGTTTTGATTACAGAAAATATAGGGAACTGATCGACACCCAACCGGACCTCAAGAATTTTTACATTTCCTACCTTGAAAAGAATTGGGTCATTGATAAGGAAAAAAGAGAAGTCGAAATTGTATTGAAGGAGGCCAAGGAACGTTATCTTGATTTCATCACCCTTCATCCCAATATAGAAGATCGGATTCCGCTACAATTTATTGCCTCCCATTTAGGCATTACCCCTACCCAATTGAGCCGTATTCGAAAAAAAATCAAAGAAAAAAGCTCCAATCAACATATGTAAAGACAAAAGTCCATTGCCTTACAGACCTTTGTCCCATGAAATTAATCGTACTTTATGTTTTGGCCTTCACAGGCGGTGTCTTTCTTGCTGTTCAGGCTGGTTTTAACACCCAATTGGGGGCTTTGGCGAAACATCCCGTGGTCGCAGTAGTATCCACCTCCATTGCCAGTGCCATTTTCGGGAGCTGTTTTATATTTTTCACGAATAAAGGGGAAGTATCGGCACAGATGGTATATGAAGTACCTTGGTATTTGTGGTTTGTGGGCGGGTTGTTCAGTATGATAGGCATCTCGCTTTACTTCTATACCATTCCCAAATTGGGAATTTCCAAAATGATTGCCTTGGGACTGTGCGGACAATTACTCTTTTCCATTTTAGCGGGTAAGTTTGGTTGGTTGAACCTCCCCGTTGAACCTCTCACCTCTAGAAAATTAATAGGCGTTGGAGCCTTAATCACCGGAATATTTTTAATCAATTCAAAATGAACACCACAGTATTAAATATTGACAACTTAACCCAATTGTGGAGCCTTGCAGGGGAAACGTTTCATGGTTACCACAACCATACAGGCATCCACACTTCAACCATAGAAAATTCACAGTGGCCCAATCGGATTTGGACCGATGCCGTCCTTTCCGAAAAATCGCTGCAAAAAATTGAGGCTCAAATGAAGAGCAACAAGGGTATGACCTTTTCAAACTTCAACTTGGATTCATTGAGAAGTCCATCCATAAACAGAGCAGGCTTATCCCTTAAATCCATACAATACGGAATGAGCCTTCCGCTCGATACAGCGTTTGAAACCCAGAAAAAAATTGAATTGGTCCGTGTAGCCCATGATTTGGAAGCAGAAACATGGAGCAACACATTTTATAGGGCCTTCCAGTATAGGATAAGCCCGGAGACCCTCTTAAAAACCGCAAGCAAGATTCCTTATTTCTTGGTTTATCATGGAAAACAACTAGTTGGCACCGTGATCATGTACACCACTGGGAAGACCTTGGGAGTACACGCCCTGGGCATTGACCCCGACCACCGCAAACAGGGCTATGCCACTGAAATCATGCACCATGTTTTGAATATAGGTCTTGCCCAAGGAGCATCTCTGGCAACTTTACAGGCCTCGGAAATGGCCAAGAACATGTATCTAAAAATGGGGTTCTCACATGATTTTTTAATGGAAAATTACGAATTGGAAACACAAAACAACTGATATGCAATTTAGTACAACACCCAAAACCACAGGAATGGAATTCATCAAGAATCAAGAATGGCGGTATGCCACCAAGAAGTTCGATCCCAACCAAAAAGTGTCCGATGATAATCTGGAAATCATAAAACGTGCTGTGCAGCTATCCACGTCCTCATATGGACTGCAACTGTACAAAGTATTGATCATAGAGAATCGGGAGATCCGTGAAAAATTGTTACCCGCGTCATGGAACCAGAGTCAGATCGTGGACGCCTCACATCTATTTGTTTTCTGCAATTACGCTGAAGTGAAGCCACATCATATTGACCAGTATATAAATCTTACGGCAAAAACAAGGCAACTCAATATGGAAGATCTAAAAGGCTATGGAGATTTCATGAAGTTGAAAATTGGGGAGCAATCCAACGAGAACCAAGCTTCTTGGACCAAACATCAGACCTATTTGGCCTTGGGCAATTTACTGGCCGTTTGCGCTGACCTACACATTGACGCCTGCCCCATGGAGGGTTTTGAAGCCGAAAAATACAATGAGATATTGGGGTTGACCGAAAAAGGCCTGAACGCCTCCCTAGTGGCTCCCATTGGCTATAGGAGTCCCGACGACAAAACCCAGAGCCAACCGAAAGTCAGAAAGCCTTTAGAGCTATTGTTTGAAAGCATCTAAAGTCGAAATGGCAGAAATCAAAAAGGCCCATAACTTTGTTATGGGCCTTTTTATTGGTATTCTCTCTATGTTTTAGTAATGATATCGGACAAAGGCCTCCATAGCCGCATAACTTGCCAAGCCCAAGGCCTGATATTTTTGCGCGGTTTCTTTGTTCCTGTCCTCGGCCCTTACCCAGAATTCCCTGAGATCTTCCCCTTGGAACATTACCCCATCTTTTTGGGTCTGGTGGTAAAAAATGGCCTTTCGCTTTCTAAGTACCTGTGCAGGACTCATGGGGACCGCCATTTCTATCTCATGGATCTCCCACTCGTGCCAAGCTCCCCTGTACAACCATACCCAGCAATCATCCATAAAAGGTTTCGCCTTCAATTCCTTTAGGGAAGCGAACAAAGCCTCCAGACATACGCGGTGCGTGCCGTGTGGATCGGCTAAATCTCCTGCTGCATAAATTTGATGGGGCTTGATCTTCTCAATGACATCATTCATGATCTTGATGTCATCCTCTCCCAAAGGCTTCTTACGGATGGCCCCTGTTTCGTAGAATGGCAGGTCCAAAAAGTGCACTTGGCTGTCAGGAATCCCCATATAGCGGGTGGCTCCATAACTTTCACTTCTTCTGATATTCCCTTTTATCTTTCTGACCAATTCCGAATCAAAATCTTCCTCGGTTTTACCATTCAGGTCCTCGATGACCTTTGAGAATGTATCTGTCTTTGTAATGGAATTGGCCACCTCAGCAATTTTCAGCGCTTCATGATCGGCCACGGCGATGTTCCCTGAAGTTTGATAGACGATATGCACTTCATGCCCCTGGGAAACCAATCGGTCAAAAGTACCCCCCATTGATATTACATCGTCATCCGGATGCGGACTGAAGATGATCACACGCTTCTTTTCCGGTGTAGCCCGTTCTGGACGGTTGGTATCATCCGCATTGGGCTTACCGCCCGGCCATCCAGTAATGGTATGTTGCAAGCGATTGAAGGTTCTAATATTGATTTCGTAAGAGGATTGCTCCGTACTCAATAAATCGGACATTCCTGAATCGTTATAATCCTTGTCCGTCAGTTGCAATACAGGCTTTTCTTTTTGTAAACTGAGCCAAACCACAGCCTTGTGGGTAAGGTCTTGCGTCCAGTCACAGGTGCGCACCAACCAAGGCGTATCAATACGGGTAAGGTGGGCCGCAGCCTCCTTATCCAACACAAAGGTGGCATTGGAGTGTTCCTGAAGATACGTAGCGGGCACTTCGGGGCTTATTTCTCCTTCAATGGTGTCCCTTACAATTTCCGACTTGTTCTGGCCCCAGGCCAAAAGAACAATCCGTTTTGCCTTTCTAATGGTGCCTATACCCATGGTAACGGCCTTTCTTGGCACATTTTCCAAGCCTTTGAATGCGGGTGCCGCATCCACTCGGGTAATATGGTCCAAGGTAATATCCCGGGTAGCTGAATTAAAGTGAGATCCCGGCTCATTAAAACCGATATGCCCAGTACGGCCTATCCCCAATAACTGGAAGTCCAATCCTCCTGCCTTTTCAATCTGGCTTTCGTAACTGCGACAATATTTTTGTAGTTTATCCGATGGTACAGTTCCATCAGGTATATTCACATTTGCGGGATCAATATCAATATGATCGAACAAATGCTGGTGCATAAAGTAGTGGTAGCTTTGGATATTGTTCCGCTCCATGGGATAGTACTCATCCAAATTGAAGGTGACCACATTCTTAAAACTAAGCCCTTCTTCCTTGTGCATGCGCACCAACTCTTCATAAACCTTAATAGGTGATGATCCCGTTGCCAACCCCAATACACATTTTTTTCCAGCCTCCTGCTTTTTCCGAATCAGCTTTGCAATTTCCTTGGCCACCTCCAACGACCCTGCCTTGGAATCATTGAAAATAACATTGTGGATTTTCTCAAAGCGTGTGTCCTCAAATTGACCCGCAGGTTGATATTGGATTGATTTTGGTTCTATGGCTACTTCCATAACAGTTGCTTATATTGTTAATTGACAAAGATACTTCAATTTTTCGCCAAGTCCTTATTAAATGGAATGGAATAGGTTATGATAACGCTATGTTTTTAACACATTTGTTGTATTCCAGATTTCCATTCCGCGATCATTGGACAAAAGGACATCCGTAATGAAGTCATTACACAAACATCTTATCACTCCCCCATAAAAAAAGCGAAGGAAGAGAAAACCTCTTCCTTCGCCCAAAATTAACTATAAATAAAACTAACTCAAACTATGAGAAATCCTTTAATGGACTGCTTCACATCATTTGGTTTATTGTGCAAACCACAATGTGGTTCCTTGCAAATCTTCTCCTTGTGCTGGCGCAACAGCAGAGAAATTTGGGTTGTCTTGAGCACCGGAGCCATAACGTAAACGCTGTGGGTAATCTCCATTTAGTGTACCCAATGCAAAAATGGTCTGATCGGACACACCTGCAGCCAATTCAGAAGGATAGCCTGTATCACGTACAACAGCCCAAGCCTCAAAACCATCTGTATAGCTCACCAACCATCTTTGGTGGGCAATCTTCTCAAGCTTTTCATCCAAGGTGCCTACTGTGATATCCGCAGCAGCTTCATTAGCGATATATGTATCGGCATCACCACCAGAAATTCCCCATAGCGCCATGGCCTCTTTAATTCCTTTGGCAAACAAATCTTGGGCATCGCCAGTGGCTCCTTGAAGTCCCTTCAAGACAGCCTCTGCTTGCAAGAAATAAGCTTCTGCACTGGTAAGGATAATTTCTGGATACCCATCCACTTGGGAAGAGGTCTTTGGTTGGGTCACCGCATCACTTGGCGTACTGAACAAATCGTAACGCACATAGGAATAGGTATCCCCATTGATACGGGATGGTTGCCCTACATACTGACCAGTTGCCAATTCAACGATCGTGGTATCTCCAGACATTGACGTTGTATAATCCGCTCCAGCATCATCCAAGGCGCCTATGATAAAATCTACCCTTTCCTGATAATTCACATCTGGAGTTTCTGGGTTATCCACAAACTTAAAGATTCCACCCTTCGCAGGCTTCACATATGCCGCCAATCTAGGGTCGTTGTTGTCCTGTAGCATGTTCACCAAAGCACTGCTCACGGTCCAATCGGAACCCGTTCCGAAATTGTGCCAAACATCTCCGTAAGCTGCTGCAGCCCACTGACTGATCACAAAATCCTTGTTCATGACAACACTACCGGTAGTATCATCCAATAGTGGAGCACTAAGGGCTTCGTTGATTGCAGATGCCGCAAAATCATCGCCAGGAGCTCCCAAGGCCCTCATCCCTATTCTCAACTTCAAGGTATTGGCCAAACGCTTCCATTTCTGTAGGTCTCCACCACAGTATACATCATTTTCCCCAGCATCATCCACACCAAGACCGGTACGTTCCGCTGATCCAATGATGGCCATAGCCTCATCCAATTCTGCGATCACACCTTTGTAAACTGTTTTTTGATCATCATACTTTGGCGTTAAAATACCTTCAACACCAGCTTCAGTATAAGGAACCATCCCAAAAGTATCAGTATACATTTGGTAATACAGTCCCTTGATGATCAAGGCCATGGCGTACATGTACTCATTTTCAAGCTCCCCGCCTTCCTTAACAAAATCGGTGAACCCTTTTATATTCCCCAAGTAACCGGCCAACCATCCATAAGCAGCATCGGTATATCCGGCATTATAGGTATACCCCAATTCATCGGACCACCAACAACCGTTGAATCCAAATGTGAAATGGCCGGCGAACCTATCGGTATGGATCAAATGTGCCCTCCAATAAGGAAAACGGTCTGGAGAATACAATTTGTACTGGGTATCCGTCAAAAAGAACTTGGCACTCACCTCTGTGGAGAGAAATCCATTTTGATCGGTATTCATCTCGTCAAAATTTTTCGTACAGGATAGTATTGTGACCATACTCAGAAGGCCAAATACCATAAATTTCATTTTTTTCATCGTAGCAAATTTTTTAAAAGTTTACATTTAATGTAAGTCCAAAGCTTCTTGTTGTAGGTAGTGCATAGAACAACACCCCTTGACCAAGGTTGGAAGTGGAGTAGCTTGACTCAGGATCAAAGTTATCCACGTTCTTATAGATGAACAACAAGTTTCTTCCCACTGCACTCAATGAAGCGCCTTTGATAAAGGTCTTTTCCAATATCTTTTTAGGGAAGCTATAGGTAAGGCTCACCTCACGCAATCTCACATTGGTTTGATCGTACACATACTCGGAACCAATATTGCTAACCGCACCCCAGTAATCTTGGGCACTGATGGTAGTTGTATTGGGAGTATAGGTACCATCTCCGTTATCTATGACACCATCCACAAGAATCCCTCCTTCTCTATACTGAAGAGACCTTTCGGAAACCCCGGCAGCATCCAAGCCAGCATCTGTAGCCGAATATACTTCACCACCGATCCTAAAATCGATCAAGGAGTTCAGGGTAAAGTTTTTGTAGCGGAAGGTATTGGTAAAACCACCCGCAGCGTCGGGCTGGTAGTTCCCAAATTTCTCTCTTTCCGAAGTAGCCACAGGTCTACCTTCAGCGGTAACGATCAACTGTCCGGCATCATTTCTTTGCCAAGTGGTCGCCTCAATATCCCCATATCCAGCACCTACTCTAGCTACCGTGGAAACCACTCCTGAGTTACTGCTACTGAACTGGAAAAGATCTTGCCCTTCGATCAAGCTTATCAACTTGTTTTCGTTACGGGAAATATTGGCAGAAACATCCCAAGAGAAATTTTCTGTTTGAATGGGTGTTCCTCCAATAAGTATCTCAAAACCTTTGTTGCTGATTTCCCCCACATTGGTTCTGAAATCATCAAATCCAGTACCTGGATCCAATGGCACATCAAAGATCAAATCTTTAGAACTGATGTCATAATATGATGCATCTAAAAAGAATCTATTATTGAAAGCCCTGAACTCCAATCCAAATTCCGTGGATGTAACATCCTCAGGACGAAGACTCTCGCTAAACAAGGTTTTTTCCCTGCTCACGGTAACATTGTCCAAGAATCCGTTGGCTGCAATCCTGAACAGGTTCACCAACTGCTGCGGATCGGTGTCGTTACCCACATTGGCAACACTACCTCTCAACTTCAATAGGTTCACCTTGCTTCCCAAATCAAAAGCTTCGTTCAACAGCACACTCAAACTGGCAGAGCTGTAGAAATAAGAACGGTTTTCGGCCGCCAAGGCAGAAGACCAGTCGTTTCTACCGGTAACATCCAAATAAATGGTGTTGTCATACGCCAAGGAAAGTGCTCCATAAGCAGAGTTGATGCTCTTTTTGATAAGGGCACTCTGGCTAGCGAACAATTCCTCCGTATTGTCCAAGAAAGGTCTTCCAGGGATTTTGATATTCTCTCCCCTTGCGCTTGAACGAATGTTAGACAAGCGCAATGCATTTGCACCAACATTGGCATTAAGGTTGAACTTGTCACCCAAATCTTTGTTGAACATCAACAAGAAATCATAGTTGGTCTCAGTTCTATCGTTCTTACCGTAATTTACCCTTCCTGAAGGGAAGAAATGGTGTCCTGTTCTGGTAACGGACTCGGTATCTTGCGTGATCGCATCGGTACCTACCCTTACAAAAGCAGACAACCAATCGGTAAATTCATATTGCAATTTGGCAAAACCAGTAATTCTGGAACGTCTATCCTGATTGGAATCATGCTGTAGAATCCAGTATGGGTTACCTCCGGATGATGTAGGGGCGATTACCCGATATGGATCACTTGGATCAATGGGATTGTCCAAATCTTGGTAGATCTTAAGATCGTTGGTACGAACGTTCCTTGCCAAAGGCCATAGGTAGGCCATAACCCCTTCTGTACCTTGTGTTGGTCTGTTATTGGCAGTTTGCAAGAAGTAAGTCACCCTTGCATCCAAGCTCAACTTGTCAGACAAATTGGTGAAGGCACGCAAGTTAAAGTTGTCCCTGTCCACTCCAGAATTTGGCAAAATAGACTCCAAATCAGAATTGGTGTACGAGAAACGAACCGAAGTATTCTCATTTCCTGAGCTCAATGCAACCGTATTGATAAAGCTTGTCCCGGTCTCAAAGAAGTCTTCCACATTATTGGGCTGAGCCTCATAAGCCCTCATCTCCCCATTGTAGGCCAATTGCTGGCTGCCATCAAAGCGAGGACCCCATGAACTGCTACTTCTAACCGTGTTCACTTGGTTGGCCAATGGAGCTCCTGTATCCACCTGTGGAAACAGACCATCGGTTCCACGACCATATTGATTTTGGAATTTAGGCAGGATAAATGGACTTTCAAAAGTGGCACTGGATGTAAGGGAAATACCCAATCCGGTATCCAATTTTCCTTTTTTGGTGGTAATGATCACCACACCGTTACTCGCCCTTGCCCCGTACAAGGCGGCAGCATTGGGACCTTTAAGTACGGAAATTGACTCAATGTCGTCTGGGTTGATATCCGAAACACCAGTACCCAAATCCGGCACACTGTATTCACCAGCCCCAGCAGTACTTAAACCACTGTTGTCAATTGGCACACCATCCACAACATACAGTGGCTGGTTGTTCCCGGTAATGGAGTTGTTACCCCGAATAACCACACGGGTACCACCACCAGGACCAGAAGTGGTCTTGGAAACCACGACCCCGGCAACTTTACCGGCAAGAGAGTTCACCACGTTAGGCTCTTTTACCAAAGACACCTCATCGCCCTGAACTTCCGTTACCGCATAACCCAGTGATTTTTTCTCCCTGCTGATACCAAGGGCAGTAACCACAACTTCCCCAAGTTGCTCTGCGTCTTCCTGCATCGTTAGGTTGATGGTCGATCTTCCATTGATCGAAACTTCGATGGTTCTCATCCCCAAAGATGAAAACACCAAGGTAGCACTGCCATCAGCTACGGTGATGCTATAATTTCCATCAAAATCGGATGACACACCATTACTGGTTCCTTTTTCAACAATGTTGACTCCAGGAAGCGGAACACCCGCTTCGTCAGAAACCGTTCCGGTAATTGTTTGCGCCAAAATCCCTTGCATAGAGAGCAATGCCGCAAAAACAAATACATACTTTAGTTTTTGAATCATGTTAGTTTTTTTGTTTTGATTGTTAGATTAAAGTCGAATTTACATTAACTAAAAGTTAACATAAGAGGTGAAAATCCCCAATACTTGAAGATTCCTGAAAAAATTTCGACCAACAACGGAGGAGAAAGGCCGAAGAGCATTTTTATTTCTTAAAATGACAAATAGGCGATATTAAAAACGGGAAAACCACAAAATAGCATGGTTTAAATTACGTTTTCCTTAATTTTTCAAGAAGATTGTACGGAAGAAAAGACTCTGAAACATATTCTTTTTCAGTTAATTACATTCAATCTTTCAGATTTTGAAACACCAACCCTTTTACACAAAACAAAACTGGTCGGAACAATACTGCACCGACCAGTGTTTAGGCAATTAACTAAAACTAAAGTATTCATACTGATTACTTTTTAAAGATGTAATAAAAGTACTTTTTACTGAAAATTTTTAGACCAATGACCTTGCTTGATAGCTCAACATCAAGGAGCTATAAAAAAACAACCGCAAAGGTCAGAACCGTCTCTCCGGTTTTAATCCCAAAAAGCATCTTTGGGTTTCCCTCAAATCTTGGTATAACCTTCCTTGATTTCCATGGCAGGTAATCTCCAATCCATTCCCTCCTTTTCTTGCCCTCTACGTGAAAGCAGTTGCATCAAATCTTCCTGTGCACGGACAAGCCCTTCGCTGGATGAAGATTCCACGACAATACAGTTGGGCGTGACCGACAGAAGATACACCCCTTCTTCCAAATTTGGGTTTATTTTAAGCCAAATATAATTTTGCTGTGGCCTGTGCGCCTCCACCTTTAATTCCCAACCTACTGTTTTTTGAAATAAGGATTTCAGCACAAGGGAGGACGTATCCCTAACCCCAAGTCCCTCGTCAAGAACATAGCGCGTATCCGCGGTAAACTCAAAATATTGCCCACTGCCCATCTCGCCGTGCACGGCCTTTGGTGGTGCACCTATATTGTCCAAGCAAGATAGTGCCGACAAGGACAAAACAATTACTAAGACTTTGACAATAGGTACCCTCATTTGGTATTGAGCTTACGGATGGTATTTCCCATCTTCCTTGATCAGGTATAATTTTCCGGTGAACGGACTCTTTGCTTGGATTGACCAACCGGCCCGGTGTACTTCCAAATCAACCTCTACCTTGGTACCATCGGCCAATACAGGTTTTATTGAAAGCTCACTTAGCTTCTGGGCCCATTTCTTATTTTTTGAAAAATATTTTTTTTGATCTCGGTAGAACTTATATAGCAGCCATCTAATCTGTTCGTCCTTTGGGATTTTGAAGGTATCCGGGTTCCCAGCTTCGTTGGGTGAAAAATAAGCATAACCCCAATGCTCCGGTTCATGCATATTAATGACCCCTTGGGGAGACCAGACCCAATTGTATTCCCTAAGAAATTTACCGTTGGCATCCTTCTTACGGTAATATTTCCCATCAATAAGGTCAAAATCCCAATTGACCCTAGAAAAATTGATCCTCCAAAAATCTCCTTCAGGAATCTTGTTACTGCCACTGGTTTCTTTCAAAACAGCCCAAGGCATGGCCACTTCCACACTCCATCCCTTATCAATATCAGATGGATCATTCAAGGTACCATCTACATGGACCCCGGTTTTAAGACCCAGTATTTCCCAACTGTCCACAATGGCTCCCGGCTCCCGATACGGTTTTGTCAACAAAAGGTCCCAGACCGTGTTCAAGGCATTCATTTCAAATTCGTAATAATTATGGGTATCCCCATCCGGGTCTATAAAAATTTCAAAGTCGTTGTTATAAAAGATGACCGTATCCCGTTGCTTTAAGTTTGCCCAGACATGGGGCTCCTTGAGTTCGGCATAGAAGTATAGATAGTTTTCATCCCAAAGCATCCGGACATTGGTCTGGTAGGTCGGTGTTTTTATACCTTCTATATCTATAAAATTTTCTGAAACCTGGGCCTTGTCCCAAACCTCCTCCTTGGCCATTCCATCTATTTGCATGGGCTCATTGGTCTTATAAACCACCATGGACCGAGGTTCCCCGATATTTTGGCCCCAACTGACCATACACACCCCCATCAACAAACCAAACAATATCTTTTGGGCCATGCCTTTCATTTTTAACATCCTTATCCTTGTATTACGCATTAATCATCCCCACCCCTTCATGGTCCAATATTCCACAATGGAAATAAATTCCTTTCTTTGCCAAAAAAGGAAGGCCTTGGCCGAAGTTGCATCGGGATATTTGTAAAAATTCCTAATTTAATCTGTATTTCAGGCTCTTTATTAGACCAATGACAGCTATCCGAAGCCAAATGTTAAAATAAAGCAACCTTTTGTTCCATGTATTTGCAAAAACAGCTCAAGAATAAATTTTTGGTGAATGCCGTTGCGGATTATAAAATCACAGCATGGCACCACGTTGTGTTCTGGGCCATTTATTTTACTTTCAATTTTTTGAGGTGGGGCAGCTATTTCAATGACTACCTATACTCCTTCAAATCGAACCTTTTAGGATTCCCCATCCATATTACACTTACCTACTTTACCATTTACTACTTAATCCCAAAATTCATATTCAAACGGAAAATTTTCACTTTCATCATCATCTTGGTATCCAGTATTTTTTTGATGGTGTATCTTAAGTTTCTCCTCACCTATTATTTAATAAGTTATAATGTTTGGCCCGAAGGGCCTGAAACCCATACCCTCACCTTTAATTTCACTGTTGTTATGATGTTGGGGGAACTTTACGTGATCTCATTTGTGACCTCCATTAAACTGACCATGGATTGGTTGCGGGAGACCGGGAGGGTGGCCAAATTGGAAAAAGAACAGTTGGAAACTGAGCTACGGTTTTTACGGGCGCAGATATCTCCGCATTTCTTCTTCAACACCCTTAACAATATTTACTCCCTCAGTCTGGAAAAATCCGACAAAACCCCGGAGACCATAATCAAGCTCTCCGACCTTATGCGCTACGTATTGTATGAGACCAAGGACAAGGACCAAAGCTTGGCCAAGGAAATTGTGTTCATACAAAACTACTTGGACTTGGAAAAAATACGCTACACCCAAAACTTACAGCTTGATTTTGAAGTCATTGGAAATCCAAAAGGAAAAAAAATTGCCCCCATGTTACTGGTTCAATTCATTGAAAATGCCTTTAAGCATGGGGCCAATCAAAATATTGGAAAAGTCCGGATAAGTATCCAAATCAATATTGAGGACAAGTTTCTGCACTTTAAAGTCAGCAACACCAAACCCAAAAACCCTGCCGTTCCGATCAAAAAGAAAACAGGGGGTATTGGACTTTCCAATGTGGAGAAAAGATTGAAACTACGATATGGCGATGATGAATATCGATTGGGTATCCATGAAGAATTGGATGAATATATTGTAAACCTAAAGCTCAAGCTCAGATGAAGCTCAAATGCGTAATAATAGATGATGAACCTTTGGCTGTAAAGGTGATACAGAACTACATTTCCCAAATCAAGGAATTGGAGGAAATCAAGTCTTTTAACAATGCCATTGACAGCCTTCCCTTTATCAGGGAACACAAACCCGATTTGCTTTTTTTGGACATCAACATGCCCGTTATTGACGGTTTCAGTTTTTTGGACAGTCTGGACAGCAAGCCCATGGTGGTGATCACTTCAGCCCATGCCGAGCATGCCGCCAAAGGTTTTGACCTGGAAGTATTGGATTATTTGGTAAAACCCATAGCCCTTCCCCGATTTATCAAAGCGGTGAACAAAGCCGTGGCCAATGTCCAAAAAAATCAAAAATGGGACGGCCTGCGAGAGCATGTTTTTGTAAAGGTGGACAAGAAAAAAATGAAGAAAATCCATCTGGATGAGATCATTCTGGTGGAGAGCCTCAAGGATTATATCAAAATCGTGACCATCAATGGCAACCATGTGGTACATAAGACCCTAAGCGCCTTTACCGATGAGATTTCCAACGAAAGGTTCATACGGATCCACCGATCCTATACCGTATCCTTGGACAAAATTGAAGCCTTGGAAGGGAATAGTGTGGAAATCGGAGGAAAGCGATATGTCATTGGAAGGAGTTATCTGGAAGATGTTAAGGCCCGTATTTTGGATCAGTCCATCTCTCCGGGAAATAAATCGGATTCCACAGATTAGGTTTACTTTAGCCCTATCTGCACTTTTACGTATTTGATCTTTGACCTATCGTAGGTATAGGATATATGTATCATACCTTGAGCATCTTGGATGATGGCAGGATAGCTGTATTCCCCTTCATCGTGGTCTTCCAGTTTCAGGACATCGACCCATTCATTTCCATCATCACTATAGGCTAGATTTAATTTTTCGCGCCCATTGGACCAATCCTCCCCACTAACCCCGGGATTGTACACGAGCAAATATCCTCCCTCCTTCAAAGAAACTGCATCTATGCCACTATTAGGATTGGGAACGGAAGTTTTGGATGCCATGGACCAGGTCAACCCAGAGTCACTGCTCACACTTTCCATAATCACATCTTGATTACTTCGCAACAGCGCTTTTATGTCTCCATTCGGGAGGCGTAACAATGTAGGTTGAATTGTTTTAACACCTTCCTCTGAGGGGATATGTGCCTTGGTCCAAGTAGTTCCACCATCAGCGGATATTTCCACATGGGATTTCCAAATGGCGCCATCCTCAATTTCCACACTGGATGGACTCAAGACAAGCTCATTCCCAACCTGTATGGGTTTATTCTTTATGGGCCCTAATATTCCTTCGGGCAATCGATGGGATTTAGACCAAACTTCTTTTTGGGTATCCATGATGGAGTACATGCCCCACCATGTCGAAGGAGAAGGTCCTACCTTGTAGAACATTACAACCTCATCCTGATGATTTCTAAACAGTACTGGGTTCCAACAAGGGTATCTGAGGGTATCGTTGACCACCCCGTCGGCAATTAACGTAGGGGCACTCCAATTTCCGGTACTGTTGGAGCTCGCGTAAATGGCTACATCAGGGTGCCTTTCGTGGGTACCTCCAAACCAAGCCGCCAATACCGAACCGTCATCCATCCCAATCAAAGTGGAGGCATGGCACTGGGCAAAAGGGGCTTCTTCAAAAATAAATTCTTCCGAAAGCACCTTTACTTTCGGAACAGGAAAATCTTGGGAAAAACCAAAGGCCCAGAACAGACACATCAATGTCCACATACCGGGCCTTATCATTTTATACATTCCTGTACTGAACAGGATCAACGAAATATTTTTCGAAAACAAAATCAGCTAATGAGATTACCGTCTTCATCCCATTCAGCCACAATGTTCCGTTTGCTTTGGTCCACACATTTGGCCAACCACTCGGGCTCGTAGGACACCCCATGCTGATCAAGGACATCTTGGGGAACACCGTCCCATACATTGGGCATGTTTCCTTTGTAACCCAGTTCCTCTATACCAATTTTTGAAGTATAGAATCCTGTCATGGTATGGTTCCTCACCAAAGAGAAGAAGTTCACCTCAAAGGGTCTTTCACTTGAAGGCACATCTGGATCGTAATAGGCAATCCCGTCCAGAATACTTTTTTGCTGTTCTTCCGTGGCTGATTTGAACTCGGTTCCAAATTCGG
Organism: Flagellimonas algicida; assembly: GCF_049629585.1. NCBI lineage: Bacteria > Pseudomonadati > Bacteroidota > Flavobacteriia > Flavobacteriales > Flavobacteriaceae > Flagellimonas > Flagellimonas algicida. Next base: position 35,749 of record NZ_JBMYIX010000003.1, on the reverse strand, counting down.
TATTGCTCTTGTGGTCCAACCACATTAATCCACCTCTAAGATCCACCTGCATTTGTGGTATGTCCTTGGCCATGAACTCTATAAAGGGTACCACTTCGGCATCGGAAGCACTTTTGAACTCTGCGCCTCCCGGTAAGATCAAATCACAAAGCACGGTCATGGTGGCCGCTTCATGATCATTGAAAAAGCGCTCCCTTTCCAACTCGGCCACATGCTCATTTTCCCTATCGGTGCGCCATTTTACCGCAGTGGGGTCCAAAGCGACCTCTTCAACCGGGGTTTCCGCTCCAGGCTTACATCCATTAATGGCCAAACCTCCGGCCACGGAACCCAATACAATCGATTTTAAACTTTTCCTTCTATCCATGACCTACAGGTTTTGCTTTTTCAATTGATCCACTATATACTCTGAAGCCCTCCATGAGAGTGCCAAAATTGTCCATGTACAGTTTTTGTCGGCTTGGGACACAAAAGGTCCTGCATCCACTACAAAAACATTGTCCGCATCGTGCAGTTGTTGGTACTTATTGGTTACCGATGTTCTTGGGTCGTCTCCCATACGGGTGGTTCCCACTTCGTGGATGATACGCCCCGGGGTGTGCAGACCGTAATCCGCCTCTTTTCCGGGCTTGCTTCCGAGCACTTCCCCACCCAGATTGGTCAGTATTTGCTCAAAGGTATCGTGCATGTGAATGGCTTGCTTATGCTCATATTCGGACCATTTATAATGGAAACGCAATACGGGTATCCCCCACTCATCGACCGTGTTCGGGTCTATTTCACAATAGTTGTCCTTATAGGCGATGGACTCACCACGTCCACTTAGGCCCACCAAGGCACCATAGTATTTTTTGGCATCGCTACGGAGCACATCTCCGTATCCACCGACCTTGGTCCCGAAGAATTTATTGAACTCGTTGACATTAAACCCAAAACCGTAGCTAGGCATACCCATACCGCCCCATATTTCAATATGGTAGCCCCGTGGGAAATCCAATTTGGAGTTATCGCCCCACCAGGGTGAGTATACGTGCATTCCGCCTACCCCATCTTCGTTGTAAGATACCTTTCGGTTCATCAAATCGGGAACGAAGGCCATTCTGTCCGCACCCGTGGAATCATGGAGATATTTACCCACAATATCACTACTGTTCCCCAATCCATTGGGATGTTGCGGACTTTTGGAATTCATCAGAATCCTAGCGGTACTACAGGCAGATGCACCCAATACCACTACTTTGCCCTTGAGCTTATATTCTTTTCTGTCTTCTTTATTGATATAGGAAACTCCCGTGGCCTTACCTTCATCATCAACCGTTACTTCACGCACCACACAGTTCACGAACAAGTCCACCTGCCCCCTACTCTTTTGGGCCGGGAAAATTAAACAGGTCCCTGCTGAAAAATCAGCATATACCTGACAAGCCCGACTACACTGTCCACAATAAAAACAAACCCCTCTGTCATTGTTGATCCGTTTGGTGAGCATGGACATCCGCGAAGGATATACCGGAACACCGGTTTTTCTCGCTCCTTTGATATAGAAAAGTTCGTGTAGTCTTGGTTTTGGTGGGGGAAGGAAAAATCCATCTGGATTGTTATGGATATTTTCCTTGGTTCCAAACACCCCGATCATTTTGTCCACCTTATCGTAGTATGGCTTTACGTCATCGTAGCTTATGGGCCAATCATCTCCGTGACCATCAATACTTTTATGTTTAAAATCGTCCGGACCAAAACGCAAAGAGATACGCCCCCAGTGGTTGGTACGCCCTCCCAACATGTGTGAACGGAACCAATCGAACTTGGTGCCATCCTTGTGGGTATAAGGCTCACCTTCTATTTCCCAACCTCCATAAGCAGAGTCAAAATCTCCAAAGGGCCGTACGGTACTAGCTCCCCGTCTGGGTGACTCATAGGGCCATCGTAGCTGGGTTTTTTGTTCTGGATCGGCGGGGTCGAAAAACGGACCTGCCTCTACAACGGCCACTTTCAGGCCGGCATCGGCCAATACTTTTGTGGCCATACCTCCACCTGCACCAGAGCCCACGATTATGGCATCATAGACTGTTGAATTTTCTATTATCTGCATTGCGTCAAAACTTCTTTTTTATGAATTAAATGTAGGAATCGGCTCCCCAAGAACGAAAAATAGGGGTAAAAATTCAATACGGCAATAATTGCACATCAAAATCTTGAATTTTCACAGCCAAACCAACTTTTTTATGGCATATTGATAATATTCCCAATTTTCCACAAAGCATCTTTAATTTTTTAGACCAACGACGGGTTCAAATAGATTAACGCATAAAAAAAGTATATAAAACCTTTTAAAACCAGCTTATGCACTTTTGCAAAAACCCCATTTCCCATTCCATCCATCACAATCCCGTTTACTTACCTATCTACGCCATCGAAACGTACTTTTTTTACCTAAATGTGTTTGTTTTTATTTAATATGTATATTTATGCGCATTGAATTTGATATCCCATGAAACTTCACTTGCTGAACCGTAGGAGCAATACTGGCTCCTCCTTTACCATCACGCACAACCGATATCCCCATTTTTTAAAGATTTGGCACTATCATGCTGAGTTGGAACTGGTAATGATCAAGAAGAGTACAGGCACCCGGTTTATTGGTGACAGCATCCAAAAATTCCAAGTGGGCGAAGTAGTGCTTTTAGGGAAGAACCTACCCCATATGTGGTTAAATGATGAGTCTTATTTTGAGGAAGACATCCCTGATGCCGCCGAAGCCATATCCATCCATTTCACCGAGGATTTTTTAGGTGACCCCTTATTCAAGTCCCCTGAATTTTCGCATATTGGACTCATGCTTCGGACCGCATTGAGAGGCATTAAGTTCCATGCCATTCCGCCAGTCATTTACGAGTCTTTTGAAAACATGCTTTCCTTGGATCCCTTTTCCAAAGCCATAGCACTGATTGAATTGTTGAATCAATTGGCCAGACACAAAGAATACGAATTATTGTCCAGCATTGGATACGTGAACAGCTTTGGACAAATTGAAAATGAAAGACTTCGTAAAGTATATGAATACATTTTTGACAATTTCAAGAGTGATGTGAACCTAAACAATGTGGCCGAATTGGTCGGGATGAACCCATCAGCATTCAGCCGATTCTTTAAACGAATACACAGAAAACCTTTTACGCGATATCTCAACGAAATACGCATTGGGTACGCCTGTAAACTTTTACTTGAAAGTGAGAACAGCATTGCAGGAGCTGCTTATGAATCAGGGTTCAATAACATTTCCAACTTTAATCGACAGTTCAAGGCCATAAAAGCCATTTCCCCTACTGATTACATCAAATCATACAAAAAATCCGGATGATTTTGCATTAAGGCAAAAAAAGTACTGAATTCGGTACTTTTTGAGGTAGCGTATAAGCCCCAGCACTTCTAATTTTGGTAAGATTCACACTAGTTTAATCTTTATGCCTACAATTACAGCCCTTGAAGTGCGCGATATCCGCTTTCCTACCAGTAAATCACTGGATGGTTCGGATGCCATGAATCCTGACCCCGATTATTCGGCGGCCTATGTCATTTTAAAAACAGATCATCCCCAGAACCTGGAAGGCCATGGGCTTACCTTTACCATTGGCCGGGGCAATGAAATCTGCGCCGCTGCCATCAATGCCATGTCCCATTTGGTTGTAGGCAAAAGCCTAGAAAGTTTTACGGCAAATATGGGTGCTTTTTGGAAAATGGTCACAGGCGACAGCCAATTGCGATGGTTGGGGCCCGAAAAAGGAGTCATACACTTGGCAACCGGGGCCTTGGTCAATGCCGTTTGGGACCTGTATGCCAAAATCGAGGGAAAACCACTTTGGAAACTCATAGCGGATATGAGCCCAGAAGAACTGCTCTCCTGCGTTGATTTCACATACATTACCGATGCCATTACGCCTGCAGAGGCCTTGGAGATCCTTAAAAAGCAAGAATCCACCAAAAAAGAACGCATTGACGCCCTATTGAGCAACGGTTACCCTGCCTACACCACCTCAGCAGGTTGGTTGGGCTATTCCGATGAAAAAGTGAGACGCTTATGTCGTGAAGCCAAGGAAGAAGGTTTTACCCATATGAAAATGAAAGTGGGTTCCGACCTAAAGGACGATATGCGTAGAGCCGCACTCATCCGGGAAGAAATTGGCAATGACCTTAAACTGATGATGGATGCCAACCAAAAATGGGATGTACAGGAAGCCATCGATAATATGGCCCAACTCAAAAAATTCAACCCATATTGGATTGAGGAGCCTACAAGCCCTGACGACATATTGGGACATGCCAAAATAGCCCAAGCCGTAGCCCCCATCAAAGTGGCTACCGGAGAGCACTGTCAAAATCGGGTCATTTTTAAACAATTTATGCAAGCTGGGTCTTTTGAGATTTGTCAGATAGACAGCTGCAGGGTTGGTGGTGTCAATGAAAACTTGGCCATATTGCTCATGGCCGCCAAATTCAATATTCCCGTATGCCCCCATGCCGGCGGAGTGGGGCTATGCGAGTACGTACAGCACCTCTCCATGATAGACTACATCTGCATTAGCGGCAGTATGGAAGGCCGGGTAATCGAATATGTGGACCACCTCCACGAACATTTTCTGGACCCTGTGGTCATTAAAAATGGCGCTTATATGCCCCCCAGCATGCCTGGGTATAGCATCCAGATGAAAGAACAATCTTTGGAAGACCATGCCTTCCCTAGTGGAAAAGTGTGGAACACCCTTCAAACCTCAACGATATGAAACATCTAACAAAAATCTGTACTGCCCTAATTCTTTTTTGCAACCTATTGGTCCAAGGCCAAGGCCAAAAAAACTATCAACCCTCCCCCGAGAACCTTGAGGCCAGGCAATGGTTCCAAGACGCCAAATTTGGATTATTCGTACACTGGGGGGTCTATAGCATTCTAGGAGACGGCGAATGGGTCATGAACAACCAGAACATCCCCGTTGACGCTTATGAGAAATTGCCCGCATTTTTCAATCCCATAGATTTTGATGCCGAGGAATGGGTAAAAATGGTAAAGGATGCCGGGATGAAGTACATCACCATCACCAGTAGGCACCACGATGGGTTTTCCATGTTCGATACCAAGGCTAGCGATTACAATATTGTGGACAGTACTCCCTACGGAAAAGATGTATTGAAGCAATTGGCCGATGCCTGTAGAAAAGAGGACATCAAGCTATTTTTCTATTACTCCCTATTGGATTGGAACCGTGATGATTACTATCCAAGGGGAAGAACAGGCACAGGCATCCCTGGAAGAGGTGAAGGGGAATGGAAAGACTATATTGAATTTATGAAGGCCCAGCTCACCGAGCTTTTGACCAATTATGGGGATATCGCCGGAATTTGGTTTGATGGTCATTGGGACCAAAAAGAATGGGACGGCAAGAAATTTGGAAAATTGAAGGTAGATTGGCACTATGATGAGATCTACAAATTGATCCATGACCTTCAGCCCCAATGCTTGATTGGGAACAACCACCATATTGCCCCTATTGAAGGGGAGGATTTCCAGATGTTCGAAAAAGACCTGCCCGGGAGAAATACCACAGGCTTTGGCACCTCGGAATCCGATATAGGCCAACTGCCCTTTGAAGTTTGTGAGACCATCAATGGATCATGGGGTTTTAACCTTCAGGACAGAAAACACAAATCTGAAAAAGAGTTGGTACAGTACATTGTAAAGGCCGCTGGCTATGGTAGCAACCTATTGTTGAACGTTGGCCCAATGCCCAATGGAAAAATTCAGGACGAACACAAGGAATCCCTAAAACAAATGGGAGACTGGTTGCGTAAAAATGGAGAGACCATTTATGGGACCAAAGCGGGCCCTTCGGGCCCAACCGATGAATATGCCACTACCCAAAAAGGCAAAACAATCTACGTGCACCTGTTGCAGAACAAGGACGTGGTCTTTATTGAAGGATTCAACCAGCGAATCAAGCAAATAACCTATTACGGTACCCAGCAAAAAGTGACCCATGAACTCAACGATTATGGCCTTTTGTTGAAAATTCCGGAAGGCCGTCAAGACCCCATAGATACTATCTTGGAAATAACCCTCAGATGATCACGTATGGCAAACATATAATCACACTGCTGCTATTGGCGTTGCCCATCCTGGGTTGCAAAAAGACCGTACAGGAGAGCAGTAAAGTTCAGGCACATCCCAATATCATTTATGTATTGGCGGATGATTTGGGCTACGGGGACATTGGGGCCTTTAATCCCCACGGGAAAATAAAGACCCCGGCCATAGATCAACTGGCCGCAGAGGGAATAAGGTTCACCGATGCCCACACTTCGTCAGCGGTATGTACGCCAACCCGTTATGGAATTCTCACCGGTCGTTACAACTGGCGAAGCCCATTGAAAAGCGGTGTGCTCACCGGGGCTTCAAAAGCACTCATCCCAAAAGAGAGGACCACCGTGGCTTCCTTGCTCAAAAAGCAGGGCTACCATACCGCTTTTATTGGAAAATGGCACTTGGGTTGGGACTGGGCACTCAAATCGACCGATAGTACCCTTGGAGAAGGATGGAACTACGAAGATTTCAGCAACATCGATTTTTCAAAACCGATTACCAACGGTCCCAATAGCCTTGGTTTTGATTATGCCTATGGCCATTCGGGCTCTTTGGACATGGCTCCCTATGTCTATGTTGAAAATGGAAAGGCCACCATGGTTCCGGATTCCGTCACGGAAGATACCGGAAAGTACACGTGGTGGCGAAAGGGCCCTACCTCCAAGGATTTTATCCATGAAGATGTGACCCCCAACTTTTTCAGAAAGTCTTTCGCGCACATCAAGGAAAGGGCCAACAAAGAGGAACCTTTCTTTTTATATCTGGCCTTGCCTTCACCACATACGCCCATCCTTCCCACTGAGGAATGGCAGGGAAAGAGCGACATAAATCCCTACGCGGATTTTATGATGATGATCGATGATTATATGGGGCAACTGGCCGAAGTTTTAAAGGAAACCGGGATAGAAGAGGAAACTATGGTCATCTTTACCAGCGACAATGGGTGTTCCCCCCAAGCGGATTTTGCGGTTTTGGCCGAAAAAGGACATGACCCCAGTTATGTGTTCCGGGGTCATAAAGCGGATATTTATGAAGGAGGCCATCGGGTTCCCTTTATCGTGAAATGGCCTAAAAAAGTGCAGCCCGGCAGCTCTTCGGACCAGACCATCTGTACTACGGATTTCTTTGCCACTGCTGCAGAAATCACCGGGGCTCAACTTCAGGAAAATGAAGGCGAGGACAGTTTTTCCATGCTTCCCTTATTAATGGATTCCCCTTCATCCAACTACGAACGTACTTCAATCGTCCATCATTCCATAAACGGGAGTTTTGCCCTACGAAAAGGAAAATGGAAATTGATTTTTGCCCCGGGTTCTGGGGGATGGAGTTCTCCCAAACCAAATTCTGAGGAAGAGAAAGGCCTTCCGGCGTATCAATTATATGACCTGACCACGGATATATCAGAACAAGAAAACCTTCAGGGAAAGTATCCTGAGGTTGTGAAAGAACTAAAAGCGGAGATTATATCCTTGATCGCCAATGGACGAAGCACGCCAGGCAACACCCAATCCAACGAAATGCCCTTGAATGGGAAGCCTTGGGAACAGATAGTACAATTTACCGACGCGAACAGTTCGGCTTCAAACTAAAATCAATTTACAGATGAGCGCATTCAATTTAAAAGGAAAAATAGCTTTGATCACCGGTGGTGCCAGTGGTATTGGAAAGGCCATTTCCTTAAAGTTTGCCGAAAATGGGGCCACGGTGCACCTTTTGGAATACAATAGTGAAGAAGGAGGGAAAACCGCCCAAGAAATACAGGATTTGGGAGGCATTGCCCATTTCCACCAATGCGATGTTTCCAATCACCAACAGGTAAAGCAAGTCATCAACGAAATTCCCAAAGTGGATATTTTGGTCAACAATGCCGGAATAGCCCATGTGGGGAATATAGAGGGCACTTCGGAAGCTGATATGGACCGGCTGTACCAAGTGAACATCAAAGGGGTCTACAACTGCATCCATGCTGTTATTGGCAAAATGAAGGAACAGGGTTCCGGGGTTATCCTGAACATGGCCTCAATCGCTTCATCGGTGGGTATTCCCGATAGGTTTGCCTATTCCATGACCAAGGGGGCCGTACTGACCATGACCTATTCCGTAGCCAAGGATTATGTGGAAAATGGCATCCGATGCAACTGCATATCCCCAGCTCGGGTGCATACACCTTTTGTGGATGGTTTCTTGGCCAAAAACTATCCGGGAAATGAAAAGGAAATGTTTGAAAAATTGTCCAAGACCCAACCCATTGGCCGTATGGGAAAACCAGAGGAAGTGGCCAATCTTGCCCTTTATCTATGTTCTGATGAAGCCTCGTTCATTACGGGCACGGATTTTCCCATTGATGGTGGGTTTATCAAATTGAACGCATAATACACAACAACATGACCCAACTAAAAACTATAGCTACCCTTTGTCTCTTGATGATGATCGGAGAACTTTCCGCACAAGCCGTTTATGAAGATGAGCGTTACGTACCTGAGACCGACCCCTTGGTCCTAAAAAAACTGGACGAATGGCAAGATTTGAAATTCGGATTGCTGATGCACTGGGGACCCTACAGCCAATGGGGCATTGTGGAATCCTGGTCCATCTGCCCTGAAGAATATGGCTGGTGCGAACGAAAAAAAGGTGACAATCCAGATAATTACTTTGCCTACAAGAAAGAATACGAAGGGCTTCAGACCACCTTCAATCCTGTAAAGTTCAACCCAGAAAAGTGGGCCAATGCCGCCAAGAATGCCGGGATGAAATATGTAGTGTTCACCACGAAGCACCACGATGGTTTCAGCATGTTCGATTCAAAATACACGGATTATAAAGTCACCGATTCCAAAACCCCATTCAGTACCCACCCCAAGGCGAATATCACCAAGGAAATTTTTAATGCGTTCCGTGGTGAAGGACTCTGGGCCGGGGCTTATTTTTCAAAACCGGATTGGCACCACCCCAGCTATTGGGACCCCTATTATCCGCCAAGGGACCGAAACGTGAACTATGAACCTGAAGCCAATCCTGAAAAATGGAATCAATTTATTGATTTCACCCACAACCAAATTTTGGAATTGCTCACGGATTATGGGAAAGTGGACATTTTATGGCTCGATGGCGGATGGGTGGCCAAGACCCCAAAATCCCAAATCAACAGTTGGTACGACCAACAGTTGGTGAACAATGACAATGGCTATCTGAAACACCGTATCGTAAACCAGGACATCCGAATGGACGAATTGGTGGAAAAAGCCCGGGAAAAACAACCCGGCCTCATTGTGGTGGACAGGGCCGTTCATGGAAAAAACCAAAACTACCTCACTCCCGAAAATAGGGTTCCGGAAAAAGCATTGCCTTATCCATGGGAATCCTGCATCATCGCTGGGGGCGGATGGTCCTATGCCTTCAATGCGAAATACATGACCACAAACAAAGCGGTTCACACTTTAGTGGACATTGTGGCCAAAGGGGGGAACCTATTGTTGAACATTGCCCCAAGTCCAGAAGGCGAATGGGACCAAGGCGCCTATGACCTACTCCAAGGTATCGGGGATTGGATGGATGTCAACAACGAGGCCATCTATGGCACCGAGGCCATTGCTCCATACAAGTTTGAAAAGGTATGCTTAACCTCCAAACCGGATGGAAGTCTGTACCTCATCTATCTAATGGACGAAAATGAGGAAGTGCTCCCGGACACCGTGGTGTTTAAAGACCTACCTATGGAAAAAATCCGAAAAGCAACGATTTTGGGGGCCAATGGCAGGGTGAAATGGCAGAAAAATGGGGACAATACCGTATTTACCATTCCATCTTCGGCCAAAACCAGCCTAAAGGGAACCGTTGCCTTTACAATCAAGTTAAAATAAAACACAAATAAAGAACACTTATCTATGAAACTGATACGATTTGGTGAAGAAGGAAAAGAGAAACCCGGTATACAGACCGAAGATGGCAAATGGTTGGATGTTTCCGCTTTTGGCCAAGATTATAATGAGGAGTTTTTTGGGGGTGATGGGCTGTCCAGATTAGCAGATTGGCTGGAAAAAAATGGTTCCAATTGCCCAGAGGTTTCCAAGGAAACCCGTTTGGGTGCTCCATTGTGCAGACCGTCCAAAATGGTTTGTGTAGGACTCAATTATGCCAAACATGCTGCCGAAGGCGGCATGGCCGTACCCAAGGAACCTGTATTGTTCTTCAAGGCCACCTCGGCCATTGTGGGACCCAACGATGATTTGGTCATCCCCAAGAACAGTGAAAAGACCGACTGGGAAGTGGAACTTGCCATTGTCATCGGCAAAAAAGCATCCTATGTTTCCAAAGAACAGGCCTTGGACCACGTGGCGGGTTATGTATTGCACAACGATTACAGCGAACGCGCATTTCAGTTGGAACGTGAAGGTCAGTGGGTAAAAGGAAAAAGCTGTGACACCTTTGCTCCTCTTGGTCCCTTTATTGCCACTCCCGATGAAATCAAAGACCCTCATGCACTCCGCCTGTGGCTCAAGTTGAATGGGAAGATGATGCAGGACAGCAGCACTTCGGATTTCATTTTTGACATTCCAACACAGATCAGTTACATCAGTCAATTTATGACCCTGCTGCCCGGTGATGTGATTTCCACAGGAACTCCATTTGGAGTGGGACTGGGCTTAAAGCCCCCTACTTACTTGAAACCGGGTGACGTAGTGGAATTGGGCATTGATGGACTGGGAAGTTCAACGCAAACGGCGAAAGCTTACGGACAATAATTATTTCAACAGTAAACATGAAAAAATGAAGTGGCCCAAACCAACATACACACTTTTAATCAGCACTTTAGTCTTTTTGGGATGTAAAGACACTCCTAAAGACCAAGTGGATATTTCTGTGCAAAAGCCCAACATCATTTTTCTGTTTACGGACGATCAAAGTTATCGCGACCTTCATGCCCTTGGCAATTCGGAGGTCCGCACCCCGGCCATGGACCAATTGGTGGCGGAAGGCACCACCTTTACCCATGCCTATAATATGGGCGGTTGGAACGGTGCCATTTGTGTGGCCTCAAGGGCAATGATCATCAGTGGACGGTCGGTTTGGCGCGCCCAAGAGGTTTCCAAATCCTTTTCCCAAAACAAGGATTTCGATAAGACTTGGCCCCAGTTGCTGAAAACGGTGGGCTATGAAACCTATATGACGGGCAAGTGGCATATCTCTGCCCCTGCCGATAGTATTTTCGACCACGTGGCACGTTCGCTCCGGGGCATGCCCTTTGATACCCCGGAAGGTTACAATAGACCGCTAAGTGTAAACGACACCCTTTGGCAACCATGGGATACGGATAGAGGAGGATACTGGCAAGGCGGAAAGCATTGGTCCGAACTGGTTCGGGACGATGCCCTTGGTTTTATTGACACGGCGGCCAATGCCGATGAACCTTTTTTCATGTACATTGCCTTTAATGCTCCGCATGACCCACGACAATCGCCCCGGGAATACGTGGAAAGTTATGATGTTGAGGATATTGCCCTTCCCAAATCGTTTTTACCCAAATACCCCTATGCAGAAGCCATGGGAGCAGGTCCAAACCTACGGGATGAAAAACTGGCCCCTTTTCCACGTACCGAGTATGCCATTAAAAAGAACCGTCAGGAATATTACGCCATCACCACCCATCTGGATGACCAAATTGCCATGATCCTTTCCAAACTGAAAGAGAAAGGGCTCGACAAAAACACCTACATCTTTTTCACCGCCGACCACGGGCTTTCTGTGGGTGAACACGGCCTACTGGGAAAACAGAACATGTACGACCACAGTGTACGGGTACCCTTAATGGTCGTGGGTCCTGATATTCCCAAAGGGAAAAAGGTGGAAAACGACGTATACCTGCAGGACATTATGGCCACAACCTTGCAATTGGCCGGAGTTGAAAAACCCGATTATGTTGAGTTCAGCAGTTTGTTACCCCAAATCAATCAAGATACCGAAGGGTTGGCAGAGGTATATGGGTGTTATGAAAAAGGATCACAGCGTATGATTCGAAAAGACGGTTGGAAACTCATTGTTTACCCACGGGCCGCAAAGCTTCGCTTGTACGACCTTACCAATGACCCCAATGAGCTGTTGGATGTGTCGGAACATCCAGACCAACAAGAAAAAGTGAAGACATTATTTACCGACTTGGTAAAACTCCAACAAAAAATGGGCGACACTTTACAACTTGATCCAGACACATATCCACAAACCAAGGAAATGAAAACACTATAAGATCGGAGCGGATGAAAATTGACAGCCATCAACATTTTTGGAGATATAACCCTAGCAGTCATGCTTGGATAGATTCCACCATGGGAGTCCTTAAAAAGGACTTTTTGCCCGAGGATTTGGAACCTTTGCTCCAAAACCATGAATTGGATGGTTGTGTTGCCGTACAGGCCGATCAATCCGAAGCGGAAACCGATTTCCTGTTGAAATGCGCCGAGGAACATCCCTTCATCAAGGGAGTGGTAGGTTGGCTGGATCTCTGTGCCGAAGATATCGAGGAAAAATTACAGGAATATTCAAAAAATCCTTTGTTGAAAGGCTTGCGACACATTGTCCAAGATGAACCAGATGAGTATTTTATGCTTCGTCCAGAATTCCTAAGAGGCATTTCCCTTTTGGAAAAATATGGGCTTACGTATGACATCCTCATATTCCCAAAACATTTATCCTCTGCCTTGGAACTCGTAAAATTATTTCCCAACCAACCTTTTGTGGTAGACCATATTGCCAAACCCAAAATAAATGGCAAAATAGAACCCTGTTGGGAACACTACATGAACCAACTTGGCCAACAAGACCATGTATATTGCAAGGCTTCCGGCATGGTCACCGAGGCCAAATGGGGCAAATGGTCCAAAAGTGATTTCATCCCCTATTTGGATGTGGTGTTCCAGTCCTTTGGCGCTGAGAGGCTCATGTTTGGTTCGGATTGGCCTGTTTGTCTGCTTTCGGCCGAATACAAGCAGGTAAATTGTATTTTGACCCAATATCTGACCAAATATCCGAGGGAATCTCGAAAGCAGGTCATGGGATTAACCGCTCAAAAGTTTTACAAACTATGATGATCAAATGCTCTTCTTTTGTTCCGAAGAACCCCATCCCATTAAAATTGAAAATGGGGCTGGTTTTCATTTTGACTGGTATCCTATCCAGCTTGAATGCTCAGGATTCCAAAGATATTTTATGGTATTCCAACCCCGCTGAAGAATGGATGCAGGCCCTTCCCATTGGTAACGGCCGTTTGGGGGCCATGGTTTTTGGAGGCCCTCTCAAGGAGCGCCTTCAACTGAACGAGGATTCCATGTGGGCCGGAGGACCCGATTGGGAAGACGCACAGGGAACTCCCGAAGACCTCGAAATGTTGCGGCAATTGTTGCGAGAAGGTAAAACTGCGGAAGTAGATAGCTTGATCGTTGAGAAATTCTCCAACAAGACTGTCCTACGCTCTCACCAAACCATGGGCGACCTTTTCATTGATTTTAAAGAAAGAGGGGAAATCACTGATTACCGCAGGGAACTGGACCTCAATCAAGCATTGGCCTCTACCTCCTATACCCTTAACGGCAACCTTTACACCCAAAAAGTATTCGCCTCCCAGCCCGATGATGCCATGGTGATGGAAATCACCACCACCTCCCCGAAAGGGTTGAATCTGGAACTTTCCCTAAGCAGACCTGAGGATCATGGCAAAGCCACAGTGAGTATTTCCAACCCTTCCCAAAATCAAATCAGTATGTTGGGGCAAGTGACCCAATATGGCGGAAAGCGGTTCTCCAAACCCTTGCCCATTGATCATGGGGTGCGTTTTGAGGTACGACTTCAGGTGGTGACCCCTGATGGAAAAATCACCGCCAAAGAAGGCAAGGTTTCTATAAAAGGAGCTCAAAAAGCCTTGATTTTTATTGTGGGCAATACCTCTTTCTATCAAGGCGACAATTTTCCTGAAAAAAATAACGAAACCCTTTCCAAAATCACGCAGAAGTCGTTTACATCGCTTTTGGAACAACATGTTTCGGACTACCAAAAACTTTACAACAGGGTCACTTTTGAATTAGGTGAAGACCATTTGGACCACATTCCTACCGATGAGCGCTTAAAACGCTGCAAGGATGGAAGCACAGATCTGGGATTGCAATCCCTGCTCTTTCAATATGGAAGGTACTTGTTGATTTCCTCTTCACGACCCAACACCAATCCGGCCAATCTGCAGGGGATTTGGAACGAACATCTTGAAGCACCTTGGAATGCCGATTACCACCTCAACATCAACCTGCAAATGAATTATTGGCCAGCAGAGGTCACTAATCTTAGTGAACTCCACCAACCTTTTTTCAATCTTATCGATAGAGTATTGGAACGAGGAAGAAAAACAGCCAAGGAACAATACGGTATTACCAGAGGTACCATGGCCCACCATACTACAGACCTTTGGGCCACCCCATTTATGCGGGCCGAAAGAGCCTATTGGGGATCGTGGATCCATGGGGGCGGATGGTGCGCCCAGCATTATTGGGAACACTATCAATTCACCCAAGACAAGGATTTTTTGCGTGATAGGGCCTATCCTGTCCTTAAGGACATTGCCTCTTTTTATCTGGATTGGTTGACTTGGGACCCCAAAAGCGAAAAATGGATCTCCACCCCGGAAACCTCACCGGAAAATTCCTATTACAACCCAGACGGAAAATCGGCCGCAGTTTCCATGGGAAGCGCCATGGGGCATCAAATCATTGGAGAGGTGTTCGATAATTTCTTGGAAACGGCCCAGATTTTGAACATCGAAGACGAGCTTGTGGAAGAGGTAAAAACCAAGAGAGCTGCACTACATCCCGGAGTGATCGTTGGAAAGGATGGACGCATCTTGGAATGGAACGAACCCTATGATGAACCTGAAAAAGGACATCGGCACATGTCGCATCTCTATGCCCTTCACCCTGGGGACGACATTACAGAAAACAATCCCGAAGCTTTTGCCGCTGCGCAAAAAACCATTGATTACCGATTGGAACATGGTGGTGCGGGAACCGGTTGGAGCCGTGTCTGGATGATCAATTTGAACGCCCGCCTATTGGATGGCACCTCAGCAGGGGAAAACATCCAAAAATTCTTTGAGGTCTCTTTGGCAAGCAATATGTTCGACATGCACCCCCCTTTCCAAATTGATGGTAATTTTGGATATACCGCCGGGGTGGCGGAACTGCTGACCCAATCGCACGAAGGTTTTATTCGATTGTTGCCTGCACTTCCTCCCAACTGGAAGGACGGAAAAATAACTGGCCTAAAGGCCAGGGGAAATATTGAGGTGGACATGAACTGGAAGAATGGTATCTTGGAGGAAGTTGCTTTTCGTTCCCCATCCGACACGAACATTACCATAAAATATGGCTCGTCCATGATTGACCTACCAATGAAGGCCAACGAAGAAATCAAGCTAAATACAAACCTTACAAAGACAAACGATTAAATGACCCCATATAAAATGACATCACCATTGCAAAAGAACATTATCCAGATAGCCCTTGACAAGTTGACCCAATTAGGCCTTCTAACCTTGCTATTTTTGACATCACTTCCCGGACATGCGCAGAACAATACACAACCGGAAGAAGAGAAGATGCAGTGGTTCCAAGATGCCAAACTGGGTATTTTTATCCACTGGGGCCTATATGCCGTAAACGGCATTGATGAGTCTTGGTCTTTTTTTAACGGGTATATTTCACACAACGATTACCTGAAACAGACCAATGGATTCACCGCCAAAAACTATGACCCAGTAGCTTGGGCCGACCTCATCAAAAAGAGTGGGGCGCGTTACTCGGTCATCACCTCTAAACACCATGATGGGTTTGCCCTTTGGGACAGCAAGTTTGGTGATTTTAACGCCAAAAAGGCTTCAGCCGCCAAAAGGGATGTGCTTTCCCCTTTTGTGAACGCCCTGAGAAAGGAAGGATTAAAAGTGGGCATCTATTATTCACTTCCTGATTGGTCCTATCAAGACTACACCCACCACACTAGGGACTCCATGCGGTATAAACCCGCGGATGACCCCAAGCGATGGAACACTTTTTTAAACTATTACCAAGGACAGCTCAAGGAACTTTCAAAAACCTACAATCCGGATCTATGGTGGTTTGACGGGGATTGGGAGCACAGTTCCGCGGAGTGGGAAGCCCCCAAGGTACGGCAAATGCTGCTCGACCGAAATCCCGGCACCATCATCAATTCCAGATTGCAAGGACATGGGGATTATGCCACTCCCGAGCAGGGTATGCCCGTTACCCGCCCCAAAGACAACTATTGGGAGCTCTGCATGACCATGAACAACTCGTGGGGGTATCAAAAAAATGATCATGACTATAAAAGTCTTGACCAATTGATCGGCATTTTTACCGATGTCATTTCATCGGGTGGAAACTTGTTGTTGGACATTGGCCCCAAAGGAGACGGTTCCATTCCCAAGGAACAGGAAGAACTATTGACTGGTTTGGGACGTTGGACCCAGAAGCACAAAGAGGCCATTTTTGATACAGGCGCGGGTATCCCAAAAGAACACTTTTATGGGCCCACTACGCTTTCAAAGGATAAAAGCATCCTGTATCTGTTCGTAAAGGGAAATCCAAACGGGGAAATCGTACTCCGGGGAATAAAGAACAAAATCAACCGCATATGGGTGGTTGGCGATGGCACCAAACTATCCCACAAAGTGGTGGGAAAAATATATTGGAGTCATTATCCAGGCATCAAATACATTCAAGTCCCCGATTATGTTTTGGATGAAAACATGACCGTTCTGGCCGTACTCTTGGATGGTAAAATAGACTTGTACCGCGAAGACGGTTCTGTAATTGAAAGCAACTAAGATGAAAACCGCACTACAACATTTTGGCTTTGTCCTACTCTTTGGAGCACTGCTTTTGGGCTGCAAGGAGCAAGAAAAAAAGCAAGAAGTATCACAACCCAATATTGTTCTCTTTTTGGTGGATGACATGGGGTGGCAAGACACCTCTGTCCCCTTTTGGAACAAGAGAACCCCGTTCAATGATCGGTACCGAACCCCCAACATGGAGCGTTTGGCCGCCGAGGGCATGAAATTTACCCAAGCCTATGCCACTCCCGTCTGTTCCCCTACACGGATAAGCCTTATCACCGGTATGAATGCCGCCCGACACCGGGTCACCAACTGGACCTTGCACAAAAATGCCATCCAGCCCATGGAGAACAACCATCCAACCTTGGGCTTTCCAAAGTGGAACACGAACGGCATCAACCCACAAGACAATACCGACTCACTAGCGGTATACGCTACCCCATTTCCACAAATTTTAAAGGACGCTGGCTACTTCACCGTCCATACAGGAAAAGCACATTTTGGGGCTATTGGAACCCCTGGCGAAAACCCATTGAATTTAGGTTTTGATGTGAATATTGCCGGACATGCCGCTGGCGCACCAGAAAGCTATTACGGGATGCAAAACTTCGGCAATGGAAAAAAAGGGAAGGAGATTTGGGCGGTACCCGGATTGGAGAAATACCATGGCAAGGACATTTTCCTCACAGAAGCATTGACCCAAGAAGCCTTGCAAAAATTGGATTCAAACCTTGACCAAAAGCCTTTTTTCCTATACATGGCGCACTACGCCGTACACACCCCCATCATGGGTGACCCAAGGTTTGTCCAAGGGTATTTGGACAAGGGCTTGGACAGCACCGAAGCCAAATATGCTTCCATGGTGGAAGGAATGGACAAAAGCTTGGGGGACATCATGGACTATCTGGAGGAAAAGCAGCTTGCAGAAAATACCATTATTCTCTTCATGTCGGACAATGGAGGATTGAGCGCCGTGGCCCGTGGTGGGGAACCTCATACCCACAACAAACCTCTGGCTAGTGGAAAAGGATCTATCTACGAAGGGGGAATCCGAGAGCCCATGTTGGTGAAGTGGCCCGGAAAGACCACTCCTGGTTCCGTGACCAATACCCCGGTCATCATAGAAGATTTCTTCCCTACCATTTTGGAAATGGCCGGTGTTGAAAGTCCAAAAGTTGTACAAGCGGTGGATGGACAAAGTTTCACTTCCCTATTGCAAGGTGACGACATCTCTGCCGATAATCGCCCCTTTTTCTGGCACTACCCCAATGAATGGGGACCCGAAGGACCCGGAATCGATGCGTTCAGTGCCATCCGATTGGGAGATTGGAAGTTGATTTATTTCCACAAAAACCAACAAATGGAACTCTATAACATCAAAGAAGATATTGGGGAAACCCAAAATAAGGTGGAGGGACATCCTGAAAAGGTAACGGAATTGGCCAAAATCCTTACGGAACATTTGATTGCAGTTGACGCCCAAATGCCTTTTGACAAAGCAACTGGGGAGCAAGTTCCTTGGCCCAATGCAACACAAACAGAATGAAGTTGAACCAAAAAAATAGTGTCCTGTTCCTCATACTACTTTGTAGTATGGTCTCTTTTGCCCAAGTCCAAACGGATTGGCTTCTGCAACCGGACACCTATAAAGCAGAAATAACGGAATCGGAAAATACCATCTTGTTGACCAATGGATTGGTACTTCGGAAAATTCAGTTGTCGCCCAATGCGGCCACGGTAGAGTTTAAAAACCTTACCACACAAGAAACCATGCTCCGTAGCATCAAGCCGGAAGCGGAAGTCACACTGAACGACAGTATTTATCACGTTGGTGGACTATATGGGTTGAAAGAGCATGGCTATTTCAAGGAATCGTGGTTAAAAGACCTAAAGTCCAAAACTTCCGATTTTCAATACACAAGCCATGTCATTGAAGATATAGAACCACGCATTGCTTGGAACCCCGAGCAACGATACAACACTGCGAAAAGTTTCTTTGCCACAGGAAAGCGCCTCATCCTAAAGTTCACCAACGCATCAAAAGAATTGGAAGGCGTTGAAGTCTTGATTCATTATGAAATTTTTGATGGGATGCCGTTGATCTCAAAATGGATTTCTGTGGAAAATCATGGAAAGAACACCATCACCCTAAACCGATTTAAAAGCGAACTGTTGGCCTTTCCAGAAGTGGAAAATCCAGTAGAGACTCCCAACACATGGCGAAAACCCAACTTGCATGTGGAGAGCAATTACGCTTTCGGTGGGTTTACAGCTGGCGAATCTACCGTAACCACATTTTGGGAGCAAGACCCGGAATACACCTCCCAAGTCAACTGGAAGATGGAGACCCCTTGCCTATTGGTGAGTCAACTCCCTGTAGGTCCCAACCTTGACCTAAAACCCGGAAGCACTTTTGAGAGTTTCAGGACCTACGAATTATTGTTGGAGGAACGGGGCAATCGGGAACAAACCGCACTCAGCCTCCGAAAAATGTATCGAAAACTGGCGCCATGGGTCACCGAAAATCCCATTTTCATGCATTTGACCAGCACGGACGAAAAAGAGGTGAAAGCCGCCATTGACCAATGTGTGGATACTGGTTACGAAATGGTAATCCTTAGCTTTGGAAGTGGGCTGAACATGGAGGACAATTCACCGGAAAACATCAAAAAATATAAGAAGCTGGCCGATTATGCCCATAGCAAGGGTATCGCCTTGGGCGGCTACTCCCTATTTTCTAGCCGAAGCATCAACGAATCCGTGGATGTCATCAACAAAGAAACCGGGAAACCGGGCGGCACCAAGTTTGGAAACGCTCCTTGCTTGGCCAGTGAATGGGGCAAGGACTATTTGGAAAAACTCAAGTTTTTCTTGAAAAATACAGGTTTTGATCTCTTGGAACATGACGGGCCCTACCCCGGCGACCACTGTGCATCCACCTCGCATAAATACCACAAAGGGTATGAGGATTCGCAATGGGTGCAATGGAACATGTCCGTGGATTTTTACCATTGGTTGCGGAAAAACGGCATCTACCTGAACGCTCCTGACTTTTACTTTTTGGAAGGCTCCAACAAATGCGGCATTGGTTATAGGGAGGTGAACTGGTCGCTTCCCCGGGAGCAACAGATTGTACTGGGGCGACAAAACATCTATGACGGCACTTGGGAAAAAACACCATCCATGGCTTGGACCTTTGTGCCGCTTACCGAGTATCACGGAGGCGGAAAAGCAGCTACTTTGGAGCCGCTAAAGGACCATTTGGATTCTTATGAGGCACACATGGCCCAAAACTATGGTTCCGGGGTGCAGGCCTGTTACCGTGGTCCCCGCTTATACGATTCCAAGGAAACCAAGGATCTGGTAATATCACAGATTGAACATTATAAAAAATACCGGGATATCCTAAACTCTGACATCATCCACCTCAAAAGACCCGATGGAAGGTCTTGGGACGGGTTTATGCATGTCAATCCAGATATAGAAAATAAAGGTCTGGTGATGCTGTTCAACCCCACGGATAAAACCATCACCGAAACCGTGGAAATCCCCATTTACTATACGGATGTTCATACTATCGCCCAAGTATCACACGAAGGAAAAAACCCAAAAGAATATACTGTCAATAGAAATTATACCCTTCCACTAAAAGTGGAAATAGCCCCGAACGGCTATACCTGGTATCTCATAAAATAAAACCCTGAAAATGATTCGAAAAGCACACCTCCTAACCCTTGCCCTGACTCTTTTACTGATGGCTTGCCAAACCGTGGAACCGCCAAAGGCTGTTGGCCCTACCCCTTCGCAACGCCAAATGGATTGGCATGAACTCCAATACTATGCCTTTATCCATTTCAACATGAACACCTTTACCGATATGGAATGGGGCACTGGAGGGGAATCTGTAGATCTCTTCAACCCAACCCAATTGGATACCCGCCAATGGGCCAAAGTGGCCAAAGAGGCAGGCATGAAGGGAATCATTTTGACTGCAAAGCACCACGACGGATTCTGCTTATGGCCCACCAAGACCACGGAGCATTCCGTTAAAAATTCGCCTTGGAAAGATGGAAAAGGCGATGTAGTCCAAGAATTGGCCGATGCCTGCAAAGAGTACGGGCTTAAATTAGGGTTGTACCTCTCTCCTTGGGACCGTAACAACGAGCATTATGGCAAACCGGAATATGTGGAAATCTTCCATGAGCAATTACGGGAACTGTTGACCAATTATGGGGAACTCTTCGAGGTATGGTTTGATGGTGCCAATGGAGGTTCTGGATACTACGGCGGTGCCAACGAAACCCGAAAAATAGACAACAAAACTTATTACGAATGGGAAAAGACCACCAAGATGATCCGGGAATTACAGCCCAATGCGGTCATTTTCGGTGATGGCGGACCGGACGTTCGTTGGGTGGGCAACGAGGAAGGTTGGGCCAAGGAGACCAACTGGAGCGTGATGCGCAGGGATGAGATCTATCCCGGATGGCCACGGTATGTGGAACTGCGCTCCGGCCATGAAGATGGGACACATTGGCTACCCGCCGAAGTGAACACCTCCATACGTCCCGGGTGGTACTACCATCCCGGTGAGGACCATCAGGTAAAAACCTTGCCCCGTTTGGTGCGAACGTATTACGAATCCATTGGTAGGAACGGGAACTTTTTGTTGAACCTACCTGTCGACGACAGAGGCTTGGTGCATGAAACCGATGTGCAACAATTGATGGCGCTGAAGGCACAAATCGATAAGGATTTTGCACAAGAATTGGCCAAGGGAAGTACCGCTGAGGCCTCCAATGTCCGCGGCAACAGTTCCACCTTCAATGCAGAAAAGGCCATTGATGGAAACTTTGACACCTATTGGGCCACTGATGACGGAACAACTCAGGCTTCCATTACCATACGTTTTAATGAACCCACCAAAGTCAATCGCATACTCCTCCAAGAGTATATTCCTTTGGGACAACGCATCAAAAAATTCAAAGTCAGTGCCGAAGTCGATGGAGCATGGCAAGTTTTGGATGAGCAAACCACGGTGGGCTATAAACGTATCCTAAGGTTTGAAACAGTTACCACTTCCCAAGTAAAAGTGGATATTTTGGATGCCAAAGGCCCCATCACCCTCTCCACTTTGGAACTTTACAATGCCCCTCCATTTTTGGTGGACCCAAAAATCAACAGAAACAGAGAGGGAATGGTCTCCATTGAAGTACCCGATGACGAAGTAGATCTTTATGTGACCACCAATGGGGATGACCCAACCACAGCTTCACAAAAATATGAGGGTCCTTTTCCTGTTTTGACACCCGCCACCATAAAGGCCATTGCCGTGAATCCAAACAATGGACAACAGACCCAAGCGGTAAGTCAATATTTTGACTTGGCCAAAAAAGATTGGAAAGTCGTTGGTGCCTTAGAAAACAATGCGGATGTAGTTAAACTCATGGATGAAGACCCCTATACCTTTTGGGCCACGGATAAGGACTCATCCAATATCAATGAAATCACCATCGATTTGGGAGCATCCCATACCCTTACCGGATTTAGCTACTGGCCCATCCAAGAACGGTATCCGTTTGGAATGATCACCAAGTACGAATTTTTGGTCAGTCCAGATAACCGCACATGGAAATCCGCAACAAAAGGAGAATTTGGCAATGTGTTCAACAATCGCATTGAACAAAAGGTTAAATTCGAGCCGGTTTCGGGCAGATACATTAAATTACGTGCTTTGGAAAAGCATAATGGGGATGTCCGGACTTCCTTTGCGGAAATAGGGGTATTCACCACAAATCAATAATACATGGATTTAGGATTGAAGGATAAGGTGATTATGGTCACTGGAGGTGACAAGGGCATTGGCAATGGTATTTGCCAAGTGCTCGCCCAAGAAGGGGCCATCCCAGTAATTATTGGACGAAAGGAAAGTGATGTACTGGCTGCTGTGGAAGAAATCACCAAAACCGGAGGCAAAGCCTTTTATGCCATCGCGGAACTCACCGACCCCCAACAATGCAAAAATGCCATTGAAAAAACTATTCAGGAATTCGGAAGAATCGATGGACTGGTAAACAATGCAGGGGTCAATGACGGCGTGGGGCTTGAAAATGGCAATTATGACGATTTCAAAAGTTCTTTGGAGCGCAATGTTGGCCATTATTATGTGATGGCCCACCATGCCTTGCCCCATCTGAAGAAAAACAAGGGCAGTATTGTGAACATAGGTTCCAAAACTTCGGTGACGGGCCAAGGGAACACCTCTGGTTATGCAGCTGCAAACGGGGCCAGGAATTCGCTTACCCGGGAATGGGCCGTAGAGCTGCTCCCCTATTCCATTCGGGTGAACGCCGTAATTGTTGCCGAATCCTTTACGCCATTATACAAAAGATGGATAAATTCGTTTGACAACCCAGAAGAAAAACTCAAAGAAATTACCGACAATATCCCTTTGGAAAAAAGAATGACCACTCCGGAAGAAATTGCGAATACTGTAGCTTTTCTCCTTTCGGAAAAATCCAGTCACACCACCGGCCAACTGATCTATGTAGATGGTGGCTATACCCATTTGGACCGTTCGCTTTAAAAAAACACATATGACCAAACCAAAAATTGTATCCAAAAAAGTTCTCTTACCCTTTATCCTGATCACTTCGCTCTTTGCGCTCTGGGGTTTTGCCAATGCGGTGACCGACCCCATGGTCCAGGCCTTTAAGAAAGTGTTGGAGTTGTCCAACTCCCAAGCTGCATGGGTACAGATGGCTTTTTATGGAGGGTATTTCTGTATGGCCTTGCCAGCGGCATTGTTCGTCCGAAAGTATTCCTATAAAGTTGGGGTACTGATAGGTTTGGCGCTATATGCCGCAGGAGCCTTGATGTTCTACCCTGCCGCCATCACCGAAAAGTTTTGGTTTTTCTGTCTGGGGCTATACGTCCTGACCTTTGGACTGGCATTTTTGGAAACCACCGCCAATCCATACATTTTGGCCATGGGCGACAAGGAAACGGCCACCCAGCGGTTAAACCTTGCCCAAGTCTTCAATCCGGTTGGGTTGATTTTGGGGCTACTCATTGCCCAGCAATTCGTTCTTAAAAAATTACAATCCGATGACATCGCTGATTATTCGTCCTTGGATGAAGCCAAAAAAGCCTTGATCCGCACATCGGACCTTATGGTCATTAGAGACCCCTATGTTATCCTTGGATTGGTGATCATGGCAGTTTTTGTGTTGATCTTGGTAAGTAAGATGCCCCAAGCCAAAGGCGATGGCACCATTCCTTCACTCCAAGAAACCGGAAAGGCGTTGTTCCATAGACCCAAATACATCTTGGGCGTATTGGCCCAAGTTCTGTATGTAGGAGCACAAATCATGTGCTGGACCTACATTTATCAATATGCCGAGGCCATGGGCATGGCCAGCGATGTGGCCGCCAACTATCAATTTGTGGCGTTCATCGTCTTTTTGGTGGGAAGGGCCATTGGCACCTATATGCTCCGTTTTATCAGTTCAGGAAAACTGTTGATGTGGTTTGCCGTGTTGGCAGGTGCCTGTGCCGCAGGAACCATTTTTATCGAGGGACATTTGGGATTGTACTGCCTAGTGGGTGTTTCGTTCTTTATGTCGCTCATGTTCCCTACCATTTATGGCATTGCCCTGAACGGATTGACCGAGGAGGAATCCAAATTGGGTGCCGCCGGATTGGTTATGGCCATCGTTGGAGGTGCCTTGATGCCCAAACTACAAGGTATGATCATTGATGTTGGCGGAAATGGTGTGGCCGATACCAAAATGATGGGGGTTTCAGAGGTGAACTTCTCGTTTATACTACCGCTCTGCTGTTTTGTTTACATTGCATGGTTTGGTTTCAAAACCTTCAAAAATGAACACATATGGGAGATTTAAGAAGATTTTGCCTCGCCTTGGATCTTGTGGACGATGAAGAAAGCATTCGAGCCTACGAAGACCATCATAAAAAAGTGTGGCCTGAAATCTTGGAGAGCATCACCGATTCCGGAATCCAAAATATGGAAATCTACCGAATCGAAAATCGCCTGTTCATGATTATGGAGGTCGATGCTTCCTTTTCGTTTGAAGCAAAACAACAGGCCGATGCTGAAAACCCCAAAGTGCAGGAATGGGAAAAATTGATGTGGAACTACCAACAAGCATTGCCTTCGGCCAAGCCCGGGGAAAAATGGTTGTTGACCAAAAAAATATTTGAATTATAATTTGTAACCCTATGAAGAAAGTGATTATAGCCGTAGGGGCCATTTTTATAATGGCCTGTACCGGAAAGTACGACAACGTTCAAAACACAGCGGAAGACTATCAAGTAATTCCTAAACCTGCAGAGTTGACCATGCAGGTCGGAAAGTTTGTGATAGATGGCAGCACCTCCATCAGCGCTGCCGAAGACCTTAAGGAAGAGGCGGCTTTTCTTGCCGAGTCCATTCAACAGTTGACCCAAGTAAGTCCATCCGTTACAGACCAAAAGGCCAGCATCGTTCTGACACTGAACGATCAAATTGAAAATGAAGAAGGGTACACACTGGAAGTGACCCCTGACCAAATCAACATTTCTGGAAAAAATGCCAAAGGTGTTTTTTATGGCATACAGTCCCTCGTACAATTGATCAGCCTACCCGAAGAAGGATCATCCATTACCGATGTTACCGTACCTGCGGTGACCATCAAAGATCAACCCCGGTTCATTTACAGGGGAATGCACTTGGATGTGGCACGCCATTTCTTCGATGTGGATTTTGTGAAAAAGTACATCGACATGATCGCCATGCACAAAATGAACACCTTCCACTGGCACTTGACCGAGGATCAAGGATGGCGTATAGAAATCAAAAAATATCCTGAACTGACCAAGGTTGGAGCCTACCGAAATGGGACCATAACCGGTCATTATCCTGGAGAAACCAACGACAATGAGCGTTACGGTGGTTTCTACACCCAAGATGATATAAGGGAGGTTTTGGCCTATGCCCAAAAGCGCCATGTTGAGGTCATTCCAGAAATTGAACTTCCCGGTCACAGCCAAGCAGCCATTGCTTCTTATCCATACTTGAGCTGCTTCCCTGAGGAACCTACTGAAGTGCCCAACGGTCTAATGTCCGAAGCTTCAAAGGAACAACAGAAAAATGGCCAACCCAAGGTAGTTCAAGAGTCATGGGGGGTATACAATGATGTATACTGTGCCGGAAAAGAAGAGACCTTTGCCTTTTTGGAAGGGGTATTGGACGAGGTAACCGCCCTTTTCCCATCCAAATACATCCATATTGGAGGGGACGAGTGTCCTAAGAAAAACTGGGAACGCTGCCCCAATTGCCAAAAAAGAATCAAAGAGGAAGGTCTTGAGGACGAACACGCCCTACAGAGTTACTTTGTAACCCGAATGGAAAAATACCTCAATAGTAAAGGCAAGCAGATCATTGGATGGGATGAAATCTTGGAAGGTGGTTTGGCCCCCAATGCAACGGTTATGTCCTGGAGAGGTGTAAAAGGAGGCATCGAAGCTGCAAAACAAGACCATAATGTGATCATGACTCCAAATTCCCATTGTTACTTTGACCATTATCAGTCCAAGGACACGGACAATGAGCCTTTGTCCATTGGTGGTTTCTTACCGGTTGAAAAAGTATATAGCTACGAGCCTGTTCCAGAGGAATTATCGGCCGATCAACAACACTATATCTTGGGAGCCCAAGGGAACATTTGGTCCGAGTATATCCCAACGGATGAGCATATGGAATATATGGCCCTACCAAGAGCCACTGCACTATCTGAAGTGGTTTGGTCGCAAAAAGAGGATAAGGATTTTGAAGATTTCAAATCCAGATTGAACCATATGCGAAAACTGTACGAAACCAAAGGCTACAACTACGCCAAACACGTTTTTGATACAGCGGAGAACACTCCATCGGAGTAGCCGCATAACAATTGGAACCACGCAGATAGAAGAAACACACAGTAAGTATGGCCCGGTATACCCCAAAATTCAATCCTAGATATCCCTCCATTGAGGACCTCCGAGAAGGGGCCCGCAAACGTATTCCCAGATTTGCCTTTGAATATCTGGACAGTGGATGCAATGAAGAGGTGAATCTGAGAAAGAACACCCGGGAAATTAGAGAGGTTGAGTTGTTACCCAGGTATTTGGATGCCTACAAAGAGGCCAACATGACCACTAAAATCTTTGGTCAGGAGTATGATGCCCCTTTTGGGATATCTCCCATAGGGCTTCAAGGGTTGATGTGGCCCAATTCCCCCGAAATTCTGGCCAAAGCTGCCTTTGACCACAACATCCCCTTTATTCTGAGTACGGTGACCACATCGAGCATAGAACGCATCAGTGAAATTACCGAAGGTAAAGCGTGGTTCCAATTATACCATCCCACGGAAAAATCGGTCCGTGACGATTTGATTCAACGTGCCGAGGCAGCAGGCTGCCCCGTATTGGTCCTTTTGTGCGACACCCCTGTTTTTGGATTTCGTGCCAAGGAAATCAAAAATGGGCTGTCCATGCCCCCAAAGATGAACATTGCCAATATTCTCCAAGTATTGGGTAAACCCAAATGGGCCTTTGAAACCCTAAAGCATGGCCAACCCAATTTTGAGGTATTGCGACCCTATATGCCCAAAGGGCTCAACTTAAAACAATTGGGATTGTTCATGGACCAGACCTTTAGCAAGCGTATGGATATGGATAAAATTGCCCAAATCAGAGACCTATGGAAAGGAAAACTGGTTCTAAAGGGAGTCGCCACAGAAGCCGATACCGAAAAAGCCATATCCTTGGGATTGGACGGCATTATTGTATCCAACCACGGAGGCAGACAATTGGATGCCGGGGAATCCACTATAAAACCCTTGACCCGGATAGCGGCAAAATATGGAGATCAACTCACCGTGATGATGGACAGCGGGGTACGCTCAGGACCGGACATTGCCAGAACCTTGGCCAGTGGGGCGCAATTTGCGTTTTTGGGCCGTTCCTTTATGTATGGAGCGGCGGCTTTAGGGAAATCCGGAGGTGACCATACCGCCATGTTGTTAAAGACCCAATTGAAGCAAGTAATGGAACAAATAGGTTGCCCAGATGTTTCCCAATTGCCCAATTTTAAAAACCTATAGTCCCGTAAACCATCGCCTAAAAAACTGTTAACAAAAGCGTGACACAAACGTTATAAAAAGCATAAAACCCAGTATAATTGGCATATACCGTTTGCATTGGCTACCTTTGCAGCGATGAAGATCAAACTCCACGAAAGGAAAAATTGCAGGATCCTTAGCTTTCAATATCTGGTTTTTAGAAACCAACCGGATAAATTCATCCCACCTACACTTTAAATTTTAGACCACTTCAGTGGTGATTTTTGCGATGTAGCATTGTGGAAAAACTCCGCAATCACCTGCATCGTTCCTATGCAATTGTACGTACCCTAAACTATCAAAAAAACATTTTAGACAAGCATCAAAGCATGGTGATTAAAACCTATGACGCTTATACACGGCTTTCCACCATGGAAACCGCCCGATTGACCAATTTTATATTTGACCACCAAGATGGAAAAAAAGCATCAAAAAATGCCATCCGCAAAGCCATACAGTATTCGGCAAAGGAAATACCGGGCTTGGGTGGATATGTATTTGTCATTGAGGAACGGGAAAAAATCCTTGGTCTGGCCGTGGTCAACAAAACAGGGATGGGCGATTATATCCCCGAGAACTTCATGGTCTTTTTTGTGGTGCACCGGGAGCATCGCGGCAAAGACATTGAACCAAAGCTCTTGGAATACACCCTTCAATACTGTAAAGGCGACGTAGCCGTCCATATCACCAACGAAAACCAATATCCGAAAGAAGCGTTTTTTAAAGAGAATGGGTTTGACGTGACCCACACAGAAATGAGATTGAACAGATAAATCAAAATATGCTCAAAATAGAAGTAAAATCAGGTGAAAGTATAGAACGTGCCCTAAAACGCTACAAGAGAAAGTATAGAAATACCAAACGATTGGAGCAAATCAGGGATCGTCAGGAATACACCAAAAAATCGGTACGGCGAAGAAAGACTATCAAAACGGCCGAATACCGGGAAAAATACCTAAACAGGGAAAACGAATAGTCATCAACACATTGACCATATCATGAAACTTACAAAAATCAAGCGGAAGACCAAGTACGAAAAACGGTATAGCGTTAAAATGGGGGAACTCACTACCCAGGTCACCTATATCAAAGAGTACATTTTTGGCCTTCCTTTTCGCACGTTGCACAGATACCGTGAAACTTATTACGGAGAAGTAAAAGACTGTAAGGATTGCAATGTATCCGCTTAACAATATTCTAACCCTTTATATAAAACAATGAAAGTATTGGTTATTGGCGCAGGTAACATGGGGCTTACCTACGCCACAGGTATGTCCAAGTCCAAGCTATTGAAAAAGCGCAACATCATGGTGTTGGACAAATCAAAGGAAAAAATGGAAGAGGTCGATAAAATCGCCCATTTTGATGCCATAGATCGTTTGGAGGACTGTGTTCCCCAAGCGGATATCATCTTTTTGGCGGTTAAACCTTTCCATGCCGAAGAACTATTTGAACGCATGAAAAAATTGGTGAACCCAGAACAACTGTTTATTTCCATAATGGCCGGGGTCACCATCGGCTTTATCCAAGAATCGCTTGGTATTAAAAAAGTGGTACGGGCCATGCCCAATTTACCCGCTCAGGTTGGTAAGGGTTTAACCAGCTATGTTTCTTCCGACGAAGTTTCCCGTCTAGAGCTTTTTATGGTGGAAGGCCTATTGGATACCACTGGAAAATCCCTCCGCGTAAAAAATGAAAAATTTATTGATGCCTCTACAGGCATTTCGGGGAGTGGTCCCGCATACGTTTTTTACTTTATGCAAAGTATGATGGAGGCCGCCCTGCAAATGGGCTTTTCCGAAAATGTTTCCAAAGTACTGGTAAGCCAAACCTTTACCGGGGCCGTGGAACTGTTCAACCAGAACAACCTTAATCCAGACACTTGGATGGAAAGAGTGGCCTCCAAAGGAGGAACTACCAGGGCCGCCTTGGACTCCATGGAAGATAACAATGTAAACGAATTGATAAAAGAAGCGGCCTTTGCCGCCTTTAACCGCGCCGTGGAACTCGGCGAAGAATATTAAACCATGTATAAAGAACTCGTGGTCATTAAGGTAGGAACCAATGTAATGACCAACAAGGACAATAGAATTGTAAGACCCGTACTCAATAGTTTGGTGCAACAGATTGCCGAACTCTACGAACGTGACATCATGACCATTTTGGTCTCCTCTGGCTCCGTAATCGCGGGAAAAGAGGTGCTGGGAAAATCCAAAATAAAGGACAAGACCCAACGCAGACAGGTATACTCTGCCATAGGACAACCCAGAATGATGCGGCACTACTACAACATTTTTAGTGATTACGGGATGAAGTGTGCCCAAGTGCTGCCCACAAAACGGGATTTTAATCCTGGGGTACACCGGGACAATATGATCAATTGCATAGAAGGTTTACTGTCGGAAGGTGTTGTGCCCATTGCCAATGAGGACGATGCCGTTTCAGTGGCCATGTCCATGTTCTCGGACAATGACGAATTGGCCACATTGATTGCCCAATTGATGAATGCAGACAAACTGATTCTCATGACGGATATTGATGGCCTGTACAATGGGCATCCCGAAAAGGAGGAATCCGAGGTCATCCAAAAAGTCGCACCCAAAGAAGATCTGGACAAGTATATTGAAGAGGGCAACAAAGCCGAAGGCGAAGGCCGTGGCGGAATGGGCTCTAAATTGAACTACGCCCAAATAGCGGCGGCCAATAACATCCCGTCCTACATTGTGAACGGGAAGAAAGAGAACATCATTATAGACATTGTTGAAGGAAAAAAAGTGGGAACCAAAGTTTCCCTTTAAAAAACGACTATGAAATTATTGAACACAGATATAAAGAATAAAGTATTGGCAGACATGGAGCACATCCTGGACAAAAACCGGGAAGAGCTCCTACAAGCCAACCAAAAAGATTTGGATGCCTTTGACCGGGACGACCAAGCCCTCTATGATCGGTTGGTAGTAGACCAAAAAAAGGTAGATCAAATGATACAGGCCGTAAAGGAAGTGCGGTTGCAATCGGACCCTGTAAATCAGGAAATATCTACCCGACATTTGGACAATGGTTTAAAGATCATCAACAAAACGGCTCCGTTCGGGACCATCATGATCATTTATGAATCCCGTCCGGATGTAACGGTGGAAGCTGCGGTACTGGCCTTTAAGGCCAATAACAAAATATTGTTGAAAGGCGGTAAAGAAGCCTATCATAGTAACAAAGCGCTGGTAAAGTTCTGGCATCAGGCCTTGACGGAGAACAATCTCCCTTCCGATTTCATCCAGTTCTTGGAAATGGACCGAACCCAGACCCAAGAATTTTTGAAAAACCCGGACCAAGACCTAGATCTGATTGTCCCACGTGGTGGTGAACGATTGATCGCTTTTGTGAAAGAACATGCCAAATGTGCCGTTCTGGTCAGTGGTCGAGGGAACAATTTCCTCTATGTACACCCGGAAGCGGATTGGGAAAAAAGCTTGGAGGTCATCATCAATTCCAAGACCCATAAGATTTCGGCCTGTAATGCCTTGGACAAAATATTGATTGATACAAAGATTAAGGGATATGGGGATAAGCTCAAAGAGTTAAGACAACTATTGACTGACAAAGGCGTATCGATTTTGGTCGATAAAAAGGTGAAAACCATCTTATCTGAAGAGAATGTCATTCCTGACCCATCGGTTTGGGAAGAGGAGTTCTTGGCCATGAAATGTGTGATTGGGGCCGTGGACAATTTGGATGAGGCCATTGAAAAGATCAATACCCATTCCGGAGGGCACTCAGCCAGCATCATGACCGAAAACAATGCCGTGGCCCAAACCTTCATGGAAAATGTGGATTGTGCGGCGGTATATCAAAATGCGTCAACCCGTTTCACCGATGGCGGACAGATGGGTGTCGGTGCAGAGCTCGCCATCAGTACCGATAAATTGCACCATCGGGGTCCCTTGGGACTAAAACAATTGGTAACCAACAAATACTATGTATTTGGGGATGGGCAAGTACGTGTGTAACCTATCTTTTGCTGTTCCGTACTGGCATTGATCGGTTCAAGTATTGTGCAAAAGACCATTATCTGTTAGCTTAATGGTAATTTTACACCTATTTATTGGTCATTTTTTAAGAAAATATCTAGATTTAAGACACAAAATATATTCAGTATGGGAAAATTTGAAATCAAAACAGATAAATCTGGTCAGTTCAGGTTTAATTTAAAGGCCAATAACGGCCAAGTGATCTTAAGCAGCGAAGCGTATACCACCAAAGCCGCCTGCGAGAATGGAATTGAATCTGTCCGAAAGAATTCTCAGGAAGATGGTAGGTTCGACAGAAAGACTGCCAAGGACGGTAGCCCTTACTTCAACCTGAAGGCTTCCAACGGTCAGGTAATAGGCAATAGTGAAATGTATTCCAGCACGGCGGCCATGGAAAACGGGATTGCTTCCGTAAAAACCAATGCTCCGGATGCTGGTGTGGATGACAATTCGTAATTCACAGGAATACCTATTTCAGATATAAAATAAGACAGCCCCATTTTGGGGCTGTTTTTTTATGACAAATTTCGACCCCAAATTATATTCCACCAATTCAAATGGCCCATCCGTAAGATCAAATGGGGCATTGGTTAATTGGGACACCTTTAAAAGCAAATAACATCATATGTTTGTTGTGCAAGTAAGCGTTAAAGCCAAATTGAAAAGCAAGATCAATTTTTAACGCATGCACATATAGCAATGCACTTTTCAAGACCATAGGTCAAAAAAGTGTTTAGTTTAGTTGAGGTTTCCGTTACGCCAAGGAATTTAAACAAATTCCTTGGTCGTAATGGTTTTAAGGATCAAGTTGATTATTTGTTGATATCAGGCTCTAATCAAACTACCCCTTGCTCTCCATAAGCTATAATAATAGAATACCACTGACCAAAGTAACTATCCTGTCCATAATTCAACTGAGCGTGTAAGGTTTGGTTTCTCTCAGTACTGTTGGCCATGGTAATAGTTAAGCCGTCAAACTTATTTGACGGCTTTTTCATTGTATAGCTTAGATTTTAATTCCCGATTTTCAAATTGATGACCCTGCCCGAGATATGCACAAAAACCATAAAATTTTAGGGTTGTGGATTTTTTCGTCAATTCTAAACGCCCTTTCGTCAATTCTAAACGCCCATTGGTTAATTGACCCCCTTTTGGTAACACAGTAGTACTTTATTTTATAATACCAAATCCATTTCTTGATTTAACCCCAACAAGAAATGCACCATAAACCTACTTGTTATGACAAAACTTTTACTACACTACAACCCCGCATGGACCACATCAAAACCGGTCCCCTTCTTTCGTTACATCATTAAACTACTTCGGCCTCTATGCGTACTATGCTTTCTGTTTTTAAGTACTGCCGCACTTGGACAACAGGTCGATACTTGGCTTACTGCAGATAGAGCAGTCAATTCCGCACCTACTCCCAACGGACAATTTCAACTCTTTACTCCATTGGCCCCTGCTGATGGCACTCCCGTGACAACGTGGTACGATTTCATTGATGGGACTCCCCAGGATGCTGTCCAACATCCAACTCCCGCAGATTACCCCCAACCTTACCCCTTAGGTTTTGAACATTCATTTGGCTCACCAGCATACCTAAACCCCATTGGTTCAGTTCCACGTGTTCCAACGCTACGCAGAGACGATATGAACTTTAATCCTTCCATTGAATTTGATGGAAGTGGTGATGGACAAGCTTTACATTTTAGATCATCTACTAGAGAAGAGATTACAATCTTTATTGTATTTCATGCCCGGGGCATGGGTAATACTGCAGAAACCCAGCGTCTCCTATTTGGCGGGGATATAGATACCTATCATAGCTCCACCACCAATCTTTCCATTGGAATCTCGGATGGTAATCGATTCTCACTCGGAAGAACTTGGACTCCATGGAGTGATTTTGAGAGTGGCAATATTGACCTTCAAGGATTACCTACCATTGGTGTCTTGATACGGCAAGTGGACACAAACCCTTTTTTAGAAGATGAGGTTTTGAGAACACAAGTCAATGGTTTGCCCGATATCAACATCATGAAAAACCTTCCAGATATTGAACGGGATTTATACTTATTCAATAGACTAGGGAAGCATTTCAACAGCAATGATTCCAATAGAAACTTAACAGGAAACATTGCCGAAATCCTATTGGCCGATGGCCCTTTGGATGCCAACTCCATACAACGAGTGGAAAGTTATTTGGCCATTAAATATGGTATCACCTTGAACAATACAGGGCAATTGGGAAGTACTGTGGGTAACCAAGGATATACCTATCTGGCTGCGGATGGCACCACTATATGGCAACCCGACCCAGTATATCTATATGACATCGCAGGATTGGGAAGGGATCGATTTGATGATATAGATGGCGGAGATGACAACACATCTTATGACGATTTAAAACTACGATATAACCTACATCAACGCATTGCAAAAAGTGAAAATAGTGAAGCAGTTGTAACTATGTCAACGGACACTAATTTTGCAACGGATAACCTAGACCAATCCAGACCAATAATTGACAACACCACTGCAAATAGCCTCTCGGTAACAACCACATCCACGCTACATAACTATCTATTATGGGGAAATGACCATGGCGATATCAACCAATCTCTCGTTGAACTTCCTACGGATTACAGTGCTCGAATTGGAAGGGAGTGGAAAATACAAAAAACAGTTTCCCCCGGTGGAGTCGACCCAATTGCGAATGTAAGTGTCCAGATAAATCTTTCCGGTTCAGATATCCTAAACAATGGTAACTGCGGCGATGTAACACTATTGATAGATACTGATGGAGATGGAGACTTTTTGACCGGTACTCTTACCGAAATTCTTGCCACAAGCATTGATGCGGGCCAAAATGCCTATTTCGATAATGTGAATTTTGAGCACCAAGATGTTTTTACCATAGCCATTGTAGACAATATTCCTCCAACCGCCAGTAACCCATTGACCTTGACCGTTTGCGGTGTCGCCCCTCTACCAGACCCAAGTGTTGTCACGGATGAAGCTGATAACTGCGCTGTGGATACCGTTATACATATTGGTGATGTTTCAGATGGCCTAATCAATCCCGAAACCATTACGCGTACATATAGAATTACGGATATCTATGGAAACTATACCGATGTCCAACAGATTATTTATATCTACCTCCAACCCAATGTGAATGATATTCCTGATCAAGAAGCATGTGAATCCTATATACTTCCTCCTATAACAGGAACCAACCTTTCAGGCAATGAATCTTATTACGATTTACCTGGAGGTCCATTAGGCGGCGGCGGTACCTATAATGAAGGAGATGTCATCACTTCTGATATAACCTTATACATATATGATGAAACGGGAGGAGTTTCAACGGTCTGTTTTGATGAGGAAAGTTTCATCATTACTATCACACCACAGCCCGATGCAGGCAACGACGCCAACATCAACATCTGTGAGGGCAACGTACTGACCGATGCCGACCTTTTCGCACAGCTCGGGGGAACCCCGGATGCCGGAGGAACATGGAGCCCAGCCT